>JAZSGZ010000040.1:0-33361 GCA_045532945.1 Acutalibacteraceae bacterium
TCACCGTCACCGAGAACAACAAATGTCTTATAATCCTTCTTTAGAAGTCTTGCAGCAAGTGCTGTACCAACACCGATTGAAAGACCATGACCAAGTGAGCCTGTTGATGCATCTACACCAACAACCTTGTTTGAGTCAAGGTGCATACCCATCTTAGAACCTGAAAGGTTAAAGGTTTTAAGCATTTCCTTGTCGTTAAAACCAAGGTCGCAAAGAACGGGTGCATAAGCAATACCTGCATGGCCCTTACTGAGAATGAAGCGGTCGCGATCCTCCCAGTTTGGTTCCTCAACCTTAATGTGCATATATTTATGGTAGCACACTGTCATAATATCCATAACGCTCATACCGCCGCCAATATGGCCGCTACCTGCCCAGTATGTTGTATCAAGGCAAAGGTTACGGAGCTCATTTGCTTTCTTTTCAAGAGCAAGCCACTCCTGTTTTGAAAGTGCCATTTTTATTCCTCCTATTAGTTATTTTTACTGACAAACATCAGTTAATTTGTTTAAAACTGTTCGGGATGAAGCTTTTTAACAGCCTTGAAAGCATCCTCTGCAATTTCAATTGTTCTGTTGATATCCTCGTGAGTGAGAGCAGCGTTGATGAAGTGGTTGTGGTGTGATGCGAAGAATACACCGCGGTTTACACACTCTGCAATCCAATCCTGATGGAGAAGAAGTGAATCATCATTTGCAATTCTCAGGTAGAACAATGCAGGTGCACCGGAAACAACGAGGTCAAAGCCGTGCTCTGCACCGGCGGCCTTAAGACCATCTGTGAGCTCTGTACCCATCTGATGGAAGAGCTTGGGAGCATCAATTGCCTTAAGCTTGTTGATACAAGCAATACAAGCAGCAAAGGGAACTGCACTCATCCAGTAAGAGCCCGTGTATGAAAGGCTTGATGCCGCATTCTTAAGGAATTCCTTACCGCAGAAAGCAGACATATTATAGCCGTTTGCAAGTGCTTTACAGAAGCAGATGATGTCTGCCTCAAAGCCGAAGAAGTGGTCACTACCTGCAAGGTCAAGACGGAAGCCGCAACGAACGTCGTCAACAATAAGAACAATACCGTGCTTTGTGCAAAGCTCACGAACCTCTTTCCAGAAGCCGGCATCGGGGAAGTAGTTATCGAGGAAGTTACCGTGGTTATAGGGCTGTGCAATAAGAGCTGCAATTTCGCCCTCATTCTCCGCAATAATCTGCTTAAGACCTTCAATATCGTTCCAACGTGCATAAAGGTTGTTGGCTACGTCCTCGGGTGTAACACCGGGGTAGTCAATCTTCTGCACCATAGGAGATACACCGTGATAGAAGTTGTTGAAGAAGATAAGCTTCTTCTTGTGTGTATGTGCACGTGCTGTAAGGATAGCACCCTGTGTAGCATCGTTACCGTTCTTTGCAAAGAATGCCCAGTCTGCACTTGCAACTGTGTCAACAAGGAGCTCTGCGCACTCAACCATAATCTTCGAGGGAGATGTTGTACAGTTACCTAATTTAATCTGCTCAATAGCGGCAGCATCAACATCCTCATCACAATAGCCGAGGATATTGGGACCGTAAGCACACATATAGTCAATATACTTGTTGCCGTCAACATCCCAGAAATATGTGCCCTGTGCCTTCTCGGAGAAACGGGGCCATCTGTTTACGGGGATGAACTGACCCTCAGCAGGACCTAAGTGACCGTAAACACCTGAGGGGATAACCTTGGTAGCTCTGTCATACCACTGGTCTGAATTTGTGTTTTTATATAAAGGAAATTTCTTACTCATTTCGCTACCTCCTTATCCTATATATAATGCAACTCTGTCAAGTATGCGGTTTACATTATCAAGCATACTTACAAGACCGTGCATTTCAATTTTGCCTGTACCGATGCAGGTAAGAGCGTTAACCTTTCCGTCGAAAAGCGCGCGTGCTGTTTCGATTGATTCAAAAACCATTGCCGAACGATATTTCTCAGGCGCCTTTTTAAGTGTGATAAGGCGGTGATCCTTACAAACAAGCTCAACAGCAGGACCGTTCTTGATACCGATAAGCACACTGCCGTCTTCAATAGCCTTTGCGCTGAATTTACCAATCTCATCGTTATTACCGATCTGTGCAATAGCAACACCGATTGTATAAAGCATAAGCGTTGTGCTTCTCTCAAAGAAAACAGGGTCCTTAAGATCCTCCTCAGAAGCTCTCATATACTTTGTAAGTATATCGGTAAGGGCTGTAAACTTTTTAAGCAAAAAGCCGATATGCAGAAAGCCCTTTGAGGGAATTGGTGTTACTGTGCCGTCAATAAGCCCGTTGAACTTCTCACAGCTTGAGAAAGGAAGCTTAACGTCACAAGCACCTACGCCCTGCTCCATACGGCATTTACCGTTTTTGAAATAAAGTGTAGCTGCAGGGCCGCCTTTTACTTCAAGGCCGATTGATATAGGCTTCTGACCCTGAAGGAGCTCGGATGCTTCGGGAACAATCTCACAAAGATTCTCCAGAGTGCCGAGAATAGCATACATATTTATGTACGCAAGTGTTTTTGAATCCATTAAATTTTGCAAAACAAACATCCTCCTTTTAATTTCATCATAGTAACTTCGATTGTAAGTCTATTTTATTCTACCAAAAGAATGGTGCAATGTCAACAAACAATCTTTTTTATTTTTCATTTATTTTGTTGATTTTCTCTGTATTTGTGTACACAACAGCAAATTGTTCAAAAATGTCTAAAATTCGCGTAAATAGTGCATAAAACAAGTGTTAATTTTTTGTTAAACTTCCACACTATTTTCGTTATGACAAGGTTTTCACTTGACAAATATATAATGTATGGGTATAATGTGAGTGAATACAAATTCACCCAAGGAGGAATTACAAATGGATACAAGATTTGCTATCAGTGAGTACCATGACGCTGCTGCCATAAACAGACAGCTTGATGAACTCATCAAACAACCGATTCACACAATCAAACCGGACGTTCTTAAGAAATACGAGGAAGAGTATTACGATAAGAAATGTGCCAAGAGTAAAGAAATGATTGCAGAAGCAAAGCAGGTTATCCCCGGCGGTGTTCAGCACAACCTTGCTTTCAACTATCCCTTCCCTCTCGTATTTACCAAGGCAGAGGGCATGAAGCTTTACGACATTGACGGCAACGAGTATTTCGACTTCCTTCAGGCAGGTGGCCCCACAGTTTTAGGCTCCAACCCCAAGGTTGTAAGAGACCAGGTTATTGACCTTCTTAACACCTGCGGTCCCTCAACAGGTCTTTTCCACGAGTTTGAATATAAGCTTGCAAAGAAAATCTCTGACAGCGTTGAAACTGTTGATATGTTCCGTATGCAGGGCTCAGGTACAGAGGCTTGTATGACAGCTGTCCGTGTTGCTCGTCTTGCAACCGGCAAAAAGAACATCATCAAAATGGGCGGTGCATACCACGGCTGGTCAGATCAGTTAGGTTATGGTATCCGTGTTCCCGGTTCAAAATTCACACAGGCAAGCGGTGTTCCGCTTTACCTCTTCAAGCATACACAGGAGTTCTTCCCCGGCGACCTTGACGACCTTGAGAGAAAGCTCCGTGCAAACCTTTTCCGTGGCGGTACAGCTGCTGTTTTCATTGAGCCCATCGGTCCCGAAAGCGGTACAACTCCCGTTCCCTACGACTTCAACAAGGGTGTTGAAAGACTTTGCCGTAAATACGGTGCACTTCTTGTATTTGATGAGGTTGTTACAGGCTTCCGTATCGGTATGGCAGGTGCTCAGGGCTACTACGGTGTTTCTCCCGACCTTACAATCTTCGGTAAGGTTATTGCCGGTGGTTATCCCGGTGCAGGCGGCGTAGGCGGTAAGAAGGAATATATGAAGTACCTTGGTGCAGGTCTTGATGATTCCGGTATGAAAATCAAAAAGGCATTTACAGGCGGTACAATGACTGCTAATCCCCTTTCATGTTGTGCAGGTTACTTCACACTTGAAGAAATCGACAAGCAGAATGCATGCCAGAAGGCAGGCGAAATGGGTGACAGACTCACAAAGGGTCTTCAGGGACTTATTGCCAAGCACAATCTTCCTTTCGTTGCTTGGAACGAGGGTTCTGTTTGCCATCTCGAAACAGTTGGTACAATGCACTACTCAATCGACTGGTGCAAGCCCTGGTCAATTCCCGGTGTTATCTCCGCTACAAGCGAAAGAAAGAAAGAGATGCAGTATATGGGCGCTGCTTACATGGCAGAGGGTCTTGTTACTCTTGCAGGCAGCCGTCTCTATACAAACGCTTGCTACACTCCTGAGCTCATCGACGAAGCTCTCACAAGATTTGACAGAGTATTCGAAAACGTTGCAGTTAAGGAAGGCTAATTCTTTAAAACAAAATGCCACGGCACATACCGTGGCATTTTTACACCATTAAAATCAAACGAAAGGATTTTAATACTATGGATATTTTAGAAGCAAAAGAAATAGTTATCAAAGCAGGTCACGACCTTTTAAAAGCAGGTCTTATTGTTCGTACATGGGGTAACATCAGCTGTCGTATTGACGATAAGAGCTTTGTTATCACCCCCAGCGGCAAGGCTTATGATACACTCACTCCCGACGATATTGTCCTCGTAAACATTGCTGATCTCAGCTATGACGGCGACGTTAAGCCCTCATCAGAGAAGGGTATTCACGCATCCTGCTACGAGCTTCGTCCTGATATGAACTTTGTTATTCACACACATCAGAAAAATGCATCTGTTGTAAGCACACTCGGTATAGACATCAACCGTGTACCTGCTGACTACGCAGAGCTTATCGGCAAGGATGTTCCCTGCGCAAGCTACGGTCTTCCCGGTCAGCCTAAGCTCCGCGAGGGTGTTATCGGTGCTGTTAAGCGCTCTGAGTCAAAGGCTGTTATTATGAAACACCACGGTGCAGTATGTATGGGCACAAGCTATGAGGATGCCTTTGCAGTTGCCAATGCACTTGAGGACGTTTGCGAGCAGTTCATCATTGAGCGTTGTTGTGACATTTCAGGCAAGGCTGTTGAGACCTTCACAGGTGTTGTTGATTACGTTACAGATGTTATCAAATCAGGCGACAAGTACAGAGCAGCAAATGAATTTGCTCCCTGCGACAGTTCAAGAAAAGGAAACTACCTCTTTGTTGGTGAAAAGGGCAAACGTGCCGCAATCATCGACCTTAAGAGCGGTGCTCAGGTTGGCGGTGGCGAAATCCCCGACAGCGCAGATATGCACTGGGCAATTTACAAAAAGAGAAAGGATGTTAACTACATCCGCCACACCAAGGAAGAGAACGTTGTTGCAATGTCAAGAAAGGGTAAAACAATGAAGCCCCTCCTTGACGACCTTGCACAGCTTTGCGGTCCCAAGATTAAAACTGCAATTTTCAACCCTAACGACACACTCAAAACAAGCAAAAAGGTTGCAAAGGCTCTCGGCAAAAACAACGCTGTACTTATCAAGGACAACGGTGCAGTTTGTGTTGCAGGCAGCGAATATGATGCTGAGGCTGTTGAGCTTGTTATGGAAAAGGGTTGCAAAACCGCTGTCGGTGCAGAGCTTTATGCAGGCGTTAAGCCCATCAGCGCTCTTGATGCAAACCTTATGAGAGTAATATACAAATTAAAGTATTCTAAGAAAGCAGGAAAGTAAAATTTACTCTTTACAAATCCACTTTCTTATGATATAATACTCAAGCCTTATGACTCGGAGTGCGGAGTAAGCTCATTTTTCAGAGCACTCACCTACCGTTTTCTGGGTTGTTTGGGAATAATATAATGAGGTGAAAAAAATGACACAGGCAGAAAAGCAGGCAATTATTGCAGAATATGCTACACACGAGGGCGACACAGGTTCTCCCGAGGTTCAGATCGCTGTTCTCACAAAGAGAATCAACGACCTTAACGCACATCTTAAGAACAATATGAAGGACCACCACTCACGTCGCGGTCTTCTCAAAATGGTAGGTCACAGAAGAAACCTTCTTGCATACCTTCAGAAGACAGACATTGAGCGTTACCGTTCAATCATCGCAAGACTTGGTCTTCGTAAATAATTGCTCAATTCGGGACAAACGGTTAACCGTTTGTCCCGTTAGCCGTTTTTAAAAACGGTTTTTTCAGTTAAAAATCCGTTATTTGGGGGTTTAGCGATAAAGAAAAGTGCAAAATAATTTTTGTGTTTTTCTTTGTTGCTAATCCACAGGAAACGGAAATAATAGGAAATAATAAAAGAGAGGTAAAAGTATGTTTTTCAAAGATTTCAAAACATTTGAAACAGAAGTTGCCGGCAGGAAGTTAGTTATTGAGACCGGCAAAATGGCACAGCTTGCAAACGGTGCTTGTATTGTTCGCTATGGCGAAACAGAAGTTCTTTGTACAGCTACAATGGCTCCCAAGCCCCGTGAAGGCGTTGACTTCTTCCCCCTTTCAGTTGACTTTGAGGAGAAGCTTTACGCAGTAGGCAGAATCCCCGGCTCATTCGGCCGTCGTGAGGGTAAAGCATCTGAAAAGGCTGTTCTCACATCACGTGTTATCGACAGACCCATCCGCCCCCTCTTCCCCAAGGATATGAGAAACGACGTTTCAGTTGTTGCAACAGTTATGTCAGTTGACCCCGACTGTTCACCCGAGATTGCTGCTCTCTGGGGCGTTTCAACAGCAATCGCAATCTCCGACATTCCCTGGGACGGTCCCGTATCAAGCGTTTCACTCGGTCTTGTTGACGGTGAGTACGTAATCAACCCCACTCTCGAGCAGAGAGCAAAAACAGAAATGACAGTTACCGTTGCTTCTACAGACAGCCTTGTTGCTATGATTGAAGCAGGTGCAAACGAAATCTCAAACGAGGTTATGTTTGACGGTATTATGTTCGCTCACGAGGAGAACAAAAAGATTGTTGAGTTCATAAAGTCAATCGTTGCCCAAATCGGCAAGGAGAAGGTTGCTTTTGAATCAAACGACCCCTCAGAGGAGCTTTACGAAGCTATCAAGGCTTTTGCTATTGATGACGTTAAGGCTGCTCTTGACACAGACGACAAGAGAATCCGTGACGAAAGACTCAAGCCCATCTATGATGCTGTTCACGCAGAGTTTGATGAGAAGTTTGCTGACGAGGCAGACAAGATTGAGGATTGTCTTTACAAGCTTCAGAAATTTATTGTTCGTCGTTGGCTCCTTGATGAAGGCAAGCGTGTAGACGGTCGTGGTATTGATGAAATCCGTCCTCTTAACGCAGAAATCGACCTTCTTTCAAGAGTACACGGCTCAGGTATGTTCACACGTGGTCAGACTCAGGTGCTTTCAATCACAACACTTGGTACTGCACGTGATGCACAGATGCTTGACGGTATCGACGAGGACGTTGAGAAGAGATATATCCATCACTACAACTTCCCCTCATACTCAGTTGGTGAAACAAAGCCCTCACGTGGCCCCGGCAGACGTGAAATCGGTCACGGTGCACTTGCTGAGAGAGCTCTTCTCCCCGTTATCCCCTCAATGGAGGAGTTCCCCTACACAATCCGTGTTGTATCTGAGGTTCTTTCTTCAAACGGCTCAACATCACAGGGCTCAGTTTGTGGCTCTACACTTTCACTTATGGCAGCCGGTGTTCCCATCAAGGCTCCCGTTGCAGGTATTTCCTGCGGTCTTATTTCCGAAGGCGACCGCTTTATGACAATGGTTGATATCCAGGGTCTCGAGGACTTCTTCGGCGATATGGACTTTAAGGTAGCAGGTACAAAGAACGGTATCACAGCTATCCAGATGGACCTTAAGGTACATGGTCTTACACCCGAAATCATCAAAGAGGCATTTGAGAAAACCTATAAAGCACGTATGTATATCCTTGACGAGATTATGAACCCCGTAATCTCCGAGCCCAGAAAAGAGCTTTCAGCTTATGCTCCCAAGCTCCTTACAACAAAGATTGACGTTGAAAAGATTGGCGACGTTATCGGTAAGCAGGGCAAGGTTATCCAGAAAATCTGCGCAGAGTGCAACTGTAAGGTTGATGTTGAGGAAGACGGTACAATCTTTGTTACTGCAATCGACATCAATGATGCAAACCGCGCACTTGATATCATCAACACAATCGCAAATGACCCCGAAATCGGTGCTATCTACAACGGTGTTGTTACAAGACTTATGTCATTCGGTGCATTCGTTGAGATTGCTCCCGGCAAGGAAGGTCTTGTTCACATCTCCAAGCTTGATGTCAAGAGAACAGAAAAGGTTGAGGATTGCGTAAACGTTGGCGACCAGATTATGGTTAAGGTAACTGAAATCGACGACCAGGGCAGAATCAATCTTTCACGTCGTGATGCTCTTATCGAGGTTGAGGGTCTTGTGCCGGAAAACGACGACGAGCCTCAGAGAGAGCGCCGTCCCAGAAGAAACTTCAACAGAGGTAAAAGAGACTAATAAAATAATTTGCACCGCAACCAAGTTGCGGTGCTTTTTATTGACAATACGCTGTTATATATTGTAGAATAATATCATAAAATAAACAAAGGAGGTTTATTTATGGAATATGTAATTATTGTTGTGGTAGCTATTTTACTGGCGCTCGTTGTGGCTAACGTGCGGATTGTGCCTCAGGCGCACGAGTACGTTATTGAGTTTCTTGGTAAATACAAGCGCACCTGGGGTGCCGGTATTCACGTTAAAATACCGATTATTGAGAGAATTGCAAAGAAAATCACTCTCAAGGAACAGGTTATTGACTCCCCTCCCCAGCCCGTTATCACAAAGGATAACGTTACAATGCAGATTGACACAGTTGTTTTCTTCAAGATTTTTGATGCAAAGCTTTACTCTTACGGTGTTGTCAACCCCATAAGTGCACTTGAAAATCTTACTGCAACAACTCTCCGTAACATTGTTGGTGAATTGGAGCTTGATGCTACACTCACATCACGTGATACCATCAACGGTAAAATGACATCTATCCTTGACGATGCTACTGACCAGTGGGGTATTAAGGTTACACGTGTTGAGCTTAAGAATATTATTCCCCCCAAGGAAATTCAGCAGGCAATGGAAAAGCAGATGAAGGCAGAGCGTGACCGCCGTGAGACCTTGTTACAGGCAGAGGGTCACAAGGCAGCCGCTATCACTCGCGCAGAGGGTGACAAGCAGGCCCTTGTTCTTGCCGCAGAGGGTGAAAGAGATGCCCGTATTGCACGTGCAGAAGGTGAAGCAAAAGCACTCCTTCTTGCAAAGCAGGCAGAAGCAGACGGTATCCGCGCCATTGCAGAGGCTAACCCCACTCAGGCGGTTATTGAGCTTAAGCGTTACGAGGCTCTCGTAAGAATGGCAAACGGTCAGGCTGCAAAGATTATTGTGCCCACCGACGTTGTTGAAGCAACAAAGAAGGACGTAATGTTCAGTGAAGCAACAGGTCTCGGTGACGCAACAGACCAGGGTAAACCCGCCCCTGCAAAACCCAAGAAAGCAGACCCGTGCTGTGAATAATTTTAAATTTTAAATGATAAATTTATAATTGAAAAAACCTCTCACACCAAGGTGTGAGAGGTTTTGTGTTACACATTATCATTTTTAACTCTTTCAATAAAGTCGGAGCAAGCGGGAACTACAAACTTAATTCCCTTTTCAACAATTTCGAAGGAAGTTTCCTTTGCGAAACGGACCTCACCGTCAACATTTACTGCCGCTTCCTCCTGGCAGGAGATTGTCACCTTTTTACCTCTTTTATAAACTGTTCTGTCCCAGGTAAGATGCTCGCCCTTTTTATATTGATTTATAAGAGGCAACAAGCCAAGCCTTGAGCAATCAAACTTAACAACAACGAAGTCAAGAAGTCCGTCATAGGTAAGTGCCTTTGGTGCGGCAAAATAGCCTCCGCCGTACCAACGGGAGTTTGCGCCAAGGCAGAATAAAATATCCGTTGTAAATGGCTCGTCATCATCAATTTTTACTGTATATTCTCTGCGCATTTTACCGAGGAACTGTAAAAGCACCGCAATTGTATATGCCACATCGCCCTTAACAAAGGGCCATTTTTTTACCTTTGCCTGACGTGCACAAACCTCAGCATCGAGACCCATTGAGCATTGGTTTATGGCATATTCATCACCGCACTTGATAAGGTCAAAGTCCATAACAGTACCGTTGATGTGGTCCTTCACATCACGCAGGTCCTTTTTATTGCCGAAGATTCTGATAAAGTCGTTTCCGCTACCCAAGGGGAATGCGGCAACCTCGGCATTTTCTTTACAGGCACAGGCGTTCACAATCTCCCACAGAGTTCCGTCACCGCCACAGGCATATACTCTGATGTGATCTCCCTTATCAACCTGAGCTTTTGCATAGCTGTAGCCGTCACCTGCACCCTCGGTAACGTGAATTTCATAATCTGTAATGCCCATTTCTTCCATTGCTTCCACAATACCTGTGGCACAACGCTCGTGGGAAATACCTTTACCGCAGTTAGGATTAATAATAAAAAGATGTTTCATAATATTACCTCTTATTTGAAGTACATATAAAGTCGGCACTTAATCATACCGTTGTACAGCTTTCTCTGTTTATCCGCTTTTCTGCCGAAGCAGTTTTCAAACTCCTCATCAGGTGTAATTACATAATAGCTCCAACCGTGCTGTCTGTCGAAAACTCTGCCCATCTGACGGTAAATGTCCTCTGCCTCCTGCAGGTCGAGAAGTCGCTCACCATAGGGCGGATTACAGATAACCGTACCACGCTCACTGTACTTCTTGAAATCCTTGATATCTCTTTTTTCAAAGTGCAGCTTTTTGCCGATTGGCAGACGCGAAGCATTTTCTGTTGCAATCTTAATTGCCTGTGGATCAATGTCTGAGCCATAGCCCACGAAATCGGTATCAACCTTTTCAAGACTCTTTGCCCTTTCGATTTCTTCCTTCCATATATTTTTGGGAAGAACATCAAACCTTTCTGCCGCGAAGTGGCGGTTAAGTCCGGGAGCAATATTGTGAGCATAGAGCGCACCCTCAATAAGGAGTGTTCCGCTACCGCACATAGGGTCATACAGAGTGTGATAATGTCTTAATTTTGCAAGTGCACAAAGTGATGCAGCAAGTGTTTCCTTAATGGGAGCACCGTTCTGTGACAGTCTATATCCCCTTTTATGAAGACCTGCACCTGTTGTATCAATGAGAAGTGTTGCCTTGTCATTCATAATAGAGAACTGAATCTGGTGAACGGGACCTGTTTCATCGAACCAGGAAACACCGTACTTTGTCTTCAATCTTTCAACAACAGCTTTTTTGATGATAGCCTGACAGTCACTTACGCTGAAAAGCTTTGATTTCAATGAATATCCCTTTACGGGGAAGGCGTCCGCCTTACCTATCCATTGCTCCCAGGGAAGATTTTTAACTCCCTGAAAAAGCTCTTCGAACGTGGTTGCTTCGAACGAACCCATAAGAATCTGTACACGCTCAGCAAAGTGAGAGCATATATTGACTCTTGCCAACATATTCTCATCACCGGAGAAAAGAACTCTGCCGTTTTCTGCGGCTACATTCTCCGCGCCTAAGAAACGGAGCTCATCTGCTATCAATCCCTCAACACCTAACAGGCAGGGAATACAAAAATCAATCTTCATAGTTTTCCTCATTATTTTCATCGACATTTTCCATTGTAAAATAGAATGTAACGCCGTTTTCTTTATTTTCAAAACCACATTCACAATGGTGATTATCTGTAATAGATTTAACAATGGACAAGCCAAGACCGAACCTGCCCTCTTTTCGTGAGTGGGCTTTATCTGCACGATAGAAGGATGTGAAAATACCGTCCTTGTCCTTGTCACTTATGAAGCTACCCGTATTGAACACATCCACACGGGTATAATCACCCTCATCTGTAACGGTGATTTCAATAAGCATCTCACCCTTGACGTGACTGCAGGCATTAAGGAATATGTTTGAAAGCACTCTTGTCATCTGCTTGCGGTCTGCAAAGACAGTCGAGGTAGTTCCTGCATACTTTACGGTAATGCCCTTTTCCTCTACAATGGGGCTGACACTTTTCAGGAAATCCCTTATATACTCATCAACGTAAATAATCTCTTTGTCGGGTGCCTTCTGCCCCGAATTATAAAGTGACTGCTCAAGCATTGACAAAACAAGCTCGTTCATTTTGTCTGCCTCACGCATAATAATATCGCTGTATTCCCTTGTGGTATCATCGCTTTCGGTATTTAATCCGAGACCCTCTGCATAGCCACGGATAATGGCAATGGGAGTTTTAAGCTCGTGGGATGCGGCAGAAACGAATTCCTGTCTCATTCTCTCAAGCTTACGTTCTCTTTCGATATCCTCCAGCAGCTGTTCATTCTTTTCACGGAGCTCCGTGAGAGCATTGTCAAGTGAATCGGAAACCTTATTGATATTTTTTGCAAGCGTGCCGATTTCATCATTTCGGTCAATATCCGTCTTTTGTGAAAAATCAAGCCCGGCAATTTTTTCCATTACCTCATTCATCTGAATGAAGGGCTTTGAGAAACGTCGTGAATAGTCAAATATGAAAACAAGAGCAAGCACAAGAGTAAGAACGGTAATAGAGGTTGTAACCTTTACCGCAAGCGAGGCATTCTCCTCAATAGGATTTTTCTCGGTGAACACCTCGATGTGATAGCCGTTTTTAAAGTCCTTACCGTAGAGAATGTACTGAGTGGTGCTTCCTTCAGCGGCAACCACATTGAAGTAACTGCCGTCCTTATTTTCCTTTCGGCTTATAATGTTAAGTCGGTCACCGGAGACAAATGAGCCACCGCCCTCATAGAGCAGATTGTCCGTAGAGTCATACAGGTCAATGCTTACGTCCTCATTCAACTCAAACTGTGACAAAACATAGAAGTAATTATCACCTGCACGCTCTGCTTCCTCAGCGATATCCTTCAGTGAACGCTCAACATTATTTATATATACTTTTTCAAGAAGCTGTGAGTTGATGATAGAAATACCCACAAGACATGCCGCAATAATTGCGCCAACCTCAAGGAAAAACCTTGCGCGGAAACCAATCTTACGTTTCTTCATCAACCTCACCCTTTCAGAGTGGAAAAGACTATCCCAAAACCTGTTTCGGATACGCTTTACCCTCTCTTACTTTTCGATTTTATAGCCTGTGCCGTAAACGGTAATCATATGCTTGGTTGCCCAGGCACCAAGCTTTGTACGGATACGTGCCATATGGGAATCAACGGTTCTGATATCTCCCACATACTCGTCACCCCACAGCTCGTCAAGGAGCTGTTCCCGGGTATAAACTCTGCCTACCGTAGTGCACAGCTTTCTTAAAATTTTGAACTCCTTATAGGTCAAATCAACAGGCTCGTCATTCAGCTTTACCACGTGAGCGGTCAAGTCCATACTGAAGCCGTCAATATCCACCTTAGTTTCAGGCTCCTTCTTCGGCACAACAACAGTACCGCCCCTTTGAAGAAGAGTGTCAATTCGTCGCATAAGCACAACAAGGGAAAACGGCTTTGTAACATAATCATCAGCACCGCTTTCGAAGCCCATTATCTGGTCAAAATCCTGCGAACGTGCAGAAACAAGGATAATCGGCATTCCGCTTGTTTCTCTGATTTTGCGACAGACCTGCCACCCGTCAATTTCAGGCATCATAATATCAAGCAATGCCAGAGAAATATCAGGATGATTTTTAAAAATTCTCAGAGCCTCTGCTCCGTCCTCTGCCTCAAGTACTGTGTGTCCCTCTTTAGTAAGACAATCCCCTATAAGCTTTCTGATTAGTTGCTCGTCATCGGCAACAAGTATTTTAGCCATTAAAACGTCTCCTTATAAATACAATTATAATTTTCAGACATTATTAAGAGCGTGTAAAGCGTATCCGAATCAGATTCCGGATTAGTCTTTTCCACTCTTCGGGCATACCTTCATACAGATTCCACAGACAGCACCTCTGCCGATGTGCTGAAACTGCTTCTTCATATACTCACTGCATACCGCAGGGCTAAACATTTCTTCTCTCCTTATGCCGGGGCTGAAATCCTTTCCCAGGATTGCTCCTGACGGACACGCTTTCACGCATCTGTCACAGCCCGTGCATAAATTCTCCTTCATTTCGCCGTCGCCTTCCAAGGGGCAGTCGGTGAAAAGCGTACCCAAACGAACTCGGGTACCGTATTTTTTGTGTATAAACAGACTGTTTTTGCCGATTCCCCCAAGGCCGGATTTACGCGCCGCCTCTTTGTGTGAATACCTGCCGTTATAGGGTGTGCCGGGCATACTCTGTGAAGCCGCAACGGTAATGTAGTTATATCCCTTACCGTTCAGAAATAGTCCCAGCTCTAAAAGAGTTCTGTCTATAAACGCATTGACTGTCCTGTAATGATTGAAATAAGTGGGTGTGGGTCTGTCGGTGATTTCATCAACTATAGCGTCGGACAGTCTCACCGCTATGCTGACACAATACCTCAGATCGCCTGTATCTGCATTGTCGATACAAGCAAATCCTACGTCACTTACACCCTTTGAGAGCAAAAATTCTTTGATTTCCCGTTCAAGCATTTTGTACCCTCATTTTCTCCATACAGGCAAGCACCTTTTCATTAAGGTCACGGCACTCACGGTAATGCTCCCTGAAGCCTTCCGTATCCTCAATGAAACGTAGTGCGCTGAGCGCCTCGTTACCCATATGGTACTTTTTATCAATATCGGGAACAAGCTCTGTGGCTACCCCGTTATTGTCATATAAATAAATGTTGTCCGTCTGGGAAATACTGCCTATTGCAATGGTGCCCAGATCACCCATTATCTGTGAAACGCCCCTGCTCTGCCCAACCTTGGAATAGGTAATGGTCACAATTTTATCATCATACCTGAAAACAGCAGAGCCGCTGCCGTCTGCACCTGTAAACAGAAAGTGCTGACAGGGTATAATTTCCTTGGGCATACCGAACAAATCCACAACGGGATAAACACAGTAAATACCAAGGTCATTCAATGCCCCTGTTTTCATTTCGGGGTTGAATATGTTTGGGTTTTCACCACGCATCAGTGCAGGATATTTTGATGAAAGCTGTGAAAAATCGATGTTTGCACTTTGTATTCTCCCGATTTCGGAGACCGCCTTTTTTAAGACGGCCCGTGCAGGTGAGTGCATATACATAATAGCCTCAAAATAAATAAGACCCTTACTGTCGGCAAGTCGGGAAAGCTCCCTGAACTCAGATAAAGTAATTGTGATAGGCTTTTCACAGATAACGTGCTTGTTATTGAGAAGCAGAGCCTTACTTTGCTCAAAATGGCACACGTTGGGACTGGCAACGTAAACCAAGTCAGTATCTGACTGAAGAAGGGCATCAAAATCAGTGAAAACTCTTTTTGCGCCTGTTTCCTCGGCAAAAGCCTTACCCTTCTCGGGTGAGCGAGAATAAACTCCGTCGAGAATAAGCTCCTCGTGCAAGGACGCACCCTCTATAAAGGAACGTGTTATCCACGAAGTACCAATAACAGAATATTTAATCACACCTGCTCACCTCACCACACAAATATACATTATAATTATACTATTTGTAATGTATAATTTCAAGTCAAATAATGTAGAGGTTATTGCGTAAATACAAAAAATATGATATATTTTTTGTATTGAATTATAAAAAGGTGTTATATATGAAAAGATTTTTTGCTTTGGTCACGGTGCTCTGCGCCACGGCAACTCTCCTTGGCTGCTTCAGCAAAAAGCCAACTGAAACTATAAACTCACAACCGCTCACCACAATTATATACAGACAGGAAACTCTTTCGCCCTCTGTGCCTGAAACACAGTACATCGAACCGCAGACCGTACAGAATGACACCCAGTCTGCAGAAACAATTACGGAAGCTGTTTCAGATACCGCTCCCCTTGTAGAGCCTGACACAGTTCCCTCTGCCGTGGTGCCACAGGAAAGTACAACTATGGGTAAAACGGGTGATATGGCATTTTCCGATTCATCCGACAACAAATATATAAATGCAATTGCCTCAAAATACGGCTTGGACAGTGCTAAGCTCGTTGCTCTTTATACCGTACCTGAAAATGATTCAAATATCGTTCTCGAGTTCGACGGCAGTAAGGACGCAAGCGGTAAGCTTATCCGCACAGAGAAAACTCTTGTTGCAATTTACTCAATAGACAGAGCGCTTAACAGCAAATGTGCAAGTAAGGACTCTGCAAAGAACGAATACCCCTACGGCGAAATGATGGTTATGTTTATGACAACCACAAAGTATATTATGCCGGAGTTTGAAGGACAATTTTAAATTGTAAACTATAAATTCAAAATTAAAGGGAAGCTTCGCTTTCAAACATTATAATCGGCACGAAGTGCCCCGAAATTTAACATTTTAAATTTAAAATTTTCAATTGAAAAAGCACCCTGTCGGGTGCTTTTTTATATCATATCTTCAGTTCCGAAATTCTTAAGGGGTAATTTTATTACCTGATCTGTTTTCTGACTTTTGTAGATAGCCAAAATAATTTCAATTGCACGCATACCTGCGTGAAGGTCAACGTACGGTCTGCGGTTTTCTTTTATAGCATTTACAAAGTCCATAAACAGACTTGTGTGACCGTTACCGTAAACATTGGCGGCTTTTTCCTCAATTTCACGGCGGTCATTGTCGGCAGATTCTTCATCCTTGAACCTCCAAACATCAACAGAAGATGCATTAAGTCCGCCAAGACGTACCATACCGTCCTCACCGAAGATGCTGAGAGTCTGCTCTAAATCCTCAACCATATTGACAGTTCCCTCAATTGTGGCAACTGAGCCGTTCCTGAAGGTAATCACCGCCATACCCATATCCTCTGCCTCTATGTAGGGGTGCTGACTGTTACGCACCTGTCCGTAAACAGACTCAACCTCATCACCCATAAGCCACCTGAGAAGGTCTATGCCGTGAACACATTGATTCATAAGTGTACCGCCGTCGGTAAGCCACTTACCGCGCCAGTCGTCGCTGTCGTAATATGCCTTTGTACGGCACCATCTTATATTGATACTGCCGTGTGAGATTTTGCCGAATCGGTCATTATCGAGAGCTTTTTTCAGCTCCTGCACCGCAATATTGAACCTGTTCTGATGGCAGACACCTGCAATAACATCGTTTTTTTCGGCTTCAGCAATTACTGCCTCTGCCTCTGCCATGCTCATAGCAAGGGGCTTTTCCACTATAAAATTGACCTTATTCTGTGCACAGTAAAGGGCAATTTCACCGTGAGTACCGCTGACCGTAGCAATAGACACGAAGTCAACCTCTTCATTTTTCAAAAGGTCTTTATAATCCTTGTAAACAGGTACATTCTCCAAGCCCTGTTTTTCAGAAAAAGCAACCGCCTTGTCATAATCAATATCACAAAGGGCAACAATTTCAATGCCGTTATCCCTTGCGGCTAAAATATGGTGCTTGGCAACTCTGCCACAGCCTATAAGAGCATATTTCACACTATCACATCCGAATTTAAGGTGAAAAATATAAAATCAGAATTTTCTCCAGACCATTTTATCTACAACGCCTGTGTAGCTCTGGATAAGCTTAACAACCTTTGTAGAAACGTTTTCCTCAATATAATCAGGCACGGGAATACCGTAGTCCCCTGCCTCATTCATTGAAACTGCGGTTTCAACAGCCTGAACAAGTGACTTTTCATCAATACCTGCAAGCACGAAGCAAGCCTTGTCGAGAGCCTCGGGTCGCTCGGTGCTTGTTCTGATGCAAACTGCGGGGAAGGGCTTGCCGATTGATGTAAAGAAGCTTGATTCCTCTGGTAATGTACCGCTGTCCGAAATAACCGCAAAGGCATTCATCTGCAGGTTGTTATAATCGTGGAAGCCGAGAGGCTCGTGACGGATTACTCTTTCGTCAAGCTCGAAGCCACTCTTTTCAAGACGGTTTCTTGAACGAGGGTGGCAGGAATAAAGAATAGGCATATCATATTTCTCTGCAATAATATTGATTGCATTGAAAAGTGAAAGGAAATTCTTTTCTGTATCAATATTCTCTTCTCTGTGTGCAGAAAGGAGAATATATTTTTTCTTTTCAAGACCCAATTTTGTAAGAATGTCGGATTTCTCAATATCGGGAAGGTTATTGTGAAGTACCTCTGCCATAGGAGAACCGGTTACATAAACTCTCTCCTTGGGGAGACCGCACTCGTGCAGATATTTACGCGCGTGCTCGCTGTATGCAAGGTTGACATCGGAAATAATATCAACAATACGGCGGTTTGTTTCCTCGGGAAGGCACTCATCCTTGCAACGGTTACCTGCTTCCATATGGAAAATCGGGATGTGAAGTCTCTTTGCCGCAATAGCTGAAAGGCAGGAGTTTGTATCACCAAGGATAAGGAGTGCATCGGGCTTAATCTGTGCCATAAGCTTGTATGAGCAGTTGATAATGTTACCAACCGTTGCACCAAGGTCATCACCTACTGCATCCATATAAACCTCGGGGGCTTCCAATTTTAAATCCTTGAAGAAAACACCGTTAAGGTTGTAGTCATAGTTCTGACCTGTGTGAGCAAGCACGCAGTCAAAATACTGACGGCACTTGTTGATAACCGCACCAAGACGAATAATCTCGGGACGTGTGCCCACGATAATGAGTAGCTTTAATTTGCCGTTTTCTCTGAAAGAAACGTCAGAATAATCTAATTTAATATCCATACAATTAACTCCTATCCAACAAGAAGAATTTTACACACTTAAAGTATAATCAAGTTTGAGAGAATTTTGTTCACAGTGAAGTTGAGTGCGAGTGGTGCTGTACACGGGTACTGCTCCGAGCCGAAACAAAGCTGTGGGCAAAATTATCCAAACTTAAACCATTTCAAAAAATGTATCAGGCTTATTCGGGTCAAACTGCTCATTTGCCCACATAACTGTAACCAAGTCTTCTGTATCCGAAAGATTTATAATGTTGTGGGTGTAACCGGGGAGCATGTGTATTGCCTCGATTTTTTCGCCGCTGACCTCAAAGTTAAGCACCTCATCGGAGCCGATTTTCCTCTGCTGAATGAGGCCCTTACCTGAAACAACAATGAAAAACTCCCACTTTGTGTTGTGCCAATGCTGACCCTTTGTGATGCCGGGCTTTGAAATATTCACACTTACCTGACCGCACTTTTCAGTCTTTAAAAGCTCGGTAAAGCTACCGCGGGGGTCAACATTCATTTTAAGGGGGAATGAAGCCTTTTCCCTTGGCAAATATGAAAGATAGGTTGAATACAGCTTCTTTGCAAAGGAGTTATAGGGAATTTCGGGCATAACAAGTGTTTCCGGCTGTGCTTTAAAGCTATTCAGCAAATCAACAATTTCACCCAAAGTAACGTTATGTGTTATGGGGCAATAGCAGAATCTGCCGTCTGCCTTATCAATTATATCAAGACCCTCATACTCACAACGGTTAGCCTGCCCCTTTAAAATATTGAACATTTCGTCAACCAGATCGTCAATATAAAGGAGCGTAAGCTCTATTGCTCTGTCATTTACCTGAATGGGTAAATCATTAGCAATATTGTTGCAGAAGGTGGCAACGGCGCTGTTGTAATTTGGTCTGCACCACTTACCGAAAAGGTTGGGGAAGCGGTAAACGTAAACTGTTGCACCTGTTTCCTCACTGTAACGGAAGAACAGGTCCTCCCCTGCTTTTTTGCTCTTACCGTAGTCACCCTCGGCATATCTGCCCACGAGAGTGGCCTGAAGTGAGCTTGAAAGCATTATGGGGCAGGTGTTATTGTACTTTTTAAGTGTATCAAGGAGTGCGGATGCAAATCCGAAGTTACCCTTCATAAAGTCCTCGGGATTTTCGGGTCTGTTCACACCTGCAAGGTTAAAAACAAAGTCTGTTTCCTTGCAATATGTATCAAGGAGTGCGGGGTCTGTGTCGATATCGTACTCGAAGATTTCGATATCAGCATCAATACCCCTTGTTTTATCCTTGCCTTCCTTAACATTTCTGAGTGCGGCACAAAGGTTTTTACCGACAAAGCCCTTTGCTCCTGTAACGAGAATTTTCATAAATTATTTCTCCCAAGCATCAATTTCATCTCTGATATACTGAAGTGAAAGGAGCTTTTCCTTTACCTGCTCAACATTGAGAAGGTCTGTGTTATTTGAGTTGAACTCGCTGAGCTTTGCACGCTCTGTGTCGCCCTCTTTGAAATATTTATCATAGTTAAGACCGCGCTTGTCGCTGGGCACACGGTAAAAGTCACCCATATCAATAGCATTTGCACATTCCTCGTTGGTAAGGAGTGTTTCATACATCTTTTCACCGTGACGGATGCCGATAACCTTGATTTCGGTTTCGGGATTGAAAAGCTCTGTAACTGCCTTTGCCAGTGTTTCGATTGTACAAGCAGGTGCCTTCTGCACAAGAATATCACCGGAAACACCGTTCTCAAATGCAAAGAGAACAAGGTCAACTGCCTCATCAAGTGACATAATGAAGCGTGTCATTGAGGGCTCTGTGATTGTAATAGGCTTGCCCTGCTTAATCTGCTCAATCCACAGCGGAATAACAGAACCGCGTGAGCACATAACATTGCCGTAGCGTGTGCAACAGATTTTTGTCTTTTCAGGGTCAACCGTTCTGCTCTTGGCAACGATAACCTTCTCCATCATAGCCTTTGATGTACCCATTGCATTTACGGGGTATGCGGCTTTATCGGTTGAAAGGCAGATACAGCTCTTTACACCTGCATCAATAGCGGCAGTAAGCACATTTTCTGTGCCGATAACGTTTGTCTTAACCGCCTCAATGGGGAAGAATTCGCAGGAGGGAACCTGCTTAAGTGCGGCAGCGTGGAAAATGTAGTCGACACCGTGCATAGCATTCTTTACAGATGCAAGGTCGCGCACATCACCGATGAAGAACTTGATTTTCTCCGCAACCTCAGGCATCTTTGCCTGAAATTCGTGACGCATATCATCCTGCTTCTTTTCATCGCGTGAAAGAACACGGATTTCCCCGATATCCGTATCAAGGAAGCGGTTGAGCACAGCGTTACCGAACGAGCCTGTACCACCTGTAATCATAAGTGTTTTACCTTTGAATAATGACATATTTATACCTCCGGTATAAGTTTACTTAAGTTTTTTTAACAATATTGCTTCAAGCATAAGCTTTGCATTTGGCCGTAACGGCTTAAAAAACAAAGGCAAACCTATACTTGTAAATATCTGTGTTACAAGAGTTGCTATTGCAGCACCTATCGTACCGATATGCGGAATCAGCAACAGGTTCATAACCACATTAAGGATTGCCGCGCACCCGTAAATATATTTAAGATATTTTTGTTGTCCTTCTGAAACAATCCAGGCATTTCGTGCCACTCCAAGATAAGAAAATGCCGTGTACCAGGAAACAACCTTCAATATGTCTGCGGCAGGCATATATTCCTCACCGTAGAGTATTTTTATTACAAAATCGCCCAGAACAAGGAAGCCTACGGAAACAGCACAGGATACATAAAATACAATTGCATAAAGCTGTCTGTTCTTGCGCTCATACTGCTGATAATCTTTATCCTTGAGGTTCAGTATTGTAGGATAAACGGAGTCTATTATCGCCTGCAGAACAAACACCCACATAGCGCATACCGTTGTGGCTGTGGTAAAATAACCCACCGCGCTATCGTCACACAGCTGTTTTAAAAGAAGCTTGTCCGTCTGTCCGTAAATGGCAACCATCATAGTAGACAAAATATAGTTGTAGCTGACCTTCAAGAGGGATTTACTTTTTTTAAGACTGAAGCTGAGCTTTGCTCCGCCGAATTTTTTGTAAGCAATAAAGAGAAAGACAGCAATTACGATATAATCTACCGAGGTTGAAAAAGCAAACCACCGCACATCCTTACCCAAGACAAGAAGAATTATTTTGTATACAGATGTAATAACATACGCAGTAAGGGTTGCAATTGATGTTATCTTTGACTTGTACTGTGACTGAAACCAGAAATTAAAGGTTTCAAATACATGGAATATTGTGCCCACACTGCACAAAGCCACAACAGCAATAGTTGTAGGCTCATTTCTGTCGACAATGCTGACAAAACCAACTATCATCACAGTTGACAAAATACTTGAAATAAGCCTCATTACTATAGCAGAGCCTATTGCCTCACCCTGCTCATCCTTATGGTCAACAAAGTCTTTTATAATAACCGAATTAAGACCTAATGTACAAAAGGCAGAAAAGAAGGTAACATAAGCCGTTGCATAGCCTATAAGCCCGTAATTGCCGGGGCCCAGATACCTTGCGGTAATGACTCCGACAACAAGCGAAAGTGCCATCTGCACCACCTTACCGCCAATGAGCCAGCCTGCATTACCTACCTCTTTGTTTTTTAAAAAGCTTTTTATCTTCATTATTTATAAAAACACTCCAATGATTTCTCCGCTATTTTGCTGTATAAAAATACATCCGTAGCGTGAGAATCGGCTGTCTTTTTCATTTTGTAGTATTTCTCTGTAAATAATAACTCCTTAATCCTTACCCTGAGCTCCGCTTCGTTTCCGATTTCCAGAAAAGCGCTGTTTCCACCGTTGTTAACGTGGTCCATACCCTCAAATTTTTTAAAAAGGCAGGGCACCTTGCAAGCACAGGCTTGCTCCCAAAGCACGGAATGACTGCCCGGAAACACTGCCAAATCAGCAGAAAGAAAATAATCATAAACCTTGTCAGAGTCAATCCAGCCAATATAAATAATGTTGTCATACTTTTTGAGCAAGGCATTAAACTCTTCCTTGATATCATCCATAATGCTCCCGAAAACAATTAACTTTATACCGGGAACATTTCCGCAGGCAGCCATAAGGTGATGAATATTTTTATTTTTATCTATTTTACCACCTGTAACAACAATAAAATCGTTGTCAGAAATTTTGTTTTCTCCTCGGATTCTGTTGCGGATTTCATCTCTGTTAATCAAATCCGCTTTTTCGTCATCTGCTCCCATTATAAGCACATCGGTTTTACAGGGTGATGCTCCGTAATAATCCTCGGCAAAGCTTTTTCTCCAAGGTGTTACACCATATATCCTGCTGATATATTTTTCGTTCCTTTTGTTTATTCTTCTGTAGAACGCTCTTATCAACCGCCCCTTTAACGACGATGTATCATAAGGACAGTTAAAATAATCCATATGATTGTCTTGCACAATAACACAATCAGGAGAGATTTTTTTCTTATACTTTATAACATCGTCCAGCGTTGCGCTGATCATCCCGTGGAAGAAAACAAAATCAGGTTTTATTTCTTCAAGTAAAGGATATACCTCTAATTTAGCATTGAGGTTTGTGAGAATTCTGTTAAAATATTCCTTCTTTTTCAGTCGTATAACTCGTGTTCCGTCATTCAAAAAATAGTCGGCACACTCCGTTTTTGCTATGCCCTTGTCCGCGTGGGTGCTGTCAGAAACAATCAAGGCAACCTGATGTCCCGCCTTAGTGTGATACTTGGGCAAAAGATTGTCCTGATATCCCCAATAGTCGTTATAGGGTGACGTGGGTGCTATGTGTACTATTTTCATACAAATCAATATACTCCCTGAATTTATCGGTTTTATTGAACTCCATAGCGCGCTTCACACAATCCTCCTTGCGGTAGAGTCTGTGCTCAACGGCCTCCACAATCATTTTTTTCATTGATGTGACGTCGTCTGTATCAACAACTGCTCCGCACTTCGGATTTATCGTTTCCGGACTTCCGCCTGCATCAAAGGTTATAACGGGAGTTCCGCAGGCTAACGCCTCTATGTTGACAAGTCCCAAAACCTCTTCCCTCGTGGGATTTACAAAAACATCCGCTGCAGAGTAAATCTCAGCCAGTTCTTTTTTGCTGTGTGTTCTGGATATTGTAATAATCTTATCTGACAGTTCTTTTTTCACATTTTCATTGACACCCACAAGAACAATTTGATAATCCTCATTCAATTGCTGTGAAAGTGTATTGAAAACATCCAAGCCCTTACGGTTACTCCAGTCAAAGGCTACGCCCAAGACTATTTTTTTATCGTTACAGTTTATTTTACTCTTAAAATTACTGTCAGTAGGCTTAAAAACAGTCAAATCTATGCCATTATATATGACTTCAGCATCATATTCTTTCATAAAAGACATTTTCACCTGGTTTGCTAACCATTGTGACGGAGTTACTATAACCATATCCTTGACACTTGTAAAAAGTCTTTTCTTTTTTTCATACATCGATGCAGTACAGTCAGTTATGCTTTTAGGGTATGCATCCAGTTGGGGACAATCACCGCAACCGCTTTTCCATTTATCACACTTTGCCATAGTATAATGGGGACACTTACCCGTAAAAGACCAACAGTCATGCAAAGTCCAAACAACCTTAATATTATTCTTATTTATATATCTGAACAGCATAGGCAAATTAATACAAAATCTGTGCAGATTATGAAGATGAATTATATCAGGCTTGAATTTTTTTAAATCGTTTATTAACTGACGGGTACCCATATGAGAAAACATACCGTTTTGCCCTGTGGCAACCCCCATATAAATGTGCAGCTTATTTTCTGCATAGTATCCGAAAACTTTATGCTCCGGATCCGTGGATAGGTTTTCTTCGGTTTGATCCGTCTGCAATGCGGAGTATGTTTTTATGATATGTCCGCGCTTTCTTCCCTCGACAGCTATTTGCTTCATTATATCTCCTGTGCTGCCGTCAGAAAACATATTGATAAGAGCAATTCTCACATATGTCCCCTCCTAAAGGGTCTGCGACGTGACAAATATTTACTGCGGGCAACATTTACAAACAAGCCCAACATAAAGTAAAAATAACTCTCTGTTGTGTAGGAGCCCGACACCATCAATTTGACAAATATCATTGATACGAACAGTAAAACAAAAGCAAACTCCTGCGTATTTTTAAATGTTTTCACTAGTGCAATAACTGTAAGTGCCAGAATGATGGCTACCACAACAGTACCTATAATCACACCGTATTGACACCATAACTCAAGAACAATATTATGGGGATAAATACCGAACATAGCTCTGTCTGCAGTTATGCCGTAACCCCATGCCGGATTTTCAATAATTGCCGTAATTGCCTGCTTGGCTAAAAATTCTCTACCCTTACTCTCCGCCAAATCACCGGCAAGAATAAAATCAAATATTCGGGTACTGAAGCCTATCCGTTCAAAAAGCTTAGCAAATGCTGACGAAACCTGCACAAACAAAGAATCAAATGCAAAAACAGATAAAATCGCAACAATTATTACGCTTATGATTAATAATCTCTTTACATTACCGGATTTTACTGCTGTATATATGAGCAATAAGCCGACATAAACAAGCATACACAGAATAGGACCGCGAGTACCGAATATAAGTATAACCGCAGACAACACAACAGCAATTACATAGTAAGCTGTTTTACGTTTTGTATATGCATAATAAATAAGGTAAAGAATGCTTGGCAATACCCTGTATGCCGCATCCATATCGTCATTTTCAAGCTCTCTGCCGGAGCTGAGCAGATAAAGTCTGAACGCAAACATACCAAGAACGCTGAAAACAGAGCACCAGAATAAATCCTTTTTACAAGCCTCAACGGAGAACGACACACCGATAAAGTACATCGGCACAGCGGCAATAAGTATACGCCACCATTCCTCTTGCAGATACTCAACGGTAATGGGATGAAGCACCATTGAGAACAGAACAACCAGCACCGCGCCCACATACACCGCAAGATCTCCTCCGCGGATATGCCTCAAAAACCATGGCAGACACGCCATAGCCGAAAGAATAATACTCATAGGTATGAATAACTCTGCTAAGAAGTTAATATACGGCAAGCGCTCAATAACTACCCTTATAAGGGGCATAACCGTGTACTGAGTCCACAGTATTGCCATTAATACCCTGAATGCTATTGAATTGTATGGTTGATTCGTCCTTAAAGACCTTGAAGCACCCATCAATTACTCTCCTACGTTCTTAATTGTTCAAAAACTCTATAATTCTTTTTGTCTGTGCTGTTTTATTTTTATTACCACAAACAAAGCTCCTTGCCTTCTCACCAACTGCATTGCGCTCACCATCTGTCATACTGAGCAGTCTGATAAGCTCATCACACAGTGCTTCGGGTGAATCATCGGCAGGATAAATAATATAATCGTCGTAATCATCAGGAATACCGTCCAGCTTATACGCAACGGTGGGCACACCCGATGAAAGATATTCAAGATTTTTTGAGGGAAAGCTGTATTTTGTAAAATCCTCATTATTCTGTCTTGGATTAACAAGAATTGTTGCTCCCTTCTGCAGCCGGAGAGCCTTAGCTCTGTCCACTCTGCCGAGAGTGATAATTCTGTTGTCCTCTTTTTGCTTTTTGGCAATATACTCTTCCGCATCCCCGGAGCCACAAAGAATAAGTCTGACATTTTCATCCTCAATCATTGAAAAGGCATCCGCAAGATTACATAAGCCGAACTTCTCATTAAGAAGTCCTGTGTAAAGAATATATTTACCGTAGTCCGTGTCTTCTCCGGCTTCAACATCCATGGTTGTGGCAATACCCTCCATAACCATAAAGGGGGCTTTAAGTCCCAATCGCTCTGCCATATGCTCTGTAAGAAGAATGAATTTGTCTACCACACCATAAAGCGAAGCAGTTTTTTTCACCTCATAATCGTGATAAAGCTTCTTAGCACCTGTGAGCACGCTTACGGTTGAATACTCGGGAATATCAGCTATAAGGCAAGCCACCTTAACCTCCGGATTTATATTTTTGGCAAGCTTAGCAAGAGATAAAAACATTGAGTTTGCTGTGTAACTGAACAAAATCTTTTGCTTGTCTGATTTCTCCTTCGCCCACTTTTTGATGTGCTTTTTGAAGTA
The DNA here is from genome assembly GCA_045532945.1 of Acutalibacteraceae bacterium. GTDB lineage: Bacteria > Bacillota > Clostridia > Oscillospirales > Acutalibacteraceae > DTU089. The sequence continues at coordinate 26,900 of JAZSGZ010000040.1, forward strand.
GAAAATGTTTATAAAACGCTTGATACCGAAAATATTACAGCACCTTACGTTAATGTCACCCGCGTCGTATTTGTGGCTGTGATTAAACGAAAAGCCTTCAATAAACTTGTCGGTATAACCCTTAGGATATGCATCAACAGGAAGGTAGTTAATTATTCTTATTGTTCCGATGTCGTTTTCTTCAAATCCGTCAATGATATTCCATTGAAGTGCATTTGCGGCATCCTGCAGACCTGTTTTCATTTTGCCTTTGATTTCCTGCTCCTTTTCACGGGGAAAAAGTCTGCCAAGAAACAAAACATCAAGACTCATCAACTAACCCTCCTTCCTCAGATTAAGACTTTAACTCAGACACAAACCTCTTCTTGTTTCTTCTTTTCGCTCATTTCCTTGTTGTAAGCAACATTATTGGGAACAAATGTGGGAACAAGCTCCTTTACAACCTCAACTATTTCCTCATTTGGGGCTGTTTCAATAATCTCTTTAACCTCTGCAAGGCGTTTGAAAAGGTAATCGCTGTCAAACTCCATAGGTCTTGCAACATAAATCAGGTCATTCTGTGTTTTCTGAATACCCTCTTCGCTGATAAGAAGCTCCTCATAAAGCTTTTCACCGTCGCGAAGACCTGTGTATTTGATTTCAATATCCTCACCGGGAACATGACCTGAAAGACGAATAAGGTTCTCTGCAAGCTCACGGATTTTGACGGGTGAGCCCATATCAAGAATGAATATTTCGCCACCCTCAGCGTAAGCTCCTGCCTGAAGAACAAGTGAAACCGCCTCAGGGATAAGCATAAAGTAACGGATGATGTCGGGATGTGTAACTGTAACGGGGCCACCGTTTTCAATCTGCTCCTTGAAAAGCGGAATAACACTACCGTTTGAGCCGAGAACGTTACCGAAACGAACAGCAACAAAATCTGTTGCAGAAATCTTGTTAAAGGACTGAACTATCATTTCACAGATACGCTTTGTAGCACCCATAACGTTTGTGGGGTTAACCGCCTTATCGGTTGAAATCATAACGAATCGCTTAACACCGTATTTATCTGCAGTCTTTGCAAGATTATATGTGCCGAAAACATTGTTTTTAACTGCTTCTTTGGGACTGTCCTCCATAAGGGGTACGTGCTTATGAGCTGCCGCATGGTAAACAAAGCTGGGCTTGTACTCCTCAAAAATTTCGCAAAGTCTTTTTTCATCACGGATGGAGCCGATGAGCACCTTAAGATCAACCTGAGGATATGTGCGACGGATTTCCTGTTGGATTTCATAGGCACCGTTTTCTGCAATATCGAACAGTATAATCCTTTTTACCGCGCCGCTCTTTGCAATCTGGCGAACAAGCTCACTACCGATTGAGCCACCGCCACCTGAAATAAATACCGTGTGATTTCTCAACAAGTCAAAAACCTTTGTCAGGTCAGGCTTAATCTGCTCTCTGCCGAGAAGGTCTGTGTAGTCAACCTTACGGAGCTTGGAGGCTATATCACCGCCCGATTCACCAACAGATGTAATGCTTGGCAATGTTTTGAGAACACAGCCCGTCTGATTACATATTTCAAGAATTTCCTTACGGTTCTTTTCGCTTGCCGAGGGAACTGCAAAAAATATTTCGTCAATTCCCAATTCGTCGGCAACTTTTGTTATATCATTTCTGTCGCCATATACCTTGATGCCGTCAAGATACTCGTTGCGCTTATTTTTATTATCATCAATGAGAGCAACAACCTTATAACGAGCGCTGTTCTTTCTGCCACGCAATTCTTCAATAAGTCGACGTGCAGCATTACCTGCACCGATAATCATAACTCTCTTCTGATGACCCTCTTTACCGCCGTTACCGAGAACCTTAATACTCCACACACGATAGAATCCGAAGATTGATGCTCTTGAAACAGTCATAAGCAAAAGCTCAATAATTGAGAAAAGAGTAACCCAGGTAAGGAACCCGCGAAGAGAATGTTGCTCATTAAGATAAATAAATGGGCAAAGCGCTGTTGCAACTGTTTTGGAAATAATGAACGCACCAAAAAGGCAAGCATAGTCCCAGGCAACAAAATACTGCCACATTCTCTTATATATTTTTCGCACTGCAAAGATAATTGTTGTTACTGCAATATCGATAAGCATAAATGCCCACAGATAATCCGTAAACCAGTTCTGATACCTGACAGCGGCATCAAACTTCAGGGTGGCGGCAACAAAGACAGCTATAAGCATTGCAACCACATCTGCAATATACAGAAACGCTTTAAAATGCTTTTTAACAAGATTGCCGAAATTCATTACGAAACTCAAAAAATCACCTTTTTTCGTTATTTATACTTTACGTAGGGTATAGAACATCATTATACATAGTGAATTCTACCATACTGCTTGTCAAAAAGCAATATAAATTACTTGAAATTTTCCCATTATAATGATTAAATTACATATATTTACAGAAATTCTGTTTTTTTGATTTAATTGATGCCGTTGACAAACAATTCTTCAGATATTAAAATATCCTTGTAAACAGGTTCAAGGGGTGATTATGTGACTGACTGGATGAGCAATATACCGTCAGATTTCCTTATATCCGAAATCAATTTGCCGGGTACACACGACAGCTGTGCCCGATATGTTGACCTGCCCTACTTTTCGAAATGCCAGAATATGAATGTTTATGAACAGCTCCACATCGGCATACGTTTTATTGATATTCGTGTGGAGCAAATCGGTGACAGCCTACGTCTTGTACACAGCTTTTGTAAATGCTATGAGGATGCCCGTAAAAAGCAAATTCTTGACCTTAAAAATGTTCTTGACGATTGCTTTCTTTTCCTCAGAAACCACCCTACCGAAACAATAATTATGTCACTTAAAAGAGATAACGGAGGCTCCTCCGAGGATGCTTTTGACACATTTTTTAATAATTATCTTCATACCGAAGATCCTTGGTATCTTGAAAATCGCGTACCCACTCTCGGTGAAGTAAGGGGCAAAATCGTCCTTTTCAACCGCTGTACCGTAATTTGCGAAAATCCGCACTGTGCCTATACAGACTACAATACGGGTCTTAATTTTTCCGGCTTTCCCGATCAATCAAAAGCAACTGCCGAGGGCTTTGTCACAGCACAAATTCCCCGTCGTGACGGCAAACGAGGGTACAAATATTTTCAACAGGATATGTACAAGCTTAAGCCGTCTCAGAAGTGGGAAAAAGGTATTTTACCTACACTTGAAAACCCTTTGACGGAATACGGAATTGCCATAAACTTTTTCTCTGCAGGTCGTGTTACTCACAACCCGAAAAGAACCTCAAAATATATTTACAAAAGATTAGAAAAAACAAAACTCCAACCGATGAGAAAATACGGTTGGATAGTTCTGGATTTCCCCACAGAAAAAGTCTGCAGGAAGATTATTTTTACGAATTTTTAATTATAATGCCGCACGCAGTGCCCTATAATTTTGCATTTAATTCAGGCTTACTCTGCCGAAGAGCTTTTCAACCTCGTTATTTATTGCGGTTTTTTCATCTTCGGTCATAGGGATTTTACCGTCAAGGATTTCCTTGGCGGTTTTTTGTGCCTCATAAAGAATGCGGGTATCGGTCATAAGGTTTGCCACTCGCATATCAGGCAGACCGTGCTGACGAGAGCCGAAAAAGTCACCGGGACCTCGAAGCTCAAGGTCTTTTCGGGCAATTTCAAAGCCGTCCGTCGTACGGCACATAATATCGAATCGCTCGCGTGCCTCTTCATTTTGTGCATCGGACAGAAGAATACAAGTGCTTTCCTCTGTGCCTCGACCGATTCTGCCCCTGAGCTGATGAAGCTGTGACAGACCGAAGCGCTCGGCATTTTCAATTACCATAACAGTTGCGTTGGGAACATCAACACCGACTTCAATAACAACAGTTGAAACAAGCAAATCAATCTCACCGCAGTAAAAACGGTTCATTACCGCATCCTTTTCCTTAGGCTTCATCTGTCCGTGAAGAAGCCCGAGAGTACAGTCGGTAAAATATGTGCTTTTCAGGTAATCGTAGTATTCGGTAGCAGGCACCAAATCCGAATCATTATCATCTACAAGCGGGCAAACAATGTAGCATTGTCTGCCTTCTTTTATATTCTTATGAAGAAAATTATAAATTCTCTTGTGATAGCTTGTGGGAACACAAAATGTCTTTACAGGCTGTCTGCCCTTGGGTAATTCATCAAGAACAGAGATATCAAGGTCACCGTAAATCATCATTGCGAGAGTCCTCGGAATGGGTGTTGCCGACATAACGAGTGTGTGAGGATTATTACCCTTCTGTGACAGGGAATTTCGTTGATTAACACCGAAACGGTGCTGTTCATCAGTAATAACAAGACCAAGGTTGTTGAACTCTACGTCATTCTGAATTAAGGCATGAGTGCCCACAACGATATCACAGGTGCCGTCTGCCAGTTTTTCGCGTATAATCCGTTTGTTTTTTGCGGTAACAGAGCCTGTAAGAAGCTCAATTCTTATATCCTCACCAAAGAAATTCTGCAGAGTTTTGAAGTGCTGTGTTGCAAGCACCTCTGTAGGTGCCATAAGTGCCGCCTGAAAGTGATTCTTCACCGCATTATACATAATTGCGGCTGCAACTGCTGTCTTACCCGAGCCCACGTCTCCCTGAAGGAGTCTGTTCATAGGCTTTTCGGTCTGCATATCCGCAATTGCCTCGCTGACCGCTCTTTTTTGCGCATTGGTAGGCTCAAAGGGTAAGGATAAGTAAAACTTTTCCGAATAATCAAGGGGTATGGGCTCTGCCTTACGTCTGCCGCCTGAAGCTCGCTCACTTAAAAGTCCCATCTGTAACAGGAGCAATTCTTCAAAAATCAGTCGCCTCTTTGCAAGTGAAAGTGCCTTTTCGCTATCGGGGAAGTGAACTGTATTTATGGCCTCCTCGAAGGGCATAAGCCTGTAGCGGTCAACAACTGTCTGAGGTATAAAATCCGCCAGATTCCCCTTAGTTTCACGGAGTGCGCCCTCTGTAATTTTTTCAATTACCTTGCTTGAAAGTGCAGATGTAGCCTTGTAAATCGGTCTGATTCTCTGTTTTTCAAGGGACTTTTCAAAGCGTGGTGAAAGCATGGTTTTACCACCGTATTTATCCTCGGTCACCTTACCGAAAAACAGGTATTCCTCATCCTCTTTAAGCTGGTCCTTAACGTATTTATTATTAAAAAAGGTAATATGCATATAATCGGTGCCGTCTGAAATAGCAGTTTTCACAAGAATCCTGCCACCGTTTATGCGAACTATTTTAGGAGCTTCGGCAACAATTGCTCTGATACACACATTTTCATTTATTGCAACGTCACGGATAGGTGTAACGCTGTTCCAATCCTCATAAGCGCGGGGGTAATTGCGCAGTAGGTCGGAAATGCTGTAAATATTTTGTTTACCAAAGGTTTTTGCACGTGTTTCACCCACACCCTTAAGAAATTGAATCCTTGTATCAAGCTGTACCATTACCTCACCGCCCTTTCGCATAAATAAAACTATTTATAAAACATAAAATATACAACAATCAATGCTATATGCAACACAATTATAACCGGTAAGCCTATCATAAACTTTTTGTGAAGTGTTTTGTGATGAATTTTCTTCATCACAAAAAGCTCTGCCACCCCACCACCAAGAAGCGCAAGTAAAATAAGCATTGCCTCACTTACTCTGCGCCCACCTTTACGTGCTGCACTTTTATCATACATCGTAGCAATTACAGTTACCACGGATATTATAGCCCAATATATCAAAAAATATTTTTCCAAAATACCACCACAAACCAAGAACAAATGTTCATTGTTATAATAGCACATAGTTTTACGAATTGCAAGTGGTAAGTGACAAAACAAGATGCAGGTTCGATTATATTACTATCGCATAAGTTCAACTAAAAGAGAACAAAAAAGTTGTTGTGTGGTCTACCTCTCTGTTTGAGAGAGGGGGACCACCTTTTTATTAAGTTGTTGTTTAATATTGATTTTCAAGCGGGTGATTATTTATGTTTATATATGAAGCTTATCGGGTGGTGGAGAGTTTAAAAATGACAATAACCAAATATAACCATAAAGGTCTTTACGAAGAATAATATTATTGTTTCATATTCCATTTACAACAAACATTCAGTCTGTTATCGTTGAATCTTATGATTCAAAACACTGCGTGTTGGCAACTCTCCACCGCCCGTCAGACTATATATGAAACAGTAAAATACTATCTCGTTTGCTACTTGGTTTTTATAATAGAATAAATGAATGGCGGTTCCCCTCTCTCAAACAGAGAGGTAGGACCGCCAACAGCTTTATTATTTCGTATTTAATATATTCTTTCAATCAATTTATTAAGTTGGTTGTACGCGACAGCATTAAAATAACGGCTTAGCCCCGAAATTCCTCGTTCCTAACTCCTAATTCCTAATTACAATTGCCGCACG
>JAZSGZ010000005.1:0-107589 GCA_045532945.1 Acutalibacteraceae bacterium
ATCATCACTTCGTGATGAAGAACCTTCCGTCACTTGACATACAAGTATGTCAAGCGCCACCTTCCTTCGAAGGAAGGCTGAACAAACAGAAAACTTATAATCACACAGTAAGTTGATACTTGCGACAGCTTATAATGTTTGCCAACGCAGTTCCTTAATTTTAAATTTAAAATTTATCATTTAAAATTAATCCCTTCCCCTATCACCAAAATGCTGAACAAGCATAGTATGTTAGGGGAAAACAAGCACAAAAGCCCTCGGGTATTGAAAAAGTGGTGTACCACCCATAGAACAGCTTTTTCAATTTGTGCATAAAATATCCGCCCTCGGTTCATACCGAAGGCGGATTTTGTTTGTCTATAAGCTATACTCCTTAACCACATCACCCTCCAGGGTTTTGTGGGTTATTTTATCATCCGTCAGGATGATGTATCCGCGGGGTGTTCCCTCTTTGGGTATGGAAACCGAGCCGGGATTTACATAGAGGAAGTCACCGCACTCTTCAATTTTGCTTACGTGGGTATGACCATTAAAAAGCACGTCACCTTTTTTGAGCTTTGGTGGATTTTGCGGATTGAACTTGTGACCGTGGGTGAGGAAAAATGTTCTGCCGTTATTAAACAGGAGAGCGTATTCGCCAAGCACGTCAAAATCCAAAACCATATTGTCAACCTCAGCCTCACAATTACCCCTTACACAGAGGATTTCCTGTGACATCCCGTTAAGAAGTGCTATAACCCCCTTTGGGTTATAACCCTCGGGTAAATCGTTACGTGGGCCGTGGTAAAGCACATCACCAAGCAATATGAGCTTATCACAAGCCTCCTCATTATATCTGTCAACAAGCTGTTGACAAAACACAAGTGACCCGTGTATATCCGATGCAATCATCAATTTCATAATAATATCTCCCAAATGATTCAGATTTATTCTACAGTTACCCACATAACGGGACGCACGGCACTGCGCTGACCGTAAACGAAAACACCCTTCGGGTCAAGCTCACCATTGTGGTGAACACCGCACACGTCAATAGCATAAATGCCGGGTGTTCTCAGCCACCACCAGCAATTGCCCTGCTTGATTTCCGCATCCTTTGATGCAGTATAAGCGGTCGGCTGTACCTGTCGTTGCGCATTTGTCGGGAAATAAACCGATGCTTCATAGTAGCTCAAGAGGAATATGTTATCATTTGTATTAGTGCCGCCCCAGGTACCATAGACAGGGTTATTGGAGTTTGTGAGTGAGGTTGTCATAATCATTGCCTGTCGCTCAGGTGTAAAGGCAGTCTGCATAAAGCTACCGTTAAGCCACCTGCGAAGCTCACAATCCGCCCAGGTAAGATACATATCACGAGGGTCATACTGTCGGCAATCTATACCATACCTCGCAATAAGCATACGCTGATTACCATTGACCTCGAGCACCTGCCACTCTATAGGCTCGGCACCGTTTTCGGTATTGTTGTCCTGCTCATAGGTGCCGAATTTAACGATATCGCCTACACCCGAGCTCTTAAGTGCGTTTTGCTGAATTCTGAGAAGTGCCTTGTCGGCAAGCTCCCTGCTGTCGGAATAATCGCCAAGCTTTTTACAAAGGTCAATAGCCTTTTCATATTCGCCATCATCATACAGCTGCTCAGCAATACTGTATGTACACTCGAGCACTTTTTCAGGTGAGTCCTTGTAGTCATCGAGTGCTTCAAAGGCAACAATTGCCTCAGTATAGTTTTCAGCGCTCATAAGCTCACACGCGGACTTGTATGCCATTGACGGCTTCACAATAAAAAGTCCCACGACCAAACCTGCAGAAACTACTGCAACTATCGCAACAATTACCAAAGCAATTATAAGGGGGGATTTTGCTTTTGATTCAGACTTCTCCGCCTCAAGCTGTTCAAAGGGTTTTGTGCTGTAATTTATATGCTCCTGCACAGAGATTACAGGCTCGGGAATATTACTGGTACTCTCCGTTTCATCTACGAGAACAGGCTTGGCATAAAATACTTTTTCGCCCTTCGAATCAAAAATCAGATTACCGCAATGACTGCAAAAAACTTTTTCCGTATTATTGTCAACGGTGACAACAGCACCGCAGCTCTTACAAACAAAATCCGACATTATTATCCCTCTTAAAACAAGATTCTTCACAATTCTAAAATATAACACAAAAATTATATTACAAAACAGTACATCCGTCAATAAATGCACCTTGCATTTTTTGTTTTTTTATGTTAAAATCATCCTCGTTGCGATTATAAATGAAAAGTGAAAACGCAAAGCGCAAAATACAAGGTCTGCGACACGTATTATGACGCGTATCATAATGTTCGGAAGCGTAGCTTCCCCTCAATTTTGTATTTTACATTTTGCATTTTGCATTTGAATATATGCGGGTGTGCGAAATTGGCAGCATTGAGCACGCACGCCGCCTGTGGCGGATGCAGTAAGTGCGAAATGGCGTAGCGGTCAAAATCGTCAGCGACGAACAGGAGCGACCAACGATTTTGGGTACCGCAAGTGTCCTTCCCACAAAGCTTTTTTCTCAACAAAGCTGTTGAGTACAACAATTAAATATGCGGGTGTGGCGGAATTGGCAGACGCGCTAGATTTAGGTTCTAGTGGCAAAACCGTGCAGGTTCAAGTCCTGTCACCCGCACCAAATAAAAATAGAGTCGCATTTTGTGGCTCTATTTATGTTTTATGAGAGAAACAAAAGGACTTGAACCTGTCCTCGGCGAAGCCGAACATAATCGGGTGTTCGCGTAGCGAATGATGGGCAGAGCCCATCAAGTCCTGTCACCCGCACCAAAAAAGAACGGTTATTTTGATACAATAATCGTTTTTTTATTTTTGTCTAGAAAACCTTGATTTTACTAGGATTTCAACATTTTTATAGTTTTTTGAGATATCCAAAATAGATGCCGTAAGGATGATTTTTAATTTCTTACGGCTTTTTACTACTTTTGTTAAAGTAATCTGAAGCCATCAATAAATGCTTCTTTTTCCAAGATGTTATTCATATCTGTCATACACTCTTTTAGTTTTTCAAACACATCTTTTTGTTGTGGTGATAGTAGTGCTGAAAGATTTTCCTCGTTCTTCACTGCTAAATCCAAGAGGTGTGAATACTCGCTCCCACGAGTTAAACTTTTTTCGCACGGACATATGTTACACTCCTTTCTCACAACACAAACATATACCACTATATCCTTCAAAAGTCCAGATAAAAAGATACTCTCCCACGACAGTTGCATTGCCGAGGGAGAGTACCTTTTTGAATGAAGGATTTAAAATCTATTTCAAAACAGAAATTGCATCGGAGATAGTTTTTTCAAAAGCTTCTCGTCCATACTTATCAACCTCTGCTTTGTTTTTTTCACCGTGGGTAAGGCAACCTGCACCGCCGATACATCCGCCAACACATGCCATACCTTCAATAAAGTTTGCCTGAAGTGCATTCTTGCTTTTCTTAAGAAGTGCAATTCTGCATTCTTCAATACCGTCACAAGAAATGGGATTAAACTCAAAATCTGTTATATTCTGCTCTTTAATTGCCTGAGTTACTGCGTCAGTAAGACCACCGCTGCGAGCGAAAATTCTGCCAAAATATGATGCGTTGTCAAGCACATCTTCTTCGAGAGTTGTGATATCAATATCACGGCTGTCAAAAAGAGCCTGCAATTCTTCAAAGGTTAAAACTGCATCAACATAAGGCTTTGCACTTTCAAGCTGTGCTTCTGCTTTTTTAGCAGTACAAGGTCCGATAAAAATTGTTTTTGCATTTTCGTCTGTTTCTTTTATATACTTTGAAATTTCGACCATTGGTGAACAGTTATGAGAAATTAAAGGCACTAAATCAGGAAACGCAGATTTAATGTAAGAAACAAATGCAGGACAGCAGGAACTTGTAAGAAAACCTTTTTCGGTAAGTTCTTTTGCTTCGCTCATTGCAACCATATCTGCGCCTAAAGCTGCTTCAACAACAGTGTGAAAGCCCATCTTTTTAAGTCCTGTTATAACCTGACCTAATTTTGCATAAGAGAACTGACTTGAAATTGAGGGAGCAACAACTGCATAAAGCTTGTAGTTTCTGCCTTGTTCGCTTTTCTTAATAAGGTCAACCACGTTAAGAATATAGGATTTATCAGAAATCGCACCAAAGGGACATTGATAAACACAAGCACCGCAAGCGGTACATTTATCGTTATCAATGGATGCCGCATTATCTTCGTTAATTGAAATTGCCTTCACCTTGCAAGCAATCTGGCAAGGTCTTTTGCGGTTAACAATTGCAGAATAAGGACAAACCTTTGCACACTGACCGCACTCAACACATTTTGACTTGTCAATATGAGCAACGTGATTATGGTCGAAAGAAATTGCACCGCGTTTACATACATCTTCGCAACGGTGAGCAAGACAACCTCTGCAAGAGTCTGTTACTTCATAGCCTGCAGCAGGGCATTCATCACAAGCAATATCAATAACCTGAATAACATTGGGGTTTTCAGGGTCACCGCCCATAGCAATTTTAACGCGCTCTGAAAGAATAGCACGTTCTTTATAAACGCAACATCTCATTGTTGAGGTTTTACCTGGAACTATTTTCTTAGGTATATCAATGAGATTTTCAAGAAGTGTATCATTCCACGCTTCTCTTGCAACCTCTCTTAACACCTTGTATTTAAGATATTGTACTTTTGTATCAAATTTTCTTATATTACTCATAATTAAAAATAACTCACTTTAATTCTTTTACCCATTTGCTTCAAGCACTTTGAAAGTTCTTCCACAAGGTTCATTTTTATATTGAAGTTTATGGGAAGGTCCGGGTTCTGATGAGCAGGGTTGATTGCTCTGCCTACATAAAAGTTTATATCTGTTGCTTCTTCAAAAAGCAAACGGCTTATAAGTGAAGCACCGTCTTTTTTGAAATTCCAATGCTCATAGTGTTTATTTTCGCCAAGATAATCCTGAGCGTATTCTACCACCTTGTTAACTGTGATAACACCTTCTGTAACAAGGTCAACACCTTCGATTTCTGCAATAGGCGGAACATCACTGCTTTCAAAATTAAGAGATGGCTTTAAAGGTTTTCTCAAGAATTTAGATGCAATAGATGATGTTGTACCACCACAGATAATATGCTTTCCTTCTTTTGAGAAGAAAAGGCTCATCATTCTGTCTGCATCATCTCTGTTTGATGGCGGTCCGAAAAGCATATTCATAGGAACTCTCTTACGGATTTTAACAACACAAGCGGTTGCATCGTCACCGGGCTTATGATCATAAAGCTTATCACACTCATCAATGAGCATTGTTGATAAATTCTTTGCAGTATAACCAACAGGAGCAAGAGTTTCAAGAAAGCTTGCGATATCTTCACGCTTCCAACCGAAGTTATATGCAGTACCAATACCTGCATGAGGGCAACCATCGCTCATAGCAATAAAAATATCGTTTTCCTGAAGCTGAATAACAGATTTGAAAATTTTCTTTCCGCCAATATTCATTTCGGTTTTCGGATAATCCCAGTTTTTTTCATTTCTTATTATTATGGTGTGTGGGTTATCGTACTGAATAAGCTCTGCAGTTTCATTATTCTTAAGATGAATAATGGTGAATGTGGAATAAGCAACGCCACGCACCGAGCAAACAGGAAGAGTTGCGGCAATCGTTTCAACACACTCCTCAAGGGAAAGACCTTCTGCAAGCATTGTTGAAATAATTTTGGATGTAAGTGTTGAAAGAATACTTGCTTTAACACCGCTACCGAGACCATCGGAAAGAACAACCACAGTTGAATCCTCATCGGGCTCAACTATATCAATATGATCTCCGCAAAGCTGTTCACCGTAATGGTTTATACTTTTGTATCCGATATCTGCACATAAATCATTCATCAGAAATCGACTCCTTTAATTTTGCAAGGGCGATTTTTGTTTCTGCGGCTGTTTCACCCAAAAGTGAAGCAATCTCCTGAACAATTCGCATTTGCTTATCAACAACCTTATCGGCAACCTCAATTGTCTGACGGCTGATATTTTCTTTTCTTTCTCTTTGCTCCTCTTCGGCAGTAACATCTCTCATAATACCGATAAGAAGATGTGAATCTCTGTCATAAACAACAGTTTGTTCAACATATCTTTTGTATTCTGCAAGGTAAACTCTCTGGTTACTCACACCTCTGCCGGTTTTAAGAACAGTTTCAAAAACCGTAGGGTCAAGAATACGGATAACATAATCGCCAAGAACATCAGAAGCATAACGTATGTTCATAATTTCTCTTGCGGCTTTATTAATTTGCTGAACTTCTAAATTCTCATTAAGAACAATAAGTCCGTTGGGAGAACTATTAACAATAGTATCTGAGAAGCTTTCTGCCTTTTCCTTAAGGAAAGGAAGACACATTGAAATCTCCGCTTTACCCTGACAAATTGCAGCAGCTTTTTCACGACAAGTATTGTAACCGCAAGAACCGCAATTGAGCTCATGAGCAGGTTTGAATTTACCCATCTGACGAAGAACAGCATTAATCTCCATTTCTGATGGTTGAGGATATCTGTGTTCGATATATTCAAATTGCTTTTTGAGTTCAGTAGCTTTAGGCTGAGAAACCTCAAAATCCTTTTTACCTGCATAATTTGCTATAGTAAGGTAATCTGTAATGGTTTCTGTATGGTGATATTTTTCCATAACCGGACCACCCATACAGCTACCGACACAAGCAGACATTTCAATAAAGCATTTATGAACCTTTCCGCTTTCAATATCCTTAAGTGCTGCTATACAGTTTTCAACACCATCGAGTGCGATATATGTATAGTCAGGTGTATCCTGAGCCATTGTTTTAAGCACACCGCCTGTTGTAGGAAAGAAACGCGCACGACTGAAATCATCGTTGTCTTTTTCAACTTCAAGCTCTATATTTTCACTTTTGAGCCAATTTGTAAGTTCTTCAAATGTAAGGACTGCATCAACAATACCTTCGTAATGCTCAGCTTCGTCTTTTTTTGAAACGCAAGGTCCGATGAAAACTGTTTTTGCATCAGGGTAGCGTTTCTTTATATCCATACAGTGAGCCTGCATAGGTGAAACAACATCTGCAAGATACTCCAATTCTGCAGGAAAATGTTTCTGAATAAGTAAGTTTATAGAATGACAACAAGAAGTTATAATAATATCTCTATCATCCTCTTTGAGCATTCTCTCATATTCGTTTTTAACAATTGTTGCACCGATAGCGGTTTCTTCAACATCATAAAAGCCCAACTTTTTTAGAGCTTTTCTCATTGAATTTATTCCAACGCCATCGTAGTTCGCAATAAACGAGGGAGCAAGGCTCACTATAACCTTTTCCCTTGCCTGCAAAAATACTTTTACTTTTTCGGTTTCATCAACAATTTCTTTTGCATTCTGAGGACAAACAACAAAACATTGACCGCAGAGAATACACTCGTTTCCGATAATATGAGCCTGATTTCCCGAAAAGCGTATCGCCTTAACGGGACAATGGCGAATACATTTGTAACAGTTTTTACAGTTGGATTTTTTTAATGTTAAACAATTAGGCATTTCCCGTTACACCCTTTCAATTTTTGTTAAAACGTTTTCCTTGAAAAATTCTTTAAAATTTTCTCTTGTAATACCGGTGTGAATATCATCATCTACCTGAACAGTTACGCCCACACGATTACACTTGCCGATACAAAAGCTACCGGCAAGTGTTATTTCGTTTTCTAAATGATTTTCTTCAACGGCTTTCTGAAAAAGCTCAACAATCTCTGCAGAACCTTTCAAGTGACATGAACTGCCAACACAAACCTGAATTATCATTTTATACTTTTCCTTTTACATTATCGTTGAAAAATTCTTCAACTGTTTCGGGTGTTACTGAGAAGAAAGCGTCGTCAACAGTTACACAAACTCCCTGCTGGCATTTGCCCATACAAAATGTGCCGCCTAATTCTACTTTATCTCCTAAATTATTTTCTTTAATAAGGTACTGAAGTTGTTCAACAACCTGACGAGAACCTTTAATATGGCAGGAACTACCGATACAAACTGTAACTTTCATTTCTTTAACTCCTTATCTGATTATTCGTAATCAACAACATTTACCCAAGAGAGAAGGAATTCTCTTTCTTTCTCATTGCCCTTAACTGACTGAGAAGCGGCAACGATAGGCATCCATTTCTGAACATACTGTTTAGCTGTATTGCTCTTTTGACAGAACAAATCAAGATATTTCTTAGCACCTTCAATATCACCGTTAAGCCAGAAAAGAAGGTATGTTCTTGCGGCATCTGCAGAAGCATTACCCTGAGTAGCATGTGACCAGTCAAGAATATATGCTGTGCCGTCTTCAGAAATGATAATATTTGAGGGGTTGAAGTCACCGTGACAAACCTTGTTGTGCTTGGGCATACCTTCAAGTCTTGTGTGGAGGTCATAACGTGTTGTTGCATCAAGCTCAGAAGCACTGATTTTGCGATTCATTTTATCTTTGAGTTTGTTAAGGAGAGGGCAAACCTTTGAATGAACCCGGAGCTGAAGGTCAACAAGTAATTCGATATATTCATCTTTCTTCTCAGCATCCTCGTCCATAAGCTGCTGAAGTGTTTTGCCTTTTATGAATTCAGAAACGATAGCCCATTTTCCTTCAACCATTGTTACTTCAATAATTTTAGGAATATTAAGACCGGTTTCTTCTATTCTTGCCTGATTTAATGCTTCGTTAAGAACATCTGCTTTTGAATAATCAGTATCAAAAACCTTAACGCATTTGTCACCGTCACGGTAAATAGTTTTATTATTTCTTACTGCAATAACTCTATCAAGTTTCATTTTAGTATCTCCTCTCTCTTACGCTTTTTTACCTTTTGTATAGGGTGTTTTAACTGCATTTGCAGTCATACCTGTTGCAACATCAGCTGCAGTAGGCATTGCTTTTTCTGTGAAATGCTTGCCATAGTAAGCATTGAGATACATTTCTTTGATTTCGCTCATAAGAGGATAACGGGGGTTAGCACCTGTGCACTGGTCATCAAATGCCTGTTCAACCATTTCATCAAGGTTGTCAAGGAATACTTTTTCATCAACGCCATAATCTTTGATTGTGTTTTTGATGCCAACTGTTGCTTTAAGGTCGTTTATAGCTTTAATAAGATTTTCAAGCTTTTCTGAGTCAGTTGTACCACCAAGACCGAGATAATCTGCGATTTCAGCGTATCGAGCAAGAGTGTGAGGGTGGTCATACTGTGAGAATGTACCCATTTTTGCAGGTGCTTCGCTTGCATTGAAGCGGAGAACCTCTTCAATCATAAGTGCGTTTGCAACACCGTGAGGAAGGTGGTGGAATGCACCGAGCTTATGTGCCATTGAGTGACAAACACCAAGGAATGCATTTGCGAATGCCATACCTGCCATTGTTGCGGCATTTGCCATTTTTTCTCTTGCTTCAATATCTGTCTGACCGTTTTCATAAGCACGGGGAAGATATTTGAAAATGTTTTTGAGAGCCTGAAGTGCAAGACCATCTGTATAGTCTGTTGCAAGCATTGCAGCGTAAGCTTCTACTGCGTGAGTTACAGCGTCGATACCTGAAGCAGCTGTAAGACCCTTGGGAGCTGACATATGGAAATCAGTATCAATGATTGCCATATTGGGAAGAAGCTCATAGTCTGCAAGAGGATATTTAACACCTGTCTGTTCATCAGTAATAACTGCGAAGGGTGTTACCTCAGAACCTGTACCTGCAGAGGTGGGAACTGCAATGAAGTATGCTTTTTCACCCATTTTGGGGAATGTATAAACTCTCTTACGGATATCAATGAAACGCATTGCCATATCCATAAAGTCTGCTTCAGGATGTTCGTAAAGAACCCACATAATCTTTGCAGCGTCCATTGCAGAACCACCGCCGAGAGCGATAATTGTATCGGGCTTAAATGCTGCCATCTGTGCTGCACCGCTCTTTGCATTTTTAAGAGTAGGGTCGGGCTGAACATCAAAGAATGTTGTGTGAGCTATACCCATTTCGTCAAGCTTGTCTGTAATGGGTTTTGTATAGCCATTTTCATAGAGGAAGGTATCTGTTACGATGAATGCTTTCTTCGCACCACGAACTGTACGAAGCTCATCAAGAGCAACAGGAAGACAACCTTTCTTGATATAAACCTTTTCGGGTGCACGGAACCAAAGCATATTTTCCCTTCTTTCTGCAACTGTTTTAATATTTAAAAGGTGTTTAACACCAACGTTTTCGGAAACTGAGTTACCGCCCCAGGAACCGCAACCGAGAGTAAGTGAGGGAGCGAGTTTGAAATTGTAAAGGTCACCGATACCGCCGTGTGATGAAGGTGTGTTAACAAGAATACGGCAGGTTTTCATTCTTGCAGCAAATTCGTTGAGCTTTTCTGTTTCTGTTACTTCGTTAAGGTATACAGAAGAGGTATGACCGTAACCGCCGTCTGCAACAAGCTGTTCTGCTTTATCAAGTGCATCTGCAAAAGATGTTGCTTTGTACATTGCAAGAACGGGAGAAAGCTTTTCGTGAGCGAATTCCTCACTAATATCAACGCTTTCAACTTCACCTATAAGGATTTTTGTTCCTTCGGGAACCGTTACACCTGAAAGCTCTGCAATTTTTGCAGCAGACTGACCAACGATTTTCGCATTAAGAGCACCGTTGATAATGATTGTCTTTCTTACCTTTTCTGTTTCTGAATCGTTAAGGAAGTAACAACCACGACTTGCGAACTCTGTCTTAACTGCGTCATAGATATTTTCAAGAACAATAACTGACTGTTCAGAAGCACAAATCATACCGTTGTCAAATGTTTTTGAGTGAATGATTGAGTTAACAGCAAGAAGAATATCTGCAGATTCGTCAATAATTGCAGGTGTGTTACCTGCACCAACACCGAGAGCAGGCTTACCGCTGGAGTAAGCAGCCTTAACCATACCGGGACCACCTGTTGCAAGGATGATATCTGCTTCTTTCATTACTGTGTTTGTCATTTCAAGAGAAGGAACATCAATCCAATCGATAATTCCTTCGGGAGCACCAGCCTGGACTGCAGCTTCAAGAACAAGCTTTGCAGCAGCGATTGTGCAGTTCTTTGCTCTGGGGTGAGGAGAGATTATAATTGCATTTCTTGTCTTAAGAGCAAGAAGACATTTAAAAATCGCAGTTGATGTGGGGTTGGTTGTAGGAATAACTGCAGCAACAACACCGATAGGCTCTGCAATCTTCTTTGTACCAAACGCTTTATCTTCTTCAATAATACCGCAGGTCTTTGCATCTTTATATGCATTGTAGATGTATTCGGAAGCATAGTTATTTTTAATAACCTTATCCTCTACAATACCCATACCTGTTTCTTCAACAGCCATTTTAGCAAGAGGAATTCTTGCCTTGTTTGCAGCGGATGCAGCAGCAAGGAAAATTTTATCTACCTGCTCCTGAGTGTAGGTAGCAAATTTCTTCTGTGCCTCTCTTGTGCGCTCAATAGCTTCCTGAAGCTTTTCAACACAATCAACAATTTCGTAGTTCATGTCCATTATATCCTCCTAATAATAATTACATTGTTGGGGTGGGCTTAGTTCGCACTTCACCCTCGCTAACTTTGTTATTATTTTAACAACCTTTATCGGATATTGGAATTCTTAAAATATATAAGCGGTATTATCAAAAATGATAACACTCAAAGGAATAAAAAAACCGACTTGAGTACAATATACTCAAATCGGTAAAAAACATTGATACAGAATTTTATTTTTTCAGATATTTTCTCTTGGATTCACACAAAGAAGTAATAAATTGGCGATCAAGCTTTGTAAGCTTATATCCGTTTTTATAAATTAAAACATCTTTATATACCTTTTTATTGTCACCGCATTTCTTCTGAACTAAATTATATCGTTCAAGAAGACTTTGGGGTGCAGGTGAAACCCACATAAATGTTTCGGGGTTCATTGATAACAAATCGAACTGACTTGCTCTTTCAAAAATAAAAATTCTTCGGTTGATATTATCAGGCAATTCTTCTTTAACAACCTTCGAAAGTGGCATTGAGGGAACATAAGGGTCTGCGTGGGCAATTTCTATGTAATCCTTTAAGTCGTCATACGATATGTTTTCTTTTTTTGCCAACGGATTATCTGCACTCATAATAAGAGAATATGTAAATTCCGTTACTAACTCATACTGAAATCCTTTTTCTTCAAGCATTGATTTAAAATATTTATCATAGTTTTCAGCATAACGTATTATACCTAATTTATAATCATGCTCAAGCATATTGCGGATTGTTCGCTGGGAGTTGGTTTCTTTATAAAATATTTCCGCCGCATCACCTGAAAGTGATTTTGAGAATTCTGCAAATGCTTCAGAGATATAACAAGCTCTGGGAACAGAAATAGAAAACTCCTGTTTTTTAGCTGTGCCTTTTTTATAGAAATCCTCAACCTGCTCAATCTGACCGAGAATTCTTTTGGCAAAGTTTATGAACTGCTCTCCGTCAGGAGTAAGCTCCATGCCTTTGGTGGTTCGTTCAAAAATAGATATACCAAGATCTGCTTCAAGCTCTTTAATTGAACGGCTTATATTAGGCGTTGCAATAAGCAAAGTTTCAGATGCTTTACCCAAAGAACCGAGCCTTGCAACCTCAACTGCATATTTCATATGTAATAAATTCAACCACATCACCACCGGTATTTTTCTTGATTATATCACTAAGCTTTTTAAAAAGCAATAATTACAAAGTGCAGCTACTCTTATTCTTTGTTTTATGCAGTAAAAATTTTGTTGTGTAGAATTAAGCGAGTATTCAAGATGGTAAGTAAGATAATAAGCAAGCTATCCGAGCTCAAATAGAAACTGCCAATATTATCTTGACAAAGCCATTTTTCTATATTATTATGCGACTATGGTCAAAACGCGAAATTCCAAAACCGAACGTAAAGGATAACATTATGCTGAACAAAATTATTGAAACGGTAAAAGAAGCCGGTCGGATTATTCTTTCTGCCCACAATCAAGAAGCATCGGTAACCGCCAAGGAAGGCAAGAAAAACTTTGTAACGAAGTACGATGTTGCCGTACAGAGCTTTTTATTCAAGGAGCTTGGCAAAGCATTCCCCCAGACTGAATTTGTGGGTGAAGAGGGAGAAAATGACTTTACAAGCGATGCCCTGCGTTTTATAATTGACCCCATTGACGGCACCACAAATTTTATGCAGGACTACCGTTGCAGTTGCATTTCCGTTGCACTTTGTAACAAGAACAGTATTATTGCAGGCGTTGTTTACAATCCCTATACCAACGAGCTTTTCTCTGCTGAAATTGGCAAGGGCGCATATCTTAACGGCAAAAAAATAACGGTAAGTGAGCGTCCCCTTTCAGACGGACTCGCACTTTTCGGCACATCGCCGTACCACCCCGAAAACACAGATGAAACATTTGCACTTTTAAGAAAAGTCTTCGACATTTCGCGTGATATCCGCAGAAGCGGATCTGCAGCTTACGACATTTGTATGGTCGCCTGCGGAAGATGTGAGGTATTCTTTGAAAAGTCATTACAACCATGGGATATTGCGGCAGGAGCTCTCATCTTAAAAGAAGCCGGAGGAATCGCCACAGACTACAACGGCAATGAAATTAATTTTTCATCACCTAATGATGTAGTTTTTGCCAACCCCGTAACTTACGAAGAATTCAAAACATTGCTTTAATAAACAAAAAGAGTCACTTGAAACATTCTCCAAGAGATGAAGCAAGTGACTCTTAATCATTATATTGTAATCGTATTGTCCATAGTAATAGAAGCTGTGTTCACATTCTGACCGAAGGCTTTGAAATTATCCATTTTGATTTCAACAGTATAGAACCATATTCCGCTGACAATTTCTCCGTTCTGATCAATTGTAACCTTCAAGGATGGATTTGTATAATAAATTTTTGTTTCATCCTCAGAAAGCTCAAGGGGAAGTCCCCTTTCGGATAAATCATTGACAACTGTGCTGATATCACCAACTGTAGTAATAGCATGACCTACACTACCGCTAAGAGCATCCTCCTTAGCACCTGAGGTCTGTTCAACCATATACATTTCAATAACAGTATCATTACCCTGCTTATATGCTCTTGCAGAGCTTACGTCTTGCGGAGCAAGACTTTCATACCCACCTGTAATACCATCCTTCACGGTAGAATTGCTTTCAAGAAATTTACCTATTATACCACCCACAAATGACATCACGTTTTCGTACTCACCGTTATTCACGCTTATGCTTTTGAGTAATATCTTTTGGGTAGATTTGGCAGATGCATCGGACTGTCGTGCCGCGCTTTTGTATTCTTCAATAATCCTTTCGGTTGACCAGCTCCCGGGAGCATCCTCAACCTCAGCAGCTGTTGTCCCTGCCTCTGTCACACCCACTGTTGATTCGACCGACTGCATTTGAGAGGAAGTTTGTACACTGCTTTGTGAATCTGTAACCGCCACGGTTTCACTTGCCACAGTATCCCGGGTAGTGTCTGCAACAGCTTCGCTCACAAAGGCTTCAACAGCTGTTGTGTTCTCTGCTGTAACAGAAGTCTTTTTCTTTTGCTTACAAGCAACTAAAGAAAAAAATGCACACAATGCGAGCATAGCCGCAAGAAACCTTTTCCCCTTCATATAAAACCCCTCCGTTTCAACTCCCTTTATTTCTTACTTTCTTTCTGCAACTAACCGGAAATATCTTTCCTCAAGCTCATCATAGTGAGTATAATTCTCCGCCTGAGTTATAAGGTCACGAGCACTTGTATAGGGCTTTACTACATCGTTGTAAACAGAAACAGCCTTAAGATAAGCACTGAGCTCTCTTTTTATTCTGATACTGTCAAGGAAGTTCTTTGCCTCACGATTCATAATCTCTTCCTTAACTGTCTCATCGGGAGCTTTGATGTTTTCTCTGCCGTATTTGTTCATAAGCTTGGCAGAGCGTTTTTTGATTCCGGCATTTTTTATGGCATCCGAACGAATTTCCTTCTCGACTTCATTGGATTTCGGCAACAGCTTTGCCTTGTTGAATTCCGCTTTTGCGTCACCATAGAAGAAAAACTCGCCCCTGGCATAATCCTCTTGTGCCTGTTGTAACCTGATTCTACCCGCCTCTGTTGAAAACTTGTTCAAATCCTGCATAATGATTGTGGCTCTTTCAATAGTCAGATTATCTTCTTTAATTTGCTTTCTTGCAGTTTTACTCAGGCTCTTATCAATAATCCGCTTCTCTTTACCGCAGAACATCTTTGCCTGCTCAATGATTTCCATTGTCTCTTCAAGCTCTCCGTCTTCCAACTCACCGAGAGCATAGTTCTCAAACATTGCACGGATTTTCAGAACACCTACATAAGCCTTGTGCTTATTCTCCGTCAAATCGTAGAAGCAGTACGGTATCAGGTTAAGAAGCGCGCCAAGTGCCGAGCAAAGAATGAGCACCTCAAAGAGATTGTTCCTTATGGTGTCGTCATAAAGCACGTCATAATCCTCAAGAAGTCCCATTTTCTCATAAATAGCAGGATAAATCATACCGGTAAAAAAGCTGATTACCGTGCCAATCATACCGAGCGGACCGAAAAGACCGTCAACTCGCACACCTGTTTTCCACTGATGATAGTCCTTCATATCGGCGCTGATATTGTGCTGAACAATATTCCAGAAGGTGTTTATAAAGTTGTTGATGTACCATATAACACAAATGGCAATAAGGCTTTGATATGAGAAATACAACCCAATAAGGAGAACAACATTTATGGCATTTGCGGTAATAAGCAGATTTCTTTTACCCATCCACTTAATAACAAGGGGACAAAGAAGCATTGACCACAAGGCGGCATTGCCTATAATCGTATTTGCAACACCCAGCATCTCCTGATGTGCTCCGCCGTCAACATAAACAAAGGACCAACCCAGCACTACACCATAGCCCGACTCAAGGAACACAATCCAGGCCGCAGCCTGAATAATCCAATAATATTTATTTTTAGCAACCTCACGGATTGCATCAAGCATCCTGACAGGCTCAGGCTTTTTCTTTGACAGAACGAGCCTTTCCTTAACCTTGCGGAAAAATATTGTACCTACTATCAAGCCAACAAATGTAAATACAGGGTAGATAATTCTGTATGTCCAGATATTATTGAGACCCCACGTTTTACCTGCAATAAGCGGAATTACAAGGTTTGTAATTGTTGGTGCAAGTGAATAAACCACCTGTGAAATGCTCATTACGTTAGCACGCTCCTGAGCATTGGGGGTGATTATCTGTTGGAAATAGGTATAGCTTTCATTATAAAAGCACAGGAATATGTTCAGGAGCATATACATAAACCAAACAACGACTGCCTTTGTAATATACTCCATATTTTCATAAGGCAACCAAACAAAAACGGTAGATATAAGCACTATCGGAAGTCCCGTTTTCTTAATAAATGGTAAAAATTTTCCTCCCTCTAATTTGTGGTTATCATAATACCAGCTACGGAATATGCCTATGGGAATACCGACGAGGTTTGCAACATTAAGCATAATCTGCAAATCCATAGGCTTGAGCCCGATACTTGCACCCACAAGGAAGTTTGATGCATTAAGACCTATTACGGAAGCGAGCAAAACTGTCCAATACACGCCGAAGCCTGCACCGCTGAGACTTGCCACTTCCTTATAGGGTATGTAATTACCCTTTGCCGGGGTGTGCCAATATTCCTTTACAAGGTGTATCTTTTCTTTAGCCTTTGAAACAATACTTTTTTTTGCCTCTTCTCTCATTTATAAATCTCCCCTGTTTTTATAATATCTCAGCTTATCGGCATACATTAGTTTGTCTGCAACAGCAAGCTGTTGCTCGATATTGCAGTTCTTTTCAGTCCAGGCAACACCGTGTGACACGCTTATACCGTTTGCACTCAGCTTTGCAACGACAGCTTTTACATCATTCTCGAAATCTTCTTTTGTAACGTTATTTTTAATAACAACAAACTCGTCTCCGCCAATACGGTAGGTTTGCTTTCCGAACACACCGTCAATAATTCTTGAAGCAGTTTTTATGAGCAGGTCACCTGCACTGTGACCCTGAGTGTCATTAATCTCCTTAAGTCCGTTTATATCAAAATAAACTACACCTGTTTTAATAAAGTCTTTATTCTTTTCATTGATGAGCACATTGAATTTATTTCTGTTATAAACACCGGTAAGCCCGTCTTCAAAGCTGATTTTCTCCAGCTTTGTGTGACTTTCACGGCGCTCAATACTGTCAAGTATAAAGAATGTTGCAGAAGAAAGCAGTGATAAATCATCGTAGTTAACCTTGGGATTATCAATACCGAGAAAACCGATTATTACTTCTTTTTCAATAAGCGGAACAGCAATAAGACTTTGTATCTGTTGCATCTCTAAAATGCGATAGGTGTCACTGTCCTTTTCAACATCCTTATCGAGGCTGGATATAAAGAAGGTTCCCGTTTCCTCAAATTTGCGTATCCAGGAATCAATAACCTCTAAAGGAATATTCTGCAATTTATCGATTTCTTTTGTAACACCCTCTGCAGCATATTCATAGGAATTATTTGTCACCTGATTTTCATAATCGAACTCGAAAAGGTATGCACGGTCCCCGTCGAAGTAATCATTAAGGATTTTAAGGAGTCTGTCGATAGCCTCATTTATGTTCTGCTCCTCGGCAAGGACTGTGATACAATCTATTAGTGTATCTGAGATACCCAGTCGTTTTTCGACCTGCTTCTCCCGTTTCTTTGTTGCTCTGAGGTTAATGTATGTGATAAACAAAACGAAGCAAATAAGCACCAGAAAGGAGCCCTTTAATAAGGTAGCGGTTGCAGACGTTAATCCGCCTGTTTCCTCGAACTTATTGTACTCAACTGCAAGAATGATTGTCATAACGACAATAATCGCAAATCCTGACAGCAGTGCTACTTTGTTATTCTTTACGAAGCTTTTGAATTTATCCACACAATATCACCTGCCTTTTTTATATAATATCATATTTTAATATCGTTGTAAACAATCGAAGGCATCTCACCTCCTTGATTTCCCTAAAAAAGGGTGATATAATGACCTCGGTGATTATATGAAAACATCTTTGGTTTTTACAGGTGACATAGGCTTTGACCGCTATATGTACAAAAAATGGGAGGACCCACAGCTTATTTCACCCGAAATACTCTCATTTTTGCATAGCGCAGACCACGTTATCGCAAACGTGGAGGGACCTGTGGCAGAGGCAGAGCAGAACACCACTCAAAGCGGTGTACAGCAGCTCCTGCACACAATCGACCCTCAGGCGGTAACAGTCCTTAACAAAATGAAAGCCGATATATGGAACATCTGCAACAATCACATTATGGATGCAGGACCCTACGGTATTGAAAGCACCTTGAAAATTGCCCGTGAAAACGGTGTGCAGACCATCGGTGCAGGTATGAATATTGACGAAGCACGCAAGGCGGTTATTCTCCCCGAGGCAGGCGGTATAGGTATGTTTGGCGTTGGTTATCAGCGTGCCTGTCGCAAGGCGGACATTGACAAGCCCGGTTGCTACAGCTGGAGTGACCTTGATGCCATACAGGACACCATAAATGAGATAAAATCAAAATGCCGTTGGTGTATTGTGGTTGCCCACGCAGGTGAGGAATTTACTCCCCTACCCTCACCCTACACTCGCGAGCGTTACCATAAATACCTTGAAATGGGTGCGGATATCGTTGTATCACACCACCCACACGTGCCAATGAATTACGAGACCGTGGGCGACAAGATAATCTTTTATTCCCTTGGCAACTTCATTTTTGACACGGACTATCAGCGTTCACAGTACAACACGGAAATAGGGCTTATAGTAAAGCTCAATTTCACGGAAAGTGAATTCACCTGGGAGCCTATGGGTCTCAGGATTGACCGCACAAACGAGCATATTATAAAAGACGAATTACCCCGTATTTTCGTTGACGTGCAGGAGGAGGACTACAAGCTACTTTCTCCCCTTTCGGCAAAGATGCATATAGCGGCTACAAAAAGGCAGATGACTTACCTTAAGCCCGAAATATTTAAGGATGCCACCGAGGAGCAGTGGACAGAGCACTTCCGAGAGCCCCTTCGCACAGGCAGAGTGCCCGGTGAAACACTTGACTTTTTCATACTTTGTCCCTTGGCAGAGCAGGCAGAAAGCGGTAAGTGGAAGGAAAGCAAATTAGAAGATATTAAAAACTATATTCTGGAGCAGATGTGATATTATGGCAATACCTACAGTCAGATTCAATAAAAACGGCAAACTGAAAATAATGCACATTACCGACACACACCTTGAGAATGACAATATTGATATGTCCGTTTTTCTCATTGATTGGGCGTGTAAAAAGGAAAAACCCGACGTGGCAGTTATTACAGGCGACAATGTGCACAATGATGATAACGCAGAGGTTACAAAAAAATATATTGACAAGCTTATGTCTGTTTTTGACAGCCTCAATATACCCGTTGCAATTACCTACGGTAACCACGATTCCGAGGTTGGCGCAATGACGAGAAGTGAGCTCACAGATTACTACAACACCCACGCTTCCTCCGTAAGCTACGGTGACGGACCCGACAGCGGTACCTACTGTGTACCTGTTTACTCACAGAATGATGAATTTAAATTCAATCTGTGGATTTTCGACTCCAATGACTACGACGAAAAGGGTCGTTACGGTTGTGTACTCCCCCACCAGGTCGAGTGGTACAAGAAAAAATCTGACGAAATCACCGCATCAAACGGTGGCAAAAAGGTTTATTCGATGGCATTTCAGCATATGATTGTTGCCGACGTTTATGATGCCCTCAAGAAAACAGATAAGCATCGCTTTTATTCATTCAGCCATATGTATGAAAAGAATGATTACTATATGTTTGACCCCAACGTTAAAAACTTCGGTACACTTAACGAAACACCCTGTAGCGGTTACTACAACCACGGTCAGTTTGATGCTATGGTGGAAAAGGGCGACGTGCTTGCTATCTTCACAGGCCATGACCACACAAATGCATTCGGTGTAAGGCACAAGGGAATTGACATTGTAAATTCACTGAGCACACGCTTCAACGGTGACCGCTTTTCAACACAGTACGGCTACAGAATACTTGAGGTTGATGAAAATGATACCTCAAAGTACACAAGCCGTAATGAGAGATGGTACAATATGTTTAAGAAAAGTGATATTGCATCAATCAAGGCATCAGGTGATGAATTCGGTTTAAAAACCGCCAAAAGCGTTACAAACAAAGGCAGAATCCAGCGTTTCTATACAAAGGTAGGCAGAAAATTCGTACAGCTTGTTACAGGCAGACAGGTTACATATCCGCACTAATCAACAAAGGCAGATGAGAAAAATCTCATCTGCCTGTTTTTTTAGTTAAAGCTGTTACAAGGCTCTGCCGAAAGGGTAAATTCCAATTTACCGCCTGCGGTAATTTCCTTATAGGTAAGGTAACACTCACTTACCTTTTTACCGTTTAATCTGCATTCTTTGATATATGGGTATTGGAGCGGATCCTTGTCACACACCACAGTTAATTTATCATCAACCGTGCAGGTGTGATACTCCTTATCAAGCCTTACACTACACTCTTTAAAAAGCGGTGTGTTTATATAATATTTATCATCTGCAGGACAAACCTGAGCAAAGCCTAAAGCAGATAACACATACCACGCTGAAAGCTGACCCACATCCTCATTACCGCAAAAGCCGTAAGCACCCGTGCGATATGCTTCCTTTTGCACACGACGTGTCCAATACTGGGTACGGGAGGGCTTACCTAAAATATTATAATAGTGGGTTATATTGTGGCAAGGCTCATTAGAGTGATTGTAATCATCATTCCACAGGCTTTTTAAATCTGCCCTTTCAAAGAAGACCTCAAGAAGCTCAAGCGTGCGTTCTTCACCAAAAAGCTTGCTCAAACCAACCACATCATGGGGCACAAACCAGGATTGCTGAAAAATATTGCTTTCAACTGTGCCGTCATCATCGTATCTGTCCTCTTCAAAAACGAAGGTGCCATCTGCATAGCGAGGTGCCATAAACTGTAGCTGATGATTATAATTTTCGCCATATTCCATAGCTCTGCCTTTAAAGAACTCCGCATCCTCAGTATAACCCATTCCTTCGGCAAAGCGTGACAAGGTATAATCCGCCAACAAAAATTCAAGTGTATCACTTAATTTTTCAGGAACATAATTTTTCTCAATATACTCTTTGCAATACGGTCTCACGGAATGGAAGGGCTTTCCGTCTTTTTCTGTGGCACAAAGACTTGATGCCTTGGCAAATTCATACGCCTTTTCGGTATCAAAATTGCGTATGCCCTTAACAAAAGCGTCTGCCACAACAATTGTACCGGGGTCACCAACCATACAAGATGCATCAATACCCAAAAGCTCCCATCTGGGGAATGATGAATTTGTGAGCTCTGCTATTTTCAAAAGTGAATTAACCTCATCATTCACAATATCAGGTCTGATTATTGTCAGCAACGGAAATTCACTTCGATAAACATCCCATCCGCTGAAAACTGAACGCTGAATATACTCACTTTCGTTAAACACCTGATTGTGAAGCACAAATCTGCCATCCACATCGGCACAGACTCTCGGATCCAAAAGCACATGGTAAAGGCACGTATAAAAAAGCTTTAAATCGATTTCATCTGAACCTTCAACATTTATACCATCAAATATTCTGTTCCAGCTTTCAAAGGAATCATCTGCCACCTTGTCAAAATCGAATCTGCAATACTCTGCATCAAAGTTCTTTCGTGCACCCTCCATATCAACGTATGAAATTGCGCATTGCAGCACAACACTATCCTTTAAATCATCAAAGGATACCAAAAGACCTGCATCTTCGCTTTCATAATGCGAAAGGTCTCCTTCAACAAATTCTTCTGCGGTAAAAAATCGTGTACTGCTGAAAGGCACTGATGATTCACAAACAAAATATATGTCATAAAAAATTCCGCCGTGACCTCTGCCAAAGCCGCCACAGGCAGGAGTGCAATGAATGTGTCCCTCAATACGGTGATCATTTACAATATCAATAGTCTGAAAATCTGCCTTACCGCCAATTCTGCGAGAGAAGTTGAAAATCACCTTGCTGTCACTATTCTCAGGATATGTAAAACGCAGTACACCCGTGTGTACTGTTGAGGTTGCCTCTGCTAATATGTCGTAGGTATCAAGCATAACAGAGTAATACCCTGCTTTTGCTGATTCTTTTTCGTGGGTGAAATCAGATTTCCAACCCTTATTCCCCTTGAGAAACGGAACCTCAAGGTTACTGCCGCTTCTCAAATCAGTTGTGCCAACAACAGGCATAATCTGAATGTTGCCTAAATCACCGTACCAACCGATACCGCTCAGGTGATTGAGACTGAAGCCCTCAATGGTGTCGTGGCAATAGTTATAGCCACTGCCGTTATCATCGCCGGTAATAGTATCCGGTGACATCTGCACCATACCACCGGGCACACAGGCTCCCGGGTACGTTTTTCCTCCACCGTGCGATTCTTCAATCTGACCGTCGGCTACTGTTCCTATAATAGGGTCAATATATTTTGCTTTGTTCATTGTTATGCCATCCTTCTACTGTATTTCATAATGTCACGCCATCTTTAAAAATTGCGATTTCTCTGCAATTATTCAGTTCATTTTTTGTCTTTTTGCCGTCGGCAATTTCTTTTATAAGATCAATTAATTCATTTGCCTTTTGCTGATGGTCAAAGCCATAGGCACAAAAATCAATCCAATTATGTTTTTTCTGTGCAACAGCCTCATTTGAAGCAATCTTCACAGTTGGCACAATTCCTCCGAGAGGTGTGCCTCTGCCTGTTGTGAAAAGCACCATATGACAACCGCAAGCAACAAGATTTGTGACAGAAACAATGTCATTACCCGGACCGTTTAAAATGTTAAGGCCTGATTTTACGGCAATATCACCATAATCAAGCACATCCACAACGGGGGCTTTGCCACCCTTTTGAACACAACCAAGGGACTTTTCCTCGAGGGTTGTTATTCCACCCTCCTTGTTACCCGGTGATGGGTTTTCTGACACAGGCTCACCGTGAGCTTTAAAATACTGTTTAAAATCATTTATAAGTGAAACACATTTATTAAAAACCTCTTCACTCACACAACGCTCAAACAAAACAGTTTCCGCACCGAACATTTCGGGCACTTCCGTCAGCACCGCTGTTGCACCCATTGAAATGAGCTTATCTGTCACAACACCAACAACAGGGTTTGCAGTAATACCCGAATATCCGTCAGAGCCACCGCATTTAAGACCGACTCTGAGCTTTGAAACAGGAACGGGCTGTCTTATATCATTTTCGCCTTGCTTCTGCAACTGTGTTACAATTCCAATGCCCTCGGAAATTTCATCCTCGCAATCCTGCGTGTTAAGGAATTTAATCCTTTCGTTGTCAACGTTACCGAGGATTTTTTTCATTTCCTCGATATTATTGTTTTCACAGCCAAGACCGAGGACAAGCACACCCCCTGCATTGGGGTGCATTATAAGTCCCTTAAGAATTTGCTGAGTAACCTTCATATCATCACCCAGCTGACTGCAACCATAAGGATGAGTTACGGGTATTGCCCCTGTTTTATCTGCAATAGCTTTTGCGATGCTGTTGACACACCCCACTGTGGGGATGATGAAAACATCGTTACGAATACCAATATCGCCGTTTTTGCGGACATAGGCATTTATCATAAAGGGTTCTGTTGGTGGTAAAGCTTCCGCACCGCCACTGTATTTATAGTTAAGCAAGTCACCCAACTTGGTTTTAAGATTGTGTGAATGTACCCTGTCACCCGACTTTATAAAGCTGGTTGCCTGACCGATTGGCATACCGTACTTTATAACGTCATCACCTTCATTTATATCCTGACAGGCAATTTTATGACCGCTGTCCAAATCAACACAAACATTGTCAACGGGATTTATTTTGAAAGTATCCATTCCATTGCACCCTTTGCACCTGATTCTTCGATTATTGTGTAGTATTCTTCCACAAGGGAGGTTAAATCACTTAAGTCTTTCTGCCATAATGAAGCATCTGCCAGAATTTCAGCAATACTGCCATTTTTTACTTTGCAGATTACCGCTTCATCATCCTTTGGTTCATCATTTTTATAAAAGCTGATAAGGTAAGCAAGTGACATTGTAAGGCCAGGTGGGTATTCACCGTATTTCTCTTTATATTCAAATAGTGTGGGTAACACACGCACACTAAACTTACTTACAGAGTTAAGAGCAATTGACCTTAACTGATGCTTTATATAAGGGTTACTGAATCTGTCAAAAACAGCTCTTGCAAAACTCAGGCTTTCCTCATTTTCACCGATTGTGGGCAAAATCTCACTGTACATACACCTATTTAAAAACTTGCTTACAAGCCCATTTTGCATACATTCACCAACAGTTTCAACACCTGAAAGCAAAGCACCTGCAACCATAGATGTGTGTGCACCGTTGAGTATGCGCACCTTTATTTTTTTGTAAGGACGCACATCATCTGTCCACACAACGTTGTAGCCACCTTTTTTGAGAGGTAACTCGTTTTCAAAATCGCCCTCAATTACCCACAAATGAAAAACCTCACCTGCATCGAGATATTTATCCTTGGGGTGAAGTAAGGCAGCTTCGTCATCGGGATAGCCTGTTACAATGCGGTCAACAAGGGTGTTCGCAAATACGTTTTCATTGTTAATCCACTCTTTGAAACCATCCTCAAGCTGCCATAAATCAGCATATTTTAAAACGCATTTTTTAAGCTCATCACCATTCGAATCAATAAGCTCGCAGGGTAAAAGAATAAACCCACCCAAACCATTTTTATAGCGTTTATAAAGAAGCTGTGTTAATTTGCCCGGGAATGAAAGGCAAGGCGTATCAGTTAATTTACTGCTATCATCAAATGCAATGCCGGCCTCAGTTGTGTTTGACACGATAAAACGAAAATCGGGGTTATCGGCAAGTGACAAAAAGGCTTCAAAATCCTTATAAGGGTCAACACACCTTGAAATCGACTGAATTAAATAATGCTCGTTTTTCACTTCACCGTTTTCAATTCCTCTTAAATACAGGTTGTATTTACAATCCTGCTCCGCAAGACCTGCCACCTTACCTCCTGCACGAGGTTGCACAACAACTGCCTTGCCATCATAAAGCCCCTTTTTATTCAGTCCGTCAAGGAACCAGTCAAAAAAGCCACGGAGAAAATTGCCTTCACCGAATTGAATTACAGTTTCCCTCATCTTAACCACCGATTTTAAAAATATTTTCCAACTGAAATATCTGACTTTAAATATACTACACCTACCACCTAAAAGCAATAAAGAGAGGAAATATTTTTAATGTTGAAACGCAGTTCCGAAAATTGCCGTTTGCCAATTACAATTTGCAATTTTATAAATATCTCCGCCTTGACACACACCATTGTATGATATAAAATTCATAGGAGTAGGTAAAGTGTATCCCAAAATCTGATTCTGATACACTTTACACACTCTAAGGATGTGATTATATGAATAATGTTGAATTTTTTAAACAAGCAGGCTACGGTATGATGATGCACTTTGGTCTGTACTCAATTCTGGGTGGTGAATACAAGGGCAAATTCGGTGATAATTATGCCGAATGGATTGGCTCTCACTTTGCTATACCCATCAAGGAATATGAGCAATTGGCAAAGGTTTTTAACCCTATTTATTTTGATGCAGATGCTATTATAAAATTCGCAAAGGATTGTGGTATGAAATACTTTGTTGTTACAACAAAGCACCACGACGGCTTTGCACTCTTCCACTCAAAGGTTGACAAATACAATGTTGTGGATGCTACCCCCTACGGCAAGGACATTATCGGTGAGCTTGCAGAGGCTTGTAATAAGCACGGAGTAAAATTAGGCTTTTACTACTCACAGGACCTTGACTGGCACGAAAAGCACGGTGGCGGATATTTGTCAAATCATATGGGTTGCTCGGGTGTTACCTGGGACAACAGTTGGGATTTCCCCGACCCCACGGAAAAGAATTTTGACATCTGCTTTGAGAACAAAATTCTACCGCAGATTGAGGAAATAATGACAAACTACGGTGACATATTCCTTGCCTGGTTTGATGTACCTATGACATTACGGGCAGAGCAAAGCCGTAAGATATATGACACAGTTAAAAGGCTTCAGCCCGACTGTCTTATAAACTCACGTCTCGGCAACGGTGCTTATGATTATGTATCATTGGGTGACAACGAAATACCCGAGAGCAAGGAGCAATGGGAAAAGCTGTCACAAATCGACCCTAATGAGGTAAATTATCAGAGTATCGACGGCTTTAAGCCAAGCAAATTCGGGCTGTATGAATCAGCCTGCACACTCAATAATTCCTGGGGATTTTCCTACCGCGACCATAACTGGAAGTCCCCCGAGGCACTTTACAAAAACAAAAAGCACCTCAATGAATTGGGCATTAACTATCTTCTCAACGTGGGACCTGACCACCTTGGCAGAATCCCCGGTCCTTCAATGGATATTTTAAGAAAGGTAGCAGAGCTTGACAGGAGATAACACTATGAAAAAAATACATTTACTTTGCAACGCCCACCTTGACCCTGTATGGTTATGGCGTTGGAATGAGGGTGCGGCAGAGGCAATCTCCACATTCCGCGTTGCCGCAGATTTCTGCGAGGAATATGACGGCTTTATATTCAACCACAACGAGGCACTTTTGTACGAGTGGGTGGAAGAGTACGAGCCGGAGCTATTTGAACGCATAAAAAGGCTTGTTAAAGAGGGCAAGTGGGTCATTATGGGCGGATGGTATCTCCAGCCCGACTGTGTAATGACCTCAGGCGAAAGCCTTCTGGAGCAGATTTATTTAGGCAACGAGTATTTTATGGAAAAGTTTGGTGTTAAGCCTGTTACTGCCATAAACTTTGACCCATTCGGTCACTCACGCGGTCTTGTGCAGATACTGAAAAAGACAGGCTATCAGAATTATATTTTTATGCGTCCCGGTAAGTGGGACGGCAATTTCCGTTGGCGCGGTTTTGACGGCAGTGAAATTATTGCCCACAGAATTTACGGTGGCTACAATACCCTTAAGGGTGAGGCAGTCAATAAAATAAAACGCTTTGAGACAGAGACTGACGGTGATATTGGTCTTATGCTGTGGGGTATCGGTAACCACGGCGGCGGACCGTCACGAATTGACCTTGAAAACATCAAAGATTATATGTCACAAACCGACACAGAAATTGTACATTCTTCAACAGATAAGTATTTCAGCGAGATTGACACAACTGATTTACCTGTTGTCGAAGAATCGCTTATCCCCTCAATGATTGGCTGCTATACAACAATGGTACGTATCAAGCAGGCAAACCGCAGACTCGAAAACAAGCTTGCAGCCACACAGAAGATTATGACCTATGCTACCCTCACAAAGGGTGCAGAGTATAATAATGAAGAGCTTAACAAAGCTAAAAAAGCACTTGCTTTCTGCCAATTCCACGATATTTTGCCCGGCACATCAATCCAACCTGCCGAGGAGGATTGCATAAGAAAGCTTTCCTATGGTGAAGAAATTGCCGACAAGCTCTACACAAAAGCATTTTTCAAGCTTTGCGAGGGTCAAAAAGCAGCAAAGCAGGGTGAAATCCCTGTTATGGTATTTAATCCTCACCCTTATGAAATTGAGGGTGAATTTGAAATCGGCTTTATGCTTGAAAACCAGAACTGGAACGACAATGAATTTACGACTGCCGAGGTTTTTGACAGTGAGGGAAATCCGTTGCCCACACAAAATGAAAAGCCTGATTGTACATTTAACCTTGACTGGATTGAGAAAGTCAGCTTCAGGGGTAAGCTTGCCCCCACAGGTATAACACGATTTGATGTTAAGCTGACAGTAACTGAGGGTGAGATATTCAAAGACTATAACACAACGTCTGATTGCATTGAGGTAAAAAATGACCGTATGCAGGTTAAAATCTCAAAAAAGACGGGTCTTATTGAATTGTACAAGGTTGACGGCACAACACTCATTGAGAACAGCGGTGAGCTGTTGATGTTCAATGACAACGAAGACCCCTGGGGTATGACTGTCGACGGCTTCAATGACCTTGACGGTAAATTCGCACTTATGAGTGATGCAGAAGCAAACGAATTTGTGGGTTACTCTGACGACAAAACACCGAACGTCCGTATTATCGAGGACGGCAAGGTACGTACAAAGGTACAAGCATTTTTCAGATGCCGTGACACTATTGCCACGGTGGAATACACACTTCCCAAGGAAGGTGCTTATGTTGATGTGGATTTTATAATACACTCAAACACACCCGACAAAATGATTAAATACCGTCTTGACACCACTCTCAGGGGCACACCCCGTGGTGAAACTGCATTTGGTGAACAGAATCTGTACAATGACGGCAAGGAAGATGTTTTCCACAAGTGGTGCGGTATACGCACACCTGAAAAGAGCCTTTACGTTATCAACAACGGTACTTACGGTGGTAGCTTCACCGAGAGTTCTATCAGCTTGTCACTTATCAGAACACCCGTACACTCTGCCCACCCCATCCGCGACAGACAGATTGCACCACACAACAGGATGCTTTCGCACATTGATATGGGTGAACGACGCTTCTCATTCAGAATTACTGCAGACGAAAATATTGAGCGTCAGGCGCAGATTTTCAACGAAGCCCCCTTCCTTATGTCCTTCTTCCCCTCAGGCGAGGGTGAAAAAGCAGACAGCGTGATTAAAATCAGCAACCCCGCAGTTATTTTGTCATCTATAAGAAAAGACGGTGATAAATTCACACTTCACCTGCACAATTCTGATAACAAGGAAAACACCGCAACCGTTGAAATTACATCCACAGGAGAGAAAATAGACCTCACTTTCGGTAAATATGAGTTAAAATTCATTGAAATAGCCGGAAACTATTGACAAACCTCATTTAAAGTGTTACCTTAAACTAGCATTCCGTGTAAATGCTATTAACCCAAATATTTTATGAAAGGAGTTGGACATAATGATGAATTACGCTGTAAAGACAGTTAAAAACTATCCGGTTATTGTGTCCGCTTCCTGCTGACAGTTGCATTCTTATATGCTATTTCTCCGGAAAGTTCAGGCTTTCCGGAGTTTTTTATGTAACGATAGCAGGAACACAAGGTTTCGTTACCTCACCTCTCATACGGTAACGAATGACACAATCTCCACGATGCAGGTAAAATGAGTCGTTAACCTTTTACCTCATTATAACAACGGAGGAAATATGAGAAAAATTAAAGAAAAAGCAAAAAAAGAAAAAGCAGAATCCCTTAAGTGCCTTGTTTATGCACTTAAAACAATTCACAAAAACGCACCCGGATTTTTAACGGGTCAGATGCTGATGCAGGTTTCCTTTTGGTTCTTTACCGGCTTTGTAAAGGATGTTTTATTCTTAAAGCTCCTGCTTGACCTGATAACCAAGGGCGGAACGTTCAAGGAGTACACTCTGCTCGTATTGATGCTTGTAGCATCAGAGCTGATTGCAACAGGCATAAACTGTTTTTCGGATTATTATGCAACAGTCCGCTGGAAGAAATTTTACAAAAACCTGAACAACAAAATATTTCAGAAAGCGGTTTCCGTTGATATTGCGTGCTTCGAAAACCCCGAATTTTACAACAAATACAAGCGCGCAACAGAAATCATCACCGAGGACCACATCTCGTATTTTGCCTGGTGCTTTTCAAACATAATTGCAGGGTCACTTACAGGCATTTTCCTTGTGCTGTACGTAATTACAATTGACCCGAAAATACTTCTTATCCTTCTTGTATCGGTATTTGTTCTTATCTTTGAAACAATCAAGGGAAAAATTGATGTTAAAAAGGATAAGGAAATGACAGTACATAAGCGCTCAAAGGACTATGTAAAGCGTACCGTCTATCTCAAAGAATTTGCCAAGGATATGCGTACCTCCTCAATATTCGAGGTTATGTACGAGCGTTTCAGAAATGCAGTTGACAAGAACAGAGAAATCATCAGAAAATACGGTTGGAAAATTGCCGTATGTGAAACAATGGCAGGTTTTTTCGGAAAAGCCCTACCTGTAGCAATTACATATATCTATGCCGCCTTCCGCTTCGTTGTGAAGCGTGACCTTGCTGTATCGGATTTCTCAGTAATTATGACTGCAATGAGCAACCTCAAGGATGTTTTCAACGACGTTGGCGAGGCTGTTTCCGACGTACGCAGGGAGTCAGAATATTTCGGCAACCTGAAGGCTTTTATGGAATATGAGTCCACAGTTGTAAGCGGCACAAAGGAAGCTGACGAGCTCCGTACACTGGAATTCCGTAACGTAAGCTTTACTTATCCGGGTGCTGAAAAGCCGTCAATAAACAACCTTAACCTGAAAATTAACAAGGGACAGACTACTGCCATTGTGGGTAAAAACGGCGCGGGTAAGTCCACCTTTGTTAAACTACTGCTCAGATTTTATGATGCTGACAGCGGTGAGATACTTTACAACGGTGTAAATATCAAGGAATATGATATTCAGTCGTTGAGAAACCGTTTTGCAACAGTTTTCCAGGATTACAAGGTATTTGCCCTCACCATTGCAGAAAACGTACTCTGCAAGGAAGTTGAAACTGATTTTGATAATAGCACAGTTAAACGTGCTCTAAAAAACAGCGGTGCAGACCTATTCGTTGATAAGCTTGAGAACAAGGAAAGCACGGTTCTTACAAGAGAGTTTGATGAAAAAGGCACCGGTCTTTCAGGTGGCGAACAGCAAAAGCTTGCAGTTGCAAGAATGTTCGCAAAGGATTTTGACCTTGCGATACTCGATGAGCCCTCCTCTGCTCTCGACCCCATTGCGGAATATCAGATGTACGAAAGCCTGATAAATGCTACAAAAGATAAAACTGTAATATATATTTCACACAGACTGTCAAGTGCCGTTCTCTCCGACAAAATATTCGTCTTCGATGACGGAACGGTTACCGAAAGCGGTACTCACGAGGAGCTGATGGAGCAATCACAGGGCTATTACGAAATGTTCACCCTTCAGGCATCTAACTACAAGAACGAAAAGGAGGGTGAATCTGAATGAAAAAGATAAATAAGGGAAAAAATACACACAGTACAATCGGCAACATCTTCTATATGCTGAAAACTATGTTCAAAATTTCTCCTATGCTTGTTATAGGTGAAATTTTCCAGCATATTTTCTGCACCTTACCCGGCAGACTTGTGTCTGTAATAGGTCTCAAGTTTGTTATTGATGAGGTACAGAACGGTGCAGACACTAAAAAAATCATCTTTGGTGTTGCACTTATGGTTGCACTCATTGTGCTTGGTGAGGTTTCAACCTCAGTTTTCTTTGAGTTATTCGTTCACAGGGAAAGAGAAAAGCTTGACTACGGCATACAGACGATGTTCTACAAAAAAGCTACTCAGCTTGACCTACAAAAATACGACGACCCCGGATATTACAGCGATTTTATTCTTGCTATTGAAAATTCATCGGGCAGTCTTAAGTACATATTGAGTATGGTTAAGGGCTATGTAGGTGAAATCGTTTCGTTCCTTACAATTGCCGGTGTAATGCTTACAATTGACCCTATCTGTCTTCTTATTGTAATCGGATTTGTGGTTGTTTTCATCCCTATGGGCAGATACACAGGCAATCTGCAGATAAAGCGACGTGAAGAAATCACCGAAAAACACAGAAAGGGCGACTACTTTGCCCGGGTGTTCTACCTCCCTGACTATGCAGGAGAAATAAGAACAAGCGGTATTTTCCCATTGCTCAAACGACGCTTTGATGAAAGTGCGGATGAGGTTGTCAACACACAGAGGAAATATGCAAAAAAGCTTGATACTCTCTTTTATATACAGGATGTAAGTATTCAGGCTATCGGCTTTGTGCTTGTTCTGGGGCTTTACATAGGTTATCAGACAATCGTTACAGGAAAAATGTCTGCAGGTGACTTTGTAGCAACCTTTAACGGTGCGCTTTTAATCGGCAGCAGTATTCTGTTCTTAACCGTATACGGTGTCAGAAACTTCACAGAGCAATCCAAGATGATTGAAAAGTGCAGACAGTTCCTTGCTGTACAGGAGAAAATCGTTGACGGCGAGCACGTTGCAGAATGCGGCACTCCCGAGACCATTCGTGTTGAGAACGTTTCATTCTCCTACGACGGCAACAACAACGACTCCCTCGACGGTGTCAGCCTTGAAATCAAGCCTTATGAAAAGGTGGCTCTCGTCGGCTATAACGGTGCAGGTAAAACCACACTGACCAACCTGATATTGCGACTTTACGATGTAAAATCAGGTACAGTAAAAATCGGTGACAGAGATATCCGAACCGAAACTGTTGCATCCCACAGAGCACGTTTCAGTGCTGTGTTCCAGGATTTCCAGATTTTCTCTGCAAGTGTTGGTGAAAATGTTGCACTCTCAAAGGAGTTTGATGAAGAACGTGTATTACAAGCCCTTGAGGTTGTCGGCTTTACAAAAGAGCTTCCCCAAGGTGTCAATACTCTGCTTCTCAAGGAATTTGACGACGACGGTGTTATGCTGTCGGGCGGTGAGCAACAGAAAATTGCCATTGCACGAGCATTTTATAAGAATTGTCCGTATATCATATTGGATGAGCCCTCGGCAAACCTTGACCCCATATCCGAATATGAGCTCAATCACGCTATGATGACAAAGGCAACCGACAAAACCATTGTTTTCATCTCACACCGACTTTCAACCACAAGAAATGCAGACCGCATTTTTATGATGGAAAAAGGAAAAATCATTGAAAGCGGTACTCACGATGAGCTGATGGAGTTAAACGGCAAATATGCAGAAATGTTTAATCTGCAGGCAGAAAAATATTTAGAAGAACAATAAAAATCATCGGACAGGTCCTGTGACTTGTCCGATGTATTCTTATTTATAATTCTTTAAATAATGCTTGTAAAAGGAAACAGCCTCACCTATTACCTCTACATCAATATTTTCATTTTCACTATGTACGCTTCCGAACTGCTGTGCGTTCATTGTTATGGGGGCGAAACGGATAACACAATCACATATATCGCTAAGGTGACGGGCATCTGTGCCTGCAGGTAAAATATATGCTGCACTTGCCACGTGTGGGAATACTTCTGCGATACAGTCACGTGTGTAGCTGAATTGCGGACGTGACATATCCGCAGGCTTATGATACTCGTTATTTTCGCCCTCGGTAATCTCAATACCGTATTTTTCGGCAAGCTTGCTGATTTCCGCAAGGTCTTTTTTGAAGTCCTTGTCATCCACATACCTCAAGGTAGCTTTTGCAACACATTTTTTATCGTCGTAAGAGCCTTTTATTTCGTGAAACGTACAGGTAGTACCAACCATAGCACCTGCCTGCGGATTTAACCTTGGCATAAGAGTTTTTATAATTCCGCCAAAGCACCACAAATTTGCAAGCACCAATCTGAAAACAAAGGGTGTGTACGGACAAAGGTGTGTAAGCATTGCTTTAACCTGCGGATAAAGCCTTGTTACAAACGGCTTTTTCTCATTGACCTCAGCAACAAATGCCGACATACGTGCAACAGGTGTATTTGTGTTTGCCGTAAGACCCTTGTGTGACGTACCCTCTTCTGCCGTGAAAGCAAGCCTGTGAATACCCTTTTCGTGAACGGCAAGCATAGCACACTTGCACTTCATACCTGCAAGGGGCGGGTCAATGATTGCACCGCCTTCATCAAGTATTACCTCAAAAGTAATGCCTTCCTTTTCAAAGTATCTGAGTGCCTCAGGTATGCCGTCCCCACCGATTTCCTCATTATGTGATGACCCGATATACACATTACAGGGGGGTTCATATCCCTCTTCCAAAAGCTCCTCCAACGCCTGAAGCTCTGCAAAAAGAGGTGTTTTGGTATCAACCGCACCACGACCCCATAATTTACCGTCGAAAACCTCACCACAGAAGGGAGGATGTTGCCACGCTCCCTCTGCAGCCACAACATCGTGGTGGGACATAAGCATAATGTTACGTCCGGCATCTGCACCGCGGAGCTTGTAAATCCAACAATCATCCGAAAAGGTCAGCTTTTCACACCTTTTGTGAATTTCCGGAAAAAGCTTTTCCGTTACATCACGGAGCTTTTTGAACTCTGTGTCGTCATAAGCATTTTTATGTGAAACAGTTTCACATCTCAGCATTTCGCCAAGACAATGGGCATATTCCGTTTGCTTTTCCGGTGGTAATACATCCTTTTTATCAGTCAGCTTACGTGCCGTACACTTAGCTTTTACTGCATTAAAAACCAGTACCGCCAGAAACAAAATAAGGACTGCAAGCAAAACTGAGCCTGTATACTTCAAAGTAATCACTCCAGAGAATTATGCTAAAATTTCATCCGCCAATTTATCAAGGGCTTCAACAGTAGCATCATTAACCGCAGACATAATTGAAACGTTGTTTTCAACGCAAGTCAGATTTTTGCATTTTTCAAGCATACCCTTCATAACCTTGGTAGCAAGAGGTGCCCATGTACCGTTTTCGATAAAGGCAACCCTTCTGTTCTGGAAATCACGCTCGGTAATTGCGGTGATAAAGTTATGCATAAAGGGGAAAATACTACCGTTATAGGTAGTTGTTGCAAACACAATTCTGCCATAGGAGAAGGTGTCCTCAACAGCCTCCGCCATGTCGCAACGTGCAAGGTCATTTACACATACCTTCGGGCAACCCTTTTCACGAAGCTTTTCGGCAAGTATCTCAACAGCCTTTTTTGTATTACCGTAAACAGATGTATAGTTAATTACAACGCCCTCACGCTCTACACCGTAGCTTGACCAGATATCATAAAGATTGATATAATAACCGAGATTTTCTGTGAGAACAGGTCCGTGCAAGGGGCAGATAATTCTGATATCAAGTGCAGCTGCCTTTTTGAGAAGAGTCTGCACAGGCTTGCCGAACTTACCGACAATACCAACATAGTATCGTCTGGCTTCACAAGCCCAATCCTCATCGGTATCAAGAGCACCGAATTTACCGAAGCCGTCTGCCGAGAAAAGAATCTTATCCTTGCTGTCATAGGTAACGATAACCTCAGGCCAATGCACCATAGGAGCACTTACAAAGCTGAGGGTACGGCTGCCAAGCTCAAGTGTATCACCCTCACCCACAACAATTCTGCGCTCAGCATAATCTGAGCCGAAGAAGTTTTTCATCATAACAAACGCACGCTGTGATGAAACAATGGTTGCTCCGGGATATTTTTCAAGGAAACGTGCAATATTTGCGGAGTGGTCAGGCTCCATATGCTGAACGATAAGATAATCGGGCGCCTTGCCACCTGTTGCAGTATCGAGCTTTTGGAGCCATTCGTCTCCGAAGTTGGTATCAACAGTGTCCATAACTGCAATTTTTTCATCAAGAATCACATAAGAATTATAGGATATGCCATTCGGTACGGTGTACATACCTTCAAAAAGGTCAATTTTTTTGTCATCTACACCGATGTAAATAACTGAATCTGTAATTATCATATTTTTCCTCTTTTCACAAAGTACGAGAGCGCTTCCGGCACTCTCGTACATATTATTTCATTCTATTGCCTCAATATCATAAGGAGTTGTCTGATATACGAAGTAGTTAAGCCAGTTTGAATATAACAAATTAGCGTGGGAACGCCATGTATTAAGGGGTTGCTTTGTAATGTTGTCATCGGGGAAATAGTTTTTCGGCATCCTGATATCAAGACCCGCATCCTTATCACGGAGATATTCGTTTTTGAGTGTATCGGTGTCATATTCCGAATGACCTGTCACAAAAATCTGCTTTCCGTTTTCCGAGGAAACTATATACACACCTGCTTCATCAGAAGAGGCAAGTATTTTTAGCCTTGGGTCTGCTTCAATAAGTGAACGTTCAACGCTTGTGTACCTTGAGTGAGGCACGAGAAACTCATCATCAAAGCCCCTCAGAAGAATGGACTGCTTATAATCCGCCTTGTGCCTATAAACCCCCGAAAGCTTTTCAGGTAATTCGTGTTTATTTATACCGTAATGGTAATAAAGACCTGCCTGTGCACCCCAGCAGATGTGGAAGGTGCTTGTTACGTGGGTCTTGCTCCACTCCATAATCTCACAAAGCTCCTGCCAATAGGTAACATCCTCAAAAGCCATTTT
The DNA here is from genome assembly GCA_045532945.1 of Acutalibacteraceae bacterium. Classification (GTDB taxonomy): domain Bacteria; phylum Bacillota; class Clostridia; order Oscillospirales; family Acutalibacteraceae; genus DTU089. The sequence goes on from JAZSGZ010000005.1 coordinate 36,318, forward strand.
TTCAACAGGTGCACCCGTGATGATGAGACCGTCAAACTTGCGGTGCTTTACATCTTCAAAGGTCTTGTAGAAGGCAAGGAGATACTCCTTGGGAGTGTGCTTCGGCACGTGTGACTTCGTGTGAATGAGCTCAAACTCGACCTGCAACGGAGAGTTACCGAGAAGTCGGGAAAGCTGAGTTTCCGTCTCAGTCTTTTTCGGCATGAGGTTAAGAACTAATATCTTAAGGGGACGAATATCCTGAGTAATTGCTCGTGTATCCGTCATAACAAATATATTCTCTTGTTCAAGTGTTTTGACTGCAGGTAATTCATCAGGTAATTTAATGGGCATACCTCACACCTCCTTTTTTTATAAATGCAAAATTCAAAATGCAAAATGCAAAATTATCGGGGCTACGCCGATTATATTGTTGTCGCAAGAAAACTATTTGATTGTGATTTGTGTAGTTTTGATGAAGAACGCCGATTTAGTGAACGACGCTGTATGAAGATACTGCGAGTGAGCTAAATCAAGTTATTCGCAAAAATACACAAATCAATCGCCTAATGCTTGTTTAATATCGTCTATCAAATCCTGTGCATTCTCAAGTCCGCAGGAAAGACGAACAAGGTTGTTTGTAATACCGCAAGCAATAAGCTCCTCGTCATTCATCTGACGGTGTGTTGCACTTGCAGGATGAAGGCAACAGCTACGTGCATCCGCAACGTGTGTTTCAATAGCGATGAGTTTAAGCTTTTTCATAAACTCCTCGGCTGCTTTTCTGCCACCCTTTACACCGAATGAAACTACACCGCAGGTACCGTTGGGACAATACTTCTTTGCAAGCTCGTGATACTTGTCACCGGGAAGGTCAGCATAGGTAACCCACTCAATCTTGTCACTTGACTGTAAGAACTTTGCTACTGCAAGTGCATTTTCACAATGGCGGGGCATTCTCACGTGGAGGCTTTCAAGACCAAGGTTAAGGTAAAAAGCATTCTGGGGTGACTGAATCGAACCGAAGTCACGCATAAGCTGAGCAGTACACTTAGTGATGAATGCACCCTCTTTACCGAATTTCTCAGCATAGGTAATACCGTGGTAGCTGTCATCGGGTGTGCAAAGACCGGGGAATTTGTCGGCATTTGCCATCCAGTCAAATTTACCTGAATCAACAATACAACCGCCAACTGCAGCACCGTGTCCGTCCATATACTTTGTGGTAGAATGTGTTACAATATCTGCACCCCATTCAATAGGACGACAGCCTACGGGTGTTGCAAAGGTATTATCGATAATAAGGGGCACATTGTGAGCGTGAGCCGCCTCAGCAAATTTTTCTATATCGAGAACGGTAAGAGCAGGGTTAGCAATTGTTTCACCGAAAACTGCCTTTGTGTTGGGACGGAACGCAGCGTTAAGCTCCTCCTCTGTGCAGTCAGGTGAAACGAATGTAAAGTCGATACCCATTTTCTTCATTGTAACTGCAAAGAGGTTGTACGTACCACCGTAAATTGTGGAGCAGGAAACAACATGGTCACCGCAGTTTGCAATGTTGAAAATAGCATAGAAGTTAGCAGCCTGACCTGATGATGTAAGCATTGCGGCTGTACCGCCCTCCATCTCGGCAATCTTTGCTGCAACATAGTCGTTGGTAGGGTTCTGAAGTCTTGTGTAGAAATAACCGCTTGCTTCAAGGTCGAAGAGCTTACCCATATCCTCACTTGTGGCGTATTTGAAGGTTGTGCTCTGTACAATGGGCACCTGACGAGGCTCGCCGTTACCCGGTGTGTAACCGCCCTGAACACATTTAGTTTCGATTCTGTAATCGCTCATTTATAATACTTCCTTTCGGTAGATAATTTTATAATTTAAATTTATTTTGTAACAAAAATGCACCAATAGAATGTTCGTCCGTCAGCCGAGTATGCGCTGACACCGATATTATTAAAGTTGTTGCCCAACAGAGCCTTCTCTGCCTGGCTGTCCGAAATAACTGATGCCAAAGCCTTTTCGTGGTTGGCAGATGCAGTTACCACAATTTTATCAACAGCAGAGTATTCAATACCCATATCGTCAAGCAGACTGTAATAATAAGTTCCGTTTGCCCGTGTAAGTGCTGTGCCTGTTTTTACGGCATACTCCTCTGCCGCTACCCTTGCAGCATCACAAAGCTCGGGTGACAGACTGTATTTGATTGAGGTGTGATCCTGTTCAAAACGATAGTCGTTAAGAAGCTTGACGAAAACCTCGGGTTGCTCTTGGAACTCATAACCAACAAGCTTTTTCTTTGCCGTCTGACCTGCCGCTGTTCTGAGAATCATTCGTGCATCGACAGTAGTCACTCGCTCGTCATTATCAACATCCGCCGCTTCAAAATCCATACCGTAGAGTGTGCCGTCATAAATACCTGCCGCTACAAGCAAAGCAAGACGAGCATCCACCGTGGTAACATAAGCATCGTCATCAATATCACCGTAATAACGGATAACCTCGACTGCTCCCGACGGCAAAACAGAGCTCCATATTAAAATTACAGCCAGAAGTGAAACTACAATAACCTTTATATTTCTCTTCATAAAACCACCTTTTAGGTTTACAATTTTATATTCAAGGCAAAAGCCTATACTTCCCTATTTTTAGATATTTTATTATACAATAATAATGTCAGAAATGCAATACCGATACAACTTTGTTCACAAAAAAATAAAAGTCCTGCTTCACGAAAAAAACAGGACTATGAAAATTATTTAAAATTCAGTTGTTGTTATGCGAGGAATTTCGATACTTTCTGTTTCAATGTTTCGTATATCGTTTTCATCAAGTACAATAAGCCTGCCGCCATGCTCCATTCCATAGGTAAAGTAGCCTGCACCGATTGTCTGATAAAGGTCGATTCCGTCAACATTCATACGGAAATCATTTACGTGGTCGTGGCCGAAGAATGCGGCAAAGATATCACCTGTTTTCTTCCAGCTCTCAAACTGATTGCCGTAATCCTTTTCCATATTGGGAGGACACGGAACCTCACGAATTCTACCCTCGCAGATTTCATTCTTTATATAAAAGCGTCTGCCATCACGTTCGGTAAAGCTGTATTCACTGTCATCTGTCACTTCTTTGAAGCCGTCAAGCTCCTGCTGAACCGGAATGTGCTGGAACAGAATTGCAGGTACCGTTCCGCCGTTGATTTCTTTAAGCTCCGCAGCCCTTCTCTCATACCACTCAATCTGACAATCGTGAACGTGGTCGTAGGAGTTACCTCCTTCGGAATTTGTTTCGTAATCGTTAGAGTCAAAGAGCCATATTGCAAGAGCATCCTTTTCGCCCTTGCTGTCCTTGACGGTAAGGCAACAGTTACCGCAGCCGTAGACATCCGCATCGTTAAGATTTGAGCGGCAGTTCGGGTACTCCATATACATCATCATCTGATACTCTGTGTGGAAGCCCAGCTCACCGTCGTGGTTACCGAAAACAACACCCAAGGGGATATTCCTCTCCCTGATTGGAGCGGTAATATCCTCAATAGTCTGCTTTATGTAGTCATAAGTAAATTCTTCCCAATAACCACTTACGTTATCACCGCCGAAAACAACTAAATCGGGGTTGGTTCTATCAACAAGCTGTTCAATAACATTGATTGTCTCTTTGTACTTATTGTCGGGAATTTCCCTGATTTCGTCGTCATCCATTATGGGCTGAACACAATGAATGTCGGTAATATGTAAAATACGGAATTTACCGTCTGCACCGAATTTAAGCGGTGCAGGAGCTTCCCTTTTAAATCTGTCTGTTTTCCACTTGCGCGGTATTCCTGTTGACATAGTAATCTATCTCCTTTTAAAATTCTTTCACTTCGCAGAAACTTCACTTCGCAGAAACTTCACTTCGCAGAAACTTCACTACGAAGTAAATTCACTTGCCGATAGGCAAACTTAGTTAGTTAAGCAGTACAACTGCTTAATTAAAACGCCCAATTACCACCCTTAAATATCGGATATGCTTTTCCGTCCTTGTAGCCGATTATCTCAAGGTCGGGTGCGCCAATCATAAAGTCAACATGAATCATACTGTCGTTGACACCCAGCGCCTGGCACTCCTCAAGAGTTTTATCCTCAAAGCCGTCGATGGTATCACAGAAGCCTCTGCCGAGAGCCACGTGACAGCTTGCATTTTCATCAAAAAGAGTGTTGTAGAACAAAATACCTGTGTTTGCTATGGGACTGTCGTGGGGAATGAGAGCAAGCTCACCAAGGTATTTTGCGCCCTCATCCATTGAAAGCATTTTATCAAGCAAATCCTTGCCTTCCTCAGCATCCCATTCAACGGCTTTACCATCCTTGAAGGTGATGTAGAAGTTATTTATAATCTGCCCCTGATATGAAAGAGGCTTTGTTGAAACAAGCTTACCCTCTGCAAAGCCTTTTTTCGGTGAAATAAACACTTCCTCAGTAGGAAGATTCGGGTTAAAGAAATTACCGGATAAGGTATTTTCTCCGCCACCGCACCAATGACTTGCGGGAATAAGAGATGCTTTAAAATCAGTACCGTTTGAGCTCTTGTATGTCAGATAATCAAACTTTTTCTCGTTCAGGTAAGCAGTACGTGATTTAAGGTCTGCATTATGGTTTTTCCAAGCCTCCTCAGGGTCATTGTCCTTTGTTACATAAACCGTTTTAAGGATTGCTTCCCACAGCATATTATAAGCCTTGTTTTTGGTTTCACCGGGGAAAACCTTTTTAGCCCAGGCATAAGATGGCACAGCAGCAATAGTCCATTGATCCTTATTCTCAAGGGCATCGCTGTATTTTTTTGTAACCTTGTAGCGTGCCATCTGTGACTTCTGCATTTTCTCACGATTGACACCCTTAAGACCATCGGGGTCCTCACTGTCAATGTAAATTCTGCAGGGAACCTCATCCACCATAAGCTTAAGCTTTTCCTCCTGCCACAGGGGAACCTCACTCAGACTCTTAAGTGAGCGGTGGCGGTAGTGAAGCTTAGTGATTGCCTGATATCCCCATTCAAGGTCAACTCTGGATGCACCGGCCTTATAACACTCCCCTACAAGGATTGTTACAAACTCGTGTTGGTCTGCCTCTGCATAGATTTTGACAGGCTGACCCTTTTTTATATTAGCACCAACCCTTGCAATAAGTCGTGCATATTTTTTCTGCATTGTTTTGTTCAAAAAAATCGCCTCCGGATACACTATATGTGTGATTATCATTTTATCACAGACCATCTGCAAAAACAAGAAGAATGCAATAAAAGAGTAATAACGACATATTTTGAGCTTTTATAATATTTTACAACAAAAAAACATTCTATATTCCTTGACAAAGCACTTTAACAATGATAAATTTTAAGTATGAAAAATTTATTTTTGTATAAAATCAAACCGAACCTGTCACATATAATCGGCTTAGCAGCTTTGGTGCTTTTTTATGCGGTCGTGGGATGTCCGCTCCGTTGCTTTTTCGGACTATGCTGTCCCGGTTGCGGTATGACCAGAGCCACGCTCTCCATACTGAAGCTTGATTTCGCAGGAGCATTTTGTTACCATCCCCTTGTATTTATTATGCCCATATGTGCACTTGTTTTCATTTTTAGGAAGAAATTATCCGCAAAGGTGTACAACGGATTAATTGCTCTTGCAGTTATCCTGTTTCTGGGCGTGTATATATACAGATTGGTGACAGACAATGAATACGTCTACATCGATTTCAGCCGTGGTTTGATTTACCGCATTATAGATTTTTTAAAAACATACTCAGGAGGATAATATTATGGCAGGCTTCACACAAGTAGCAATCGCTCCCGGTACAACTATCGACGGAGTTATTTCAATCGCTTCTCAGAGTCTATCCAATCAGGGCTATGAGGTTCGTTCTCAGATTCTCGGACCTTCAACAGCAGAGCTTTTTGTAACAAAGGATCGTGACGGCATAAAGAACATAGTAGGTATGGGTGTTGAATGTCACTCAACAATCACACTTGTCGCTCCCGGTCAGCTCAGCGTTACTACAGATTCAGTATGGACAAACAAAATCGTTGCAATGGCAGTTGGTTGGTTCTTCTGTTGGATTCCTTTTATTACAGGTATAATCGGCTGTATCGGTCAGAACGACCTTCCGAAGAAAATCACAACCGCACTTTCACTTGCAGGTGCAAACAGCTTTGGAGCACCCGGCTTCGCTCCTCAGAATGCACCATATGCACCCCAAGCTCCCGTAGCACCTGTTGCACCGCAGGCACCGGGTCAGGTTCAGCCCTATGCAGCTCAACCCCCTGTAGCTCCCGTTGCTCCTCAGGCTCCTGTTGCTCCTCAGGCTCCGCAGACACCGCCCATGGCACCACCGCCACCCCCCACAACAGATTACAACAACTTCTAAATAATAAAGCTATTCAGTCCTGTGGGCTGAATAGCTTTTTCCTTTGATGAAATCAAAGACGATGGTTAAGATATGCTCTGCGTAATAATTACTTATTACCCTGCTCGTAAGCCTCAATCATCTTTTTAACCATCTGACCGCCGATAGATCCTGCCTGGCGAGATGTGAGGTCGCCGTTGTAACCCTGCTTAAGGTCAACGCCTACTTCCTGAGCTGCCTCCATCTTAACCTTGTTAAGAATCTGCTTTGCATTTGCTGTCTCTACAGCATTCTTGTTACTTGAACTCATTTCATTTCCACTCCTTCGCAATTTTTTTGCGTTTGCAGTTTTATTATGAGTAAAACAGATTTGATTATTTAAAGAAAATTTTTACAAAAAACGATGCTCACGGAAACCATCCGGAGCATCGTTCAGCATTTAATTCAATTTGATTCCTGCAGTTACCGTGCAGAGGTCGTCATCTGTCTCAAAGGAGAATTCTCCCTCATACTTTCCGCAAACCTCTTTAATAAGTGCAAGACCGATACCGTGATTAGTTTTATCAGCCTTTGTTGTTTGCACAACACCATTTTTATCAGAAACCATTTCGGTATAAGCATTTGTTGTCTTCACAACCAGAAAGCCTGCCTTTACTCCCGCCCTGATCGTTACAACTCTGTTCTGCTCTTCAGGAAGCTTTACAGAAGCCTCAATAGCGTTATTAAGCATATTTACGAACAGACAGTTAAGGTCAATAATCTCAATACCTGCTAAATCACGGGGCACATTCACCACCGAATTAAGGACAACACCATTTCTCAAAGCAGATTCACTCATTGATGAAAGCACCGTATTAACAACCATATTATCCGAGAACTTTTTAACGGAAGTTGATTCAAGCTTTTGCGACATACTGTCAAGGAGCTCAAGTGCCTTTTCAGCACCCTCGGATTCACCGGAAGAAATCAAGCCCTTAAGGGTTTCAACATTGCCCTTATAATCGTGACGAAATCTGCGAAGAAGCTCCGCCTTGTCACTAAGCTGTGTCTGGTATGACAGCTCTATACTTTTTATATTATCCATCATTGCAAGCCTTTGTTCGAGCTGTTCCCTTTCAGAAAGCTTCCGCATAATTCTGTAAAGCAAAAAGCACAGCACAACAAGGAGCAACGGGGACACCATAAGCAGTATCATAGTCGGTGTATCCTTGTTAGTTGAATTACTGTTGGCAACAAAGCCAATCATAACACAAGCCACAAAAACAATACCGCCAAAGGTGGCAAAAGCTGAATCGGGAATTTTAAGATTTTTTCTTCTGCAGACAACATACACACCGATACCTGCAATCAGATACTCCGTAACTGACATAAAAAACATTGAGGCTCTTTCCGTAATTCCGCCATACTGAAGCTCCACGGCGGATTTACCCAGAATACCGGACAAAACCGCACCGAGAAAAACCTCTGAAACAGCTATAAATATCTGCATAAATATATATGCTTTAACTTTATCTATAAATCTGTCCTTATAAAATACAACGGCAAACACACACCAGAACACCATAAGGGAAATTGCCTTTATGCTCATTCTGTTGCCATAATCCGGTATAAGCGAAGCCCCTAAAGACGAATACGCCATAAAATAATTTACACCTGTAGTTACAACCGTCAGCACACCGATATTCACAAATCGGTTAAACCTGGGTTCAAGTGATTTATTAAAGCTATTTCCGATTATAATACCGAAAAGCAGTAAAGAAGTTATATCCAATACAGCTATTATACTCTCTGTCATAATTTATCTCCAAGATACTTAAGGATACTACCCTTCACATCGGTATATTTTGCTTTTGCAACAGGTATCTCCTCACCTGTGAGCAAAACAATTTTGTTATTGGATATACTGCCGATATAATTCATATTCACCAGGTAGCTTTTGTGCACACGAAGAAAGTTTTCGGGAAGCTTTTTTTCCAGTTCATCAAGCCTCATATTGAAGTGAACGGAGGAACTGTGCAGATGCAGATTAATTGTACGTCTGTCGCTTTCTGCAAATTTGATTTCATTCAGCTTTATTCGGATCAGCTTTGTGTTGCGAGTAATTGTAATACATTGCTCGTTGTTCTTTTCAATACGGGAAATTGCCTTGTTAAGTGCCTCGACAAGCTTTTCTGTTTTAACAGGCTTTAGTATGTAATATACAGGGTCAACCGAAAAAACATCCTCAATATAATCGGTGTAATTTGTTACAAAAACAAACTGCATATCAGGATGCACGTTTCTCAATCGCCCGGACATTTCCACACCGTTTTCACCCGGCAATTCAATATCGGAGACCAAAATATTTATTGATGCGTCACCATACTCATCAACATAGCTCAGCACTTCCTCAGCTGAGGTAAATTTCAATATGCTGTGCTCACATTGAAGGTTATCGACTATCATCTGACAGATTGTATCAAGAACCTTAACATCATCCTCGCACACGGCAATTCTTACCATATCATTCTCCCTCTCGTATGACACACTCGTAAAATTATACCACTAAAGTCAACTAAAATCAACAACGACACGCACTTTAAAATCATAGGGATTTTGCACAATATATCGCGATGCATTTTGTAAAAACTATATAATAAATAGAACTTTTTTCAAAAACACATTTTCTTGTTGCCAACACATTTTCTGAGTGATAGTATATAGTGGTATTAAAAGGTTAAATAGGTTTAGTTCCCCCATTACAATATAGGAGAATGATTTATTATGGTAAAAGTTCTTAAATTCGGCGGCAGCTCACTTGCCGATGCCGAACAATTCAAAAAGGTTGCCGCCATTATCAAGGCGGAGCCTGAGCGCAGATACGTTGTTGCATCTGCTCCCGGCAAAAGATTTTCTGACGACATCAAGGTTACCGATATGCTTTACGATTGCTACAAGCTTGTTAAAGCTAACCAGCCTATCGACGATGCATTCAAGCTTATCGAAGACCGTTACAACGGCATTATCAAGGATTTGGGCATCAAGCTCTGGCTCCAGCCTGAATTTGACCGCATCAAGAATGCTATTGTTCACCACGCAGGCCGTGACTACATTGCATCACGCGGTGAGTACCTTAACTCAATCGTCCTTGCAAATTACCTTGGCTATGATTTCATTGATGCCGAGGAAGGTATATTCTTCAAGGATAACGGCACACTTGATACCGAGAAAACAAACGAGGAGCTTACTGCTATTCTTGCAAAGCACGAGCACGCAGTTATTCCCGGCTTCTACGGTGTAATGCCCAACGGCACAATCAAGACCTTCTCACGTGGCGGTAGTGACATCACAGGCTCAATCGTTGCACGTGCAATCAAGGCGGATATTTACGAGAACTGGACAGACGTTTCAGGTATGCTTATGGCAGACCCCAGATGTGTAAACAATCCCAAGGTTATCGAAACAATCACTTATGCAGAGCTCCGTGAGCTTTCATATATGGGTGCAACAGTTATGCACGAGGATGCTATCTTCCCCGTACGTGAAATGGGTATCCCGATTAACATCCGCAACACAAACGCTCCCGAGGACAACGGCACAATGATTGTTCCCTCAGTTGAGTCAAACAAGGTTCCCACAGTTATCACAGGTGTTGCAGGTAAAAAAGGCTTCTCAGTTATTGCAATTGAGAAGGATATGATGAACTCCGAGGTAGGCTTCGGCAGAAATGTTCTTGAGGTACTCGAGAACTACAATCTTTGCTTCGAGCATCTCCCCTCAGGTATTGATACAATGTCTGTTGTTGTTAACGATGCAGACTTCCTTAAGAACAAGGATGCTATCCTCAATGACATTCAGCGCAGAACAAAGGCTGACTCAATCACAGTAAACGGCGGTATCGCTCTTATTGCTGTTGTTGGTCGCGGTATGGCAGGCTCAAAGGGTACTGCAGGCAGACTCTTCAAGGCTATTGCTGAGGGCGACATCAACATCAGAATGATTGACCAGGGCTCAAGTGAGCTCAACATTATCGTAGGTATCGACGAGGTTGACTATGAAAAGGCACTCAACGCTATCTACAGTGAATTTGTAAAGTAATTTAATTATTGATAAAACAAGCTGACGGCTAACCCCGGTTTTGGGTAGCCGTCAGCTTGTTTTCTTGACAAAAATAACTTTTAATATTATTATATTCATATACCCCCTACGGGTATATGGAGGTGATTATATGGCAAACTGTAATTGTTGTAACATAAAGAAAAAGGAACGCTCACCCGAGGAATACAAACGTCTTATAAACAGACTTAACAGAATCGAGGGGCAAGTACGCGGAATCCGTAATATGTTGGAAAATGACACATATTGTACAGATATTCTTATACAGGTGAGTGCAATAAATGCAGCCCTCAATGCCTTTAACAAGGAATTACTGGGTAACCACATCCGCACCTGTGTGGCTAATGACATAAAAAACGGTAAAGAAGAAACAATTGACGAGCTTGTATCGGTTTTACAGAAACTAATGAGGTAAAAAATGGCTATAAAAACAGAAAAATTCCGTGTAACGGGTATGACCTGTGCCGCCTGTCAGGCAAACGTTGAAAAAGCAGCCTGCAAGCTGCAAGGCACACAAAAGGCAGAGGTGAACCTATTGGCACAGCAGCTTACCGTTACTTTTGATGATGAAATCACCACGGAGAATGACATTATAAATGCGGTAACAGATATCGGATACGGCGCTTTTTTAGATAAAAATGATAAAAAAGGCTCTCTGAAATCACAATGGGATGAACGCAAGGAAAACGACCGCAAAACCATTAAGAGTATGAAAAAACGGCTTACCGTGTCAATAGTCTTTCTCGCGGTGCTTATGTACGTTGCAATGGGCAGTATGCTTCACCTGCCGTTGCCCGCTATACTCACAGGCACAGAAAATGCACTTATCAATTCAATATTGCAGTTGCTTTTAACCATACCGGTTATGATAATCAACCGCAAGTTTTACACTTCCGGCTTCAAGGGCTTCATTAAGAGAGCTTCAAATATGGACACTCTTGTTGCGGTGGGCTCGGGCGCATCCTTCATCTACGGTGTGTTCGTAATATTTATGATGGCATATTGGGCGCCACGCGGCAACACGGAAATGCTCTCCCACTATTCCCACCAGCTGTATTTTGAGTCCTGTGCTATGATACTGACCCTTGTAACCGTGGGAAAATATTTTGAAACACGTGCCAAGGGCAAGACAGGTGATGCTTTAGGTAAGCTTATTGACTTAGCACCCAAGACCGCAAGCATTATAAAGAACGGCAAGGAAATTACCGTTGATGCCTCTGATATAGCTGAGGGTGATATTGTAATAATCCGTCCCGGTGAGCAGATACCTGTTGACGGCACAATAACCGAGGGCAACGGCTACGTTGACCAATCGGCAGTTACAGGCGAATCACTCCCTGTGGAAAAAGTAAAGGGTGACAAGGTTATATCCGCAACCCTTAACAAAAACGGTACGTTTTATATGACCGCCACAAGGGTTGGCGAAAATACCACCCTTGCACAGATAATACGACTTGTTGATGAAGCAGGCGCAACAAAGGCACCCATCGCCCGCCTTGCAGATAAGGTCAGCGGTGTGTTTGTTCCCGTGGTGCTTATTATCTCTGCCATTACATTTATATTATGGCTTATTTCAGGCGCAGAGCCTGAAAGTGCCCTGTCATTTGCCATTACCGTACTCGTTATATCCTGTCCCTGTGCTTTAGGCCTTGCAACCCCCGTTGCAATAATGGCAGGAACAGGCAAGGCGGCAGAAAACGGTATTCTTGTGAAATCTGCAACCGCCCTTGAAAACGCAGGTAGTGTTGACACAATTGTCCTTGACAAAACAGGTACGGTAACCGAGGGTAAAATGAGTGTCAGTGATGTTTACGTTGCAGAGCAGGGTCTATCCGAGTCAGAGTTCCTTAAAATATGCGGTTCATTGGAGCAAGGCAGTGAACACCCTGTTGCCCTCGCCGTGCGTGAAAGAACGAAAAGCTTATCACTATACCGTCTGACAGACTTCTCATCCGTAACAGGCAATGGTATATACGGTACTATAAACAATCAGAAATATTTTGCAGGCAACAGACGTTTTCTTAGAGAAAACAACATTGATTATTCTGATGTTGAACAAAAAATATCCGAATACTCCTCACAGGGTAAAACACCCCTTATTTTTGCAAGCGAAAGCAAGGTTATTGGAGTAGTTGCCGTTGCTGATACTCTCCGCGAGGACAGTATCAAGGCAATAGAGCTTTTCCGCAAATGGGGTAAAAGAGTTGTTATGCTCACAGGTGACAACAACCGTGCCGCAGAATTTATGGGTGCAAAAGCAGGTGTCGACGAGATACACTCCGAGCTTTTGCCTGCGGACAAGGAGCGGATTATACGAGAATTGAAAGCTGAAGGACACAAGGTTGCCTTCTTCGGTGACGGCATCAACGATGCCCCCGCCCTTGTCGGTGCAGATGTAGGCATTGCAATCGGTGCCGGTACTGACATTGCCATTGACTCCGCAGACATTGTACTCATAAACAATTCTCTTCTTGACGGTGCAAAGGCAATTGAGCTGAGTAATGCGGTAATGCGGAATATAAAAATCAATCTGTTCTGGGCATTTTTCTACAACGTGCTCGGCATCCCCCTTGCGGCAGGTGTATTTTACCCCGCCCTTGGACTGAAGCTGACACCTATGATAGGCTCAGCCGCTATGAGTATGAGCTCACTTTGTGTTGTTACTAATGCCTTGAGGTTAAGATTCTTTAAATCAAAATTTGTTTCAGACAAGAAAACAATCTCCCCTGTTCATACCGATACAGAGGAAAAGAAAGGAAATGATATTATGGAAAAAACATTTAATGTGGAGGGTATGATGTGCCCTCGCTGTGAGGCTCACGTTGTAAAAGCCCTGACCGCTGTTGACGGAGTCGAAAGTGCCGTTGCAAGTCACGAAAACAACACCGCCACAGTAACACTCTCAAAAGACGTTGCCGACGAGATTTTAATCAAGGCGATTGTTGATGAGGGGTATGAAGTGAAGTAAAAAATTATGGGATAGATAACCTACACAGTTATCTATCCCATTTAATTTTAGTTGATTACTTTATCGTCAACCTCTTTATGAGCCATAGCGCAGAAATCTGCCACGCTCATTGTACCCATATCGCCCACTTTTCTTGCACGGACTGCAACAGCGTTATTCTCGATTTCTTTATCACCAAGAACAAGCATATAGGGGATTTTCTGAAGCTGTGCTTCACGGATTTTGTAGCCTGTTTTTTCTGCTCTGTCATCAACAGTTACACGGAAGCCCTCTGCCTCAAGCTTGTTTTTAAGCTCATAGCAAGCATCATGGTGTCTTTCTGAAATTGGAAGAATTCTGAACTGCTCGGGAGCAAGCCACAACGGGAATGCACCTGCATATTTTTCAATAAGGAGTGCAAGAGTTCTCTCATAGCAACCGATTGATGTTCTGTGAATAATGTATGGATTCTTCTTTGTGCCGTCACGGTCAACATATTCCATACCGAATTTTTCAGCAAGCATCTGGTCAATCTGAATTGTGATAAGTGTATCTTCCTTGCCGTAAACGTTCTTAATCTGAATGTCAAGCTTGGGACCGTAGAAGGCAGCCTCACCGATACCAATCTTATAATCAAGGCCGATATCATCAAGGATTTCCTTCATAACACCCTGAGCCTCATCCCACTGCTCCTGTGTGCCGATGTATTTTTCTCTGTCATCGGGGTCCCACTGTGAGAAGCGGTATGAAACATCCTCATAAAGACCAAGTGTTTTGAGCATAAATATGCAAAGGTCAAGGCAACGCTTAAACTCGTCTGCAAGCTGTTCGGGAAGGCACATAAGGTGACCCTCGGAGATTGTGAACTGACGAACACGGATAAGGCCGTGCATTTCACCTGATGATTCATTTCTGAAAAGTGTTGAAGTTTCAGCCAATCTCATAGGCAGGTCACGGTATGAACGTGCTCTGTTGAGATATGCCTGATACTGGAAGGGACAGGTCATAGGACGGAGTGCAAATACCTCGTCATCCTTTTCCTCGTCACCAAGTACGAACATACCGTCCTTGTAATGGTCCCAGTGACCTGAAATCTTGTAAAGGTCACTCTTCGCCATAAGGGGAGTTTTTGTACGCACCCAACCTCTTCTTGCCTCCTCATCCTCAACAAATCTCTGAAGAGTCTGAACAATGAATGTACCCTTGGGAAGAAGAATGGGAAGTCCCTGACCGATTGTATCAACAGTTGTGAAGATTTCAAGCTCACGGCCAAGCTTGTTGTGGTCGCGCTTCTTTGCTTCTTCAACACGTGCAAGGTGCTCCTCAAGCTCTGCTGCCTTGGGGAATGCAGTACCGTAAACACGCTGAAGCATTTTGTTATTCTGGTCACCGCGCCAATAAGCACCTGTACAAGCAGTAAGCTTGAATGCCTTTACTCTGCCTGTTGAGGGAATGTGGGGACCTGCACAAACGTCGGTAAACTCGCCCTGCTTGTAGAAGCTGATGGGCTCGTTTTTGCCTGCGTGCTCCTCAATAAGCTCAACCTTGTAGATTTCGCCCTTTGCCTTCATTTCTTCAATAGCTGCCTGAGGCTCCATCTCAAACTTTTCAAGGGGAAGATCCTCTTTAACGATTTTTTTCATTTCCGCCTCTATTTTTTCAAGTGTTTCGGGAGTAAATGAAATATCGCTGTCTATATCATAATAAAAGCCATTGTCAATAGCAGGACCGATTGCAAGCTTTGCCTCGGGGAAAAGTCTTTTAACAGCCTGTGCAAGAATATGTGATGCTGTGTGCCAGAAAGCGTGCTTACCCTCTGCGCTGTCAAAGGTAAGGAGTTCAAGCTCGCAATCCTCATTAATAGGTGTACGGATATCTGTACTTACACCGTTAATAAGGCAAGCGCAAAGATTTCTGTAAAGACCCATACTGATTTCTTTGCATACGTCAGCAGGAGTAATTCCCTTTGGGAATTCCTTTACGTCAGCACGAAGTTTGATTTTAACCATATATATCATCCTTTCAATAGATAATTTGTAAAAATAAAAACACCCCAAATACCCTAAGGTATTTGGGGTGAAGATTACTCCACGGTTCCACCCAAATTACGGCACATTACCGTCACTCGAGATGCCTTAACGCGGCAAACGGCGGTACTCATTTCGTATCGCACTCGGGAGTGGTCTTGGGGATAAAGCCTTTTGCACCTTTCACCAACCGGTGCACTCTCTGAAAAGGTAATCTATCCTTACTCTCTCCGTCAACATTTTATGATATTACATACATAATAACTCTGTTTTCGGTTTTTGTCAACAATTATTCTGCATCAGCAGATTCTTCCTCAACCTTTTTCTTAGGCTGAATCTTACCGTAAAGTGAAGATGTTGCAGCATCAACCTTCTTCTCACGGGGCTCTGCAGGAGTCTCGGGAACATAAGGTGCGCGCTTCTCGCGACGTCCACCGCGGCGGTCATTTCTGTAATTACCGCGCTTTTCGCCACCCTCGGGAGTAATAACCACACGACGGCGGTCACCCTCTCCTACTGAGTGAGATGTAACACCCTCAACCTCCTGAATAGCGGTGTGGATGATTCTGCGCTCATAGGGGTTCATGGGCTCAAGAGCAGTACTTCTGCCGTACTTAAGCACACGGTTTGCCTGACGTTTTGCCAGTGCCTTGAGGGTTTCCTCGCGACGTGCTCTGTAATCACCTACATTAAGAGCAACACGCTTGTTGTTATCCTCAGCACGGTTCACGAAAAGTCTTGTAAGATACTGTAAAGCGTCAAGTGTTTCACCACGTCTGCCGATTATGTTGCCATAATCCTCTTCACAGGTGATTTCAAAATAAATATCTTCCTCTGTCTCCTTAGCGGTAACACTTACACCGCTGAAGCCCATACCCTCAAGTATTGACTTAAGGTATGCCGTTGCAGGAGTTTCCTTTGCCTCAATACCTGAAAGGTCAACCACGGGGGCAGCTTCCTTTTTGGGAGCAGACTCCTTCTTGGGTGCGTCCTTTTTAACTTCCTTCTTGGGCTGAGGCTTCTTGGGCTCGGCTTTCTTCTTTTCTTCGGGCTTTACATCTTTCTTGGGAGCAGGCTTTTTTCCCTTCTTGGGAGCTTCCTTCTTTTCCTCTACGCCATCATCGTAGGAGGCTTTAACCTGTGCATCAGCACCACCAAAAAGACCTAAAACCTTTTTCTTGGGGAATGTAACAATTTCCACCTTAACATCAGCTTCGTCAGGAGCGTGAAGGTTCTCTATAGCCATTTTTCTGGCTTCCTCAATAGTAGCCGCAACGCCTATTGCTTCTTTTATCATATTTTCACCTTATTTCTTTTCGATTTCTACTCTGCGCTTGGTGTTATTCTCCTTAGAGCGTCTGACAACGGTTTCATCGACCATCTGCTGTGCAATAACCTTTTTGGGACTGTACATTGCAGTAAGTGCAACCTGCTGAACAAACGAGAATATGTTTGAAATAATCCAATAAACACCTACACCTGCGGGGAACATAAATGTAAACATAAGTGACATAACAGGTGACATAAATGTCATACAACCCATTGTGGGGTTCTTTGCCATTTCAGGATTCTGCTTACGCTGACGGATATACATAAAGATTGATGATGCCATTGCAGTAAGGAATGCAAGAATGGGGATAATCCACAGAACACTCATCTGTCCCTTATCGGGAGTGAGTGAAAGGTCTATGCCGAAGATGTTGAAATTGTTTTTAAAATTATCCAACGCTTCAATCTGCTCTGCATCAAGAATACCCGCAATTTTGTCTTTATTGTCAGCAAATTTGTTGAGTATTTCAAGCTCGAACATAGTGCTTGCACGGGAATTTTTGCCCGTCTGTGCAACAATACCCAAAGCTGTTTTCAACTTTTCAACGGTTTCTGTTGAAAATCTGAGCACGCCTGTAAGAGGTTTGTAAATAACACCGTACAAACCAATCATAACAATCATCTGAATTATAAGTGAGGAACAACCCATATTAGCCGCACCAAAGCCCTCGCGCTGATAAAGTGCCTGAGTTTCTTCCTGAATCTTCTGCTGATTGCCTGCATACTTTTGTCTGATTTTGTTTACCTTTGCGTTAAGGCGAACCTGCTTTGCACTGTTCTTCTGCTGTTTGATTGACGAGGGTAAAAGCAAAAGACGGACAATAAGTGTCAAAAGGAAAATTGACAACAGGTAGCTGTCAGTCAGACTATAAAGTCCGCTGAGCGCATAACCGAAAGGTATAGCAAGAAAATCTCTCATTGATTAAGTGTCCTTTCGAGTAATAAGGAGCGTTACTTTTTCTCCTTTTTCGGGGGAACAGGGTCAACGCCACCGGGGAAAAAAATATTGCATCGCATCAATCGTTTAAAGGCCAACCACGACCCCTTTAACAAGCCGTGAACCTCCAATGCCTCAAGGGCATAGACAGAGCAGGTGGGATAATACCTGCATTTAGGCCCGAAAAGCGGTGATATACGTCGCTGATAGAATCTGATTGCTGACATAAACACCTTTTTCATTACTCATCACCCTCAGTAACAAGCATACCCTCATCCGCAAAAACTTCATTCATAATTTCCGCCAGACGGGTGCTTTTGACGTACTTGGTTTTTGAACGAGCCACAAGGACAATATCATACTGTGGCTTTACATTGGGGCAAACACTTCTGAATGCCTCCTTAAGTACACGTCGTGAACGATTGCGCTCAACCGCGTTACCGATTTTTTTACTCGTAGTTATACCAATACGGCAAATTCCCGCGCGGTTTTTGGAATAGTAAATAACCAGCGCAGGATTAGTTATAGCTTTGCCCCTATTATACAACCGACGAAAATCGGGATTACTTTTGAGTGTGACGAAATCTGACACATTATTCTCCCTTAGAGCGGGTCAATTGACCTTAATATGTGAGCTGCTTTCTGCCTTTTCTGCGACGACGAGCAAGAACCTTGCGACCGTTTCTGTCTGCCATTCTCTTGCGGAAGCCGTGCTCCATCTTTCTGTGTCTTTTCTTGGGCTGATAAGTTCTTTTCATTTTTTATTCTCCTATCTGTATATTCAGGCTTAATTCGGAAGTGTAAGAAGTGTTAAATACAGCCTGTTATTTACATTATATTTGCTACAAACCATACCATTTGACAGTAGCACATAGCATTATACAAAAATTGACCTGAAAAGTCAATAGAAAACCGATAAATCGTTTATGTATATTCCGTGTTACGTATTGAGGTTGAAATTTGTTTTTCGGCAAAATGCACATTTTGTTAATCCATTTTTTATAGGGTATGATAATTGTATCATATAGATGGTTTGATGTATATTATTATTGGAAAACCAAATATGTAAAAGAGGGGATATTTATGAAATTCTTAAGGAAGATCATTTCCGTAACATTGACGGTTGTTATCACGCTACTGCCTATGTCAACCTTTGCCGGTGCGCTTTCCCGCCAGACCCAATATGAAATCACCAGCAGCTATGAAGCAGTAAATTGGGATGAATGGAAAGCCTACAAAACACAGCTTCATTGCCACACCAATGCAAGTGACGGTTTTCTTACAGTCAAAGAGGTTGTGCAGAAAAGCTATGACGCCGGCTATAATGCCGTTGCAATAACTGACCACGGTACAGTTAACAGGAATTGGAACGAGGAGCCTGAGCTCATACCAATATTGCGCCTCGTAAAATATGAAAGAACCCAGATGTCCGACATAATACCCTTGACAGATGATGAGTACCGGGCATATCTTGACGGTACAGCCGAAACAACAAACGGCACCACCCGTGAAAGCGGTATGATTGATGTACCTATGGGCATAGAGCTGAATGCCGCAACACCCGTTGCAGACTGCCACCTTACAGGCTATTATGCAGATTACGGTCAGGGTCTTATCGGTGTTTTCGGTGACTACGAAACACCTGCAGAAGAGGTAAACAAATTAGGCGGACTTACAATGCTCGCTCACGTCGGTGAATATGTATATCCCGATAAGGATACCGAATTCCACGTGGGAGAAAAGGTTGATGACTATTATGCAAACAAATTTGCACGCCTTTTCCTTGACAATGCCGGCTCTGCCGTTGGTATGGGTATAAACAGTGCTACTGATGCTCACACCCGTTGTGACCGTATTCTTTACGACCAGATTCTTCTGAAGACAATTCCTCAGGGAGTAGTTCCGTGGAGCTTCACCTTCTCCGACTCACACAACGCAGAATCAATCAACTATGCATATACCATGCATTATATGCCCGAGCTCAGCAACGACGAGCTCCGCACAAGCATGGAAACAGGCACCTTCTTCAGTGTTTCTCACTACTCAAACGGTGTTGAGCTCAACGGTATGAGAGAGATGCCCGAATACATCGAATCAGAGGTTGATGCCGATTCAAATGACACACCGTTGGTTACACGTATGGAAATTGACGATGAGGATGACATCATTACAATTGACGGCATAAACTTTGATACGATTACCTGGATTGCAGATGGTGAGGTTATCCGCCGTGGCGGTATGGAAGCAACTTCCATTGACCTGGGTGAATATGAAATCAGAAATTTTGTGCGTTTTTACATTACAGGTGAAGACGGAATATGCTACTCACAGCCCATAGTTGTCAAAGAGGAAGGCACCGAACATATAAAAACCATTGTTCCTGAAACAAACGATATTTCAACCTTCCTCAGAAAACTCATTGATTTCCTTGACAGACTCCTTTTCTCCAACAGTATTATTGTTGACATCTTCAAGGATACGGCTTTAGGCTATTAATAAACCCCAACGGGATGTAAAAGCTTAACGCTTTTACATCCCGTTTTTATTTAAAAAACTACATTTTCCGTTGATATTTACTGAATCTTGTGTTATCATAGTTTAAGTATTTTAGGAGATGATATATATGAGCGAATGCACACATAATTGCAGTACTTGTTCGCAGAATTGCTCCTCACGTCAGGAGCCACAAAGCTTATTGGAAAACCCCCACGAGCTTTCAAACATCAAAAAGGTTATCGGTGTTGTAAGCGGTAAGGGTGGTGTCGGTAAATCACTTGTAACATCGCTTCTTGCAGTTACAATGAATCGCCGCGGCTTTAAATCTGCCGTTCTTGATGCAGATATTACAGGTCCGTCTATCCCCAAGGCTTTCGGCATTAAAGAAAAAGCCATGGGTACAGAGTCAGGAATAATCCCCTGCCGTACTAAAACAGGCATTGAGATTATGTCCGTTAATCTTCTGCTTGAAAATGATACTGACCCCGTTGTTTGGCGTGGTCCTGTCATCGCAGGTGCAGTTAAGCAGTTCTGGACAGACGTTATCTGGAACGATGTTGACTTTATGTTTGTGGATATGCCACCCGGAACAGGTGACGTACCTCTTACAGTTTTCCAGAGTCTTCCCGTTGACGGCATTGTAATTGTCGCTTCACCTCAGGAGCTTGTCGGTATGATTGTTGAGAAGGCTGTTAAAATGGCTGACCTTATGAATATACCGATTATTGCTCTCGCAGAAAATATGGCATATTTCCAGTGTCCCGATTGCGGTAAAAAGCACAACATCTTCGGTGAAAGCCACATTGAGGAAATCGCAGAAAAGCACAATGTTGACACAGTTTCACAAATCCCCATCAACAATAAGCTTGCTGCTGCAGTAGATGCAGGTGCAATCGAATTGTTCGAGGGTGATTGGCTTGAAAATATTGCAGACAAGCTTTTAGAGCTTCTTTAAAAATTACAGGAACACCCATTGTATGCAACAGTGGGTGTTCTTTTCAAAGTGGGTAAGTTATGAAAAAGATTTTATTGATTGATTTAGACAACACACTGATTGATTTCAACGAGTGCGCCCGTCACTCCATAATAAATGCCTTTTCCGAGTTGGGCTTTGACTACTCCCCTGTGGTTTTTGACACCTTTATTGAAGAGAATGTTAAAATCTGGAAACGTCTTGAACTCGGTGAAATCACAAAGCCTCAGCTTCGCGCAGACAGATGGAACATAATCCTCAACCGGCTGGGCATTGATTTTGATGGCACAATTCTCGAGGAAATGTTTGAAAACGGTGTTGCACAAGGGGCTTATCCCGTTGATGGCGCTTATGAGTTGCTTGATTATTTGAAGGATAAATATAACCTGTACATAGTATCAAACGGCTTTCGTTTTGTACAGGAAAGTCGTCTGAAAATCGGAAATTTCAATAAATATTTCAAGGATATTTTTGTATCCGAGGATATCGGTATACCTAAGCCTGCCAAGGAATTTTTCGACTATTGCTTTGAGCATCTGGGATATCCCGACAAAAAAGATATTATGCTTATCGGTGACAGCCTTACGGCGGATATCAAGGGCGGTTGTGACTATGGAATTGACACAATCTGGTACAACAAAAACGGGGAAGAAAATCTCTCCCCCGTTAAGCCCACTTACACAGTAATTAATTTACGTGATATTAAAAATATACTGTAATCAATCACAGATATCGCAAAATTCAACATCTATTATTTTTGAAATATCATCTGTTGCAATCTCTACCTGATAACCGATTTTACCTGCGCTGAAAAAGATTTCATCATAAAGAAGTGCAGTTTCATCAATGGTAGTAGGAAAAAATTTTTTCATACCTATAGGAGAGCATCCGCCGTGCACGTAACCCGTAAGCGGCAGGAGCTCTTTTGCTTTTATCATTTCAATGCTCTTCTCACCGACAGCCTTTGCTGCCTTTTTCAAATTCAGTTCACCGCATACCGGCACAAGAAAAACATAATTTTGCTTAGATTTGCCCACGGTTACAAGTGTTTTGAAAACCTGCTCGGGCGTTTCACCCAGAGCAGATGCAACATCCTCTCCTGCTATTGCACCGCTCTCAGAGTAATCGTGCATTTCGTAGGGGATTTTCTTTTGCTCAAGCAATCGCATTACATTGGTTTTTTCCTGTTTTTTCATAAAACGTCACCATATATCAGTAGTTCTGTATTCTCGTCACTATATTCAATCTGTTTTGACCAGTTTTTGATGTTATTTACTCTGTCAGGGATAGTAAGATTCCCCTTTTCTCTGAGCGTTTTCATATCAGATAGCATAATAAACCTTAAGCTCTCAACACAAAAGCTTACTCTCTGTGAAAAGCTGTTGTCAAAAACTGCTTTTATAAAATGACGATATATTATGTAAGCCAAAACACGAGAATATAATTTGTTGCTTTCCATATCCTTCCACAGAAATTCTGTGCTTGTAAGCTCCTTCAAATCAGCCTTCAGGCAATTCAAAAATTCAATCCACGAGGAGTCAATCGGCTCGGTCTTTTCGTACGCTTCAAGAAGCTTGAAATCATTTTTCACAGTTATTTTCTTACCAGTAAAGGCTTGTGTTTTTTCGAGTATCCTTACAATTTTTTCTTCCAACGGCAGTGCTTCGTTACCCAATATCGTAAAAAAAGCGAGTCGCAAAGCCGATGTTAAAATATACGTATCCGACTCAACAATGTCTTCCTTTGTCGGAAGCTCAATCTTCTCACCGTCGTTATACTCTGTCAATTCAAAAAAAGAGTCTTTTTCAAGCAAAATACGGCATACCTCTTCACAGGAAAGTCCGAGACCGCACTCCGTCACACCGGGAAACCACTCGTAGAATCTCGGGTGTTCACGGCAGATATCACATAAAGAAGCCTCACCGCAATTTATAATAATATCACAGAGGTTGTCTTTGTTGAGAAAAGGACAACGCTCATTCTCCGCCAACTTAAAGCAACGGCTTCCGTCGGAGGCTTCAATTATGTTTTCTTTTATCCTTTCAGAAAAATCAGTATTCATACGGCAGTAAGCATCATAGGTCAAATCGTCAACATCGATTTCCCAGCCGATACAACAATTATCTGTACATTTACTGCCTATACACTTGAATTCATCGAATAAATCAGGCTTTATATATATCATTTGTTACCTCTGTCACCGTTATTTTTTCACCGTTGCAATTGAATTTCACGCTGTATCCGTTAAAATCAAATCCGTATACCCTGCCCTCATCATCCTGGTAAGAGGGACGAGGGTCATACGAGAGAATTTCTGTTAATTGAGCCTTCAGGAGTGGGTCAACTTCACCTGTTTTTTCATCAAAAAGGACTTGAACAAGGTCATTTTTGTGCTCATCGGAAAAGCCACCCACGGCATCCTCCACCCTGTCAACGTAAGGTAAATACGGCTTGATGTCATAAATCGGTGTATCGTTTTTTATGTCTGCGCCTGTTACAACAAGAACTTTCCCCTCATCAGAGTCCTCAATTCTCCTAAGTCTTACGCAGGAAAGACCCATTGAATTCGGTCTGAACGGTGCGCGTGTGGCAAACACACCCACACGGGTATTACCGCCAAGTCGGGGTGGTCTGACAGTCGGAGACCACTTACCCTCATTCTCGGAAAAGCCCCATATAAGCCACAGATGTGAATATTGAAGGATTCCTCTGAGAGCATTCTCATCCCTGTATTCGGGGCAGAAAACAATCCTTGATTCAACAGTATTTGCCATACCGCTCTGTCGGGGAATACCGAATTTATCCGTAAATCCGTTCTTGATATATGCAATAGGATTAATGTCCATCTGTCAGATTCTCCTCAGGTACAATTCTGCTCCAATCAAACAACTCTCCGGGGTCTGTTTTCTCAGGGCTGTATTCCTCGTGACCGATAATGTGAAACCTGTCAACAGGTATATCGTGACGTTCACAGATATCGTCAACAAGAAGCTTCAAGGACTCATATTGTGCCTCGGTATAGCCGTAATTATCGGAATTAAGCGAATAATATTCCGCACTTGTCATATACTGTGCCATATCATCAACAGAACCGATTGCAAGTAGCTCGATTCCGATTGAATACTTATTCATTTTGTTTGTGAGTCTTTCCTCATTGTTGTATTCGCCCTCACCTGCGTGCCAGGCGGCACGATTTTCAGGCAGATAGCATATAACCTTGCCCTCACGGTCAATTATGTAGTTAATGCCGATTTCATAATCCTCAAATATACTCCTGTTAAGTTCAGGGTCATAGGGGTTATCTCTGTTAAGCATAACCGCACTTGTAAAATGAATCATTACAAACTCCGGCTTGAATTCTCTTAGCCAAGAGGAGTTTTCAAAGGATATATAATCCTTTTCGGCGTATTTGGAATATACCTCACGTTGGAAATACGCAGTTGTCGGCTCTGTTGATACGGTTACATCCGTCTCCTGCACCTTCTTCGAGCACCCCGAAAAAGCAAAAAACAATGCAAAGATAAGTAAAAAAATACGTTTTTTCACACCGTCACTCCCCATAATTCTACTATAAATATCATAAGATATTTGAGACACCAAGTCAATAAATAAAAAATAAAAGGTACTCCGAAAAACGAAGTACCTTTGAAAGCATTGTTAAGTTATAATTACTTAAGCTCAACCTTTGCGCCAGCTTCTTCAAGCTTTGCCTTTGCAGCTTCAGCGTCATCCTTAGAAACAGCTTCCTTAAGAGTTGCGGGAGCGCTGTCAACCTTAGCCTTTGCTTCTGCAAGGCCAAGACCTGTAAGCTCACGAACAGCCTTGATAACAGCGATCTTGTTTGCACCAACCTCTGTAAGTACAACGTCGAACTCTGTCTTCTCTTCAGCAGCAGCAGCGCCGCCTTCAACGGGAGCAGCAACAGCTACAGCTGCAGCAGCAGATACACCGAACTCATCTTCAACAGCCTTAACAAGCTCTGAGAGCTCAAGAACTGTGAGTGTTTTTAATTCTTCAACAATAGCAGTAATCTTTTCAGATGCCATTTTATTTTCCTCCATTTAGTCGCCTTTTATAGGCCTATTTTTTAAAAATTTTAATCAGCAGTAATTATTCAGCAGCTGCTTCTGCTGTTTCGCCATCCTTATCAACGATAGCCTGTACTGCACGTGCGAATGCTGCGATAGGAGCATTGAATACGTTGCAAACAGTAGCAAGCAAGATATCTCTTGAAGGAAGCTTTGCGAGACTGTCGATTTTCTCGATGCTGATAACCTCATTATCAAGGAAACCGCTCTTAACTTTGAAATTGTTGTGAGTTGAAGCAAACTTGCAGAGGATTCTTGCAGCTGCAACATAATCATCAGTTGATGTTGCAAGAGCTGTTGTACCCTCTAGACACTCACCGAGACCCTCAAGGTCAGTACCCTTGATAGCGAGCTCGATCATTGTGTTCTTTGATACTGTGTACTCAACACCTGCTTCACGGAGCTCCTTACGGAGAGCTGTGTCGTCAGCAACATTGATACCCTTGTAGTCAACGATAACACCTGCGCATGCATTCTGAAGTCTCTCAGAAATAGCAGCAACCTCAGCCTTTTTAGCTTCTAAAACCTTTACGCTTGGCAAATAAATTCACCTCCGTTAAATTTTGTTGCCAAATTTAAATGCCCTCACCGCGCAATGCGAGGAGGGCATAGTTACCTAATAAATCAAGTAAGTAAGCACATTCCTCGGCAGGCGGTTAAAAGACCATTAAACAAAATTTGCACCTGCTGTCTTTAGAACAGCGTTAGTAGTTTAACATAACCGTAACGGTATGTCAAGCATTTTTTAATTATTCTTCAACTGAAGAAGTACCGAGCTTAGCAGCGTTTACACGGATGCCGGGGCCCATTGTTGATGCTACAACGCAAGAACGGATGTAAGTACCCTTTGTTGCAGCGGGCTTTGCTTTGATAACAGCGTCAAGGAGAGCCATTGCGTTCTCTGTAAGCTTGTCGCCGCCAAATGAAGCCTTACCGATGGGGCAGTGAATGATGTTTGTTTTGTCAAGACGGTACTCAATCTTACCTGCCTTAGCTTCTTCAACAGCCTTAGCAGCATCAGGAGTAACAGTACCTGCCTTGGGAGAAGGCATAAGACCTCTGGGGCCGAGAACCTTACCCAAACG
The DNA here is from genome assembly GCA_045532945.1 of Acutalibacteraceae bacterium. Lineage (GTDB taxonomy): Bacteria > Bacillota > Clostridia > Oscillospirales > Acutalibacteraceae > DTU089. The sequence continues at coordinate 62,651 of JAZSGZ010000005.1, forward strand.
ACCAACAAGACCCATCATATCGGGTGTTGCAATACATACGTCGAAGTCCATAAAGCCGCCTGTGATCTTCTCAACAAGATCCATATCGCCAACGATATCTGCGCCTGCAGCTTCAGCAGCCTTAGCAGCATCGCCCTTTGCGAAAACAGCTACGCGAACTTTTTTACCTGTGCCGTTGGGGAGAACAACTGCGCCTCTAACCTGCTGGTCAGCGTGACGAGAGTCAACACCAAGACGGATATGCATTTCAACAGTTTCGTCGAATTTAGCGCTTGCAGTCTTTGATGCAAGCTCGAGAGCTTCCTTAACTTCGTAGAGCTTTGTCTTGTCTACGAGCTTTGCGCTCTCAACATACTTTTTACCATGTTTCATAATTTTTTCCTCCCAATAGAGTGGTTAAATCGGATTTACCTCCCACCCGGGAGCATTAATCTACAACAGTAACGCCCATGCTGCGAGCTGTACCTGCTACCATTGAGATAGCAGCTTCAATTGAAGCAGCGTTTAAGTCAGGCATTTTCTGTTCTGCGATTTTTCTTACTTGCTCACCGGTAATTGTTGCAACCTTAGTCTTATTCGGAACACCAGAACCGCTTTCAATACCGCAAGCCTTCTTAATAAGAACAGCAGCAGGCGGAGTTTTTGTAATGAATGTGAAAGAACGGTCGGCATAAACAGTGATAACTACGGGAATAATGAGACCCATATCATTCTTTGTACGCTCATTGAATTCCTTTGTAAATGCCATGATGTTTACACCGTGCTGACCTAATGCAGGACCAACGGGTGGTGCCGGGGTTGCTTTACCGGCGGGAATCTGTAGTTTAATATAACCTACAACCTTTTGAGCCATGTTTTGCACCTCCAAAATTCGTGGTATGGCGGAATAAGAAGCTCGCCTTACTCCTCCCACACGCGGTACTTTGTACCGCATATAACAGTAGCTTTGCTACTGATTACCAAATTAATCTGCGATATCAGTCAATCGCTTTTTTTACCTGATTGAGCGGAAGCTCAACAGGTGCTTCTTTACCCATAAATGAAACGATAACACGAACAACGCCCTTGTCGGTATCGATTGTTTCAACAACACCTGAGTTGCCTTCCATAAGACCCTCGGTGATTGTAACAAGGTCACCCACTTCGTAAGAAACCTTTGTAACTGTTGAAGTAACGCTGTCGCCCTCTGTACCCTCGAGACCCAATTTACGAACCTCATCTGCGGTAAGGGGAACAGGTCTGCCATCGGGACCAACGAAGCCTGTTACACCGCTTGTATAGCGGATAGCATGCCATGTTTCATCGGGCACCTTGAGAACGTTCTCTTCGCCCTCTTTATCGCTGTACTCAACTGCAAGCTTGACAACAACATAGCTGGGGAATATCTTTCTCTCTACTTCGACTGTTTTGTCATCGCGGACCTCAACAACCTTTTCGACAGGAATACATACACCCAGAATTTTGTCGTGCATCTTACGGTTTTCAACGAATTTGCCGATATTCTCCGCAACCTTATTCTCATAGCCTGAGTAGGTGTGGATAATATACCATCTTGCTTCTGCAGCCATAATAAACCTCCGTAATTACTGATATTAGGGAACCAGATTATGCGGCGGTTGTTGACTCTGTTGCCTCTGTAGTCTCCTCAGCGGGAGCTTCAGTGGTCTGCTCAACAGCCTCAGCAGTTGTATCCTCAACTACCTCTGTTACAGCTGTTGTTGTTTCATTTGCAGCCTTGTTCATAGCAGTAACTGCACCTGAAACAGCCAAGTCAATGAGCCAGATGCCTGCACCTATAACGAGAATAGCAGCAAGAACAATACCTGTGCTCTTGATTACCATCTTGCGACCGGGCCAAACAATCTTCTTTGTCTCACCACGGAGATCTTTGAAGAAACGCGCAATGCCCTTACCAATGTTCTTAGGTGAGAACTTAGAAGGCTTCTTATCCTTCTTAGGGGACTTAGCAGTCTCTGAGGTATCAGCTTTGGCGACTGCCTTCTTGTTTTCGTCAGCCATTGTGCTACCTCCTTACTTTGTTTCCTTGTGGAGAGTGTGTTTCTTGCAGAATCTGCAATACTTTTTCATCTCCAACCTGTCAGGGTTGTTTTTCTTTTCCTTCATAGTGTTGTAATTGCGCTGTTTACATTCTGTGCAGGAAAGTGTAATTTTTACTCTCACTAACGGCACCTCCAATTTTTGATTAGCCTCCCTCTCAACGGTGAGCAGAGCCTATCCCCGCCCATTCCGAAGAAAGTCCGTTTTCCGTACTTCTGACTGTGAGAAAATCAGGGCACAAAAAAAGAACCCTCCACGAGAGGTACAAGGATTATACCACGGGAGTTTCCGGATGTCAATATATTTTTTGTATTTAATTTTCAAAAGCTGAAATATCGGATTTATTATATCAAAAACAGCAAAAATTTTCAATAAGGTATTGGCATACAACAAAATTTGTTCTATAATGAACAGGTATACAATTATATTAATGGAGGGATTCCTTTGGGTTCTAAATACTCCGTTCAACTCAGTAAGGTCATAAAGGCGAATTCATTTGAAGTTATTTATATGCCCGACAAACCCGACAGCGAGCTTGTTATCCGTTCGCAGGACGTTAACCGTCCAGGTCTTATGTTTGCCGGATACGAGAAATTCTACGACAGAGAGCGTGTAGAATTCATCGGTCTTGCGGAGATGAGCTATCTCAGTGAGCTTGACGAAGCAACACAGCGCGAAAGACTCGAGCTTTTCTTCAGCCTTACACCGCCTGTTGCAATCCTCACACGCAACATTGAAGCTCCGCCCATTATGCTGGAGCTTGCAAAGAAGTATCAGGTTCCGCTTCTGCGTACGGCAGAGCCTACATCAGGCATAATGGCAACCCTTATTTCATATCTCAGCACAGAGCTTGCAGAACGTATCACACGCCACGGTGTTATGGTTGAGGTTTACGGTGAAGGTATCCTTATCCTTGGTGACAGCGGTGTAGGTAAAAGTGAAGCGGCTGTTGAGCTTATCAAGCGTGGCCACCGTCTTATCGCCGATGACGCGGTTGAAATCCGTAAGGTTTCGTCCAAAACCCTCGTCGGAACTGCTCCCGATAACATCCGTCATTTCATCGAATTGCGCGGTATCGGTATAGTGAACGCACGAAACATATTCGGTATCGGTTCTGTTAAGCTTACAGAGAAAATCGATATGGTTATTCAGCTTGAGCAGTGGGACAGCACAAAGGCTTATGACAGACTTGGTATTGAGGATGAATATATATCTATTCTCGGCATCAAGATTCCTACCACAACAGTTCCCGTTAAGCCCGGCAGAAACCTTGCGATCATCATCGAAATTGCAGCTATGAACAACAGGCAGAAAAAGCTTGGCTACAACGCAGCAAAGGAGCTTATGGCACAGCTTGGTATGGGCGAGGTCGAAACTCAACCCAAGGAATTAGATGCATGGCATTAAATGAAAATAACTAAAGGAGAATTATATTATGTACAGAATTGGTGTTGACCTTGGCGGTACAAACATCGCCACAGGCGTAGTAAACGAAAAGAACGAAATCATTGGCAGAGGTAAGGTTAAGACACGTGCACCCCGACCTGCTGAGGCTATTTTCGATTCTATCAAGGAAGCGGCTGATATGGCTGTTGTAAATGCAGGTATCAGCTACTCAGATGTTAAATCAATCGGTATCGGCACACCCGGTTCGGTTAACCAGGACACCGGCACCATCGAATTCTCAAACAATCTTCAGTTCAGAAATGTTCCTGCAAAAAAGATGCTGGAGGAATTATTTAAAAAGCCCGTTTACCTCGAAAACGATGCAAATGCCGCAGCACTCGGCGAAGCAGTTGCAGGCTGCGGTAACGGAGTAAAATCTTTCATTGCGGTTACTCTCGGCACAGGTGTCGGCAGCGGTATCGTTCTCGACGGCAAGGTTTATCGCGGCAGCAACTTCTGTGGCGGAGAAATCGGTCACACAGTTATTAACGTTGACGGTATTCCCTGTAACTGTGGCAGAAGGGGTTGCTGGGAAAAATATGCATCTGCAACAGCACTTGTTTCGCAGGCAGTTGAGGCAATGCAGGGTAACAAGGGCAGTCTCTTGTGGCAGACCTGTGACGGTGACCTTAATGCAGTTGACGGCAGAAGCATCTTTGAGGCTTATGATATGGGCGATGCCGTTGCAAAGGCAGTTGTTGACAAATACCTTTACTATGTATCAATCGGTATTGCAAACATTATCAATGCTCTCCAGCCTGATGTTGTTTGTATCGGTGGCGGTATCAGCGGTCAGGGTGAAAAGATTCTTCAGCCCATCCGCGATAATGTAAAAGCAGAGCGTTACAGCGTTTACGCTGACAAGCAGGCACAGATCGTACCCGCACTCTTAGGTAACGATGCAGGTATTATAGGTGCAGCATTACTTGATGAATAAGGAAAACTATGAATAATAAGCTTAACTTTCAAGAATTATATGACTATGCCGTAAGCATCGGTTGTGAAGCGGTGTTGAGTGAAAAAATGTCACTTAACACATCCTTCAAAACCGGCGGTCCCTGCGGTGTAAGACTTTCACCCAACGGCACAGAGCAGTTAAAGGATATTATTACAAAGGCAAATGACCTTGAAATCCCCTTCATCGTATTAGGTAACGGTACAAATGTGCTTGTTCCCGATGAAGGAATCGACAAAGCCGTGATTATCATCGGTGACAATATGGCAGAATACACCGTTGAGAACGAGGATACGCTCGTTTTCTCCGCAGGTACAAACCTTGTGTCTCTTTGCCGTTTTGCTCTTGAAAACTCATTGAGCGGTCTTGAATTTGCATTCGGAATACCCGGTACCTGCGGTGGCGCGGTGTTTATGAATGCAGGTGCTTACGGCGGCGAAATGAAGGATGTTCTTACGGAAATCACTCATCTCACCCCGGATATGAGGGTGGAAACAATCCCTGCAAAGGATGCAGACCTTTCATACAGACATTCTGTATACAAAAACAATGGTTGCATTGTTTTGTCTGCCAAGGCAAAGCTTACCAAGGATACAAAGGAGAATATCAAAGCGCGTATGAATGATTTTCTCGGCAGGCGCAAGGATAAGCAACCACTTGAATACCCCAGTGCAGGCAGTACCTTCAAACGACCCGAGGGTTATTTTGCAGGTGCGCTGATCCAGGAATGCAACCTCAAGGGTAAATCGGTCGGCGGTGCACAGGTCAGCGAAAAGCACGCAGGCTTTGTCATCAATAAGGATAATGCCACCAGCACCGATATACTGAACCTTATTGACCTTATAAAAGAAACAGTTAAAACACAGACCGGTGTTACACTTGAACCCGAAGTTATTGTCCTGAGGTAAAATATGTCTTTTTGTGCAGAAGTTAAAAATGAATTAGCTACAATAATTTCCTCCGCCTGTTGCTACAAGGCGGAGGCTTTCGGCATGCTGTTGTACGGCAGAGCCTTCGGTCTTTCCGAAATCTCACTTATGACTGAGTTGAAGAGCGTTGCAGAGCATTACAGCTCAAGCATACGTGACCTTACGGGAGTTACACCCACCACAAAATGTTCAAAGGCAGGCAAGTACAAGGTAACAGTCCCCTCTCGTGATGACCGAATCACCATACTCAACTACTTTGGTTACACAGGTAAGGAGCTGTCATTGAGAGTAAATCTCTCAAACCTTGAACAATCAAATAACGATTGCTGTTCAAGAGCATTCTTACGGGGTGCTTTCCTTGTATGTGGCAGCGTGACAGACCCGGAAAAGGACTACCACGTTGAAATGAGCGTAACAAAAGCAAAGCTTTGCGACGACTTATTACAGATTGTTGATGATATCGGACTTAAAGCGAAGAAAATTATCCGAAACAACAGCTACGTTATATACAGTAAGGATGCCGAGTCTGTTGAAGACTTCGTCGGCACAATGGGTGCAAACAATGCCTTTATGACCGTAATGCAGACCCGTGCCATGAAAAACATAAAAAATCAGATTAACCGACGTTCAAACTTTGAATCGGCAAATATGAGCAGGTCTATCGAGGCAGGTCTTAAGCAGGTGTCGCTCATAGAGGAGGTTCTCAAGAAAATATCCCTTGAGGATATGACTGAGGACCTTGCTGAGTTATGTAAGCTGAGGCTTGAAAATCCTGACATTTCACTTGACGAATTAGGCAAAATGATGAAGCCTGAGCTTTCGCGCTCTGCGGTAAGCCGTCGTTTCAAGAAGCTTGAAAAAATCGCCGAGGAGATTAAGGCGAAATGAAAGAGTTTGTAATAAAAAAGAACGATGCAGGTCAAAGGCTTGACAAGTACATTACCAAGTCTTTTCCGCTTATCCCCCAATCACTTATGTACAAGTACATAAGAAACAAGCGCATAAAGGTGAACGGTAAAAAATCGGAAATTTCATACAAGCTGTGTGTTGACGATGTTATATCAATGTACGTTAACGATGAGTTCTTTGAACCTACAAAGCCCAAATACGACTTTATGAGTGCAGGTAAAGCACTTAAGATTGTGTATGAGGATGATAATATCATTCTCATCGACAAGCCTGCAGGCATACTCTCTCACCCCGACGAGGGAAACTATACAGACACGGCAATTACACGGGTGAAAAGATATTTGTATGAAAAGGGCGAATACAACCCCGATAACGAAATGTCCTTCGCCCCTGCCCTCGTAAACAGAATTGACCGCAACACCTGCGGTATAATTATCGGTGCAAAAAATGCCGAAAGTCTCAGGATACTCAACGAGAAGCTAAAAAACAGAGAACTTCACAAATACTATCTCTGTGTGGCAATCGGAAAACTGAAAAATCGTGAAGGCATTATCAAGGGCTACCTTGAAAAGAACGAAAAGCAGAACAGAGTTTATATAAGTGAAAAGTCAAATGACAAAACAAAGGCAATAGCCACAAAGTACAATGTACTCGATTATAAAGGCGGTTTGTCACTTGTCGAGGTGGAGCTCCTTACAGGCAGAACACACCAGATAAGAGCCTCCTTTTCGCACCTTGGCAATCCCCTTTTAGGTGACGGCAAATACGGCACAAATGCACAGAACAAGCAGTTTGGCGGATATAAAAAGCAGTTTTTATATTCATATAAATTAGCCTTTGATTTTGAAACCGATGCAGGTATATTAAACTACCTCAATGGCAAAAGCTTTGAGGTAGAGGATGTATGGTTTAAGACTGCGTTCTATGAAGGAAGCATATAAAAATGTAAAATGCAGAATGCAAAATGCAAAATTGTCGGGGAAGCTACGCTTCCGAACATTATAAGCTGTCGCATACAATAGATTTATCGTAGTGAACGCATTTATGCGTTCAACCAAGTTACGAACAATTTTAAAAATGAACAAAAAGTAGTTGTGCGGTCCTACCTCTCCGGTTTAAGAGAGGTAAACCGCCAACTACTTTATTCTATCATATTCACTTATTGATTTTATACGTAAGCTGTGATATACTATTGTTGCTACACAAATTAAATAGTTTGAGGAATATTGGTTGTATTTTTATTTTGTTAAAAATGCAGCTCTATTCAACCTTGTTCCTTGAACTTTGTTAATTTGTGTAGCAGCAAACGGAGCTTGCGTTTTTGATGCGTAGCTTCGGCTGCGCATTTTTTATTTTAAGGAGAAAAGGTATGGAAAATGAGCTTTATAAAAAAATGTATTTACACTTATTTAATGCCGTTACAGATGCAATTAATGAACCGAATCACATAAAAAGAATTGAAATGATGAAGCAAGCACAGATTGATACTGAGGAAATGTATATTTCACATTGCGAGATTATTCCATTTGAAGATAAAAACCAATTAACAGAATAACAAAACAAAAGACAGGAACCCGACCGAGTTCCTGTCTGAATTTTTGTGTAGTGTGCGTCAGATTTTTGGTTTTGTGAGACCGTAGCGTATCAAGATACGTAAGGTTGAACAAAACAAAAAGATGACGTGCAATACGCGAAAATTAGTCAGCTGTATAGGGAAGGAGAGCTATCATTCTTGCTCTCTTGATTGCTGTTGTAAGCTCTCTCTGGTGGTAAGCACATGTACCTGTTACACGACGAGGAAGAATCTTTGCTCTGTCTGATGTGTAACGACGAAGCTTTGCAGCATCCTTATAGTCAATTTTTTCAACCTTCTCAACACAGAAAGCGCAAACCTTTTTGCGACCCTTCTTGTTGGGACGGCGATCAGCTTTATCGTATGCCATAATATAATTACCTCCTGTTAAAATCAGAACGGCAGGTCATCGTCATCAGCAATAGCTGAGAAATCATCTACACTGCCATTAGAGAAAGAAGCGGGAGCTGTATCCTGTGTTCTGGGAGCACCGACATTGCCGGATTCACTCTTTGAACCGCAGAAGCTGACATTGTCAGCAACAATCTCAAATGTTGAGCGCTTGATACCGTCTTTCTCATAAGAACCGGTCTGAATAGAACCCTGAACAGCAATCATGGAACCCTTTGAGAAATATCTTGAAACGAATTCAGCAGTCTGACGCCATGCAACAACTGTGATGAAGTCAGCTTTTCTTTCCTCACCTGCTCTTACATAACCGCGGTCAACTGCAACAGTGAATCTTGTAACAGACACACCGTTAGGAGTCTGGCGGAGTTCCGGGTCAGCTGTAAGTCTACCCATAATAACTGCACAATTAAGCATCTTTCACACCTCTTATTTTTTAATAACCATTGAACGAAGTACGCCGTCAGTAATGCCGAGCACACGCTCAAGCTCTGCGGGGAACTCAGGCTCACATGAGTGGTTGTAAAGAACATAGTAGCCGTCTTCTTCGTCATTGATGAGATATGCAAGTCTGCGCTTACCCCACTCATCAACGCTGTCAACTGTACCGTTCTTTTCCATCATAGCCTTGAACTTTTCTGAAAGCTCTTTTGCAGCTTCTTCACCATTCTTAACAGAATAGATGATGATTGTTTCGTAGTTTGACATCGTTTGCACCTCCTTATGGACTCCGGCTCCCGTTAGATGTTTTCGGAAGCAAGGAAATAATCGCCGTGGACATTCCACGACGATTACGCATTATATCACTATTTATTCAATAAGTCAAGGGCTTTTCCCATTTATTTCAAAAACTGTCCAATACCCAACTGATCGAGAAGGGACATTATAAGCTGATAAATATGGCTCACAAAGTAAGAAAGTCCGAATTGCTCTAATATTCCGTCAACCTTCTCACCAACCGCATTTTCATAGCCTACAACATAATCTGCATCAGCATAAGGGTTCGCAGGGTCATAAGCTACAGATTCACCGTTCATAATCTTGAAGCCGACAAGCTTTTTACCGATTGGGGCAGTAGTATTACCTACAAGCTCATAGCACACATTGACCTGCATAAGTGCATTGCTTACCTGAGGCAATTTACCCGAAATCTGCAAGCGGATTTCTTCACCGGGGTCAAGTGCTTTAGTACCCATAGAGTATACAATAAGGTCCGCTCCCATAACCTCAACAGAAGTAATTTTAACAGGGTAAGCCTTAGAAATATTCTTGATAATCATAACCTTGTCAGCACCCGTAACAACACCCGGGTTCATCTGTCCAAAGGTTACATAAACAGCATTATTATTGTTGGTTGACTGGTGGAACTGAGGATAAGCAGGGTCAGAATAAATATTCACAATCTCATCAGTAAGAAGGTTCTTGAGAGCAAGACTTCTGCTGTATTCATCGTGGAAGGTCATTCCGTGATAAAGCCCCTCAACAAACCATGTGTTTTCGGGAAGGAATGCAGTTGAAGCATCAACCTCCATAGAGGGTGAAACGTGGTCATGCGTGGGGTCAGCACACTGTGTAAGCGCACCTGTAAAACCATCTGAATAGCGTTTGCCGTAGGGTGCACACTTCGCACCTGTCGAATCATCGGTTGCAATAATAGCATCAGAGTTTTCCATAAGACCGGAAACCGCGTGAATACCTGTGCCTGCAATAATGCTGATATTGATACCGTATTCATTTATACACTTCTGAAGATTCTCGTGATAATTAGCCATAACCTCAAAGTGAACGTAGTCGCTTTTTTCAATAATTGCTGCATTTTCCACAGGGTCAAGGTGCATATCACGAACTTCCTCGTAATATTCAAGAGGAATAAAATCCCATATACTGCCGAAGTTACCGATTACGTTATAAACATAAGGATACAGCTCTTCAACAATATCATCTAAAAAGCCTAATTGCTGAGCTTCAAGAAGCCAGGCGTAGTGACCGTCCGTATCAAAGCCGTGCTCGATATAATAGATAAGGGTTTCTTCATCAAGCTTTGCAGTACCGCTCATAATATCATAAGCAAGGGCGGCGCCACCGATAGCAGGAACTGTAAGAACTGCGTTATCAACATCCTGCTTGTGACCGAAAAGGCTGAAATATGTGGCACTTACCTGTCCGCCATGAGAAACAGCAATAATATTAACCTTATCCTTGCCGGTATATTCCTTAACATCCTGAATATAGCTGTCAAGCCTTACCGCACAGTCATATACGCTTGTTCGCCAGTCCTCGGTAAAGAAGAAAATGTTTTCTTCTCCTATATATCCGGCTATTTCCGCTGAAAGCTCAGGCTCATGGATATAAGTTTCAGATAAGCCGTTTTCAAGAATATATGCCATATTTGTTGACTGAACATCGGGATTTGCAATACGCACATTATACTTGCTGGTGCCGTCATCATTCATTTTCATAAACTCCAGCTCCGCCTCGGTTTCCTCACCCACGGTTTTGCCGAGATATTCGGGGTTGCCTTTGATAGTGAGCACAAGTCCCTTTCCCAAATCAACAATTCTGTTAAGAACACGGTCAAGAATCGAATCCATATTCAGACCCCAGATTTGTGTTTCTGTACCGTCATCATTTATCATAACAAGCTCAGAACCGCTGTAACCGGGCACAATGATAACGGGATAATCGGTAATTTCACCATCAACCTGATAAACCGCACCTGCTATTGCAGAAAAAGCGGTAAACAGCATTACCACACTCATAAAGAGTGAAAGAATCTTTTTACTCATAGCAAATCTCCTTTTACAACAAGTTTACAAAACAAATATACCACCATAAAAGCAAATTTTCAAGTGTATACCATATTAAATTATATAACAAAAAAGGATTCTGCAACAGCAGAACCCTTCAGTTAATTATTAAAGCATTTCCTTGCGAAGCTCTGCGCCCGACTTAGCAGAAAGGTATGCAGGCGGAATATCAAAAACAGTTTTGCAACCGCTCATACCCTCTTTGTGCATACGGTATGCCGCGCGAGCATAGGCGACGATAACTGCAGAGGTAAACTCAGGGTTAGAGTCGAGCTTAAGGCTATATTCTATAACGTTATTATGTTCAAGGTCCTTACCGGTTTTACCTGTTCTGATAACGAAGCCACCGTGGGGAATACCCTTGTGGTCGCGGTCAAGCTCCTCCTGAGAAATGAAGTGAACTGTTGTATCATACTCATCAAAATAGTTTTTCATTGTAACGATATCATTTTCAATTCTTTTAAGGTCTGCACCCTCCTCTGCCACAACAAAGCACTCTCTTGTATGCTTCTGCCTTGTGGTAAGCTGAGGCTGTGAGCCGCTGCGGACTGCATCAAGTGCTTCGGGTACAGGGATTGTGTACTGCCTTGCATCAAGGACACCCTCAACACGTCTGATAGCATCAGAGTGACCCTGACTTACACCCTTACCCCAGAAGGTGTAATCCGCACCGTCAACAAGGATTGCATTACCATAAAGTCTGTTAAGTGAGAACATACCCGGGTCCCAACCCACAGAGATAATACCTATTTTACCGCTTTCCTTTGATGCTGCATCCACGTTATCAAAGTGAACGGGAATATTTTTGTGCGTATCAAAGCTGTCAACAACATTGAAGTGCTTTGCCATTGCAGGTGTCTGCTCGGGAAGGTCTGTTGCACTGCCTCCACACATAATGAGCACATCAACATCGTCCTTGTGGTTAAGCACATCGTCAGTTCTGTAAACCGGTGCACCTGAAAGTGTGGTTACTGTTTCCGGTGCACGACGTGTGAAAACACAAGCAATTTCCATATCGCTGTTTTGTTTTACAGCACACTCCACACCTTTAGCAATATTGCCATATCCGTAAAGACCGATTCTAATCATCATATATCACTCCATTTGGCAGATTTAAAAATTAACGAGTATAATTTTATTCCTATCCTTTTTTATAGTCAACAGTTTTTTTGAAAATTATTTAAAAAACAACAGAAAAAGTCGGTTCAGATAATGAACCGACTTTCATTTTAAAGAATGTCCTTAAACTTGGGACGAGCATTTTTTATACGGTAAAGACCCTCATCCGCTTTGGCTATAAATGCAGGTACATCCGTTATACTTTCATCATAGCGTTTATATCCCACGCTGAAATGCAAGGTATAAGGCTTCCCTTTTTCCGCGGTTGCCGTACAAAGCTCTTCATTCAATTCTGCTATAAATTCCTTGGGCTTATACTCTGTCGCCGTTTCTGCAACAACAACAAACTCGTCTCCGCCGTAACGGCAGGCGAAGAAATTATTTCTGCCAACCACCCTTTTAATTGCATCGGCAGCAATAATTATGGCCTCGTCCCCCTCAATATGACCGTATGTATCGTTGATTTTCTTAAAATAATCCAAATCCATAATAAAGAGGATGATATCCCTATTTTCACTTCTGGATTTCATCTTGTTATAAAGAAATCTCTCAAGCTGAGCCCTGTTGTTAAGCTGAGTCATCGGGTCAACGGAAACAATCTGCTCAGTAGAGTTCATATACACCTGTAATGCCGCAAAGGCAATACCTGCCGAAAGCATCGGCGAACCCACAAACAACACCTGCAAAACACCTGCAACGGCAGGCACAAGACAAAAAGCAAACAACGAACGAAAATGCTGTCTCTCAAGGAAATGTTTTTTCATAAAAGATTTTACAAGGGCCTTCAGCGAGGTAGTTATCATATAAAAAAAACATATCGTAGTCAGCACGAGATAGTAATCGCCCCTGTGATAAACTCCGTCAGAGTCAACATGGAACACCCAACCGTACTTTGCAGAGCCCCCCACAAGAATCACAAGCACTACAACAGGCAAAATACCCAATATAAGACCTGTTTTGGTTTTAACGCTCTTTGACCCTTGCTCACTCTCGGAGTAAAGAAACCACAAATAGGAAACAACACCGGTGAACATATGGTATGCCATATTCACAATAACGGAAATATACGGCATGGCAACCCAGGAGTTTGTAAAATCTACAATTCCCCAAACTACATCACTTACACACAGGATTATGGATGCAATTATAAACCAGGTAAGCATAACCCTGTTCATACGCTTATCCACACTGACGTAAAGCTTTCGCAGAATGGAAACAAGAATCATTATGCAAAATATATTGATTGTACAGTACAGTAAATTCTCCACCGTGTGCCCTCCTTTCTTTGATTTCAGCTTTAATTAAAGCTCTATTGTCTGTGACAGAGCCTTATGACCGGTAAGTGCCTCACTTCGCTTGTCAGGCTGTGAAAGGCCTGCAAACAGCGTAAACCTCTTTGAAAAAACCTCACGGTTGCCATCATTATCAACGCTTGTAAACTCACGCTTTCGGAGCTTAATTTCAACCGTCTTTTCTTCACCTGCGCCAAGGCTTACACGCTTGAAACCGCAAAGGCTGTAATTTTTTACCGCATCAGGGAATACTTCGTCCTTGATATAAACCTGAACAACATCCTCTGTTGAAACATAACCGTCATTTTTAACCGTTACCTTCACAAGCGCACCGTCAAACTCGCCATTATTAAATAATCTTTCAACAGTCATGGCAGTTGCATAGCAATCACCGTAGGTAAGACCGAAGCCGAAGGGATAAAGAGGTGTACCCTCAAAGTAACGGTATGTTCTGTTTTTCATTGAATAATCTGTAATATCGGGTAAATCATCACTTGACTCATAGAATGTAAGAGGCAATTTACCCGAGGGTGAGCAATCACCGAACATAATCTCGGCAACATCTGTACCACCGCGTGCACCGGGGTACCAAGCCTGAATAATTGCAGCACACTTTTCATCTGCAAGGCGTAAATCCATTGCACTACCGCACATATTAACAAGTATAACAGGCTTGCCCGTAGCAAAAACGGTATCCATAAGAATTCTTTGCGGTTTGGGGAAGAGAAGGTCAACCTTATCACCGGGACCTGCATCACCCTCTTCACCCTCAAGAACCTCATCAAGACCAACCACAAGCACAACTACGTCTGAAAGTTCTGCTACTGCTTGTGCCTCTGCAAGAAGATCAGGCTGACCCTCCTTTGAAAGGAACTCTATTCTGTCCTGCCAAAGATGGCATCCCTCTGAATAGTAAACGCGGATATCATCACCTGCAACATCCTGAATACCCTCAAGAACTGTTGTATAGCGTGAGGATGTACCGTGGTAATTTCCGATAAGTGATGTTCTGTTATTAGCATTGGGGCCAATAACACCGATTGACTTGATTTTATCTCTGTTAAGGGGAAGAACACCGTCGTTTTTGAGCATTACAATACTTTCCTTAGCTGCCTTGTGAGCAAGCTCAATATGCTCTTTACATTCAACCTTTGTGTAGGGAATATCATCAAGCTCGGTTTTATCAAACAAGCCGAGTAAAAACCGTGTAGTAAAAAGTCTGATACAAGCACGGTCAATGTATTTCTCATCGAGAATACCTTGCTCGTAAGCGTTCATAACCTTTTCGTATGTACAACCACAGTTAACGTCACAGCCCTTTTCAAGAGCGAGCTTTACTGACTCCTCGGGTGTTTCGGTAACCTTATGATTTTCGTGGAAATCCTTGATTGCCCAGCAATCGGAAACGTAGTGTCCCTCAAAGCCCCACTTACCGCGAAGATACTCATTCATAAGCACCTCGTGTGCACAACAGGGCTCATCATTTGTACGGTTATAAGCACCCATAACCGCTTCAACGCCTGCCTCTGTAACACAGGCCTCAAATGCGGGAAGATAAGTTTCCTCCATATCCTTACGTGTTGCAATGGCATTGAAAAAGTGTCGCTGAGGCTCAGGTCCCGAATGAACCGCAAAGTGCTTGGCACAAGCGGCAGCCTTAAGATACTCACCATCACCCTGTATGCCCTTTACAAAGTTAACACCAAGTCGTGAAGTGAGATAAGGGTCCTCACCGTAGGTCTCGTGACCTCTGCCCCAACGGGGGTCACGGAATATATTTACATTTGGTGACCAAAAGGTAAGACCTTTGTAAATATCACGGTCACCGCGTGTTGATTGCATATTATACTTTGCTCTGCCCTCGGTGGAAATAGCATCACCGATTTTATTAAGCAGCTCTTCATCAAAAGTAGCACCCAGACCGATTGACTGAGGGAACATTGTTGCTGTACCGGCACGGGCTACACCGTGAAGTGCCTCGTTCCACCAGTTATATTCGGGAATACCGAGTCTGTCAATTGCAGGGGAATCAAATCTGAGCTGAGATGCCTTCTCAGCAGTTGTCATCTTACCGACAAGCTCGGTTGCTCTTTTGATTGCTTCTTGTCTGTTCATTTTGGGTATCTCCTAATCTATGGGTAATTACTCGTGCCGTAAGGCACATATCGCACCGAAGGTATATCGCATACGACAGTATATATCGCAAATTCAGTATGAATTTATATCGCTGTTTTGCAAAGCAAAACAACCGTCTCCACATGGCTTGTATACGGGAACATATCAACGGGCTGAATTTTCTTTACTTTATAGCCATTCTTTGTAAGATAATACAAATCCCTTTGCTGTGTTTCAGGGTTACAGGATATATAAACTATTTTTTCAGGGGCAAGGTGAATTGCACTTGAAAGAAACTTTTTATCACTGCCTGCCCTTGGTGGGTCCATAAACAAAACGTCGCATTTTTCGTTCTGCTCCTTCATTGACAGCATAAATTCACCGGCATCTGCACAGATAAAGCTGATGTTATCAATGTTGTTAATTTTAGCGTTTACTTTTGCATCACGTACCGCATCTGCATTAAGCTCACAGCCGATAACCTCGCCTGCGCCCTTTGATGCAACAATACCGATTGTACCGATACCGCAGTAAGCATCAATAACTCTCTCTTTGCCTGTAAGACCTGCATATTCAACGGCTTTGCCGTATAGAACCTCGGTCTGCACCGGGTTTATCTGATAAAATGATTTTGGTGAAATTCTGAAACGACAACCGCAAAGGATATCTTCAATATAGCCCTTGCCGTATAGCACGGTTTCACGTTCACCGAGCACCATACTTGTGAATTTGTTGTTTACATTCTGTACAATGGTTGTTATATGGGGATGCTCCTTAAGAAGCACCTTGATAAAATCATTTTTTGAGGGAAATGCAGATGTGCCCGTAACAAGCACAACCATAATTTCGTTAGTTGTAAAGCCTCTTTTCACGAGCACGTGTCTGAGAAAGCCTCTGCCTGCACGCTCGTCATAAACAGTAAGCTTAAAGCTTTTTATAAGACGACGGATAGTCAGAATAATTTCATCGGCAGCCTTGTCCTCAATAAGGCAGGAATCTGTTTTTACAATGTTGTGTGTACTTGATTGATACACACCCGAGATTATCTCACCGCCCCTTGTTCTGCCGAAAGCCGCCTGAACCTTGTTGCGATAGTGAAAGGGCTCATCCATACCGATTATGGGCAAAACCCTGTGAAATCCCGAAAGGAGCTTACCCACCTTTGCCTGCTTGAACTTAAGCTGTTCGGGATAGGTCATATTCATAAGCTGACAACCGCCACACTTACGTGAAACGGGACAGATTCGGGTGTTTGTTATCTTTTTACTCTGTGACATTAAGCTTTTCCTTTTCCTTCTGTGCCAGGTTGTTTGTATTCATACTGTCCTTGTAAACCACGAAACGGCAGAACAAGAACTCGGTTATCATATTAGTCATCATAGTAACCGCCAGAATTATATATTCTGCAAACTCCCAGGTGGTATTACGTGAAACTGCTTCACCGATAATTGTGGAAATGGGTGTGAAAACACAATAAAAGCCGAATATTTTAAGCATTGCCACAGGAATATTTGTAGCTGATTTAAATGTGAATTTTCTGTTGAAGGTAAAATTCCAGATAACCGACAGAATAAGCGCAACAAGATAGCACACACCGTACTCGGAGCTGAGAATTTTCATAACAGTTTCGTTCTGTATATTTATGTTGGGTACAACAACCTCATTAAGAAGTGTAAAGCTGACAACCTGTATAATTCCTGCAGATGCGGAGAAGAGTGCAAACTTCACAGCCTGTAAAATGTTTTGTTTTTTATCCATTTCAGCCATATGTACTACCCCTTTATACTTTATATTTTACAGTATATCATAGGTTTTTAAACATTTCAACCACATCCGCAACAAAAAAAGAGCTTCAATTTATACATTTAACACAAAAAACCGAGGATCAGCTCTCGCCAACCCTCGGTTTGGAAACATTTTAGCCTAATTGAGTTTTATCAAGATAATCCTTGGTAGCTTTATCGAATGAATAGAAGGTGTTATCACCCTGGACGTAGCCCATAATCACATTATCAATATACGTGACTCTGCAAAAGCTGCTGTAGGATTTATTATCTGAAGTAAGCACCTTGTAGCTTCCGTCGGAAACAAGCTTCTTATTCACCGTATCCACCTTAACTGCAAGGATATTTCCGTAATGAATATTCTCATAGCCTGTGGTGGTATAAATATCAATCATTTCGGTATAAGGCACGTACATAGTTGAGCTATCCGCATCCCAGCACATCGCCTTGTGATTATAGTAAGCATCACTCTGCAGGTAGGTATATCTGTTTTCACTCTGCGGTGCACTGACTGTAACCTTATCACACTCCACGGGATTCTGAGGGTCACTCACATCGAAAAGAGACACCTTCATTCCGCCGTTCTGACCGTTTTCGTCACCGTCAACACCTACACCGAGGAGAAGTCCGTCGCCTGCGGGGTGGAGATATGCGGAGAAGCCGGGTATTTTAAGCTCGCCCTTTATTAGAGGGTTCACAGGGTCCGCAAGGTCGATTACAAACAAGGGGTCTGTCTGTTCAAATGTAACAACGTAACCTGTATCCCCTGTAAAGCGTACCGATTTTATGGTTTCACCCTTTGCAATTCCTGTGATTTCACCAACAATCTGCAAGGAATTGTCAAGCACGTAAACCTGATTTGTAAGGCTGTCACCCCAGTTTCCTGTTGTAGTTGCAATCCTCAGATAGCCGTTGTGCTCATCCATACTGAATTGATTAAGCGCAGTACCGTTTACGGTTGTGTTACCCAGATATTTAACATCAAAGTCACGGATATCAAACTTATAAATTTGTGTTTTCGCCTCGGAATATCCGAAAACCTCTGCCTTCACGGTGTCTCTTTCATAGGCTGTGCTTGTAGCATAAAGTGTTTCGGTTGTGCAATAAACATCCTCACCTGCACCGAGAACAGCCTGAGTTTTTACTGTGTTTACATCCTTTATATCAAGGGTTGAAGCCACAAGATAGCGTGTGTCATAAATTTCCTCCATAATACAGATACAGTCACAGGGCACGCGTGCATAGTTGCCCATATCTGTACCGTACATAGGCACGCAATTTTCAACAACCCCTTCCTCGTCACAGTTAAGGTCAACGCCGTAGGTTGACATCATAACAAGCTGTTCACCGATAAGACGTGATGAAATATATGTGCCGTCCTGATATGTGCGCCACATCTCTGTGGGATTGCTCCTGTCTGAAATATCGAAGCAGACCGCCATTGTAATGATATCGTTGTTATATCCGTAATAAATTCTTCTGTAGCTTTCCGTTGACCTTTCGTCAACCGTGCTGCATTCCACAAGGGCAATAAGTCTGTCACCGCTTACATAAAGCTCCTTGATGCTCATATAGTAAATATTCTCTTCATTTTCCGTAATATTTACTGTTGAAACGTGATTAAATTTACCGTCCTGCGTGGGCTCGAAAATGGTAACGGCACAGTTGTACACAAGTGTGGGCAACTCAGTCTGCACCTTGTACTCATTTGGGTCCTCGGTAACTGTTTCTGCTACGTCATCCTTTGCCTGAGGGTTGTAGCCCGGTGATGTCTGACCTGAGAATACAGTTGTTTGCTCATCACCGCTGAGATATGCGTTGTATCTGTCCATTTCTCTGTAAAACTTATCCCACTCAACGTTTTGGGCTGCTACACTGTAAAGATATTTACCGTCATTTTTAATAATATCGGCTTCGCTTACGCCCGCAACCTGCTCATTTGTTTTACCGTAGCTTGACTTTAGCTCAACATAGTTACCGTTAGTATTGCCGGCACTCGGTGCGGCACCCGAGGTTGCACTATCCATAACAACAGCACTTTCATTTTTTGCTCCGAAGCCGTCAAACAAACCGTCCGCTGTATAACGGAATCTGTTTTCTTCCTTCTTGTATTTCTCGGAATAATCCTTGAACATCAATTCAATCTCTGCATATTCATTTTCATTTACAGCAGGAGAATTATTAGCGGTGGGTTCCGCAGGCTTCACGGGTTGCTTTTCCCAAGGCTTTACCGCAAATACACCCACAACAACCACAACAAAAACCGCTGCCGCAGAAGCAAATGCCGCGATTCTCTTTTTATAAGATTTTTTCTTGGGTATGGGTGTTATTTCGGCGGTTACTTCATTTCTTTCTTCTAAAAGCATTTTCTCAATATTTTCCGGAGAAAGGCCTTCGGGTAATGCGATATTTTCATTAGATTTTAAAGCGTCGTCAATATTTTTGATTTCTTCGGCATTAAGAACTTCCTTTTCAAATTCATTGCTCATAACACGCACTCCTTTCAGGAAAGTATAACCTTCAGCTTTTCAAGTCCGCGCTTTTGCCGTGACCTGATTGTGGAAGGCTTCATATTGTAAATCTGTGATAATTCTTCACTTGTGAAACCACCTATCACGGAAAGCATTATAATCTGTCCGTCGGGCGGTGTAAGGCTTTGCAAGGCAGCTTTTAACTCGGTGCCCACAGTGAAATCATCATCTGCACCGATAAAGTCATACTCCTCCACAGGCAAAGCATCGTGGCTCTTGTTATTCCTTATGAGCAAGGTTTTGCACTTGTTTGTGAGTATTTTAAACAGCCATACCTTGAATTTATCGTTTTCCTTAAGGCTATGTACACTGCGCCACGCAGAGATGGCTGCCTCCTGCACAGAATCCTCCGCATCGTGGGGGTTACCCGTCATATACAGAGCATACCTGTACAATTCATTACTGTACACAGCATATAACCGGGCAAACGCGTGGGCATCGCCTTTCTTCGATAATTCAACAAGCATTATGTTTTCATCATTCACCGAGAATCACCCCTCTTTAGTGTAATCGAATAAAATTTTATTGATTTTTACGCCCTGCATCTATATAGAGTCAAAAGAATTGTGTTTTGTTGCAAAAAGTTTTGTTTTTCTTCTAATATCCTATCAATTTTTCACGGAATTGTAAACAAAAATTAAATTACCATATTTTATTTGCAATAATAAGTGGTATGTGGTACAATGTACCTTGTATATTTTTATCCACGAAAGGACAGAGAATAAAATGTCTTTGCTCAAAAAACTTTTCGGTGATTACTCCACAAAGGAAATCAAGCGTATATCCAAAATCAAGGACAGCGTGCTTTCACTTGAGGAGCAGTTTGCCGCACTTTCGGATGAGGAGCTTCAGGCAAAAACACCCGAATTCAAAGCCCGTCTTGAAAAGGGCGAAACACTTGATGATATTTTACCCGAGGCATTTGCCGCTTGCCGTGAGGCTGCGTGGCGTGTACTCGGTATGAAGCACTACCCTGTGCAGATTCTCGGCGGTATCATTCTTCACCAGGGCAGAATTGCAGAAATGAAAACAGGTGAAGGTAAAACACTTGTTGCCACACTCCCTGCATACCTTAACGCACTCAGCGGTGAAGGTGTGCACATTGTTACAGTAAACGATTACCTTGCAAAGCGTGACTCGGAGTGGATGGGCAAAATCTACCGCTTTATGGGTCTCAAGGTAGGTCTTATCATTCACGAAAAGACAAACTCCGAGCGTAAGGAGGCTTATGCCGCCGATATCACCTTTGGTACAAATAACGAAATGGGCTTTGACTATCTTCGTGACAATATGGTTATGTATGCGGAGCAACGCGTACAGCGCGGACACGCCTTTGCCATTGTGGACGAGGTTGACTCAATCCTTATTGACGAGGCAAGAACTCCCCTTATCATTTCAGGTATCGGTGAAGCATCAACCGACCTTTACCGTATGACAAACGACTTTGTTAAACGTCTTAAAATGGTTAAGGTAAAGGAGCTTGACTCCAAGGTAGATGCAGAGGATGTTGCCGAGGAAAGCGGCGGCGACTACCTGGTTGACGAAAAGGCAAAGAGTGCCACTCTTACCAAAACAGGTATTGCAAAGGCTGAGGCTGCATTCAATGTTGAAAACCTTATGGATGCGGAAAACCTTACACTCCAGCACCACATCAATCAGGCACTTAAGGCACACGGCACAATGGCTCGTGACGTTGACTATGTTGTGAAGGACGGTCAGGTGCTTATCGTTGACGAATTCACAGGCCGTATTATGCTCGGCAGACGTTACAGCGAGGGTCTGCACCAGGCAATTGAGGCAAAAGAGGGCGTAAAGGTTGAGCACGAAAGCAAAACCCTTGCCACAATCACCTTCCAGAACTATTTCCGTCTTTATAAGAAGCTTTCCGGTATGACAGGTACCGCTATGACAGAGAGTGCCGAATTTCAGGAAATCTACTCACTTGACGTTGTTGAAATTCCTACAAACAAGCCCCTTGCACGTGTAGATAATGACGATATTCTCTACAAAACAGAGGAAGCAAAGTTCAGCGCAATTGTTGACACAATCGTTGAATGCCACGAAAAGGGTCAGCCCGTGCTTGTCGGTACAGTCAATATTGAAAAGAGTGAAAAGCTCTCAAGATATCTTAAAAAACGCGGTATAAAGCACGAGGTTCTCAATGCTAAATTCCACGAGAAGGAAGCAGAAATCGTTGCACAGGCAGGTAAATTCGGTGCAGTTACAATTGCAACGAATATGGCAGGCCGTGGTACCGATATTATCCTTGGCGGTAACCCCGAGTTTATGGCAAAGAACCAGATGCGTAAGCTTGATTTTACCGAGGAGCTTATTGCAGAGGCAACAGGCTTTGCGGAAACAGACAACGAGGACATCATCAATGCCCGTCAGAAATTCCGCGAGCTTGAGGCAGAATACAAAAAGCAGACAAGTGCCGAGGCAGAAAAGGTACGTGAGGCAGGCGGTCTGTTCATCATCGGTACAGAGCGCCATGAATCAAGACGAATTGACAACCAGCTCCGCGGACGTTCAGGCCGTCAGGGTGACCCCGGTGAAAGCCGTTTCTACCTGTCAGCAGAGGACGATTTGTTAAGACTTTTTGCAGGCGACCGCTTCTATAACACACTTGATGCCTTCAAGAGCATAGGTGATATGCCCATCGAGGCAAAAATCTTCACATCATCCATTGAAAATGCACAAAAGAAGGTTGAGGGCAACAACTTTGCCATCCGCCGTAACGTGCTCAAATACGACGATGTTATGAACAAACAGCGTGAGGTTATTTACGGTCAGCGTAATCAAGTGCTTGACGGTGAGGATATAAGCTCACTTATACAGAAGATGATTGTTGACACAATCTCCGAAATGGTTGACTTCTACTGTCCGCCGAATGTGGGCACAGACGAATGGAATATCAAAGGACTTCTCACAAAATACGCCTGGCTTGTTCAGGAGAGCGACATTGAGGGTCTCAAGAAAACCGAAGATGTTGCAGAGGTGCTTCTCGACAAGGCACAGGAGCTCTACGACAGCCGTAAGGAAGAATACGGTGAAGAAACCATCAAGGAAATCGAGCGTGTGGGACTTCTCCGTAACGTTGATATCCGTTGGATGGAGCACATTGACGCAATGGACCAGCTCAAGCGCAGTATGAACCTTATGGGCTACGGTCAGAAGGACCCCGTAATTATCTTCCGCGATCAGGGTCTTGATATGTTTGAGGAAATGACAAATGGTATACGTGAGGGTACTGTTGACTTTGTTCTTCAGGCAAGAATCCGCAAGGAACAGCCCGTCGAACGTAAAGAAACAGTTAAAATCACTTCAACTTCAGGTTCAAGTGACGGCACAGTTAAAAAAGAGCCTAAAAAGGCAGACAAAAAGCCCGGCAGAAACGATCCCTGCCCCTGCGGCAGCGGTAAGAAATACAAAAAATGCTGTGGAATAAATGAATAAAAAGCTATCCCCGACCAAGGTCGGGGATTATTTTAAGAAGGTGCTTGTATGATTAACCTTACATTCAATGATATTAACAATGCGAATTTCAAATTATACGAGGGCAACCCTGTAATCAAAAATCCGCTGACAAGCTTTGTTATTGCAGACCCGTCCGTAATTACACCCGATAAATCCCACGACGGAAAGTGGCACTTATTCTGCCACACCTTTTTCGGTGTTTACAGGTACGAAAGCGAGGATGGTATCAGCTTTAAGCCAACAGGCAAAATCGTAAACAGAGCAATGCGCCCCAACATAAATTACGTTGACGGTAAGTATTACCTTTTTTACGAAAGAACAAGGCCCGTTATAATGAATTTGCTTTCCCTTGCAGGCTTCAAGTGGAAAAGTGAAATATATTGCACCGAATCAACAGATTTCTCACAATGGAGTGACCCATATCCTGTAATAACCCAAAGCCGTCATTATGAAAGTGACAGCCACGGCACAGCAATATCAAACCCATTTCTCATAAAAGAAAATGACCGCTACCGTATGTACTACTCCTGCGGTCAGACCTTTATAAAGGATTGCGGATTCTGTGAGCCTACACACATATCATTTGCTGAAAGTGACCATATAAACAAAGGCTACACATCCTTGCCCGAGCCCATTATAAGCCCTGACAAAAACAACCCTTATCTTAACCTTTGCTCAGGCTGTTTAAAGGTTTATAAGCTGAAGGACTGCTACATCGGACTGCAGAACGGCATATTTGAAAAGGATGGTAAAAGCCACTCTGCAATTATGCTTTTACGATCTGAGGACGGTATAAACTTTGAGTTTGTAAAGCAATTTCTTACACCGCAGGTGTGCAACGGCAACAAATGGATGGCTCAGTACGTTTACGCCTGTTGCCTTACATATTACGACGGTAAATTAAGGCTTTACTTCAATGCCCGTAACACAGCAAACAACATAACAGGCAGAGAAAGCATAGGTATATTTGAAGCAAAATTATAAAATCAACCCTTCACAAGACGTGAAGGGTTGATTTTTATATTTATCTTTTACTCTTTTTGTTTTTTATTTTACCTGCCTTACGCTTTGCAGGTGTTCTGATAAATCTGATTATACCCAAAATAAACAGACCGAAAATGATACCAACCGTAATATATGCACCTATATCACCCTTGAAGCCCTTGTCCTCTGCCTCGTTAATGGTGATTGAAGCAAATGCCGGTTCAAAATCATCAAGCTCCTTTTCACTTTCTGCAGTAAGCACAAAGGAGTATTTGTTATTTACACAGGAAAAGTCATATATTCTCTGATAACGTACTGTTTCCTTACCGCTGTCTGCAGACGTTGTTTTATACGTTGTAACAAGAACCTTTCTTCCGTCGGGTTGCTCCTTAACCGTTGCACCCAAAGCCTCCATTGAGCCTTGGCGACCTGCCACCTCGAAAGCACTCTGTGAAAGCTCCGCTATTGTTTCCGCATATCTTTCAGCTTCCTTCTGTGACATATCCGCAACGCAAACGGAAAGCTTCGGTGTTTCCTCGATACTCACTGACAGATTTTCATTTTTATCACCGATGAACTTTGATTCTTGAACCTCGGTGAAGCTGTCAGGTAACTCAATTGTATATTGTTCCTTTTCAATTTTTACCGCATTTGCAACAACTGTCGTTGATGCAACCATAAAAACCGCCAGACACAGGCAAAAAAGCTTTTTCATAAATTGTCCTTCATTCAAATAAACTGCACCCGATTTACAGGATGCAGTCTATATTTTTAATCATCATTTGATTTATTGGTTTTTTTATCATCATCGTCGTCTGTTTCAACAACAGGTGTGATTTCAACTTTTATTTTCTCAATTCGTTTATCGTCAACCTTAAGAACGGTGAACTTAACATTTTCAAATACAACCTCATTCATTTCGCCGTCCTTGGGAATACATTGGAGCTCATCCATAATGAAGCCTGCAAGAGTTTCATAGTCACCCTCAGGAAGCTCCTTGCCGATAAGCTCGTCAATTTCCTCGATATCGATAGTTCCGTCAACAGTGAAGGTATTATCGTCAATCTTTGAAATTTCTTCGTCCTCCTGGTCATATTCATCCTGAATATTACCCATAATAGCTTCAACGATATCCTCAAGTGTAAGGATACCTGCCGTTCCGCCGTATTCGTCAACAACGACAGCCATCTGAATTTTACGTGAGCTCATTTCCTTGAAGAGCTCTCCGCAAGCCTTTGTTTCGGGGATGAAGTAAGGCTCTCTCATAATATTCTTAAGAGTGCCCTTTGCCTTAACCTCTTTGCCGACATATTTGAGAAGGTCCTTAACGTAAACGATACCGACAATGTTGTCGATATCCTCGTCATACAGAGGAATACGTGACCTGCCGTATTCAATGGCAAGACCCATAAACTCGTCAAGAGTCACGGTGTTGATATCCGCAGCGATAACATCAGTACGGTGAGTCATAATATCACCTGCATCAAGGTCATCGAACTCGAAGATGTTGTTAATCATCTCCTTCTGAGTGTCCTCGATAACACCCTTTTCGCCGCCAACATCAACCATCATACGGATTTCTTCCTCGGTTACCACTTCTTCGTCTGCATTGGGGTCAAAGCCGAGTATACGCACAACACCGTTTGTTGAAAGTGAAAGGAATTTAACGAACGGAGTTGTTATTTTCGAAATAACAAGCAAGGGCTTAACAACTGTAAATGCAACCTTTTCAGGTACCTGCATACCGATACGCTTTGGTGCAAGCTCACCGAAAACAAGTGAGAAATACGATATGATAAGTGTGATAACAACAACCGAAACCGGAGAAATAATGTTCTCGGAAACACCGGTAAGCTTTGTAATGGCACCTGTAAGCATCTCGGCAAATGAGGTTGCCGCTGAAGCTGATGACAGGAAGCCTGCAAGTGTTACACCAATCTGGATTGTTGATAAAAACTTGGTTGAATTGCTTGTAAGCTTTAAAACAAGCTTCGCTTTTTTGTGTCCTTCGTCAGCCATTTTTTCAATCTTGGCATCATTGAGTGAAATGATGGCAATCTCCGACATAGCAAAGAAGGCATTAACAAGAATAAGTACTGCAAGTAAAACAAGTTTAATTGCAAGCTCGCCTGCACTACCCTGTGCAGAAAGGTTCATAAATTGGGCCAAAATAAAATTAGGTCCGGGGTCATCCATAGTTGGATTAGCTCCTTTCAAGAAGAAAAATATAATATGCTGATTTTACACCATATCAGGATATATTATATTTATTCATCCTGATTTTGTCAATAGTTTTAGTATTGTAACTATATATTTACTCAATACTTGCAGTTATATGTTGATTTTTCATAATAATTCAAAAATTGTGATTTTTTTAACTTTGGATGTTTACAATCGACAAAATTAGTGGTAATATAATCAGTGGTGTTTTTATAATACTTATATAATAATTGAATTTTTTATAGGAGGAAATACACTATGGCAAGAAAAATGAAAACCATGGACGGTAACAATGCCGCTGCGTACGTGTCTTATGCGTTCACAGAAGTAGCAGGTATTTACCCCATCACACCTTCCAGCCCTATGGCAGACTACGTTGACCAGTGGTCAGCACAGGGCGTTAAGAACATCTTCGGCACAACCGTAAAGGTTTCTGAGATGCAGTCTGAGGCAGGTGCTGCAGGTACTGTTCACGGTTCACTCGCAGCCGGTGCGCTCACAACAACTTACACAGCTTCACAGGGTCTTCTTCTTATGATCCCCAACATGTACAAAATCGCAGGTGAACTTCTTCCCAGCGTTTTCCATGTATCAGCTCGTTGTGTTGCTTCACACGCACTTAACATCTTCGGCGACCATTCAGACGTTTATGCTTGTCGTCAGACAGGTTTCGCAATGCTCGCTGAAACAAATACACAGGAGGTTATGGACCTTGGTGCAGTTGCTCACCTTGCAACAATCAAGAGCCGTGTTCCCTTCATCAACTTCTT
Organism: Acutalibacteraceae bacterium; assembly: GCA_045532945.1. Taxonomy (GTDB): domain Bacteria; phylum Bacillota; class Clostridia; order Oscillospirales; family Acutalibacteraceae; genus DTU089. The sequence continues at coordinate 90,028 of JAZSGZ010000005.1, forward strand.
CGACGGTTTCCGTACATCTCACGAGCTCCAGAAGATTGAAATCTGGGACTATGAGGACCTTAAGGAAATGTGCGATATGGATGCTGTTGATGCTTTCAGAAAGAGAGCTCTCAACCCCGAGCATCCCGTAATGCGCGGTTCACACGAGAACGGCGACATCTTCTTCCAGCACAGAGAGGCTTGCAACACTTACTATGACAACGTTCCTGCAATTGTTGAGGAATATATGGGTAAGGTTAATGCAAAGCTCGGCACAGACTATCAGCTCTTCAACTACTACGGCGCTGCAGATGCAGAGAACGTAATCGTTGCTATGGGTTCAATCTGCGACGTTGCTGAGGAGGTTATTGACTACCTTACAGCTAAGGGCGAGAAGGTTGGTCTTCTCAAGGTTCGTCTTTACAGACCCTTCGCATCAGAGAAATTCGTTGCAGCTCTCCCTGCAACAGTTAAGAAGATTGCTGTTCTTGACAGAACAAAAGAGCCCGGTTCAATCGGTGAGCCTCTTTACCTCGACGTTGTTGCAGCTCTTGACGCTTGTGGCAAGTCAGGTCTTACAGTAACAGGCGGTCGTTACGGTCTCGGTTCTAAGGACACACCTCCTTCATCTATCTTTGCTATCTATGCAGACCTTGCAAAGGCAGAGCCCAAAAAGCACTTCACACTTGGTATCAACGACGACGTTACCTACCTTTCACTCCCCGAAGAGGAAGCTCCCAACACAGCTGCTGAGGGTACAATCGAGTGCAAGTTCTGGGGTCTCGGCGGTGACGGTACTGTTGGTGCTAACAAAGACTCTATCAAAATCATCGGTGACCACACCGACAAATATGTTCAGGCATACTTCCAGTATGACTCAAAGAAAACAGGTGGCGTTACAATTTCTCACCTTCGTTTCGGTGACAAGCCCATCAAGAGCCCCTACTATGTAAACAAGGCTGACTTCGTTGCTTGCCACACACCTGCATATATCGAAAAAGGCTTCAAGATCGTTAACGACGTTAAGCCCGGCGGTGTATTCCTTATCAACTGCCAGTGGGACGAGGCAGAGCTTGCTGAAAAGCTCAATGCTGAAACAAAGCAGTACATTGCAAAGAACAACATTCAGCTTTACACAGTTAACGCTATCGACCTTGCTGCAGAAATCGGTCTCGGTAAGAGAACAAACACTATCCTTCAGGCTTCTTTCTTTGCTCTTGCAAACGTTCTTCCCAAGGACGAAGCAATCGGCTATATGAAGAACGCTGCCCTTAAGTTCCTTAAGAAGGGCCAGGATATCGTTGATATGATCCACAAGGCTATCGACGCAGGCTTCGGCGCATTCAAGAAGGTTGACGTTCCTGCTGACTGGGCAAACGCTACAGATGCAGACAACACTGTTGCATCTGAAGGTCCCGCAAAGCTTGTTAAGATGGTTGACAGCATTATGAAGCCCGTTGGTGCTATGAACGGTGATGCTCTTCCCGTATCAGTATTCACAGACCACGCTGACGGTACATTCGAGCAGGGCGCATCTGCTTACGAGAAGCGCGGTGTTGCAGTTATGGTTCCCGAGTGGAACAACGAAACCTGCGTTGGCTGTAACAAGTGTGCTTATGTATGTCCCCACGCTACAATCCGTCCCTTCGCTATGAGCGAGGAAGAAGCTGCAAATGCTCCTGAGGTTACAAAGATTGCAACTAAGGAAAAGGCAGTTACAAACAAGGGCTTCAAGTATACTCTTGCTGTTTCTCCTATGGATTGTATGGGTTGTGCAGTTTGTATCGGTGTTTGTCCCACAAACTCACTTAAGATGGTTTCTCGTGAGAGCCAAGATGCTCAGCAGGCAGCATTTGACTACTGCGTAGCAAACGTTACAGAAAAAGAAGGTATTGCATCTTCTGCAAACCTTATCTCCAGCCAGTTCAAGAAGCCTCTTCTTGAGTTCTCAGGCTCTTGTGCAGGTTGTGCAGAGACAGCTTATGCTCGTCTTGTAACACAGCTCTTCGGTGACAGAATGTATATCTCAAACGCAACAGGCTGTTCATCAATCTGGGGTGGTCCTGCTGCTACATCACCTTACACAACAAATGCAAAGGGTCAGGGTCCTGCTTGGGCTAACTCACTCTTTGAGGATAACGCAGAGCACGGCTTCGGTATGCTCCTTGGTCAGTCAGCTCTCCGTAACAGCCTTATCGCTAAGGTTGAAACACTCGTTGAGTCTGACAAGGCTTCTGACGAAGTTAAGGCTGCTGCAAAGGCTTACCTCGACACAGTTAACGATGGCGAAAAGAACGGCGCTGCTACAGATGCACTCGTTGCAGCTATCGGTGACGGTTCTTGCTGTGATACATGCAAATCAATCATCGCTAACAAAGAGTTCCTTTCAAAGAAATCTGTTTGGATCTTCGGTGGTGACGGTTGGGCATACGATATCGGCTTCGGCGGTGTTGACCACGTTCTTGCATCAGGTGAAGATGTAAACATCATGCTATTCGATACTGAGGTTTACTCAAACACAGGCGGACAGGCTTCTAAGGCTTGTAACATCGGTCAGGTTGCTCAGTTTGCTGCTGCAGGTAAGGCTATCGCAAAGAAGAGCCTTGCTGAAATCGCAATGAGCTACGGCTATGTTTACGTTGCACAGATTGCTATGGGTGCTGACCAGAATCAGACTCTCAAGGCTATCAAGGAAGCAGAAGCTTACAACGGTCCCTCACTTATCATTGCATACTCACCCTGTGAAATGCATTCAATCAAGGGCGGTATGACAAACTGCCAGAACGAAATGAAGAAGGCTGTAGAGTGTGGCTACTGGAATATGTTCCGTTACAACCCCGCTCTTAAGGCTGAGGGTAAAAACCCCTTCACAATCGATTCTAAGCCCGCTACAGGCGACTATAAGGCATTCCTTCTCAACGAAGCACGTTATTCTTCTCTTACACGTTCATTCCCCGAAAGAGCAGAAGCACTCTTCGCACAGTCAGAGCAGACTGCTCTTGAAAGATATGAGCACCTTCTCAGACTCAAGGACCTTTACGCTCCCAAGGCTGAATAATTCAATTAACAAAAATCCCTTGACTCGCAAGAGTCAGGGGATTTTTTATACCATATTAAATATAAATGCACATAATCTTGTCCTGTTGAATTTAAGTTTATTCAATATTTTTTCAATATTTTATGTTATAATGTTTTAATGCGGAGGTGACTTTATGCGAATTTTACTTATTGAAGATGAAAAAAGAATGGCAGAGGCGCTTTGCGAAATACTCCGTCTTGAAAAATACGAGGTGGATCATCATGACAATGGTCCTGATGGCTTGAGCGCAATCGAAAGCAACATATATGATATTGTCATTCTCGATGTTATGCTACCGGGAATGAATGGTTATGAAATCGCCAGACGAGTTCGCAGTAAAAACATTACAACACCTATATTGATGCTCACCGCTAAATCGGACCTTGACGATAAGGTTATCGGCCTTGACAGCGGTGCTGATGATTATCTTACAAAGCCCTTTATGACAAGAGAGCTTCTTGCCCGGCTTCGTGCCCTTGGCAGAAGAACTCTCGGTGCCACCGATAACACTCTTTCCTTCGGTGACATTACACTTGATATAAATACACTTACATTATCCTGTACCACCAACAGTCATAATGTAAAATTAAGCGAAAAAGAATACCGAATTCTTGAATTTTTAATAGCAAACAGCAGTCAAATTCTTACTCGCGAACAATTGGCTGTTAAAATTTGGGGATTTGAAAGTGATGCCGAATACAACAATGTGGAGGTTTATATGTCCTTCACCAGAAAAAAGCTCGCCTTTGTGGAAGCAAAGACGGAAATAAAAGCCGTACGCGGTATCGGATACGAATTGAGGTATAACAATGTTTGAAAAAACCAGAAGGAAAATCGTCATTTCAATTATGTCTGTACTTGTGCTTTTATGGATAGGTACACTCGGCATTATTTATGGTTCCAGTTATATTGAAATGACAAAGCAGAACAGACAGATGCTACGTGCACATACAGAAATGTATGTTCTTCCCCAATCATCCAAAAATGCTACTCCACCCGCAAAACCAAGACCTGACAGTAATCACGGCTTCAACCCCGCCTTCAACCCTGAATCTCCTGTTTTCCGATTATCCACCTTTTACACGGTTGCCTTTGACCGTAACGGCAATGTTATCGAAATCAGTAACGAGCCTCCGACGATACATACCGATACCAATTTGGAGAAAATAGCGAGGGATATTATAAAAGGCGAAAAAACCACCGGTACTACAAAGAATCTTGCATTTTTAAAATCGGAAAAGGATGGTTACACGCTTGTAGCTTTTATGGATAACACTGTTGTCAACGAAAGTGCCATAACCTTATTCCGATACACGCTTCTGTTTGGTGGTGTTGCTTTAATTGTATTTTTCTTTTTGTCAGTATATCTGGCAAAAAAGATTGTTAAACCACTTGAAGAAAGCTATCACAAGCAGAAGCAATTTATTTCTGATGCAGGTCACGAGTTAAAAACACCTATATCAGTTGTCAGCGCAAACGCAGAGTTGCTTTCACGTGAGCTTGGTGACAACCAATGGCTACGGAATATACAACACGAAAATGAGCGTATGGTAATATTGGTAAGTCAGTTACTTGACCTTGCCAGAACCGAAAATGTAAAACCGCAAACGGAAACCATTGACTTCAGCCGTCTGGTTGCCGGAGAGGTCCTTCCCTTTGAAAGTGTTGCGTTTGAAAAAGGACTTACTCTCAACAGCAATATTTCAAACACCATCAATGTTGAGGGTGACAGCACACAGCTCAAACAGCTTGTATCCATTTTATTGGATAACGCTATACGCCACAGTTCTGAGCAGGGTGAAATAACGCTATCCCTGACACAAGAAAAAGGCATTGCAAGGCTTTCGGTTATTAACAAAGGTAACGAAATTCCTCCTGAACAACGCAAAGAAATCTTTGAACGCTTTTACCGTATAGACACCGTACGTAACAGCGAGGATAAGCATTACGGCTTAGGTCTTGCTATAGCTAAAGCAATTACCGATTCTCACAAGGGCACTATAGAGGTTCTTTGCTACAATGGTTTCGTGGAATTCAAGGTTCATATCCCCGCAAACTAATTTTCAATAAAACTTCAATCTTCCTCCTGTACAATGGCAGTATCACGGTACGGGAGGATTTTTTATGCCATTTCAAGCCGTATTCAAACGATACGAATTGAAGTATATGCTGACACAGGAACAAAAGGACAGAGTTATTGCCACAATAACCCCATATATGAGACTTGACAAATACGGCAGAACAACTATCCGTAACCTTTATTATGATACGGACACCTTTCTTTTAATTCGACGCTCTGTTGAAAAGCCTGTGTACAAGGAGAAGCTACGCATACGCAGTTACAATAAGGTAACCCCTGACGGTACAGTTTTTGTTGAGCTGAAAAAGAAATATAAGCATATTGTATATAAGCGTCGTGTTGCTTTATCGAACAAAGATGCTATAGCTTGGCTTTCAGGGATTAAGCTTCCCGATAATCACACACAAATCACAAATGAAATCAACTATTGTATGGAGCTGTACGGCAGGCTGAAACCTACAGTTTTTCTTTCTTACGAGCGAGAAGCATATTATTCGGTTGACGGCACAGATTTCCGCGTGACCTTTGATGACACCATACTTTGCAGACAGGATAATTTGTCTCTTGAGTCCGATATATACGGCACACCGATTCTCCCCGAGGGAAAGGTTTTGATGGAAATAAAATGTAGTGGCGGTATTCCGCTATGGATGACGGATATACTTTCAAAAGAAAAGCTGTACGAAACCTCTTTTTCAAAATACGGAACTGCATACAAAACTCTGATTTTTCCGAAAGCCCACACAATAAACTCATATAATATGTTGGAGGTAAATAAAAATGCTTGATGTTTTTTTCAAAGGATTATTTGACACCGATTTGACCGCGGTAATCAGTGTAACTGATTTTCTGCTCTGCCTTGGAGCATCACTTGTAATAGGACTTCTGATGACCTTTGCTTATATGTATCGTACACGATACACAAAAAGCTTTGTTATAACACTGGCGCTTCTTCCTGCAGTTGTTTGTGTGGTTATTATGATGGTAAACGGCAATGTGGGAACGGGTGTTGCTGTAGCCGGTGCCTTCAGTCTTGTGCGATTTCGAAGTGTTCCCGGAACAGCAAAAGAAATCTGCGCCTTGTTTTTAGCAATGGGTGCAGGGCTTATCTCAGGTATGGGATATATAGGCTATGCTCTTTTATTTACCGTTATTATGAGCTTTATGTTTGTTATTTATAACTGTTTGAATTTCAGGACAAAAAAGAACTCTGAAATCTTCAAGACATTTACCGTTACAATTCCTGAGGATTTAGATTATTCCGGTGTTTTCGATGATATTTTCTCTGAATTCACAGTTTCTTATGACCTTGTGCGTGTAAAAAGCACAAATATGGGAAGTATGTTCAAATTGACATATAACATTATGCTCCGTGATGCCTCACGCGAGAAGGAAATGATTGATAAGATACGCTGCAGGAACGGAAACCTTGAAATTACCGTATCCAAGCAGGAAACTGTTGGAACAGAGCTATAACGGGAGGATTTTTATGAAAAACACAATATCAATTCTGATAATTATGACACTCATACTCGGTTTACTTTGCAGTTGCAGTCCTGAAGGAAACCTCAACAACACAATCCCGACAGTCACCGCATTATCAAATTCTGAAAATGAGGACACCACCAACAGTACTGCTGAGCCTGCAGAGGTCGATTTCACAAAAACTGATGCAGATATGTTTACTGAGCGAGATTTCAAAACCGAATATATTGTGAACGAGGCTGTAACAATCAACCTGGAGGGAAGCTCTGCAACCGCAAGCTCAGACAGTGTAAATATTTCAGGCTCTGAAATCACCGTTACAGAAGAAGCAACCTACGTTATATCAGGAAACCTCACAGACGGTATGCTGATTGTAAACGCACCCGATACTGCCAAGCTACAGCTTGTTTTCAGCGGAGTGACTATCACGAATAAAAGCTCGGCTGCCTTGTACATTAAGGAAGCTGACAAAGTATTCTTAACGCTTGCAAATGGTACAATCAATACCCTTGCCAACGGCGGAAGCTTCGCCTCTACAGACGAAAACAACATTGACTCTGCGCTGTTTTCAAATCAGGATCTTACAATAAACGGAAACGGTACGCTGAACATAACCTCACCTGCCGGTCACGGTATTGTCTGCAAGGATGATTTAGTTATAACAGGCGGAAAGCACATTATAAACTCTGCCTCTCACGGCTTAGATGCTAACGACAGCATAAGAATTGCAAGTTCTGAACTTACAATTGATGCAGGCAAGGATGCCATCCACGCAGAAAACACAGACGACAGCTCCCTTGGCTTTATTTATATTTCAAGCGGAAAAATAAAAGCAGACGCAGAGGGTGACGGTATTGATGCAGGAGCATATCTGCAAATCGCAGATTGCACTATAGATTTACTTGTTGGCGGAGGCAGTGAAAACGGCAGTAAGGAGCACTCCGACTCCTTCGGCAGATTTATGGACGGCGGCAAAGCAGGTGGAATGCATCCTGAAAATATACAAACCGGCACAACAATAACAGAAGATGACAGCACCAGTATGAAGGGCTTAAAGGCCACTAACGGTATTTTGATTTCAAACGGCACTTTTAATATAAGCTCTGCAGATGATTCAATTCATTCTGATACTTCAATCACAGTTAACGGCGGTAAGTTCAGCATAGCATCAGGTGATGACGCTGTTCACGCCGAAGAAACACTTACCGTAACCGCAGGTGATTTCAATATTTCTGAATGTTATGAAGGTCTTGAGGCGCTGAACATTGAGATCAATGGCGGAAGCATTAACCTCAAAGCAAGCGATGACGGAATCAATGCTGCAGGCGGTATGGATATGAGTGGTTTTGAAGGTGGACGCGACGGTATGTTTGGTGACTTCTCCGAAGATGCAGGCAGAGGTCCCGGAGGCAGAGGTCCCGGAGGCAAGGGCGGAGGTATGCCCGGCGGAATGTCCTCGAACTCCAACGGTAGCATAGTAATATCAGGAGGAACACTTTTCATTAATTCCTCCGGAGATGGTATGGATGCTAACGGTACCATAAAAATCACAGACGGTAACATAACCGTTGTGGGACCCACTCAAGGTGATACCGCAACACTTGATTACGACAAAAGCGCAACAATTTCAGGCGGTACTTTTATCGGCACAGGCGCTTCCGGTATGGCTCAGAGCTTCAGTGATTCCTCGCAGGGAATTATTGCGATAAATTCAGGCAATCAGACTGCAGATACACAAATCACTCTGAGGGACTCAAACGGTAATACCATAATCTCATACAAACCTGTGCTTGACTTTGCTGTGGTTATTCTGTCTGCACCCGAAATTATAAAAGGTGAAGTATATTCCCTTTCTATCGGCTCAGCAACAGAAGAATTAAAGGCTGAATAATTCAATCAACAAAAATCCCTTGACTCGCAAGAGTCAGGGGATTTTTTCATAAAAACTATTAAAGACTATAATCAAAACATATTAACCAAATCACTGATTGTGTCTACAATTTCGTTAAAGTTCTCAAAAATGCCACCTAATGCACTAACCGCATCCGAAAATGCCGTTATTCCCCCAACAAGCACAACAACGATTATGCCTATTATAAGAAGCGTTGTTAAAACCATCGTAAGAATAGCACCCAGCTTGGCAAGACGATTAAATGACCGTATGGTTTTTACACTATCAGAATGCTCTGAATCATTTTTATATTTTCTACACATACTGTTGGAAACTACGGCACAAACAAATGTGGGAATAGGTAAAAGCAACACCAACAACCACAACACGGGATAAAAGAAACCTGCAACAATACTTACCAACGACACGATTCCCATTACAATTGCTACTATGGATATTGTTTTTGCATAGGACACCTTTTTCTTTGCCTTTGAGTCCTGCGATGGTGCATAATGATTAGCCGTATACATACTCTGCTGAGCAGGATAATTGCCATAAGCAGGTGCGCTCTGCACGTATGGTTGAACATTGCTGTTACCATTTGCCACATTAACATAAAGCCCCGAGCCACAATGCACACAGTATGCAACATTATCTGCATTACCATATCCGCACCTCTGACACACCATAAAAACATCCCTCTTTCACATTTGTATTGCTATAATACCATTAATTGGTATTTTATGTCAAACAAAAAGATTTTTTGAGATATTTTTCAACTTTACATTACATAATAATAATGATATAATTGCGGTGTATGATAATGTATTATGCCAATTCACTGGAGGAAAATTTATGAAAATGTCGTTCCGTTGGTACGGTGAAACCGACCCTATTTCACTTCGATATATCAGACAAATTCCCAATATGCGCAGTGTGGTAAGCGCAGTTTACGATGTTAAGCCCGGCGAGGTATGGCCCGAGGAAAGCATTGCAAAAATGGTTGAACAGTGCAATGATAACGGACTTATTTTTGATGTTGTTGAGTCTATCCCCGTTCACGAAAACATTAAGCTCGGCAGAGATAATGCAGATGAGCTCATTGACGTTTACTGCGAGAATATCCGCCGTTGTGCAAAATACGGTATCAAGTGTGTAACATATAACTTTATGCCCGTTTTTGACTGGACACGCACTCAGCTTGACAAGCTTGCCGATGACGGTTCAACAAGCCTTGTTATGTACTGGGAGCAGATGAAGGGTCTTGACCCCCTTAAGGATGATATCCACCTCCCCGGTTGGGATTCAAGCTATTCGCAGGACGAGGTACGTGAGCTTATTTCCGCTTACGGTGAACTTGGTGAGGAAGGCTTATGGACCAACCTTGAAAAATTCCTTAAGAAGGTTATCCCTGTTGCAGAGGAATGTGGCGTAAGAATGGCAATCCACCCGGATGACCCGCCCTATTCTATTTTCGGTATTCCGAGAATTATTACTTGTGAAGAAAACCTTGACAGAATGCTCAGCATTGTTGACAGCCCTGCAAACTCGCTTTGCCTTTGCACAGGCTCACTGGGTTGTGCTGCAACAAACGACGTTGTTAAGATGGTTAAGAAGTATTCTGCAATGGATAGAATCGCATTTATGCACATCCGTCAGGTGCTTGTGCTCCCCGACGGCAGCTTCGAGGAACAGGGTCACCTTTCAAAATGCGGTAGCCTTGATATGTATGAAATTGTTAAAGCCCTTGTTGAAACAGGCTTTGACGGTTACGTAAGACCTGACCACGGCAGAATGATCTGGGGCGAAACAGGTAAGCCCGGCTACGGACTTTATGACCGCGCTCTCGGCGCAACATATATAAACGGTTTGTTTGAGGCTTGTGAAAAAGCCTATAATAAATAATGTATGGAGGATGTTCAGTATGAATCCTATTTCTGAAAAAATTATGTCTATCGGCGTTGTGCCGGTTATTAAGCTTAACAACCCCGAGAGAGATTCTGTTGACCTTGCAAAGGCTCTTGTTGCAGGCGGTGTGCCCGTAGCAGAGGTTACCTTCCGTGCAGAGGGTGCTGACACAGCAATCAGGCTTATGAGCGAAAACGTTCCCGAAATGCTTGTGGGTGCAGGTACCGTTCTCACTACAGAGCAGGTTGACAAAGCTATCGAGGCAGGCGCAAAGTTCATTGTAACACCCGGTCTTGATGAATATATAGTTAAATACTGTCAGGAAAAGAATATTCCCATTTACGCAGGCTGTACCACACCTACCGATTATCACACAGCATACAGACTCGGTCTTGATGTGCTTAAGTTCTTCCCTGCTGAGCAGTCAGGCGGTCTTGCAAAAATCAAGGCTATGAGTGCTCCATTCCCTATGTTCAAGGTAATGCCCACAGGCGGTATAGGTCTTAACAACCTCAAAGAATACCTCTCCTGCCCTGTTATCGCAGCTTGTGGCGGTTCTTATATGGTTACAGCAGACCTTATAGACAATCAGAAATGGAACGAAATTACAGAGCTTTGCAAAAAGTCTGTTGAAATTGTTAAGGAGGCTCGTTCATAATGGCAAAGGTTGTTACATTCGGTGAAATAATGCTTCGTCTTGCACCTAACGGCTATAACCGTTTCTTCCAGGACGACCAGCTTCAGGCTACATTCGGTGGCGGTGAAGCAAACGTTGCAGTTTCTCTCGCAAACTACGGTATGGAGTCCGTTTACGTTACAAAGCTCCCCTCTCACGCTATCGGTCAGGCGGCAGTAAATTCACTCCGTTATTTCGGTGTAGATACATCAAAGATTGTTCGCGGTGGTGACAGAGTAGGTATTTACTACCTTGAAAAGGGTGCTTCACAGCGTGGTAGCGTGTGCATCTATGACCGCGCACACTCAGCTATTCAGGAAGCAGACCCCGCTGATTTTAACTGGGATGAAATTTTCGATGGTGCCGATTGGTTCCACTTCACAGGCATTACTCCCGCTCTCGGCAGTAACCTTGTTGAAATCTGCAAGCAGGCTTGTATTGCGGCAAAGGCTAAGGGTGTAAAAATATCTTGTGACCTTAACTACCGCGGTAAGCTGTGGACAAGGGCAGAGGCAAGAGAAGCTATGACAGAGCTTTGCAAATATATCGATGTTTGTATTTCAAACGAAGAGGATGCAAAGGACGTTTTCGGTATCGAGTCCGAAAACACCGATATTTACGGCGGTAAGCTTAATAAAGAGGGCTACAAATCCGTTGCTAAGCAGTTGGCTGATAAATTCGGCTTTGAAAAGGTTGCTATTACACTTCGTAGCTCAATTTCTGCTAACGACAACGACTGGGCAGGTATGCTCTACGACGGCGAAAACTACTGCTTTTCAAAGGAATATCACCTTCACATTGTTGACCGTGTCGGCGGTGGTGACAGCTTTGGCGGTGGCCTTATCTACGCACTTCTCAGTGGCAAGGACACACAGTCTGCTATCGAATTCGCAGTTGCGGCATCCGCACTCAAGCATTCTGTTGAGGGTGACTTCAACCGCGTCGTTGTTGCCGAGGTTGAAAAGCTTGCAGGCGGAGACGGAAGCGGAAGAGTACAGAGGTAAATATCAAAACATCGGTTGATTTTCAACCGATGTTTTTTTATTTAATTGACATATCCCCATTAAATATGTTAAATTATTACATATAAATTATTAGAAGGTGTAAATATGAAAAAATTTATTTCCGTAATTCTTTCCATATCCCTTTTGGTATCACTTTGTGCAGTTTCTGCACAGGCGGCACGAAATGGCGTTGATTTGTCCTATGCAGTTGCATCCGACTTACATTACAACGTTCCTGATGAGGAGCTTGAATGGTTCTCCGAGGATCCCATTTACGGCTATGCAAACCGACGTGCGGCAATGGAAAATGAAAGCGGTCTTATCATCAAAGAAATGCTTAATCAGGTAGCCAATAACAAGAACATCGACTTTCTCCTTGTTTCGGGTGACCTTGCTGACAACGGCAAGAGCATTCTTGAGGAGCACGAGGCAGTTGCCGCAATGTTCAAGGAGTTTGAGGAGACCTCAGGCAAGCAGGTTTATGTTATACCCGGCAACCACGACTACGGCAATCTCGGTGAATACTGTGTCACCGATGCCGCAAAATTCCGTGAAATTTATGCAGACTTTGGTTATGACCAGGCAATCGAGGAAGAAGGACTTTCATATATTGCAGATTTAGGAGAAAAATACCGTCTCATTGCACTTGACAGTAATGACCCCAGCAAATCAACTGAGGACGGTATGACAGACGACAAGGTTAACTGGGTTATTGACCAGGCACAGAGAGCTTATGATGAGGGCAGATACCCCATCCTTATGATGCACCACAACCTTCTTGACCATATGCCGGCTCAGAGAATTCTCAGCCACGATTTCATTATCCGCAACCATACCGCTACTGCCGACAAATGGGCAAATGCAGGTATCAGACTTGTTTTCTCAGGTCACGAGCATTGCAGTGATGCTACAACACATACATCTCCTTCAGGTAACCAAATTTCAGATTTTGCTACAACATCACTTACGATGTACCCCTTACAGTACCGTTTCATTGAAATGAATGACAATGAGATTTCATACAAGGTGAAGACCGTTGATAAAATCGACACAGATGCTCTCACAGCCGCTGTTGACGGCTACTCACAGGAGCAGATTGACGCTATGAATCAGGGGCTCAACGCATTCGCAAAAGAATACCTTAAGAATGGTGTTGAATACAGACTTGAGCGTGGCTTTAACGATGAGCAGTTAGGAATTAAGCCCTCTGACATTTATTATGACCTTGTTCGCGGTGTTGTTGATGCCTTCAATGACGTTCTCAATATGCCCCTTTACGGTGAGGGCAGTGCACAGGAGCTTGCAAAGAAATATAACATTGATATCCCCGACAGCGATTACAAGGACGGTTGGGATGTTGCAACAGAGCTTGTTGCCGCACACTATGCAGGAAGTGAGCACTATCCCCTCTATGAGCGCGACGTTAAGATTCTTTTCCTCGTAATGTCACTTGTAATCAAGGAAGAATTCGCATACCTTGATGATACAATCATCTTCCAGGCTGCAGGCGCAATTCTTGCCACAAACGGTGTGGGCGCAATTGATTCAATACTTGATATGGTCACAGACGAAACTCAGGGTGTAACTGCAGGTGAATATCTCCTGGTGGCTATTGCATCACCTCTCCTTCAGTCATTCGCAAATGATGACGGTGTAGACGATAACAAGGGCACACTTACCGGCTACGGAGTAAATGATCAGGGTGCAAATATGGGCAACAATTTCCTCGAAGGCACTCTTGAAATTGCAGACTTCCTTTACACAATTCTGCGCTATCTTGTAAAAATCTTTAACATCTGGATGAATTAAATCAATTAAGACACAAGCGACTGTTTTCGTTGCTTGTGTCTCTTCATTTAATTGACAAACATTATATATAATGGTATGATTTTTTCATAATTAAATTTAGTGAGTGATTATTTTGGGCGAAAGATTTAAAAGGGCAATAGGTGTGGAAGGTAAGTTTATCGACACAGTATGGCCTATGATTCAATATTGCTTTGCAAATATCTTTATGGGTGGTGGCGGATACATCATCAGTATGTACTTCACCGTGTTTCTCACAAACGTTGTAGGTATGGAGCTGAAACACGCCACGTTTATAATTATGCTGGCAACAATATGGGACGGTGTGAATGACCCCATTATGGGTATCATAACAGACCGTACCCGTTCAAAACATGGAAGACACAGAAGGTATCTTCTTTGGAGTATTCCATTTATTGTTTTATCGTATTCAATGCTGTGGAATTCTTATGGTCTGGATGGCAAAGCTAACCCCACACTTTGCATTATTTATTACGGCTTTGCTTATATCCTTTACAAAACTGCATACACAATGGTGGATGTTCCCCATACGTCTATGCTGCCAACCCTTGCGCCGGAGTATAACAAACGCACACAGTACACCTCCGTAAGCTATATTTTCAATTCCGTTGGTATGGTGCCATCATACATCATATTGCTTATATTCCTTAAGATATTCGGCTCTTCAGGTGAGCTTTCAAAGGATTCTGCAGCCCCATTCTTTGTTACAGGTATCGTGCTTTCCATAGTATATGCCTGTGCGATATTTGCTACCTTTAAGTCCGTAAAGGAGCCAAGTTCACTTAATGACATAAATCCCAAATTAGATATAAAGTTTGCTATAAATGAATATATTCAGGTTTTCAGAAGCAAATCCTTCAGAGATTATTTCACAATGTCATTCTTCTGGCAGATGGCACGAAGCTTCTATTCCACCACCATTATATATTTCATAACATACCTTGCAAATCTTTATAAATACTACCCCATTTACAATACCTTTGCAGGTGTTTTTGAGTCCCTCGCATTCCCTCTAAACTATGCGCTTACAATGAAAATGGGCAAAAGCAAATGCGGTACTGTGGTAACTCCTATGATGATAATTGGCTTGGGCATGCTTCTTTTAGTAAAGCCCGGTACATCAGCAGGAAGTGCAGGCATACTCCCCCTTATTTTGCTCATATTGGGTGGCGCCGTGCTTTACCCCTTCGGTATGAGTGGCATAGGATTTGTAGGTAACAACGTTCTGCCCGACCTTACCGATGTTGACGAGTTAATCACCGGCAGACGCAGAGAAGGTGTTATGAGCACCTTCAACACAATGGTAAAGCAGGTTGTTCAAGGTATTATGACCTTTGCTGTCGGATATACGCTTGATGCTTTTGGTCTTGTAACAAGCAACGTCAAGGGTGAATATATTCAGCAAACTGGACTCGCACTGACAGGTATAAAGGTGTGTGTAGCTGTTCTTCCTATGGTAAGTGCGCTTATTGCATGGCTTATGCTCAGGCGCTTTAAGATGACAAAGGACGACCACACTATGATTCGTGCCGCTATTGCTACAAAGCGTAAATACGGCAATGTTACACTCACAGACTATGAAAAAGAGCGTTGCGAATTGCTGACAGGCTATAAATTGGAAAACACGTGGCTTGGTAAGGACAATGATGAAACAGAGGGACACACTCTCGACAAGGACGAAGAGGACAAATATATCATCCTTATCAAAAAAGAGAAGGAAGATGCAAAACTGATTACGGAGGCTGAATGATTATGGAAAATATAAAAAATATTGACATAACCGTTAAAAATCCCCCTGAAAGAGAAAAAAACGCCCTGCACACAATACAGGATATTTTGTTTTATGTGATTCAGTGGACGTGGGGCTTGCCTGTGAATATTGTTGGTGGTATTGCATACCTGGTGTGCGTACTTATAATGAAAAGACCTCACCAAAAGTTCGGCAAGGCAAATATAGTCTATCTCCCCTGGAATGCAGGCGGACTTTCAATGGGTCTGTTTATATTCGTAAAGGACGGACACACAAAGCCCGAATGGACCTATAATACACGCATCCACGAATACGGTCACACCTGGCAATGCCTGTTACTCGGTCCCCTTTACTATGTAGTAATTGCCCTGCCGTCGGTTATCTGGTGTAACTGCTTTGCAGGTTATCGCAAGAAACACAATATGTCATACTACAAGCTCTATTGCGAAGCCTGGGCAAACGCCTGGGGACAGAAGGCAACAGGGATGAAAATGGTTGATACAGGGAAATAAAACGAACCTCTCACGTTCCGTGAGAGGTACTTTTTATGAAAAAAGCTTAAACGCCATAACGACAACACTTGTAATCACAAGTATTACACCTACAGCCCTGTTAAGCGTTTTGGCATCTGATTTGTTGGCAATTTTAGCAGCAATACGCGCCCACACAAGTGTAAAGGCCACGCACAAAACCGTGCAAAGTAAATCAGGAACACCGCCAATAGCGAAGTGACTTATTCCCCCTGTAAGTGCGGTAAAGGTCATAATAAACACACTCGTACCAACAGCCATATGTAATGAATAGCCAAGGAATGAAGTCAATATAAACAACATCATCATTCCCCCGCCTGCACCTACAAAACCGCAGATAAAGCCTATTATACTTCCGCCTATAACGGATTTAACAATACGCTGTCTCGCACTTTGTTCCTGTAAAACGCTTTTAGGTGTATTTACAGGCTTAAGCAAAAACTTCAAGCCTATAAACAACATACCGACCTGCATTGTACCGCTCATTGCACGTTCAGGCAAGCAACTGGCAACAAGGCTACCCACAACAGTCATAACAAGTACCGTAACCATAAGAGGCAAGCTGTTTTTTATATCAAGGTTACCGTTTTTCTTATATGTGTACGCACTGATACCGCTTGCAAGCACGTCGCTCAAAAGACCTATTCCGACAGCTTCATATGCAGGTATCCCCAAAAATACCGTCAGCAAAGGACCAACAACCGCTGCGGCACTCATACCTGCAAAGCCTGTTCCTATACCTGCGCCTGCACCTGCAAGAAAGCATACCAGAATTGTAATAAACAAGTCCATAAAACACCTCTGATATTAATAAAAATCAAACGATATAATTATATATCAAACCTATTAAAAAGCAAGATTTTAAAGGAAAAGTTCAATAAATATTAAAATATAGAAAATAAGTGCTGTGTTCTGCTTCGCCGAGTGGGGGGTCGAGTCCCACTAAATATTTTCTACACAAAATAAAAAACAGCACAACTGATGCTGTACTGTTTCTTATGCCAAAGAGCGACCAAAAGTAGTATAAGTGAGGGTAAGAACGACCAATAGTAGTGTGCGTTATCTATTCTACAAATTAGTATTAGTCGCTCTTAATTAGTCCTCCGTCATTATTCTCCAAAACAGCTTTTCAGCAATTATATAAGTACTGTGTTTTCCGTTAGTGGAAATCAGTTTTTCTTCCGTATAATTCATGGGATTAAAACCATCCCTATCCGCCCATACTATCAGCTTGTCATCACGAGTTTTACCAAATAGGTCGCTATGAAAATTCAAATATGCACCAAAAATGTCGCAGAAATAATTATCCTGCCAGCCAACAATATTACATTTTCTTACTCCTGTAAAACGCAG
>JAZSGZ010000047.1:0-23911 GCA_045532945.1 Acutalibacteraceae bacterium
CAAAAGAAAAGAATTTTATAAAAGATGTAAACAGACTCAAAGCATATTGAGGTGATTGTTATAAAAATCGCATTGTTCAGTGAAAATAAGGGTGCGTTTGAAAAGGTTTACACCGAAGCTGTTTTAACAAAACTCCGAGCCTTCGGTGAAATCTCGGGCAGAATTGATAAAAGCAACATCGAATGCTGTAAAGACTTTTTAAACGATTGTGAAATTGCGTTTGCAACCTGGGGAATGCCGTCGTTTTCGGAAAATGAAATCAGAGAATATATGCCCAATCTCAAGGTGCTTTTTTACAGTGCGGGCACGGTTCAGTATTTTGCCAAGCCTTTTCTTGATTGCGGAGTAAGAGTGTTCAGTGCGTTTGCGGCAAACGGAGTTCCCGTTGCGGAATATACTGTTTCTCAGATTACCTTAGCCTTAAAGGGTTATTTTCAGGGTGCAAAAAGGTATAAATCTTTTTTACCATATTCCTTTATACATACTCATAACTGTGTAGGTGGATATGGCTCAAGGGTTGGCTTAATTGGTCTTGGTGCAATCGGTTCTTCCGTTGCAGAAAGGCTTAAGGCTCTGGATGTATCCGTTTTTGCCTATGACCCATTTGTGAAAGAAGAAAAAGCAAATGAGCTTGGTGTTACCCTGTGTGACATTGAAACAATTTTCAGAGAATGCGACGTTATAAGCAATCACCTTGCAAATAAAAAAGAGCTTAAAAACATCTTTGATGGAAAGCTTTTTAAGCTTATGAAGCCGCATAGTACATTCATAAACACCGGCAGAGGTGATCAGGTGAATGAGCTTGCTCTTGCAATAAGTTTACTTTGCCATCCCTCAAGAACTGCAGTTGTGGATGTTCTCAAAAATGAATATGCTCCGTTTTTCAGTCCGCTTTTCTGGTGTCCTAATGCAATTGTTACTCCTCATATTGCAGGTAGCCTTGGTAACGAAACCGAAAGAATGGCAGATTATATGATTGAGCAGTTTGATAATTACATAAATAACAAACCAACCCAATACGAAATAACAGAAGATATGCTTAAAACCATGGCGTGAAAGGGGATAATTATGAACTTTAAAACAGCAATAAAACTCTATAAAGAAAATCCCGTTAAGGAAACCCTTGATGATGTTGCTGAAAAGCTGTTAAACGAAATGACACTAAAAGAGAAAATCCGTCTTATGCAGGGCCATGCTATGGGTGTTACTGTTAAAAATACACTTACAAAAGGCAGATATTATAACGGTGAAGCTTATCCTGCAGGTGGCTGTAAAAGATTAGGGATTCCGCCTGTTCTTTTTACCGATGGTCCTCGTGGTATTGTTATGGGTAAATGTACCTGCTTCCCTGTTTCAATGCTTCGTGGTGCAACCTTTGATGATGATTTGGAATATGAGGTGGGTAAGGTTTTCGCTAAAGAAGCAAGTGCATTAGGTGCAAACCTTTATGCAGGTGTTTGCATTAACCTTCTTCGTCACCCGAAATGGGGCAGAGCGCAGGAAACCTACGGCGAAGACCCGTTTCTTTTAGGTAAGATGGGTGTTGCGCTTACTAAAGCTATGCAGGAAAACGGCATTATCGCTTGTCCTAAGCACTACGCTCTTAACAGCATTGAGGATTTACGCTTCAAGGTAGATGCAATAGCGGATGAAAGAACCTTGCACGAGGTTTATCTTCCTCATTTTAAAAAATGTATTGATGCAGGTGCAATGTCCATAATGGGCGCATATAACAAAGTTAACGGTACCTATGCCTGTGAAAACAAGAAGCTTTTAACTGATATTCTCCGTGACCAATGGGGCTTTGAGGGTTTCTCTCTTTCAGACTTCTTCTATGGTATTTATGATGCAGTCAGAAGCGTAAAAGCAGGTATGGATATGGAAATGCCCTACTTTTTCCGTTATTCTGTTTTAAACCATAAGGTTAAAAAGGGTGCGCTTACTGAAGCTGATATTAATTTGTGTGCAAGAAGAATTCTTAAAGCGCTTATCAAAACTCTTCCTTATTATAATGCTCAACCCAAATCCGTTATTCTTTCAAAAGAACATACCGAGCTTGCCCGTAGAGTAGCAGGCAAGGGTACAGTTCTTCTTAAAAACGAAGGCAAAACGCTTCCTATTGCAGATGGTAAGAAAATTGCTGTTGTAGGCAGATATGCTGACAAGGTCAATGTTGGTGACCATGGTAGCAGTAATGTTTTCAGCCCTTATACAATAACTGCTTACGAAGGCTTGAAAAAACGCTTCGGTGAAGAAAATGTAACCGTATATAACGGTTGCGATACTGTTGAAGCTCAGAATGCGGTTAAGGCTTCAGAATATATTGTTGTTTGCGTTGGTAGTGACTGGCTTCAGGAGGGTGAATTCCTTGTAAACCTTGGTAACGTTAAAAAGAAGCCTAAGGGCTCAGGTGGTGACAGAGCTGATATACATATTCCAGAAGAGGACGTTCAGCTTATAAAAGCATTATCTGAAACAGGCAAAAAGCTTATTGTTAATATAATGGGCGGCAGTGCCTATGTTATCAAGGAATGGGCAGACCTTGCAGATTCAATTCTCTTCTCTTTCTATAGCGGTCTTGAGGGTGGTAATGCTCTTGCAGATGTAATCAGCGGTGACGTTAATCCCGGTGGTAAGCTACCCTTTACAATTGCATATAACGATGAGGATTATCCCTCATTTTTACATATTGCAGACAAAGAACGTGAAATTGATTACGGCTACTATCACGGCTATACATTGTTTGATAAAGAGGGGATTGAGCCTCAATATCAGTTCGGCTTTGGTCTTTCCTATACTGAATTTGATGTTTGTGATAGTGGTGTTGAAAAGGGCGATGATGCCTTCAAGGTTACTGCTGTTCTTAAAAATATCGGTGAAGCTTCAGGTGACGAGGTGCTGCAGGTTTATGCTTCCTCAATAAACGAAGAAGAGGACAGACCTGTTAAGCTTCTTAAGGGCTTTAAGCGTGTAAGCGTTGAATCAGGCAAGCAGGAGAAAGTTGAAATTCAGATTCCTTATGAGGATATTATGTTCTATAATTCTGAAAACAAGGAATGGAAGATAGATAAGAAATACAATATTTTCCTTGGAACAGACAGTAAAAACGTTAAGCTGATCGGTGAACTCGATTTCTGATTTTGAGGTGCGTTATGAGAAAAAGTCAGTATTCTCCCGATGCTTTTATGAAAGGGCTTTATAATGAGATTTATAAAAGCCCTTATGAAAAAGCGGCCACAAGGGAAGATGCTTTAAAAGCAGGGGAATGGGTTAAGGAAAATGCCGAAAGCATTTTCAGTCTGAATAACATCCCTGATAAAATATGGTCATTAAAGCCTGTTGAGGTTGGTAAGCCCTTGGTTTACCCTGAATATACCTTGCAGAAATATTCCGTGGAAATTGCAAAAAATCTTACAATGCTTTTCTATAAGCTTACTCCCAATAATATGAAAGCTTCTGCACCCGGTGTTGTGGCTCTTTGCGGTCACGGCTACGGTGTAAGGCAGATTCTTAATATTTCAAAAAAGGGTAATAAAAAGCATTTTAATTATTTCGATAATTATCAAAAAAATTTTGCAGTTGAGCTTGTTAAAAAAGGCTGTGTGGTTATTGCTCCCGAACTTTTCGGATTTGGCGAAGCAAGGCTTAATAAGGATTTAATCAAGCCGTTTTATATAAGCTCCTGCGATGAGCTTTCTCATCATCTGTTGCCCTATGGCTTAACAACTGCTTCTATGCGTGTTTTTCAGGCAATATGTTGCGGTAAAATCCTCTTGGAGCAAGGTAATATTGATAATGAGAAGCTTGGCATAATGGGTATCTCAGGAGGAGGTCTTACGGCTCTCTATTCAGCCGTTCTTTGCAATGAATTTAAGAAAATTGTTATAAGCGGTTATGTGAATAGCTTTAAAAGCAGTATTCTTTCAATGTGGCATTGTCCCGATAACTATATTCCCGATATTCTGAGAACAGGGGAAATTTATGATTTCGCTTCTTCTCTTGCACCGAGAAGGCTTCTTATTGAGTCAGGTGAAAAGGACAAGATTTTCCCCATCGATGCAAGTAAAAAAGCCCACGAAAGTATAAAAAGAATTTATGCTTTAGTGGGAGCAGAAGGAAATCTTACTGTTGATATTTTCAATGGTAAGCACTCTGTAAGCGGAAGAAAATCATTCGATTTTTTAAGTGAATAAAATTATCCGTACAACAACGTTGTTAGTTGCTGTACGGATTTTTTTGTTATACCGGCATAAATGTGACAGTGATTTTAGCACTTTTTACATCTTCAAGATGTACTGTAAGCTTCTTTATATCGCTATAATCTTCATCGTATTCATATTTGCCTTTAAGACCCTCTGCTTCCATAACAGAAAACTCGCCATCATCAGGAAGAACAGCTTTGATTTTTTTGCCGTTAAGTGTAAGGATTGCAGTCTTTCCATTCTCTGAGATTTCAATATCTGCTTTTGTGTGCATGAACCAATAAATTTCAGAAGGTATTAGACACTTAACTGTATCAACAATTGAAAGATAGGAGTAATTGTTGTGAAGCAAAAATACTCTTTTTACCTTTCTTGCGCCGTTCATTCGGTAGGCATCGGTCATATCAAGAACTGCAATGCCACCTTCGTTGGTTTCATCAAAGCTTTCAAAATCACATTCTGCAAGAACGTATTGGTCATCAAGGGTCATATTGGGGTTAATAACAAGAGTGTTCTGACCCTCTGCGCGCTTTGAATAGTTCTTCCATCTTCCGCCTGCAGGGGTGTTAAGGAAATAGTTTGGCGCATCATAAGCACCGGGGCCAAGCTCCTCAGCCCAACGCTCACCTAAGGTATCAAAAACGAATGTACCGATATCAAGGTCACCGTGGTTTATAAAGTTGTAACCGCCCTTGATACCTGCAAAGGTTGCATTTTTATCTAAATATGCACTTCTCATAAGAACAAGCGGTTGCCCAACGTCAGATGCAAGATAGTTGCAAAGAGGTTCGTTCTCGAAGGATACAGTCTTTTTGTCAAACTCTCTGTTGTACCAAAGTGAGGAAAGGGCATTCTCCTTGCCATTACCATTTCTTTCAGTGTCTGCTGAATCATTTTGGATAAATTCTTCAGGTGCATCGTTTTTCTGGTATGCACTTAAAAGCGGTGCATTGTATTCGTTTGCGTACCAATGAAGAACAGGGGTGAAGCATTGCTCTGCCTTGTTATCGCCAAAGTTAAACATACCTGTGGGTGTAGTTATGTAAACAGGGAAGTAGCCAAGCTCCTTGAAGCCTGCAATTTCGGACATACCAAAATCAGAACCGAAGAAGTTTATTGAGGAAGCAATGAAAAATACAATGGAATTCATTCCTGATTGACAGTAACGAGGACCCTCTGCATAAACACCGTCGGGTGTGAAGTTCTCAAATGCAATAGGCATGTTTTTATAGCACATCTCAAGAAATTCGGTTGCTCTTTCGGGATTAACCTCAGAAAATACCATCGATGCAATACCAAGACCGCTGTAACAGATGCTGTTCCAGTTGTTTTTTGACCAGGTGAACCAATGGTTGTCGTCAAGTCCGTGGTTTATTGCATATTCCCATGTGGTGTTGGCGAGTAAATCCTTCTGATCCTGATTAAGATAATCAAAGAACCAATCGTAACCGATAGAAGCAGCTAAAGCCATCTCTGCTGTTGCGAGGAAATGCGAGGGACACCAGTCTTCATAGGAGCAAACGTTTTCTAATTCCTTCCATGCTCTGTCAGCATATTTTTCATCACCGGTAACCTGCCAGGCATAACCGAGAATAATCATTCGGTTAATAACCTCTCGTGAAATGGGGAGAATGCTGTCCTCTTCATCAAGCGTATATTCTAAAACAGGGTAGATGCTTTCATCCAGAAGAGCGTCTGCATTGTCAATAACAGAGGTATATAAGGCTTTTGTATAGTCATTGAAACTGTTGTTCTTAACTTCCTTGCGTATGTTATCAAACGCTTTCTTATCAGCAAGTACAAATGGATGTTCAGAATTCTTCACTTTTTCAAGATTTACTAAAAGCTCACTCTGTGTGATGGCATCCTTATCCTTGTGAAGAGTTATGTAGTCAACACCAACCTTAACCATATCGGGAATAACTGCAAAATATGGCACAATGTTGGTAACACCAAGAGCAATTATGAGAATAATCGAAATGACTATTCCTAAAAATACCTTGGTTCTCTTTTTAAGCCTGGAAGCACAATTTTTCTTCATATTACCACCCGTATAACAAGCATTTAATTTTCGTTGCCTTAATGATACACCATTTGTCTGTTTTTTTCAATTACTGTTTTATACAAGTCGCGTCTTGAATAGATAATGCAAGCTAAATTCCGCAAAAACGGATGGAAAAATAAAACAAAATACCAAAAATACAGAAACAAAATGCCTGTTTTGGAACAAAACTTGTGACCCGAAGCAACAAGTTTTAGGTTTCGAAATGTACTTTGATACACAAAGCAGAAAATTCTGATTTCGGCATTTTCAATTATACCAAAAACATTTACCAATCAGAAAATACCGTTATTATATTTTTTCTGCACGCAAAAAATGCAGATAAATCCGATTGTTAATCCGACAATCAATACCGCAACCGCAACCAATGCGTTCTTTTCCGAATCTCCCAACAGACTTACTATGCCGCTGAGCAAAAGTGCCGTTGAGATAACAAACATAGCTTTTCCGAAAGATTTTCCATATGCGGATTTATCGGTAACGTTTGTTTGATGATAATAATGAATCAAATTGGTTTTTCCCCGATATATTGCAACACCTATCACAACAAAAAGTGTCGCTGTCAAAAACATAATTATCGAATATGTAATCATAATATTACCTCTGCAAATTCTTATTTATCCATCTCTTTTTCTTCGGTAGCGGAAGCTCACTATACATAACGTTAAAATCTTTGCAAGGAAATCCCGGTCATCAACATCATCGACCAACAGCATTTCTTTTGCCCACTCATAAGGGAATTCTTAAGTTGCGTTAGATATAAGAGAAACAGCTGATTTAACGGGTTTCCAAAGCAGTTTGTCGTCATATATTCCGCCGTCAATATCGCTTTGTATGATATTTAATCCAATTCGGATAACTGTTCTAAAATGAAATCCAGATATTCTTTACTTGAAGGCATAATTGTACCTCATCGGATTTTTATTTATGCAGTCAAATTTCCGTAAATGTTCTCTTAATGACATTATCCTGAAGTGCTTCATTGAGGTTTACGAAATAATCGCTGTAGCCGCCGACACGGACAATAAGATTGCGGTGGTTATCAGGATGTTCTTTTGCATCAAGCAGGTCTTTGGGAGAAACAACCGTAACGGTGTATTGCTGACCGCCATATGAAAAAAATGTTTTTGCAAGAGCAATGAAAGACGCTTTTCCTTTCTCGCTGTTAAACATTTTCTTTTCAAACTTATTCTGAAAAACAAATCCGCTGCAAGCATCGGTGTGGTTATACCTGAGAACGGATTTGATTTGTGCCGTTGGTCCGTTTGTATCCCGACCCGGTGTTGCGGCGATACTGTCCGCAAGGAGAGGTTCACCTTTAAGTTTTCCGTTTGGAAGAGCAGCAGTCTGACATCCGTAGCCTGCGGCACGGTTAAATGTACTGCATCCGCCTGTGAACACTCCGCCTCTGTATGTATTGTTACGCTTGAGAACGGTGAAGAAACGGTTGAGTGCACGTGCAGTTATCCGGTCAACATTTTCAATGTCATTTCCGAATTTTTCACAGTTCTTAAAATCGTGGTGAAGCTGCTCGTACCCTTCAAAGTTTTTGCTGAGAGCATCAATAAGCTCTGACATTGTGTATTTCTTTTCGTCGTAAACAAGTTTTTTAACTGCATAAAGACTGTCGCCTGCATCGGCAATACCCTCTGCAAGAATCTGTCCGTGATTATAAAGCGGACCTCCGTTTCGGTAGTCACGACCTTTTTCAAGACAACCCTCAATAAGACAGGAGCGAAAAGGATGAGGTTCAAACACACCACGAAGGTGCTGATATGTGTTTGCACTGCTGCAGGAATTATATGTTACATATTCGAGCTGATCCATAAAAGCCCGTTCAAATCTCTCGTAGGTTGCAAAGGTTCTCGGGTCGCCCGTTTTAACGGAAACTTTTTCGCCGTTCATTGCATTCACGCCGTTGTGAAGTGCAAATTCAAGACACTTGGCAAAAACAACTTCACCGTCTTCAAGACCCATATGACTTTTCCCGAGAATATCTATCTGATTACAGCCGTTCATGCAGTAATCGTGGCTGTCTTCTGGTGGAATGCCTATCTTTTCAAGTGCAGCACAAACAACATCATCATTGTAGAGCGCGGGAAGTCCCGTTCCTGTCGCAAGAGTATCTGCAATGGCATTCCAGAGTTTGTCGGGTGTGTTTCTGTGAATGCGGCAAGTCAGGTTAGGCGTGTTGTAGCCTTTCTTTCTTACTATATCAAGAATATCATATGTAAGCCTATTAGATTCGTCATTCCAATTCTCGTCGCTGCCCGAAATACAGAGATTCCAGGAACGGTGGTCGTGGAAATAATCCCACAGTCTATCAAGTAAATCGCTTATCTCTTCTTTATTTTCGGTTTTTGAATATGCGGGATACATATATTGGTCAAAACGGCCAGGAGAATCACTTCCGTCAAGGGCAAAGATGAGCATAAAAGAACACATTGCGGATGTGAAGTCATAAGCGGGCTTCTTAGGTACGGTTTCAAATGCCTTTGCCACGCGAAGAAGAAATGCTTTGTCATCGGATTTTTCGCAGTTTTCAGCCTTTTCAAGAGCAGATAAACGGTATCTTTCACCGATGATATCTATTGCATCAAGGGCATAGGAACAAGAACGGTAAAACCAAGCCTCGTCAGGATATTTATCACGGTTTTCGGCGATGATTGAACGGATATGGTCTGTACCGTAATTGATTATTCTGCCGTAATCCGGGTTGGAATGGCCGCCCCAACCGCCGCCCCATTCGGCACCTGAACGGTCAAGAGTTTCGGTTGAATCGCAAAAAAGTCTTTTTGCCTTATCTTTAAATAGCTTTAATTCACGCAGATATTTGTTAAGTGTTTCTCTGTATTCAGGGAATTCTTCTGTAAGTTTAAGAATATTTTCATCAGAAACCCAAAGCCCTTCTGACGGAGAGTAACCTGAGCTGCCGTATTTTGATTCGAATGCTGTTTCAGGAAGCAATCGGCGTGAAAACTTAATCTCGATATTCTTTGAGGCATAAAGCAGAGCAAGACCGACTCTCTCGCCGTGTTCGAGAGTCTCATCAAGAAAATATCCGTAAAGGAAAGGATCGATTTTTACTATATCTGTCATAAAGACACCTCTTTTACGTTGATACTCTCACTTCTGTGCCGTGAGAAGCAAACAGCGAACACCAGCGGGATATATCCGCATCACTTGCACTTTCGTGAACATACGGAGAGTTGATACCGATTTTTTCGGATTTTCCTATGCCGAGAGTATGATAAGGCATAATCTCCGCATATCTGTACTGCGCTTTATTTTTATTAAGGAAATAAGCAAGCAAGGCAATATCCTCATCGCTGTCATTACAATCGGGAATCAAGGGCATCCTGATAATGATATCCGCACCTTCGTCCATAAGATAAAGAAGATTCGAAATAATATGAGCATTATCTGAGCCCGTAAGCTTGCGGTGGCGTTCGGGGTCAATACATTTTATGTCATACAGAAAAGTTGTGCCGAGAGCGACGGCTTTTTCGTAGAATTCACGTGAACCGATACCGCAGGTTTCTATGGCAATTGAAATTCCTGCATCCTTTGCAAGAGCGAGAAGCTCCAATGTGAATTCAGGCTGATATGACGGTTCACCGCCCGTAACGGTGAGTCCGCCTCCTGATGTATCATAAAATATCTTATCTTTTATAACTTCATCAAGAACTTTCGAAGCAGCCATTTCATTACCGATAACTTCATTGGCATCGTTAAGGCAGATTTCGGTACACTTGCCGCACTTCATACACTCTTCACGGTTAATCTTCAGTATGCCGTTTTCTGTTGTGCGTGCGGAACAACCTGCAAGGCATCTGCCACATGATGAGCATTTCTGTTTATTAAAGGAAAGTGTGGGTGTTTTTTCAAGGCTTTCGGGATTGTGGCACCAGATACACCTGAGGGGACAGCCCTTCAGGAAAACACAGGTGCGAATACCGTCGCCATCGTGTATGCAAAAATTCTGGATGTTAAATATTATTCCGTTCACTTTATGCTCACCAACTTTCTGAGTCTATTATACCACTTTGATAAATAAAAAGGCAACAGCAAAAATACCGTTGCCTTTGTGTGGATACTGATCGGGTTTTGTCTGATAAATTCTTATTTGTCTGATGCACTTAACCTGTGCAGTAATTACAACATTGCACCGTTTTCCGTGAGCTTTTTTTGCAATGCTTTTGTATCAACTGTATGCACATTTTTATTTGTGTTATGCGCTATGGCAACTGCCGTGCCTGCAGCTTCACCCAAGCAACAGCAAATCGGCATTATTCTGACCGATGCCTGAGCCTCGTGTGTTGCAGAAATGCAACGACCGGCAACAAGAAGATTATCATATTCTTTCGGCAAAAGCGAGCGGTAAGGAATAGTATAATATTCTCCGTCACCGAAATATCTGTGGCTTGTGCCTGTTCCCGTAGGACTGTGAATATCTATATCGTAATTTCCGAGTGCAATTGAATCCTCGAAGCGTGTGCAGTTTATGAGTTCATCGCCTGAGAGGATGTGAACGCCTTTAAGCTTTCTGCTCTCTCTGACACCGATGTTGACTGCAACGGAAATCAAAGCACTTTCATTGAATGCGGCTGAATTTTCTTTCAAAAATCCGATAAGCTCGTGAATTTGTTTTCTTGCAATAACTTCCGCCTTGCTTACATCGAACGGATTTGTCGGGTCAAGCATTACAACACGGGTTGAGTTGAAATGCAGAACATCTTCACCCACACCGAAGAAAACAAGAATGTTCTCTCTTGGATTTGTTATTTCGCCCTTTGCCTGTTTTTCTTTGTAAAGCTCTTGCAGACGGGGTCTTTCTTCGGTAAAAAGGTCAAGGTCAACTCCGCTCATTCTGAAACAGGTTGTCATCGGCTGACAAAGGCTGTCGCTTTCGCGGCCCAACTGATAATCACAACCTGCAAGATAAAACAAATCTCCGTCACCGGTTGCATCAATAAAGAAATCTGCTTCAACCGTTATTTTTTGTGCTTTTGCAGTGATTTCAACAGATGATATTTTTCTGTTATCGGTTTTTACATCATATACAACAGCGTGAAAAAGAACGTCAACACCCGCTTCGGCTGTCATATCATCAAGAACTATTTTTAAATATTCAGAATTGAATTCGTGATCTTTGCAATCATCAACATATCTGTCGTGACGCACTTTCATTTCCTTGAAAATTCCTTGAGAGAGATATTTTTTGCAGATATCGCTACCGTCTTTTTGCTTCGTCCAATAAGGCATAAAGGGGTAAACAAGGTTGTTGGAGATTGCGCCTCCGAGACAGCCTGATTTTTCAACAAGCAAAACAGTCAAACCTTCACGTGCGGCGCTGACTGCCGCCGCAACGCCGCTGAGTCCTCCGCCTGCAACAACAAGATTATATTTCATAACAATACCTCTGAATTTTAAAGTTTTTATTTATCTGAATTAAATTTATCATAACACGGGCGGATTTTACTGTCAACTTCATTCCATTCATCCAAATGAGTTTTCGCTTGTTTTATGCGGTTTTGACGCTTGAAAAGAGGACATTGCACGAGCTTGTGCAATGCCCATTCTCATTATTCCTCTGTTGTTTTGGTTACGGAAGGAATTGAAATGCAACTTGAAATTGTTTCTACACTTGCTGCGTTTGCCTCTTCAAATTCTTCGGCATAGATATTAAGAGTTGTTGTAACATCCTTATGACCTGCCGCTGCCGAAACCGAAACAACGTCGACATGATTTTTTATCATCAGCGAGATGTTGAAATGTCTGCAACAGTGAGTGCAAAGATATCTTATATTGTTCTTCTTGCAGAACTCTCTGTACCAATTAAGCGGAGTGCTTGTACCCATCGGAGCACCGTTCCATTGAGTGAAAAGTCGGTCATTGTCAATCCACGCATCGTCGAGCATTTTCTTATATTCATCCTGCTCGGCTTTGTACCGTTTCAGCAAATCAATAACGTCATCTGAAACAACAACTGTTCTTCTTGAACCGACCGTCTTGGGTGTGGATGTATATGTACCGATATCGTTTGCATAAAGAGAGGCTCTTCTGATTCTTATTTTTCTTTCTTCAAACGAAATATCCTTCCACTCAAGCCCCAACAGTTCTCCGCGTCTGAATCCGCAGAAAAGAGCGAGTATATGAAACAAAAAATATTTCAAAGGTTTGTCTGCCATCAGATTGAGGATTGTCTGAACTTCTTCTACCGAGTATATCTGTCTGGGCTTTGTCTCTTTCTTGACGGTTTTGATATCCTTGCAGGGATTTTCAGCTATGTACTCATTGTCGATTGCAAACTTGTATATGTTGGAAATGACGGTTATATAGTTTTTCTGTGATTTCTCAGAAGCACCCTTATTCTTTTTATCACCGGTGCCTATCTTCTTGATAAATGCCTGTATATCCTTTTTCCTGAGGTCAGACAAATAGTAATGCCCTAACTCTTCAACAAGACGCGGCCTGCAGGTTTTATATCTTTTAGCAGAGGCGTGAGTAATAATATTCATTTCTTCTGCGAAGGCAATCCATTCATCGAACGCTTCTTCAAGGCGAATCTTTCTGTTGACAACCATACCCCTCTTGACCTGCTCCGTAAAAAGAACACGCTGTCGAAGAAGCTCATTTTTAATTTGCTTTTCGGTCATTCCGGGTTCGGGGTGCCATGTCTTTGTTCTGAATTTCTGTTTACCGTTTGAATCGTAGCCGTCAGAAACTCTGATACGGTAAGCATCGCCGCGAACATCAACATTGGGAATTTTAAAATCGGGAAGATTAACATTTGACTTGTTCATATTTTCATTTTCCTTTCGTATTCAAGAGTTTTTATATGGTATGTTTTGTTTTATGCCGCCAGAAAGTTGTTTTCGAGATATGCATAAACAACATCCATATCAACGAGATATTTCTTTCCTGCCATAACAGTTGGAATGTGCTTTGTCAAAATCGCTTTGCGAAGAGCGTGCTCCGTGAAGCAGCTGTTTGGGTCTAATTCCTTAATCTCTTTGATAGCCGCTGAAATTGTTCTCATTCTTGGAATTTTATTCATAATTTATATCCTTTCGTTATACAAAAATATTTATAAAAAATTGTGTCGGTTGCCTATAGTACAGTTTTACTCGCCTTTTTGTAAAAAACTAAATCCTTCTATGGTAGAGAGGAGGTCTTACAATTCGATAAAAAGGCAAGGTTATTACTTATCATCCAAGGAATCTCCCTTGACGATTTCTCAGATAAAACTCCTGTTGCCTCGTCGGTGTCATACAAAGTATGTAAGATTGGAAAGAATAATATATTTGAAAGAAATTTATTACATTATATAATTTAAAAAATCAAGCAAAAAATCCCCTCCGAAACGGTCATTTTGGACCATCCCGGAAGGGATTTCTTAATTGTTACATATCACATTTCAATTTAATCATTTCTGAAAATTTGATAAAATTAACTTGATTTTTGATTAATTGGTGGCTATAATATAAATTAGATTAATGTAATTAAAGAAAGTGAGTTTAACTCAATGAGAAATTATGATTTCAAAAACTGGAAGTTGTTGCTGGAACCCGATATTGTTTCGCTGCTGACAACGATTCACGAATACAAAGGTGAGCAGGCTTTATTTATTGAAGCAAAAGCAGATGTTTTAACAAGCTTACTCGATATAGCAAAAATCCAGAGTGCTGAATCATCAAATAAGATTGAAGGTATTTATACCTCTGATGAGCGAATCAAAAAGATTGTTATGAATAAGGCTCTGCCACAGAACAGAAGCGAGCAGGA
Source organism: Acutalibacteraceae bacterium (assembly GCA_045532945.1). Lineage (GTDB taxonomy): Bacteria > Bacillota > Clostridia > Oscillospirales > Acutalibacteraceae > DTU089. The sequence continues at coordinate 14,053 of JAZSGZ010000047.1, forward strand.
AATCGCAGGTTACCGTGACGTGCTTGCAACCATTCACGAAAACTATGACTATATCCCCGTCAGACCTTCGTTTATTCTTCAGCTTCACCGTGATTTGTATAAATTCAGCGGTAAATCTATTGGCGGTAACTATAAAAACAGCGATAACGTTATTGCCGAAGAAGACGAAAGCGGCAACCGTTTTGTGCGTTTTCAGCCTGTTCCCGCTTGGGAAACTCAGCAGTCGATTGAGAACCTCTGTGCAGCATTTGATGCTGAACTTGCAAAAGGCGATGCAGATCCGCTTATTCTTATTCCGATGTTTATTCTCGATTATCTCTGCATTCATCCGCACAATGACGGCAACGGCAGAATGAGCCGATTGCTTACACTTCTGCTTCTTTACCGTGCAGGTTATATTGTGGGTAAATATATCAGTATTGAACGCATTATTGAGCAGACAAAAGAAACCTATTATGAAGCGTTGCAGTCAAGCTCATTCGATTGGCACGAAAACGAAAACGATTACGCTCCGTTTGTGCGCTATATGCTCGGAGTTATTGCGGCAGCTTACCGTGAATTCTCATCAAGGGTGAAGCTACTTACCGCAGGCTCAAAACCCGACCGTATCAAAAACATCATCAAAGATACACTCGGCAAGGTTACAAAATCCGAAATTGCCGAGCAATGTCCCGATATCAGTCAGGTAACGATTCAGCGCACGCTGAATGAACTTGTCAAAAACGGTGATATCATCAAAATCGGCGGCGGCAGATACACATCATATACTTGGAACAGGGAGAAGGATTGATTATGATTACAGGCGAACTTAAAAATAAAATTGATTCCCTTTGGGATATTTTTGCGGCAGGCGGACTTGTTAACCCCCTCGATGTTATCGAGCAGATAACCTATCTTATGTTTATCCGTGACCTTGACGATGCCGATAACCGCAACGCCAAGGAGAGCGCAATGCTCGGCTTACCCTTTGAAAGTATCTTTTCAGGTGAAGTTGAAATCGGTGACCGCAAGGTGGACGGCAATCAGCTCAAATGGTCAGTGTTCCACGATTTTCCTGCAGAAAGAATGTATGCCGTTATGCAGGAAATGGTGTTCCCGTTTATCAAGAATCTTCATTCGGATAAAAACAGCGCATATTCAAAATATATGGGCGATGCAATATTCAAGCTGCCGACTCCTCTTCTTCTGGACAAGGTAGTTACTGCACTTGACGAGATTTATGACCTTATGGCTGTTGCTGAAGGCGGCGACACCAAGGGCGATACATACGAATATCTGCTTTCAAAGATTGCACAGTCGGGACTTAACGGACAGTTCAGAACACCCCGACACATCATCAAGATGATGGTTGAGATGATGGACCCCAAGGCAGACGAGGTTATCTGCGACCCTGCCTGCGGTACGTCGGGCTTCCTTGTTGCGGCGGGAGATTATCTCAAGGAGCACCGCAGAGAAGAAATCTTCTTTAACCGTCAGGCAAAAGACCACTATATGAATCATATGTTTTTCGGCTACGATATGGACAGAACGATGCTTCGTATCGGTGCGATGAACATGATGACCCACGGCATAGACAACCCCTATATTGAATACCGTGACAGCCTATCTGACCAGAATGCGGACAAGGGCAAATATTCGCTTATCCTTGCCAATCCGCCTTTCAAGGGCAGCCTTGATTATGATACGGTATCGGCTGATTTGCTCAAGGTTTGCAAAACGAAGAAAACAGAGCTTCTTTTCCTTGCTTTGTTCCTTCGTATGCTTAAAATCGGCGGCAGATGCGCCTGCATCGTACCCGACGGCGTACTTTTCGGCTCATCGACTGCACACAAGGCAATCCGCAAGGAGATAATAGAAAACAACCGCCTTGAAGCGATTGTTTCAATGCCTTCGGGTGTATTCAAGCCCTATGCGGGAGTATCGACGGCGATAATGATATTCACCAAAACGGAGCACGGCGGCACGGACAAGGTATGGTTTTACGTTATGAAAGCCGACGGCTTCAGCCTTGACGATAAGCGTTCGGAGATTACCGAAAACGATATCCCCGATATTATTGCCCGATTCAGAAACCTTGACGGTGAAGCGGAAAGAGAACGCACAGAGCAGAGCTTCTTTGTGCCCAAGCAGGAAATTATTGATAATGACTATGACCTTTCAATCAACAAATATAAAAAGACGGAATATGTTGCCGTTGAATATCCGCCCACAAGTGAGATTATGGCAAATATTCGTGAACTTGAAATGGAAATCGGGTCAGCGATGGATGAACTTGAAAAACTGCTCGGAATGAACTGATTTTTGAGTTTTTAATAAAAAAATTCGGATTTGTAGGGATGAATGATGAATGTAAAAAATGTAGTGAAACTTTCCGATGTTGCTGAATTAATCACAAAAGGTACAACACCAACAACGCTCGGATTTGATTTTCAGTCAAGCGGCGTTAACTTTCTGAAAATAGAATGTTTCGATGATAATGGACTCTATCTAAAAGATAAAGTAGCTTATATTTCAGATGAATGTAACAACAAATTGAAACGTTCTCAATTAAAAAAAGGAGATATTTTGTTTTCAATCGCTGGAGCTATCGGTAGAGTAGCAATAGTAACTGAAGAAATGTTGCCCGCTAACACTAATCAAGCTTTAGCCATAATCAGAATATCAAACAAGGACATTTATTTACCTTACATTAAGTTGATTTTGACTTCGCCTGTTGTTAAAAAACAGTTTGAAAAGAAAAAGCAAGGTGTAGCACAATTAAATTTATCACTTAAAGATATCGGTGAATTGGAAATTCCGCTCGTTTGTAAAGCAGAACAAATTGAGCTTGTTAGTTTATTTGAGAAAGTTTCTTGTTTTATAACCGCAAGACAGCGACAACTCGCAAAGCTTGATGAACTCGTTAAAGTCCGATTTGTCGAGATGTTTGGTACTTTGAACAACAACGATAAAGAACTCGATATTGTATCAATCGAAGAATTATGTACGTTAATTAAAGATGGAACCCATCAAACTCCTATATATACGGAAGATAAGCAAAATGGATTTAAGTTCTTATCTTCGAAGGATGTAATGACACAGAAAATATGCTGGGACGATATTAAATATATTTCTGCGGATTTGCACGAAAAGTTATATGCAACACTCCAACCCGAGCGCAACGATATTTTAATGTCAAAAAACGGTGTGAACTATGGTGTGGCTGCGGTCAATGATACAGATGAAATCTTTGATATTTATGTTAGTTTGGCTTTATTGCGCCCCAGAACTGATATAGTGAACCCTGTATATTTGAGGTGTGCAATTAACAATGCAGATACAAAACATCAATTTGATAGCAGTATTAAAGGCATTGGTGTTCCAAACCTTCATTTGGGAGAGATAAAGAAAACTAAAGTTCTTTTACCCCAAATTGACGCACAAAACGAGTTTGTTTCTTTTGTCGAACAAGTCGACAAATCAAAAGTTGCCGTGAAGAAAGCTCTTGACGAAGCACAAACCCTGTTCGACAGCTTGATGCAACAACATTTTGGATGAGGTGAAATTATGGGAGAAATATTAGAGGTTGCAAAAGTGTTGGTGCAACCAACGATGAAATTAATGGATATGGTTGGTAATGCAATAGGAACTGCATATGAACCGAGACACAAACGAAAAATGGCTGATGCAACAGCATACGAGATTAATGTTGTCGGAGATGCTATGCGAAATGCTGCAGATATGCCTGTCTTATACAACCAAGATGGAGTAGCCATAAATTCAGAAGATTTTAATCGTCTTATGCAGCGAGCAGGTACCAGATTAGTGCTTCAAGAAACTGTAAAACAGCACAATATCGAAAGTGTTATTGATAATGCATATGATATTTTAGACAAAGAAGAAATTTGTTCCGAAGAACCGGTGGAACAAGGATGGATAACCAGATTTTTTGATTCTGTTGCAGATATTTCGGATGAAGATCTGCAAAAATTGTGGGGGAAAGTTCTGGCAGGTGAAATCACGCAACCGAAATCGTATTCTTTGCGCACCCTGGAAACATTGAAAAATTTGTCAAAACACGAAGCAGAGTTGTTTCAGAAGATAGTTCCGTATATAGTTATTATGAGTGGGCATTTATTCTTACCTTCAAACACTGATTTGTTACAAAAGTATGGAGTAGCATATGGAGAAATTATGCACCTTGATGAATGTGGTTTGATAAATTCAGGTGGATTAGTTTCTTTAAATCCATTTGTATCAAACAATGAATATGTTTCTTTACATAATGGTTCAAAACTAATGATGGCATATGGTTTAGCATCAAATCAAGTTAAAATTTCTATTGGTGAGTTTGCTTTGACAGGAGCTGGAAAAGAATTATACAGTATTTTGAGTGATGTTTCAAACGATGAATACTTTTTTGATTTTGCAGAAGAAATATCAAAAAAGTTTTTTGATAAAATAAAAATACACATCCATAAAATCAATTATATTGATAAAAATATAATTGATTATGAAGAAACCGTTTTGCGAGAATTTCCTCCCCAAAGCGAAGATCAATAAAATGAAAATTAACCAAAGCATCATAGGAGGTGCTTTATGACCAACTTTGATTTTCTTACGCGAGATCCGCAGTTTGACAGTTTTTCATCTGTTGCGGTTTCGGCGGAAAAGATTTTACATATCGATGCGGCGGCTGCCGTTATCAACTGCCGCCGTGCGATGGAGTTTGCAGTCAAATGGATGTATTCCGTCGATAAAGAGCTTGTTCGACCTTGGCAGGACAGCCTCGTCAATTTAATGAATACCGATGAGTTCCGTGATATCGTCAGCGATGACGTATGGCGCAGAATGGAGCTTATCAGAAAGCTCGGCAACAATGCTGCCCATCAGGGCAAAAAGATTTCTGCCGAGCAGGCGGAGCTTTGCCTTGAAAACCTCTTTATCTTTATGGATTTCGTTGCCTGCTGCTACGGTGCCGAATATGAAGAAAGAACCTTCGATGCTTCTCTTATTCAGAAACACACCGAAACTCTCATCGATAATGCGGTTGAAATCAATTTTGAACAGCTCCTTGCCGAAAACAAGGCTCTCAAAGAGCAACTCACTGCCCGCCGTGAGGAACAGCAGCAGAATTATGTTCCAAAGCCTCTTGATCTCACAGAGTATCAGACACGCAAAATCTATATCGATACTATGCTCGTTGATGCAGGCTGGATTGAAGGCAAAAACTGGCTCAACGAGGTTGAACTCGAAGGTATGCCCAACAATGCAGAGGTTGGCTATGCCGATTATGTGCTTTACGGTGATGACGGCAAGCCTCTTGCTGTTATTGAAGCTAAACGCACCTGCAAAGATGTTGCCGTCGGCAGACAGCAGGCAAAACTCTATGCCGATTTACTTGAAAAGAAGCACGGCAGACGCCCTGCAATCTTCCTCACAAACGGTTTTGACACAAGAATCGTTGACGGTCAGTATCCCGAAAGAAAGGTTGCCGCTATCTATTCAAAGCGTGACCTTGAAAAGATGTTTAATCTGCGTTCAATGAGGACAAGCCTTAAAAATATCACCGTTGACCCTGCAATCGCAGGCAGATATTATCAGGAAGGCGCAATCCGTGCGGTATGCGACAGCTTTGACGGCAAGAACCGCCGCAAGGCTCTGCTCGTTATGGCAACGGGCTCGGGCAAAACAAGAACGGTTATTGCTCTCACGAAAGTGCTTCTCAATCACGGCTGGGTCAAGAACGTTCTTTTCCTTGCGGACAGAACTTCGCTTGTCACTCAGGCAAAGCGTGCATTCGTGAATCTTCTGCCCAATTTCTCCGTCACAAATCTTTGCACCGATAAAGAAAACTACAACGCTCATTGCGTTTTCTCAACATATCAGACGATGTTCAACTGCATCGATAACGTCAAAGACGATGAAGGCAAGCTTTTCACCTGCGGTCATTTTGACCTTATCATCTGCGACGAAGCACACCGTTCAATTTATAATAAATATAAAGATATCTTCAATTATTTTGATGCTCCTCTTGTGGGTCTTACCGCTACCCCCAAGGATGAAATCGAAAAGAATACATATGAAATATTCGACCTTCAGAGCGGAATTCCTACATATGCCTACGAGCTTGCTCAGGCTGTTGCCGACGGATATCTTGTTGATTTTATGTCCGTTGAAACAAAGCTGAAATTCATCGAAGAAGGCATCGTTTATGACGAGCTTTCCGATGAAGACAAAGAGGAATACGAAAACACATTTGAGAATGAAAACGGCGAATTGCCCGAGAAAATAAATTCTTCCGCACTCAACGAATGGGTGTTCAATGAAGATACAATCAGAGAAGTTCTCAACGTGCTTATGACTCACGGATTGAAAATTGATTACGGCAATAAAATCGGCAAGTCAATCATCTTTGCAAAAAGCCATCAGCACGCCGAAGAAATTCTGAAAATATTCAACAAGGAATATCCGCATCTCAACGGCTATGCAATGGTAATTGATAATTACACCAACTATGCGCAGAGTGCAATCGATGATTTCAGCGACCCTAAAAAGCTGCCTCAGATTGCAATTTCGGTTGATATGCTTGATACAGGCATTGACGTACCCGAAGTGCTGAATCTCGTATTCTTCAAGAAGGTAATGAGTAAAGCGAAGTTTTGGCAGATGGTCGGCAGAGGCACACGTCTTTGTCCGAACCTTATCGACGGCGAAGACAAAAAGATATTCTATATCTTCGATTTCTGCGGAAACTTTGAATTCTTCAGAATGGGAGGCAAAGGCAAAACAACAAGTGCCGTTGCATTGCAGAGTGCAATATTCAACCTCAAAGCACAGATTGCCTATAAGCTGCAAGATATGGATTATCAGACAAACGACCTTATTGCATTCAGAAAACTGCTTGTTGAGGATATGGTGCGTAAGGTCAGGGAGCTTAACAGAGAGAGTTTTTCTGTAAAACAGCATCTTCGTTTTGTTGAGCTTTATTCAAACCCCGATAATTACAATGCGCTCACATATGAAAATACACTTGAAATAAAAGAAGAAATCGCACCTCTTGTTGTTCCTGATGAAGATGATGCGAAGGCTTTGCGATTCGATGCTCTTATTTACGGAATCGAGCTTGCATATCTCGTTGGCAAAAAGTATTCCAAAGCAAGAAATGATCTTGTTAAAAAGGTTAATGCACTTGCCAATACAGCAAACATTCCCGAAATCATGTCACAGCACAATCTGATAAATAAAATTTTGCATACGGATTACGTTGAAACCGCAGGCATCAATGAGTTTGAAAACATCAGAGAAAACCTGCGTGATTTGATTAAATATATCATTGTTAATCATGTAACCTACACAACAACCTTTGATGATGAAATTCTGTCAATAGATTGGAAAGAATCCGAGCTTGAGAATGATGATTTGCAGGATTACAAAGCAAAGGCAGAGTTTTATATCCGTCAGCATCAGGATAACGAGGTTATTGCGAAGCTGAAGAGCAACGTTCCACTTAATGCGGACGATGTAAAAGCTCTCGAAGAAATCCTCTGGAGCGAAGTCGGCTCAAAAGAAGACTATGAAGCAAACTACGGTGCCGTTCCTCTCGGTGAATTCGTCAGAGGAATTGTCGGACTTGATATGAATGCCGCAAAAGAAGCATTTGCAGAGTATCTCAACAGTTCAAGCCTTGACAGCAGACAGATTTATTTCGTCAATCAGATTGTTGAGTATATTGTCCGTAACGGAATGATGAAAGATCTCTCCGTTCTGAAAGAAACACCGTTCTCCGACCAAGGCAGTATTGTTGATATCTTTACCGATGTTTCCGTGTGGCTCGGAATAAAGAAAATCATTGACCAAATAAATGCTAACGCAGCAGCTTAAGATTTCTATTCAGAAAAGAGATGTCCTATGAAGAAAATTATCGCATTATTACTGGCATCAATAATGATAATTTCATCGTTTGCAACAACAGTGAGTGCTGTTTCAATCAGCGAATCCAAAGAGGCACTCAGAGAGCAGTTTGAATACGGAAAAGGACCTAAAACAGGTCTTTATTCTGTTGATTACAGATATTATGCACCTGAAACAAGCGAAGGCTCAAAGCATCCGCTTGTTATCTGGGCACATGGTCAGTCTCACGGACAGTATGACGGTTTCCAGATAAAATCAAACGATATCGTAAACTGGTCATCGGATGAGTATCAGTCCCGTTCCGAAAACGGATTTTATATTATGGCTGTAAGGTCACCGGAACACATCGGACTATCTTGGGACGATGATATGATCGCACCCCTAAAAGCGGCTATTGACGATTTCATCGAAAAGAACCGTGAGCACATTGACGCAACTAAGATCTATATGGGTGGATTTTCTCTCGGCGGTATGATGTCGTATAAAATGGTAATCAATTATCCTGATATGTTTGCCGCAATCTTTCCTGTTTGTCCTTATATATCAGTTTCTGAGCAGGATGCTGAAAAGTTTGCAGACGTTCCCGTTTGGATGGTTGCAGGCAAAAAAGACCACCTTGTCAGCTACAGCGGAACGGTTAACAACTGGGAGAATATCTGCTCAACATCAAACGTTTTGCAGGAATGCAGATTTTCAACTTTGAGCAAGGTTTGCCTTCCTGACGGTTCACGAGCTCCGACAGAGCATTATTCATGGGAAGCTGTAACGGCAGATATGTTCACCACGGATAACGGAGCTTATCCTCATATGACAACTGTTGACGGAAACGGAAACGAGGTTGTCCTTTCATATCCAGAAGGTATGATTTCGTGGCTTATGGCTCATTCTTTGAATTATAATCCCGAAACAGACAACAGCGAAATCAAGCCTGTGTTCAACATTCTGAATATAATCAAGGCTCCGATTATGACAATCTACATAATATTCAGAAATTTATTCAGACCGATTTTCGGTTAACAATCAATAAAGCCCGTCATTGTGACGGGCTTTTGTGCGCTACAGAGGTCATAATGCTGAATTCGCTTCAAAGATTGTGCGCTTTGAAACGTGACGTGAGCCATGAAATCCGATATAATATTCTACAGAAGAAACATTAATTGTCGGAACGGAGATTATATGGGATTTATTGAAGATTTATATTACGGAAACATTGATGCTCAAGCATATAACCCCGAATTCGGTGCGGAATTGAAACAGAAACTCAACGAGCTCACCGAACTTGAAAAACAAATCTCCGATAAACTGTCAGGCGAAGAAAAGGATTTATTTCTGAAATACACAGACAAGTATATTGAATTTACCGCCAGAAGTCTTACCGATGCTTTTGTTTCCGGTTTTCGTTTAGGCGTAAAATTTACACACGACACATTCATATAAAAATCCCTTCCTCCTTTCATTTGAGGGTCATGACATATCAAGCTCCGCAGAGTTTTCCTGCGGAGCTTGTGTGTTTTCGGTATGCAACCTGTTGCAACGAGAAAGATTTGTGATATAATGTGATTATTATAATTCAACGATGGGATTGAGATAAAATGGTTCTTTTTCGTTTTTTGCTTGCGTTGCTGACGGTTTTTGGAACGCTGTTTCCGAGTGCAGGTCTGAATTTTGAATATAAGCATCTGCCGATTGAGTTTGAGATTGAGTCCGTGAACGATATATATGTTCCTGCGGATAACAACGCAAACGTGGTTGAATATCCCTCAATCATAAAACTTCACCATCAGAAGAACGAAGCTGATAACGGCAAGTTGCTCGCAACGTTTGAGAAGTGGGGCGACACTTATCCCATATACGAGAGCAACGATGATGCTGAAACGTGGCAATACGTCTGCACGGTGAAAGACAACCTTAACGAAGGCTACTGGAACGAATGGATGCCGTTCCTTTATGAGTTGCCTGCGGATAT
>JAZSGZ010000026.1:0-31958 GCA_045532945.1 Acutalibacteraceae bacterium
TTAAAGAAGTGAACAACCGTATTAAAGAAATGGCTGATTAATACGGATTCAATATAAATCTTGACAAAAAAATATATGAAATGTCTGTTTCCGAAAAACAAACCGTTGAAATCCTTAAGCTTTTATATAGAGGTGCTGATATTCTCATATTGGATGAGCCCACGGCAGTTCTGACCCCGCAGGAAATCAGAAGCTTGTTCGAGGTTTTAAAAGCAATGAGAGATGACGGCAAATCAATCATCATCATTACACATAAGTTAAACGAGGTTATGGAAATCTCCGACAGAGTAACAGTTTTGCGTAAAGGCGACCACATCGCAACTGTCAATACCTCGGAAACCTCCGAAAAAGAGCTTACGGAAATGATGGTCGGTGAAAAAATCGACCTTAACATTAACCGCACGGAGCCTGTTGACAGTAAATTAAGGCTCTCGGTTGCAGGACTTACCGTGAAAAATCCCGACGGCTACAATGTGGTTGACGATGTTTCCTTCGAAGCCTTCGGCGGCGAAATCCTTGGCATTGCAGGTATTGCCGGAAGCGGTCAGAAGGAATTGCTCGAAGCCATTGCAGGACTTAACCACTATGATTCGGGCACATTGACTTATTATCACCCCAAAAAAGACAAGCCCGTTTCCTTCTATCACAAAACCTACAAGCGTGTTATGGAGCTTGCCCGCGAAAACGCTTTTAAAGACAGTAACGGAAACGATATCGATTTTGATAAATTAACTAAAAAAGAAATCAAAAACCTTGTTAACGAGGAAAAAATACTCTTCAAGGAGGATGAGGTTATTGATTTAAAGAATAAATCACCCAGGGAAATTCGTGAGCTGGGCATCCGTCTCTCCTTTGTTCCTGAAGACAGATTGGGTATGGGTCTTGTTGGCAATATGAACATTATTGACAATATGATGCTTCGCAGTTACCGAAAAGGAAGGTCTTTATTCCTCGACAGAAAAACGCCCTCAGACCTTGCCGACAGAATTATCAGTGAATTAGAGGTTAACACTCCTGATTCGCACACCGCAGTAAGAAAGCTCTCGGGCGGTAACGTTCAAAAGGTTCTTGTGGGACGAGAAATTGCCGCGGCACCTGCAATTTTAATGACTGCTTATCCTGTTCGCGGACTTGATATCAACTCATCCTACACCATTTACAATCTCCTTAACGAGCAAAAACAAAAAGGTGTTTCTGTTATTTTTGTAGGTGAAGACCTTGACGTTCTTATGGCTCTCAGTGACAAAATACTTGTTTTAAGCGGCGGTAAAATTTCAGGCATTGTTGATGCCAGAACAACAACTAAAGACGAAATCGGTCTTCTTATGGTGAAAGCTGATAAAAATGAGGTGACGGAATGAAAAAGAATAAAAACAATCTAAAAGAGCCCTTTGTCAGAATTGTTAAACGTGACAATATCAGCTTCCCGAAAATCATTCTGATTTATTCCGTAGCTATTGTCGGAAGCTTGCTTTTAAGCGGATTGATTTCTGTTTTGTTTTCTGAAAAGGGTGTTGGAGATTTCTTCCAATCATTATTCACAGGGGCTTTCGGAAGTGAACGCAAATTCTGGCTTTTACTTCAGGACACTTCCCTCCTGCTCGGTACCTCTATGGCTTTGCTTCCTGCATTTAAAATGAAATTTTGGAACCTTGGCGGTAACGGGCAGATTCTTATAGGCTGCCTTGCTGCAATTGCTTGTATGTTCTACCTTGGCGGTAAAGTAAGTGATTCCGTTATTATCCCTCTTATGCTTATCTCAAGTGTGGCTGCAGGTGCCGTGTGGGCAGTAATCCCTGCTATTTTCAAAGCAAAATTCAACACAAACGAATCCCTGTTTACTCTTATGATGAACTACATTGCTACAGGTCTCGTTTCCTTGTGCATCACAATCTGGGTAAAATCAGGTTCAGGTGTTTTAGCACCAATCGCTTACGGTAATGTTCCTGAGTTGGGTAACAAATATTTATTACCAATCATTCTGTTTGTTTTAATTACAATTTTAATGCATATATACCTTCGTTCTGCTAAACACGGATATGAAATTTCCGTTGTGGGCGAAAGCATCAATACTGCAAAATATGTTGGCATTAAGGTTGATAAGGTTATTATCAGAACGATGCTTCTTTCCGGTGTCATTGCAGGTCTTGTTGGCTTTATTCTTGCAGGTTCAATTAACCATACCATCAGCACAGATTCAGCAAATAATATGGGCTTTACGGGTATTATGGCAACCTGGCTTGCTTCATTTAACCCCTTGATGATTATGCTTACAAGCTTTTTTATCACCTTTATTTCCAAAGGTATGGTTGAGGTCAGAAAGACCTTTATGTTTACAAACGATTCAATATCAAACATAGTTGTCGGTATTGTTTATTTTGCAGTTATTATCTGCTCGTTCTTTATTAACTACAAGCTCATTTTCAGAAAAAAAGAAAAGGAGGGAATTGATAAATGATTATCACCTTCTTGATGAGTGCGATAGCCATCGGCACAGTTCTTCTTTTCGGATGTATCGGTGAAACAATTACGGAAAAAGCCGGTCACTTAAATCTTGGTATTCCCGGAATTATGTGTACGGGTACAGTCGGCGGATGCCTTTTTGTCAGTCTTTATATGAAAAGTCTTGAAAATCCCGAAAGTGCATCCTGGATTCTACTGATACTTTCATCACTTTTAGGCGCTTTTCTCTTTGCCTCGCTCACAGCTGCAATTTATGCCGTTATTACAATTACATTCCGCTGTAATCAGAATATTACCGGTCTTGCAATTACAATTTTCGGTAATGGTCTGACACAGTTTTTAATGCACTCGTATGTTGATAAAAGTAATTTTTCTGCTGCAGGTAAAATTATTGCTAAATGCTTACCCTTTGCCGAAAACTCCGATGGCGTTCTGAAGCTGTTATTCGGTCACGGATTTTTTGTGTATTTTGCAATTTTTATTGCATTGATTACCACCTTTATCTTCAATCGAACAAAGGTTGGTCTTAACCTTCGTGCAATCGGTGAAAATACTGCAACCGCAGATGCTATGGGTGTAAATATTACACTGTACAAATATGTTGCTATTTTAGTAGGTGGCGGTATTGCAGGATTTGGCGGTGTTTTCTATATTATGGACTATGTTAAAGGCAGTTGGGAAAACGCATCAACTATTGAGGCTTTCGGTTGGCTCGCTATTGCTCTTGTTATCTTCACATTGTGGAAGCCGAACATCTCAATAATAGGCTCTTATCTTTTCGGTGCATTATATATTGCAGCCTTTGTTTTCGGAAACATTTCATTCTCGGAAAGAGAAATTCTGAAAATGTTACCCTATGTAATTACAATTATCGTTTTAATTGTTACCAGTATGATGAACAAAAAAGAGCATCAGCCCCCTCAGAGTCTGGGTCTCAACTACTTCAGAGAAGAACGATAAAAACTGAATAAATAAAACGAAGCACCGGACCACGATGTCCGGTGCTTCGTTTTAGGGGATTTATTTTAGGGGAGATTATTTGTAATTAATTATTCTGTAACACAAGCTGTTTCTTCCTTTATTGTTACAGGCTCGGTAGCCTCTATGAAAAACTCGGTAACAGGCTCTGTAACTGCCTCTGTGGTAGGTTCAACAACCTCAACAGAATTCAGAAGCGATTTCTGTGTTTCACTCAACTGAGGAACGCTGCTAAGCTGTGTTTCGGATTGGGTTTCCGAAGTGGGAGCTGTTGTAGCAGGCGGAACAACCTTATCCACAACCTTACAGCTGAGTCCTGTTGCATCATAGGAGCTCATCAGTTTTCCGTAATAAGCCTTTACTGTGTACTGATACGATGAATTCAGCTTTACGTCCGAATCTACATAGGATGTCATCTTGTTGTTTACTGTAGCAATACGTGTCCAGTACTTTGCACCCACAAGCTTGTGATATACATAGTAGCCTGATACACCTTCGACACCCGTCCATGTAAGCGTAACCTTTTTGTCCGATGATGAAGCTCTGACAAGAGTCGGTGTTGCTACACATCTGAGGTATTTACCGTTCGGGTCAAAGCCTCCAAAGGTGTTTCCTGCCGCAGAACGGACAGTATATCTGTAATAATCACCGCTCTTTACATTTTCGTCTGTGTAGCTATTACCCTTCACCGTTTCAAGATATGTCCAATACCTTTCTCCTGCTCCGCGACGGTAAATTCTGTATCCTGTGGAGCCCTTTACAGATTCCCAATTGAAGGTAATGCCTGTAGAGTCATTGAACATTTCCGTCATCTTCGGTGCACCAAGATACAACTGTTTTATACCTGCAACATCATAGGAGCTGACAACGTTACCCTTGAAAACTCTTATTCTGTAGCTATAGGTGTTGCCTGTTTCCACGTCCTTGTCAATAAAGCTTGTAGTTGTGCTTTTATTAAGATCTGCATAACGAACCCAATTTTCTGTATTTCTGCGTCGATACAGATAATATCCGTCCGCCTGTTCATTTTTATTCCATGTAACCTTAATTGAATTGTTTTCAATTGCAGTAGACTTGAACTTTACCTGTGAAAGGAATGCAAACTCCATACCACCGTAGTATGCGCTCCACACATTGCCCTTACAAGCTCTTACCGTGTAGATGTATGTCTGACCGTTCTCAGCCTTTGTATCTGTATAACAGGTGTTCTTTACGGTGCCCAGATATACCCAGGAGCCCTTTGGCAAACGTCTGTAAACACGATAGCCCGTTGCACCATCGATTTCATTCCACTTGATGTGAAGCCCCTGTTCAACGTTTACCGCGTAATTCACCTTGGGTGCGGGAACGCTTGTAACCGTACCGTATATCGGCTCTGTCTCATCCATTCTGATTGAATAAACTGTCCAGTTATTAGTACCGCACTCACGCCACGTGTACGTTGTTCTGTTACCGTCGTGGGGATTATTGTGTGCATAATCCTTCATATAACCGCTTGAGTCTGCACCGTTGCAAAGAACAACGTGCTCAAAGGATTTACATACGTTACATTGAAAGAAAACCGGGTCACCGGCACTTACCTTGCCCTTATTAGCGGACATACTGATTCTGCCACTTGTACCGCCTGTGAGCTCAAGCTTGTATGCTGTGCCCCATCCCTTGTTTTTAAGCTCATTAAATAAATTCACAACACGACGCTCATAAACATCGTCCACTCCGCCTGCCTCAAGACAATCCGAAACAAACTCAGCACACAAACCCTTGCCGTCATTCCAATGAGCCTTAGCATAAGCAAGCGCTTTATCGGATTTGTATGTCGATTTTGACGTCTTTGCTGCCTGCACACCGGGTATACAGCTAAAAACAAAAAACATTGCCATAGCGACACTCAGTAATCTTTTTGTCATAATCTCCTCCACAAAAGTTACAATTTGTAATCTCTGTGTAAATTATACTATATATAAACACGCTTTGTCAACCCTGCATATATTGTGGTTATACACTAAAAAAACTGCGACAAACACCAATAATTAGATGTTTGTCACAGTAATATAATAATTACGGAATTCAGTTGTTCCTGTCACGTTCTGCCTGCAATAAGCTCCGTATTTCAGACGGCATTCTGTAGAAATCGTCTTTAGTCAGCCCCTTTGTTTCAATAGGGTCAAGGAATGTTACGTAAACCCTTCCCGGAGTTACATTTGATGTTGCCTCAAGTCGCTCTCTTGAGCCCTCTATAAGCACGGGAACAACCGTCGCACCCGTCTCCATGGCAACCTTCATTGCACCTCCACGAAACTCACCCATTTTGCCATCCTTGGAGCGTGTACCCTCAGGAAAAATAACAAGACTTCTGCCTGTTTTCACCTTATCAATTGCATCCTGTAATGATGAACGAGCAGTATTTTTGTTGTTACGGTCAACGAAAACACAATCAACAACGTCCATCCACTTGTTAATTATAGGTAGCTTCAGAAGCTCCTTTTTTGCCATAAACATCGGTACAACAGGTGCAGTCAGAATAACGGCAGGTATGTCAAAAGCGCCGGAATGATTGGGTGTATATATCACAGGTCCGTTAAGCGGAATTTTGTCCTGTCCTTTTGCAACGAACTCCACCCCTGCCAAATCAACCATGGAGCTGAGCCAGCTACGCACCTGCTTGTCAACAAAGGGCTTATATTCCTGCCAGGACATTGTTGCCTTCATTTCCTTTGCTTTTTTCAGTTGAGGATTGAATTTTCTGAGAGAAGTAAAAAATTTACAAAACCACTTAAAAGTAAAAAAGTTCATAACTATTTCTCCGATTACAAAAGATACTCACGAAGAATTATTCTATCACACCTTCATATTTTTTCAAGTATTTTCCGAAATAATCCGCTTTTTATTGAAGAAAATCCCGTTGTGTGCTAAAATTATATCACTACGGAAATGTGAGGTTTTTAATATGACCAAAAAACAGATTTACAGTTGGAATTATAACGAATTCAAAATTACTGCCAAAACTGAAAAAGAGCAATATATAGTCGGACTTTTTGCCGATGAAATATTCACACGCACAGGTGTACCCACTGACAGAATCCTGTCTCTTTCAGGTGAAAACCCCTCATTTTTACTTGAATTTGACCCCACAATTACGAATAAAGACACTTTCAGAATTACATTTGAGGATGGTACATACATTGTTCAGGCACAGACTGTGCGAGGATTGATTTACGGCTATTTCCTTTTTTTACGCAAATCACTCTTCAAGGATAATACCATTACCCTGACAACCGACATATGCGGTACACATACACCTCAGAAGGCATTGCGCGGACACCAGGCCGGCTACAGCCCCATGCCCAATACTTATGATGCATGGGACTATGACCAATACTTCCGCTATTACCTCGACATAATGGCTTTCGGTGCCAACATCTGTGAGCACAACGGAACAAAGCCACGCAAAAACGCCCGCAATTCACTTATGAAATATGAGCAATACGAGTTTTTGCAGGAGGCAACACGTCTTGCAGACTATGTTGATATTGATATATCCCTCTGGCACGCTAACGATGATGACGAAACCGAGGAAGAAGCGCTTGCACTCAGAAAGTGGCTATATCCTACACTCAAACGACTTGACTATCTGTTTATACCCGGCGGAGATCCCGGTGAGCTTGAAGCCGATGTTTTTGTTGACCGTTGCAAAAAAATCAGCAAAATACTAAAAGAAGCTCATCCCGAAACACAGCTTCATCCTTCTGCTCAGGCACCACATTCTATGCCCGAATGGGGTGAAGTATTTATAGAAAGCATAAAGGATGAGCCCGACGAAATTAAGGCTGTTATAATGGGACCCAACCACGCATTTCCCATACACGAATTACGCGCTAAAACCCCCTGCAAGTATCCCATCCGATTTTACCCCGATCTTACACACAATCTGCGTTGCGAACACCCCGTAAACTTCCTGGAGGATGACTGGCACTTTGCAATGGCATCCACATTATCCCGCGAAAGTGTGAATCCGCGTCCTACCGAATTCAGAACTCTTCACAGAATTTTCTCCCCCTATTCCATCGGTAGTGTAAGCTATTCCGAAGGTGTGCACGATGATGTTAACAAAGCGGTATGGAGTGCTCTCGAGTGGGATTCAAATGCAGATTTGTATGAAATACTCCTCGATTATGCAAGACTTTATATGCCCGGAATTGATGAAGAAAAGCTTGCCGACACCATTCTTCTGCTTGAAAAAAACTGGCAGGGTGACCCGATTGAAAACCCATGTATTGACTTTTCCTACCGAAACCTTTGTGAATTAAAATCAGATTTTCCCGAAATGGCAGAAAACTGGCGCTTTATGCTGCTCTATTTCAGAGGCTGCTGTGACAAGCTTGTGAAAATGCGCAGAACCTTTGAAAACAAGCTGATTAAAACAGCATTACCCCATATCTGCAACGGTGATACAAGGCTTGCCATCGATACTCTTAAAGCACCATTTTCTGACGAATACATTGCCTTGCGTTCGGAGCTTGATACATTGGCTGAAAGCCTGTTCAGGCTTATTGGAATACAGCTTGATATAGAGCACTATTGCTCCTACGGTTGGGAACGAGGTGCAACCCTGGAAACAATTGATAACAACGTAACCGACAGAGCATTTCTGTTAAGTAAATTAGAATATGCTGATTCAATACCCGAGCCTGAAAAAATCCGATTCATAAATGCCCTTGTGAACAGAGCCAAGGTTGACGACGAGGAAACCTATTACTCTGTTGCTTTGCACGGTCTGAACACACTCGGTATCAGACAAACAGGCGAATTCTATATGGATATACAAGGTGACAGACCGTACACCAAGGAAACCCCATTACCAATGGGCATGACAAAGGTTTTTGACCATTTTACATTCAGCGCAAAGTTCGGTGGCTTTAACCCCGAATATGATTATAACCTGACAATTGTCTACAAGGGTGATAAAAACACAGAAACACAGCACCATAAAATATGTGCAAACGGCTTTACGGTATATGAAGGACCACAATTCGGCGGTTCATCTGACCCGGAGTTTGATACCACTCTTTTAGCACCCGGTTTTGAAAGTGCCACCTATCTTCTGAAAAAAGAGTACTTTATCAACGGTACCCTATCTCTTGACATTTCCGAACCGACAGAGGGCTTCAAGTTCTGCGAGCTCTTCATAAAAAAGAAAAAACTTTAATAATAATCTTAAAATTCGACCTGTTTTTTAAAATGTTTTTTGCAATAAAATGTTGAAAAAGCAGGTCGGATTGTGTTATGATATGATGTGTATGAATATGTCACAAAACAAACAAGGTTAAGGTGGAAAAAATGATAAGAATTATTTGCGCAAAATGTAAAAACGCTTATCTTCAGAAAGAGGATGACACTTTGAAGTGTCCCTCATGTGAAGCTGTTTTTCCTGTGGCTGATGAAAATCTGCTTTTAGGCGCACAGTATTATAACGAAGGTGAATATGACAAGTGTGACGACTGTCTTATGAAATATATTGTCAAGACAGGCGCAGAGCCTACTGCCATTTTTTACAAGGCACTCTGCGACGGCTTCCGTTACAATGAGAGCACCACATCAATAAATGACATTTATGAAAAGCTCACCCAGTCATTAACTGAGCTTCCCGAGGAAGCATTCCCCTACTTCCTGGGTCTTGCGAATGATGAATGTGCAAAGCTTGAACAGCTCATTGCGGATATGCACGTCCGTCAGTTTGTTGAGGCAGATGCCGAAGCAATCAAAAAGCTTGTTTCAATTATCATCAATCTCCAGAACAACGCAAAGGATTTCCGTGCAAAGCTCACAGAGCTCGCTGAGGATTACAACAGTCGTGCAACAAATAAAATCAGTGTTCTTTTCTCAAAATGCTTCCTTGTGAACCCTGAGATTGCAACAGAGGTTGGTGCGCTCAAATTTGACAGAATCGGTGAAAGCATCGCTTCCCACACAGTTTTCACAGGTATCCTTTCCACAGACATCAAAAACCTTGAGATATATTATCGTTGTATCGTTATGTTCTTTGAAAAGAACAGGCAAAAATATGACTTCCTTATGGCGAGTGCCGAGAAATTCACAGAGCTTGCAAAGCTTCTTGAGAATGGTAAATACAGCGCCATAAAGGGCACATCAACTATCGGTGACAGGCTTAAAGCTGCCGGTTATGATTTCTTCCAGGAAAGTCTTAAGGACCACGACGATGAAGAAGAAATCACACAGACAGAAACCGTTGTTATACTTGAATCTGAGACTGTTGACATTTCCGAGCTTATAGAAGACGATGAGGACGGACAGGCTGTGCAGACCGTTGATGACATTGCCGATGATGTAGAATACGAGGATCTTTTCTCATCTTCAGATGCAGAGCCTGTTAAAGAGGATGGCGAAGATAACCCTGAATTTGTAGATATTACATCGGATTCCGCTGAAGATGAATCAACAGACAAAGCTGACGAAGCCGTGGAAACAGCAGACGAAGCAGCTCCCGTGGACGAAAACGGGGAGGACGTGGTTATTCCCGTTATTGATGTTATTTCAGATGCAGATGACAATGTTGTTGCAGAAGCAATTGACATTGAAGCGGACGATACACAGCCCGAAGAAGCCCCCTCTGACGACGTTCTTGTTTATGAAAGCTCAGATGATTACCAAAAAACCGAAGAAATCCCCATCGAGGATATTGTTGAATCAACTGTTGTTTTTGACTCAATCAGCGAGGTGGACTCCGCTACACAGGAGCTTGAAGACATTATCGTGGATGTGGACAGTAATGATGCTGTTGAAAACGAAGCAGTAACAGACGGAGCTACAATTACAATCGATGCTCTCAAGAAAAATGTAGTTGAGTCAACCATTGACGATGATGAAGAAGCTCCGATGGTTGAGCCGCCCGTAACCAAAAAAGGAGTAAAGCACAAAAAGAGCTTTGGTCCTTTCGTGGCAATATTCCTTATTATAGTTGCGATAGCAGGTATTGCAGTCCTTAAGGTTGTTCCGCCCAAGCTTAAGGCAGAGAAATACCTTCAGGCATCACAGTACGCTAAAAACAAAGAATATCTCAAAGCTGCAGAATTGTACGCAGAGCTTAAGGACTATGAGGACTCAGAGCTTAACGTAAAAAAATGCAAGTATGCACAGGCAGAGCTTTACGAAGCCGAAAAGAAATTTGAAGAAGCGAAGAAGCTTTACACCGAGCTCAACGATTATTACAACAGCAGGGCAAAGGTTATTCAATGCACTTACTATGGTGCCCTCGCCGACCTTGATGCAGGCAACTTTGACAAGGCAATCGATGCATTCAAGACAATTCCTGAGTATTCCGACAGCGCGGAGCAGATCAAAAACTGCACATATCAGAAGGCCTTGTCACTTATGGATACCGGTGATTATAAAACGGCAGTTTCACTCCTCGAATCACTTGACGGATACAAATCAAGCACCGAGAAAATCCTTGAAGCGAAATACAACTATGTCAAGGCTCATATGGATTCAAATGATGAAACCACTATGACATACATCAAGGAGCTTGTTGACGAGAAGTACCGTGACAGCGCAACACTCCGCCGAAATCTTATTAATCCCGAAAACGCAATCACAACCGAGCCTGTTGATACAACCGATGCTTCTGAAACTGCGCCTGCCACAACCGATGCTTCCGTCACAGTAGCACAGACTCAGACACAGACGGGCAATATCAAAGCGTATATAAACTACTCTCAGACAGATAAAACCAACGCTGAAACAAAGGTTGACGGCAGCAAGAAGCTTTATTTCCACGTAGAGATAAACGATCCCCAATATTACGGCAAAAACCTTAAGGTTCATTACAAGACCTCGGTAGGTTATGAAAGCACACCTACATCATTTAAAATTGATGAGAACAACAAAGAACACACCTTTGAATACTCAAGCAGCTTTGGTGATCCCTACACTCTGGAATTCCAGCTTCGTGATGAAAGCGGTAACGCCATAGCAACCCAGAAGGTTTCTGTAAATTGACAAAAATACTCCGCAGGACAAGAGTCCCGCGGAGTATTTTTGTCATTCGATAATCTCGGAAATACCTTCAGAAACATCCGTAACTACCTCTGACATACCCTCTGACATATCTGTAACCATATCACCGATAACACCGTTATCATCCTTTTCGGATGTATCGGTAATCATACCCTCGTTTGTTTCGGGCGTTACAGGTTCTGTGGTAGTCACTTCCGTTGTAAACGGCATTGTAGTAGTGATAACCTCCTCATCCTTGGCACCACAACCGTAAAAGAGCACCGCAACACAGGAAATCAACAGAACTGCTGAACATATTGTAATAATCTTTTTCATATTTTCACAACCTTTCCGGAGAAAACTTAATGTGTAAAGCTCCATTTATAATTATCTCCACATTGTTCTGTAATATTATTATTTTGTGAGAACTCCCCCGTCTGTATACATCAGCAAGAGAACATCCTTTTCACTGCCCGTAACAGGATCAATATACACAAGCACCTCTTGTGACTTGTCTTTTTTACTCACACACCTGTATTCGTAAACGTAATCCTCTGTTTCCCATTCCGTAGGAATAAAAGCCTTTTTATAAGAAATTATTTCAAGGTCTTTTTTCAACAGCTTTTTTGCCTGCACGGGAGTATACTTTATATCACGCGGCAAAGCACGGACCGTATGATTCATAATATATCCTGTAGCATCAAAGGCGGTTATTCTGCCGTCATCAAGAGCAACACTCACCTTTATAAGGTCAGTATAATATGTTATTCCGTCTTCAAAGTAAGCAAAGTTTACGGTACAGATACCGTCAGTTGTTGAATAATAACTGTCCTTTATTTTTGTATAGCCCCTGTCCTTCAGGTACTCGGTAGCTTTCCTTATCGCATCCTGAGGGCTTAGCTTTATTTCATTAGCATTAAACGAGGACAGCATATATGTGACTATACCCCCTTTTTGCGAAACCGCAATTGTATAGTCCCCATTGTAAAATGTGTAGGTTGACATATTACCGTTTGTTTTGCTCAGAAAAGCAAGCTGTTCACTTCGAAGTCCGAGAAAGCTTGCCGCCTTCTCTCTGGCTGTTTCCTCTGTTACCTGTTTTTGTCCTTCAAGTAATTTTGATTTTTTGTTCTGAATATGGTCAGAAAAAGGCCCGTCATAAATAAGCGTAGGATAATCGCTCAGGCTTTGATTTGCATCATTAAGACCGGAACCGAGGTACATACTCTCCGTATCCTTTTTCTGTAATGTTGTTTTTATCTCCGCAAAGGTCAGCAGTCCGTTTTCCTCCTGCTGAATAAGATAATTCACCCTGTTACTCAAATCCTTTGAATATGCAAGAAGCTTATCAAGGTTCTCGCTCTGCTCCAAAGAGTAGGTGTGACCCTGTGCAACCTGCTTATTCACGTAAAGCGTGTATTCCCCCACCTGTGACAAAAATTTATAGACGGCAGATATTTCTGTATTACCATCTGTAATCTCCGACAGACTTTCCTTGGCGGAAGCACTTGAACGCCACAAATCCGTGGAGATTTCCGACAGCTTATCTCCACCTCTCACATACATAGATTTCTGCAGATTCAATGCAATATCGTCAAGGTATGCGCCCAACTGTGTAAGGGCTCTCTCATTTGATTGCAAAATACTTCTTTCAGCACTCTTTAATGCAACTGCATTAACCGTACCCCATATGCCCAGAGTAAGAGTAACGGCACACAAAAAACTGATTGCACGTACCATTTTTCGTTTATTAGTCTTCATTTTTATGCTCCTTAGCATTATTTGTTTGTATTTTCCCACTTTATTTACAATTTATTCAACAAAAAGTTTACAAAAGTTAATCAAAACCATTTACAAATTTACTATTATTATTGTATAATAAGATGATTATTTATAAAGGGAAGTAGTGTTTTTTGATAGCTTATTTTGATAACAGCGCAACAACCAAGCCCTGCAAAGAAGCACTTGAGGTTGCCGAGTCTGCATTAACCGAATATTGGGGCAATCCCTCATCCTTACACGAGTTGGGCTCTGCCGCATCGGGCATGTTAAGAAAAGCCCGCAAGCAGGTAAGCAAGCTACTGGGTGTTCAGGACAGCAATTTTTATTTCACATCATCCGGCACAACTGCCAACAACACAGCCATATTCGGTGCATACAACAAGCTCAAAAAACAGGGCAACAGAATCGTAACTACTTCAATCGAGCACCCAAGCGTGGGTGAACCCATCAAATATCTTGAATCGCAGGGTGCGGAGGTTATCCGTATCAATCCTGACAAAAACGGCAAAATCAACGAGGACGAGCTTCTCAGCAGTATCAACGAGAACACAATTCTTGTTTCCTGTATGACAGTAAATAATGAGGTCGGCTCTGTGCTCCCTGTTAATTCAATCCGCGGTGCGGTAAAGCGTGCAGGTTCACCTGCCCTTATCCACTCCGACTGTGTACAGGCTCTCTCAAAAATCCCCGTTACACCCAAGACCATTGATGCCGATATTATTACGGTGAGCGGTCATAAGATACATGCTCTCAAGGGCGTTGGCGGTATTTATATTAAATCTCCTAACCTTATAAAGCCCTACATACTCGGTGGTGGTCAGGAAAGTAACCTTCACTCCGGCACAGAGGCAACCCCCGCCATTTTTTCCTTTGGTGCGGCAGCAGAGGCTGCAAGTGACATAAAGGGTCACACCGAATATGTAAAATCACTCAAGGAGCAATTCACAGACGGCATCAGGGACATTCCCTGTATTACAATAAACTCCCCCGACGATGCCATACCCTATATCATAAACATCTCCATTATGGGATTACCCAGTCAGCCTATTGTAAATTTTATGAACAGTAAAAGAATAGCAATTTCAGCAGGCTCTGCCTGTAAGCTGGGTCACAGAAGTCCCGTACTTACCGCAATGGGTCTTCCGCCACAGGTCATTGACAGTGCGGTAAGAATCAGCTTTTCACGTTACAACACACAGAGCGAGGTTGCTCTGCTTATTAACGCGGTTAAAGAAGCTGCAGAGAAATACGGTAAAAGATAAACCGAAAGGACAGTTATGAAAGAGATAATTCTTATAAAAGACGGTGAGCTTGCACTCAAAGGTCTCAACCGTTCAACATTTGAGGATATGCTTGTAAAAAACATCCGTTGGCGCATTAAACCCTTCGGAGCGTTTGACTTCAAAAAATCACAATCAACAGTTATAGTAACTCCTCGTGACGATGATGCGGATATGGACTCCGCAGTTGATGAAATTTCACGGGTTTTCGGTATTGCAGGCTATTCAAGAGCCGCCGTTACCGAAAAGGATATGGACAAGATTCTTGAGGTTGCTCCTGTTTACCTTAAGGAGCAGTTGACGGATGCAAAAACCTTTAAAGTAAATGCAAAGCGAAGCGACAAGAAATTTCCATTGAAATCCCCTGAAATTTCTGCTACATTGGGCGGTAAGCTCCTTGAGTGCTTCCCCCACCTTAAGGTTGATGTAAAGAATCCCGATATAACCGTCACTGTTGAAATCCGTGATGAGGCTTATATCCGCGGTAATCAGCTCAAGGGTGCAGGCGGTATGCCCTGCGGTTCATCAGGCAGAGGACTTATCCTTATTTCAGGCGGTATTGACAGTCCCGTTGCCGCATATATGATGGCAAAGCGCGGTATCGAGCTTGTGGGTATTCACTTCGCATCACCACCCTATACCTCATTGAGAGCAGAGGAAAAGGTTCACGACCTTCTCTCAAAGGTGGCTCGTTACAGCGGAAGAATTCGTCTCTATACAGTTCCCTTCACCGAGATTCAGGAGCTTATCCGAGAGAATTGTCCCGAGGAATATTTCACAATTATTATGCGTCGGTTTATGATGAGGCTTTCAAATATGCTTGCACATAACACGGATTGTCACGCACTCATAACAGGTGAAAGTGTTGCACAGGTTGCAAGCCAGACAATGCTTGCCCTCGGCTGTACCGATGCCGTTGCAGAGTTCCCCGTTTTCAGACCCTGTATCGGTATGGACAAGGAAGAAATCATCAAGATTTCACGTAAAATTGACACATTCAATATTTCAATACAGCCCTTCGAGGACTGCTGTACGGTATTTACACCCAAGCACCCCAAAACAAGACCTCAGCTGCCCGATGTTATTGAAGCTGAAAAATCACTCGATATTGAGGGTCTTTGCAACAGAGCTTACGAGGGCATCAAACAAATTCTTATTACTGCGGACGGCGTAGAATATGTGTGAAGCAAAGCTTATTCAAAAAGCAACTGATGTAATCAATCAAATCAAATCAAAGGGCCACACCCTTGCACTCGCAGAGTCCTGCACAGGCGGTTGGCTCAGTAAAATAGTCACAGACGTGAGCGGTTCTTCGGCAGTTTACAAGGGCGGTATATGCTCCTACTCAAATGAAGTAAAGATGAATCTTCTCGGAGTCGGTGAGGATACCCTCGCACAATACGGTGCCGTCAGCGAACAAACCGCCAGACAGATGGCAACAGGTGTCAGAGCTACTATGAAATCAGACATCGGTGTGGGCATTACAGGCATTGCCGGCCCCGCATCCGACAACACAAATAAGCCCGTCGGTCTTATCTATATCGCAGTAGCCTTTGATGGCCGCGTGATTGTGAAAGAATTAAGAAACAGCTTCACAGACAATATAAGAACAAAAAACAGAGCAGCTGCGGTTGATACTGCATTGAATCTTTTAGGTGATATATATGAACGTTAACAAAAAGCATCCCGATTCACCCTATAAGTATTACAAGGGCTCCAAGGAGACTGTAATCCGTACGGATGAAACTCAGAAGAAAGCCGTCACACGGCTTTTGAAAAGAAAAAAATTCAAAAAAATTGCAATGAACGTGCTTTCCGTTATCCTTATTATTGCAATATCCGCTTCAGGCAGTATTCTGGGTAAACGAGGTATCGAAAAGTTCCTTGTTCTGCGTAATGAAATAAAAAACCAGAAATATGCCGAAATTCCCGAGGATATCAAGAAGGAAATGGAGGGTATGACCGAGGAAGAAAAATGGGCTCTTCTTTACGAGATGTATCCTGAGCTTATTGATGTTAAATTCCCGGCAGGTATTTTGTGTGACTACGCTGTTTACTATGCACAGAACCCTCAGACAATCGGTTACCTTAAAATACCGGGCACACAGGTTGACTACCCTGTTGTTCAGGCAGAAAACAACAGCTACTATATGAACCACGACTTCTACGGCAAAGCCACAAGCTACGGTGCCGTGTTTGCAACCTACAAAAACACCTGGAAGCCACTCAACCGTAACACTCTGCTTTACGGTCACAATATGAGTGACGGTACACGATTTGCAAATCTGCTTAATTATAAAAATATAGACTATTACAGAGAGAATCCCATCATAGAATTTGATACTCTCTACGAAAAAAATTCCTGGAAAATCGTAGCGGTTTTCATCACCAACGGCTCTGTTGAAAGTGACAACGGTTACTTCTTCGACTTCACCTTCAACCATTGTTCAGATGCCTGCTACGAGGAATATATACAAGAGCTTGACAAGCGTAAGCTTTACGAAACAGGTGTTGACCTGCAGGTTACGGATACAATCCTGACATTGTGCACCTGCACCTATGTTTCGGACGACAACAGAAATGTTGACGACGGCAGACTTATTGTTGTTGCCCGTAAGCTCAGAGAGGGAGAGGAGGCAACGGTTGATGTTTCTCTTGCAAAGTACAGAAACACACCCGTCAAATACCCCGATTCCTACTATCCCTCACCTGAGGCAAACCCCTACAGCCAAGACAAAAAATTCTATCTATATTAAGAGGTGTGAATATGAATATTAAAGCATATTCTTTTGAACAGAACAGCCACTCATTTGCAGAGGTTAAGCGTGCAGTTGCAGAGCAGATCACCGAACCCGGTGTTTATTTTGAAAGCTACTCCGATGCTAAAGCTTTGTTTACGGATGTGAGCAACAACATTGACGATGCCGACGTTATACTCATAGGTATTGAAAACAGAGCATATCTTAAATTTAAGCCCATACTTATTAAGGCTTTCAACTTCACTCCGGCATACAGCGACCGTATTGGTGAGCTTATCGGTGACAAGGTTTCTGATGAAAAGCTTAAAAAAGCACACACCCTCGTTCCTGATGAGTCAATTGAGCTTTTCTCCGACGACGGTCTCTACAGCGGTTTTTATGTTAATGATGATGAGCAATACATTGTGGTATTCCCCCTTATTGACAGTATCGTACCGAAGGTGCTTGTTGAAGCAGAGCTTCCCTTTATGAAACAGCCCGAGGAAAAGACCGAGGTTTTCAATGCCATTATTGATGCGGAGCAGACCTCAACCAAGGCAAGCAACATCATTGCAAAGCTGAGAAAATACAATTTCTCACTTGCTATTCCCGCAACTCCGGCCTCAAAGATACTCAAGGCTGATATCCGTGAGTGCGAAAATTACGAAAGCAACATCTTCTTCACACCCTTTGTTAACGATGCAGGTGCCGAAGACCCCAAACAGTATGCTGCTCAGCTTGCAAAGTCCGCAATGGATTTGAGAAGCACAGATATGGGTGCCACAATCTCAAACATCTTCCGCGAGAAGAAGGGCGACAAAATCACAAGCTATTACTCATATATCAGCGTTGCAACTGCAGACAAGGTAGTTGTTAAAAAGCTTTTTGCAGACCCCGATGAAAGCATTGACAACCTTGTTATCGAGGCAACAAACGAGCTTTATTCAATGATTGACAAATATATTGATGAGCTTTCATTCAAGCTCAATGCGTCAGAGGATGAGCTTGCAAAATACGAGCAGTCACTTATTGAGGCGGAGGTTGTTTCCGACATCCGTCCCGAAGCAACAGTAAGCCGCAAGGGTGTAATTGCCGCAGTTATTGCAATCGTAATTGCAGTTGTGCTCTGTGTTGTTTTCACAGTAAAATACGGCGGTTATTTTGTTAAACCATCTGATGCTCCTGCTAACGAGGACTTACAGATTGACAACGTTGAGCCAACAATTATCGCCTCAACTCAGAAGGACAACAGCGCAAACCAGACTGTATCTTCACTTACAATTGCTCAACTTACAGAAATCACATCAGGCACAGAGTTTGTTATCCCCTCAACAACAGGCGGTATCAACATTCCCACAGCTATTTATCAGACTCAGCCTACGCAGACAACTACTCAACCTATAAGTGAATCTACAACAGCACCTGAGTCAACCGCTAAGCCTACAGAAACTACAACAGACGACGGTATTGATGATGGTGGTTGGATTGAAGATGAACCGTCAACCGAAGCAAAAGAAGAACCCTCTTCCGAAGACTAATACAGCTTGCACTAAATAAATAAGGAGAATTTTTATGGCAGTACTCGTTACAGGCGGAGCCGGTTACATCGGCTCACATACAGTTATAGAATTATTGGCAAGTGGCAAGGAGGTTGTTATTCTTGACAACTTCTACAACAGCTGTCCCAAGGTTCTTGAAAGAATCAAGGCACTTTCAGGCAAGGATTTTGCCTTTGAAGAGTGTGATATCCGCGACAAAGCAGGTCTTGATAAAGTATTCGAGAAATACGACATCGACTCTGTAATTCACTTCGCAGGTCTTAAGGCAGTCGGTGAATCCTGCCAGAAGCCCATGCTCTACTACGATAACAACATCGGCGGTACGGTTACGCTCTGTCAGGCTATGGCAGACCACGGCTGTAAGAGAATTGTTTTCAGCTCATCTGCAACAGTTTACGGTGAGCACAATGTTTCACCCCTTAAGGAAACAATGACCGCAGGCGGCACAACAAACCCCTACGGCACAACAAAATTCTTCATTGAGCAGATTCTTACAGATATCGAAAAGTCTGACCCCGAATGGAGCGTATGTATACTCAGATACTTCAACCCCATCGGTGCTCACGAAAGCGGTATGATTGGTGAAAGCCCCAACGGTATTCCCAACAACCTTATGCCCTACATCACACAGGTTGCCGAGGGCAAACGCGAGTTCCTCAGCGTATACGGCAACGACTATGACACAATAGACGGCACAGGTGTGCGTGATTACATCCACGTCGTTGACCTTGCAAAGGGTCACCTTAAGGCTCTTGACAAGGCTTATGCTGAGAACGGCACCTTCATTTACAACCTTGGCACAGGCTGTGGCTACAGCGTTCTTCAGGTTGTGGAGGCTTTTGAAAAGGCATCCGGTGTTAAGGTACCCTACAAAATTGTTGACCGCCGTCCCGGTGACCTTGCGACCTGCTTCTCCGACCCCTCAAAGGCTAAGGAAGAGCTTGGCTGGGTTGCTGAAAAAGGCATCGACGAAATGTGTGCCGATTCATACAGATGGCAGCACAACAACCCCAACGGTTACGAGGATTGATTTTACTTGCAGTTTGTTCCCTTTAATTCACGCGATATAAAGCATAAATCAATATTTGGCAGTATAGCCGCAGGCGACAGCTTGCGGCTTGCTGTTCTTATGCCCCGAAGCTTCGGCTGTACCGGGGTAACACTTGTACTCCACAAGGATGGGGAACAGAATCAATACCGTGATATGTACTGGTGCGGAATGAACGGAGACAATGAAGAATGGTGGGATATCACCTTTTCATATCCCGAAAGCGGATTATATTATTATCATTTCACATATGAAACACCCTTTGGTACGGGCAACGTGTTTTTAAGGTCTGCCGGCTGTGGCAAAATCGCACCCGAGGGTAACGAATGGCAACAGACCGTATACAAAAAGGACTACAAAACACCTGACTGGGCAAAGGGCGGTATTATGTACCAGATTTTTCCTGACAGGTTCAATATAGGTAAAAATCCCCCGACAGATTACCCTGATGACAGAATTGTTCACCAATCCACAAGTGAACAACCTGTATGGAAGCCAAATGAACAGGGCAAAATACTCAACAACGACTACTATGGCGGCACACTTAAGGGTATTGAGGAGAAGCTCCCCTATATTGCATCCTTAGGTGTAAACATACTCTACCTCAACCCGATTTTCGAGGCGCACTCAAACCACCGTTACAATACGGCGGACTACACAAAAATTGACCCTATGCTGGGCACTGAAAAAGATTTTGTAAGCCTTTGCAGGTCTGCTCACAAGCAGGGCATAAAGGTAATTCTTGACGGTGTTTTCAGTCACACAGGCTCTGACAGCATTTACTTTAACCGCGAGGGACGTTACGGTAACTGCGGTGTGTGGCAAAACCGCAACGGTGAATATAAAAATTGGTTTTCCTTCGAGGAAAACGGTAAATACAAGAGCTGGTGGGGAATTGATACTCTCCCTGAAACAAATGAGACTACCCCTGAATTTATTGAATATATTGCAGGCAAGGACGGAATTGCTCACAAGTGGCTTTCCCTTGGTGCAGACGGCTTCAGGCTTGATGTGGCAGACGAATTACCCGATGAATTTCTTGATGCCTTCTGCAAAAGCGTAAAAGCACAAAACAAGGATTATCTCATTATCGGTGAGGTATGGGAGGATGCCACAAACAAATTCAGCCACGGAGGCAGACGTCGTTACCTTACAGGCGATCAGCTTGACAGCGTGATGAATTATCCCTTCGCGAGTGCCATAACAACCTTTATACGCTACGGTGTTGCAGAAAGCTTTATGGAAAGCGTTGTTTCGATTTGTGAAAACTATCCCCCACAGGCGCTTAATTGCCTGATGAATCACATCGGCACTCACGATACAGCAAGAATACTCACCTCACTTATATATGATGATATCGAGCACAAGCCACGTCACATACAGGCAGATTACAGGCTTAGTCCCGAGGATCGTAATCGGGCTGTTAAGCTGTTGAAAACCGCAACCGTATTACAATACACACTCCCCGGCTTTCCATCCGTTTATTATGGTGACGAGGTGGGGGTTGAGGGCGGAGGCGACCCATTTAACCGTACATTCTATCCATGGGATAACGAGGACACCGATCTGCTGAAATGGTACAGAAATCTCGGCAAAATCAGAAGCTCCCTTTCTTGTCTTAAGGAGGGCAGATTTACGCCCTATTCTGCTATGCTTTCCTGTGTTGCATACATTAGAGAAAACGGCACAGAAAAAATCATGGTAATTGCCAATATGAATTACCACGAAATTGATTACAATCTGCCCGAAGATTTCAGATATAAGCCTGAATTAATAAACAACACCGCAACCACGGATTCTGTAAAAATCCCTGCTTACGGTGCAGTTCTGATAAAAGCATAAAACCCTTTCCCTTGCATTTTAATGCACGGAAAAGGGTTTTAATTTATTTATTTTTTAGCATCAAAGTAAACCTCACCGGGTTGCATTTGAATACCCTTCACCGCCATCAGTTCCGAGACGGTAACTATCTGATATCCTTGTGAAACAAGCCACGGAACAATCTGCTCCGTTGCCTCGGCAGTTGAATCGTACAAATCGTGCATAAGTACGATATCTCCATCCTTCACGTTTGTTTTGATTTTATTCACAACCGCATCTGCATTACGTGAGCTCCAGTCCATTGTGTCGAGGGACCACTGTATAAGAGGCATTCCCACATCTTCTTTCGGATTACTGCCGGTATATCCACCGGGGGCACGTGCAAGCGTTGGTGCCTTACCTGTCATATCTCTGACTTGATTATTAGTTTTTGTAATCTGATTTTTAATGGTTGCACTATCGGCAGAGTTGAACATAACGTGATTGTATGTGTGGTTTGCGATCTCGCAGCCGAGGGCACTTTCCCGCTGTATACATGCGCTAAACTCGTTCAAACGCTCTCCGACAATAAAGAAGGTTGCTCTGCCACCCACTCTTTCCAATGCATCCAGAATCCTGTTTGTTGCCTTAGTATTAGGCCCGTCATCATAAGTAAGAGCCACCATGGGTCTGCGAGGGTCAATACCGTAGGCAGATGCTGTCTGAGTGTCAACCTCATCTCCGTGAGCAAGCTTGAGAGTGAGCTTATATTTATTTATATCACCATAAACAGGCTTACTGTCCACAAATGAAAACACACCGGGTCCGAATGAACCGACCTTGCGCCAATTATCGACCTTTCCTGTTGATTTATACAAAACATATTCCTTACACTCTGCTTCAGATTTAGTCCAGGACAGCTTGATGCCCGAAGGTGAAGGCTCTGCCTTAAGCTTTGAAACCGGCAGATGCTTGAGAGTGAAACCGCCTGCGATATAGCTTCCCTGTGTTTCTCCCTTCACAGCACGGACAGTATAGGTGTATTCCTCACCCTTCTTAACATCGTAGTCAACCGTAAAATTCTGTTTGTTATTGGTAAGTGTTTTCACAACGCTCCATTGAGACTGTCCGGGTAATTTTTTGTAAACTACATATCCCGTCGCCGAGTCCTTAAGAGCCCAGACAACCCTGATCCCGTCACTTGTGCTCTCACAAAGCATGTTAACGGGAGCTGTATATGCTCTGCACTCTGTTACTTCGTCAAAGGCACTCAACACACCCTTGCTGTTCTTTGCTTTGATTGTATATGTGTAGGTTGTATTATCCTGTATATCCTTATCATAATAACGGTTTTTATCCGTTACTCCAAGGAGCTTCCAACCCTCACCGTTCTTACGGTAAACGTTGTATTTATCTGCCCCCTCAGAGGTTTTCCAGCTAACAGAAATTCCGTTGTTGTAATTAGCAGACTTAAGGTCTTTGGGTGCTTCTATGTAGCAGGAGCTGACACCCATACGGTCATAACCGCTGTAAAGACCGTCCTTTTTTGCACGTACTGTGTATATATATTTTACTCCGCCTTTTACTGCTACATCGTTGTAGGTTGAACTGTCAGAGCTTCCCAGCTTAGTCCAATTGCCCTCTCCGTCTGTTTTGCGGTAAATAATATACTCATCGGCGCTTCCTGTCTTTTTCCAGGAAATTTCTATACCGCGATTCAAATTTTCTGCCTTTATAAGATGTGGTGCTTTAACGTAAGCACCGTTTTTTTCATATTCGTGAGTGCTTCTGTAATCACCCTTGTATGCTACAACGGTGTACTCATTGATGTCACCCTCACGGACATCTGTATCATTATAAGCACAGATAGCGTCACCCTTAATATCAGCAAGCCTTACAAGCTTGTCCTCCACCCTTTTGTACACAACATAGCCATCTGCACCATGGGAGATATGCCACACAAGCTCAACACAATCCACACCGGGAGTTGCATATTTAATTACAGGCTTGCTGAGGTATGTTATTGATGAATCCTCTGATTTACGGCTTTTTCTCATACCGTTATACGCTTTTACGGTATAATTATATTCCTTACCGCCTTTTGCTTCGGTATCACAAAAGCTTTCGCCCTCATCAGCCTCGATTTTTGCAAGCTTGTCCTTGCCGCCACCCTCAAGTGCTTCGCGATAAATGATGTATCCGTCAGCACCCTCGACTGCTGACCATGTGATAAGCACACCCTCATCACCATTTTTCGCTTTCACCTCCGCAGGAGCAGTCATACCTATTCCTGCATTGGCTATAACGGCAATACCGCACATTACCGCGATAACCAACACCAAAACCATAACCGCTGTTCTGATACTTCTGTTCAACGCAACTTCCCCCATAAATCTTTTATACATTACATTATATTATATTACTATATTTCAAAAATCACAATAAAGAAAATTTAATTTTCTGTAAAAAAATGATGAAATTTCATATAATAAAGGAATATTTGACAACCAACAATAAAGATATTAAAATATAATTTGATAAAACTCATCTTAAGAGGTTACCATGAACGTTTATGATTTTGATAACACAATTTACGACGGTGAAAGTGTAGTGGATTTCTTCCTTTATTATTGTAAAAAGGACAAATCACTCATTAAATTTTTACCCTCACTTATGCTGGCTCTGCTTAAGTACAAGCAGGGCAAATTTACCGTTGAGGGTGCGCTGAACAAATACGGTAAACAGTTCAGCGAATTTTATAAAAAGAATATCGGCATCGGTGATGACCTCATTGACTTCTGGGACAGACATATGCACAAAATCAAGCCCTTTTATGAGGAAATACGAAGCGACGATGATTTGATTATCTCAGGCTCACCTGAAATTTCCCTTGATATTATCTGTAAAAGATTGGGAATTAAAAGATACATCGGCAGTCTCATAAATAGCGAAACAGGTGAAATCACACGGCTTTGCATACGTGAGAAAAAGGTTGAAGCCTTTTTAAAGGAATACCCTGATACTGAAATAGAGAATTTTTACACAGATTCGGTTAATGACACTCCCCTTATTGAAATAAGCAAAAACGCTTACCTCGTGAAGGGTAACAAAATAACGAAGATAAAATAAATAATCGGTTGATGAAGTTCACTTTTTCATCAACCGATTTTCCTTTATAAGCTTATTTAAGCTTCACTTTTACAATTTCCTCTGCGGCTGCAAGTGCATCAACGATTTTTGTGATGTCCTTACCGCCTGCCATTGCAGAATCAGGCTTACCGCCACCTGAACCGCCTGCAACAGCTGCAACCTCACGGACGATATTGCCTGCGTGTGCACCGCTTGCAATAGCGTCCTTACCGCAGTAACAAGCAAATGAGCAGGTACCCTTACCGCTCTGCTCTGCAGCAAGAACAACAACGATATCCTCGCCCTTATCCTTCGATGAGTCAAGCATTGAACGGAGTGCGTTTGCATCTGCCTCACCGAGGTTTGCTGTGATGAGCTTAACTGCACCAAGGTCCTTAACATTGTCGAAGAGGCTTCCTGCTTTTGCTTTTGCAATTTCTGCCTTAAGGTCCTGAAGGGCTTTCTCTGTTGCCTTGAGCTCCTGTGTGAGTGATGCTGCCTTAACCGCAAGATCCTTAACATTTGCAAGCTTCATTGCAGATGCAGTATCGTGAATAAGCTGTTCACGTGAGTTAAGGTAGTTAATAACCCCCTTACCTGTTACACCCTCAATACGTCTTACACCTGCGGCAACAGATGACTCGGAAACAATGCGGAAGAGACCGATATTACCTGTATTCGAAACATGTGTACCACCGCAAAGCTCTGTTGAGAAATCGCCGGCAGAAACAACTCGTACAGTATCGCCGTACTTTTCACCGAAGAGAGCCATTGCACCCTTCTTCTTAGCATCATCAATGCTCATTTCCTCTGTAACAACAGGCATTGCAGAAAGGATAATATCATTAACTCTGTTCTCAATTGCAGTGATTTCATCAGCAGTAAGGGCAGAGAAGTGTGAAAAGTCAAAACGTACAGCCTCATCGTTAACAAGCTGACCTGCCTGCTCAACATGTGTGCCGAGAGCTTCTCTGAGTGCAGCCTGAAGAAGGTGTGCCGCTGTGTGGTTGCGCATAATCGCTCTGCGACGGTCAGCATCAACAACTGTTTTTACTGTATCACCAACGTTTATGCCGTCACCCTCAACAATTGTACCGTGATGAAGGATTGTACCGTCTGCTGTCTTGGTGGTGTTTGTTACATTGAATACTGTGTCACCGATTGTGATAACACCTGTATCACCAACCTGTCCGCCGCTTTCTGCATAGAAGGGAGTCTCCGAAAGAACAATTACAGCATCTGTATCAGCTCCGGCAAAGTCAACCTTTTCACCGTTTGCAGCAATACTCTGTACCTTGCCCTCACCCTCTGTTGCACCGTAGCCTGTGAATGTTGTTGCTCCGCACTCATTAAATGAGATGTCAGAGCCCTTCCAGCCCTCGGTACCTGCAACCTTACGTGCAGCCTTTGCCTTCGCCTTTGCCTCTGCAAGGAATTTCTCAAACTCCTCGTTATTAACTGTCATACCGTTTTCTTCGGCAATTTCACGTGTCAGGTCAATGGGGAAGCCGAATGTATCCTGAAGCTTGAAGGCATCTGCACCTGAAAGAACCGTGCCCTCAGTCTTTTTCATCATATCATTAAGGAGCTCAAGACCGCTGTCGATTGTCTTATAGAAGCTGTTTTCCTCCATAGCAATAACCTTAATGATATAATCCTGCTTTTCACGAAGACCGGGATAAGCATTTTCATTTTCTTTAATAACAGTTTCACAAACCTCTGCAAGGAAGGGTCTGTCAATACCGAGAAGTCTGCCGTGACGTGCAGCACGTCTGAGAAGACGACGGAGAACGTAGCCTCTGCCCACATTTGAGGGAAGGACACCGTCACCGATCATAAAGGTTGTTGAACGGATATGGTCTGTGATAACACGGAGTGAAGTATCACTCTTTTCGTTTTCGTGGTATTTAACACCTGCAATTTCTGTTACGTGCTTCATAATGTTCTGCACGGTGTCAACCTCAAAGATGTTGTGGACATCCTGAGCAATACAAGCAAGTCTTTCAAGACCCATACCTGTATCAATATTGGGGTTTGCAAGGGGGGTGTAGTTGTTCTTACCGTCATTTTCAAACTGTGTGAAAACAAGGTTCCAGAACTCAACATAACGGTCACACTCGCAACCTACCTTACAGTCGGGGCTGCCGCAGCCGTACTTTTCACCACGGTCATAGTAAAGCTCTGAGCAAGGACCGCAGGGACCCTGACCGTGCTCCCAAAAGTTATCCTCCTTACCGAAACGCACCATATGGTCGGGGCTTACGCCAACATCCTTAGTCCAGATGTCATAAGCCTCGTCATCATCAAGGTAAACACTGCAATATATTTTATCGGGGTCCATTTCCATAACCTGAGTACAGAACTCCCAAGCCCACGGAATAACCTCTTTCTTGAAATAATCACCGAATGAGAAGTTACCGAGCATCTCAAAATATGTGCCGTGACGTGCAGTAATACCAACACGCTCAATATCGGGTGTACGGATACACTTCTGACAGGTTGTAACCCTCTTTCTGGGGGGAGTTTCCTCACCTGTAAAGTATTTTTTCATCGGTGTCATACCTGCATTGATAAGAAGAATACTCTTATCGCCCTGAGGTACAAGGGGGAAGCTGGGAAGTCTGAGATGAGCCTTACCTTCAAAGAACTTAAGGTACATCTCACGGATTTCATTAAGACCTGTCCATTTCATACTTTTTACTCCTATATCTAAAGAATTTGAAATTCAAATTGCAAATGACAAATTGCAAGTGGCAATTTTCGGGCGCAAGCGCGGACTACAAAATCACTTATCTGTTAACAGTCACTCAAAACGTTCGGAAGCAAAGCTTCCCCTTTAATTTTGCATTCTGCATTCTGCATTTTGCATTAAATAAAAAATGTGCTTGTACGCTTCGGGACGGAATAACCGCGGTACCACCCGAATTGTGCAAAACACACCAACTCTTGTAACAGTTAACGCCTGTCAACGCGCCGTTTACGACGAGGCTCAGCAAGCAGCAGATAAATCTCCGACAAAGGGCTTACACCAACCGCCCTCTCTCTGGGTGCCGTACCGAAAAATCATTCTTACATCACAGCCGATTCATATATACAATAGTATTATATTAAAAATCACCGCAAAGTCAAGTTTATTTTTATAACACAAGCCACACTATGGCGAAATAACCAACACTATGCACAAAAATACCTGCGCTTATAAGTCAAAGTCAACAAACATACACTTTTTTCAAAAAAACACTTTACTTTATTACGCTAAAGTGCTAAAATGACAGCACAAAATTTAAAGTGGACTTACCACTATGGAGGAAATTATTATGAACAAGAAAATTTTAGCAATCATAATGAGCATCGTTCTCGTTGCAGGTATTGTTTGCGCTTTTGCCGCTTGCAATAACGACGCAGGCGAAACAAAAGAGCCTGCCGGTGAAACAGAAGCTCCCGCATCAGACATCGCTTACATCAAGGACAAGGGCGAAATGATTATCGGTATTACATACTTCGCTCCCATGAACTATCTTGATGATAACAACGAGCTCATCGGTTTTGAGACAGAGTTTGCAAAAGCTGTTTGTGCAAAGCTGGGCGTTGAAGCAAAATTCCAGGAAATCAACTGGACAGCAAAGGAAACAGAGCTTGCAGCTAAGAACATTGACTGTATCTGGAATGGTATGACAATCACTCCCGAGAGAGAGGAAGCAATGGCAATCTCTACACCCTATATGGCAAACAAGCAGGTTCTCGTTGTTAAGGCTGACAGACTCGACGAAATCAAAGCTCTCGCAGATGCAAAGGGTCTCAACATCGTAGCTGAGAAGGAATCAGCAGGTGAAGGTGTTGCCCTTGAGGATGCTTTCTTCGCAGAGGCTAACTACACAGCAGTTGACACACAGTCAAAGGCTCTCACAGAGGTTATGTCAGGTACTGCAGACGGTTGCGTAGTTGACTATGTTGCATCAATCGGTATGATCGGTGAAGGCACAGACTTCGAAGACCTCGTTGTTGTTGATACACTTGCATTCGCTGACGAACAGTACGGTATCGCATTCCGTAAGGGTGCAGACACAGCAGACGAAGTTAACAAGGCTATCTCTGAGCTTGCAGCAGACGGCACACTTGCAGAAATCGCAGCAAAGTACAAACTTGCAGAGCAGATTATTGCAAAATAATTTTCGGAGGATTTTATAATGACTTTTGACAAGGTTACGATAGACCTGTTAGAAGGCTTCCTTCAGAACTGTGAAGTTTTTATACTTACACTTTTGGCGGCTATACCCTTGGGGCTTGTAATATCATTCGGCTCCATGGCAAAGTTCAGACCAATCAAATATTTAACAAAAGCAATAGTTTGGGTCATCAGGGGCACTCCCCTGATGCTCCAACTTTTTGTTGTTTATTATGTACCGGGTCTTGTATTCAATGCGCCCTTTAAATCCCGAATGACTGCGGCACTTATTGCCTTTGTCATTAACTACGCTTGTTATTTTTCGGAGATTTTCAGAGGCGGTATCGAAAGCATCCCCAAAGGACAGTATGAAGCAGGTCAGGTTTTGGGTATGACCAAAACCCAGGTTTTCTTTAAAGTTATTCTCATGCAGGTTGTAAAGAATATAATTCCGCCTATGAGCAACGAAATCATTACACTTGTTAAGGATACATCCCTTGCACGTGTTATTGCCATCCCCGAAATTCTTATGGCGGCAGAGCGTTTCTCAGGCAGGGGTCTTATTTGGCCATTGTTCTACACAGCATTGTTCTTCCTTGCATTCTGTGGTGGACTTACATTGTTGTTCAACTTTATTGAAAAGAAATTTGATTATTATCGAGGTTAATTATGTCTATATTAAAAGTAGAAAATATTAAGAAAAGCTTCGGTAATATCGAAGTTTTAAAGGATATCAGCTTTTCACTTGAAAAAGGTGAGGTTTTATCAATTATCGGTTCATCAGGTAGCGGTAAAACTACATTGTTAAGATGTCTTAATTTTC
The DNA here is from genome assembly GCA_045532945.1 of Acutalibacteraceae bacterium. GTDB lineage: Bacteria > Bacillota > Clostridia > Oscillospirales > Acutalibacteraceae > DTU089. The sequence goes on from JAZSGZ010000026.1 coordinate 29,779, forward strand.
TTGAATTTGCTGAAAACGGAAAGATTATTGTTGACGATGAGGAGCTTGTTGATTTCGCATCACACGATAAACAGAATGATGAGGCACTTCGTCAGAAAAGACTTAATTTCGGTCTTGTTTTCCAGTCATTCAATCTTTTTCCACAGTATAACATCCTGAAAAACCTTACACTCGCTGTTGAATTACTTGAGGGTGTTAAGAAAAAGGATAAAGAAAAGCTTAAGGAAATCAACAACAGAGCATTGGATTTACTTAAAAGAGTCGGTCTTGAGGATAAAGTGAATGCTTACCCATGTGAGCTTTCAGGCGGTCAGCAACAGCGTGTTGCAATTGCCCGTGCTTTAATGCTTTCACCGAAAATTCTTTGCTTTGACGAACCTACAAGTGCTCTTGACCCTGAGCTTACAGGTGAAGTTCTTCGTGTAATCCGTGAGCTTCGTGACGGTAACACAACAATGATTATCGTTACTCATGAAATGAACTTTGCAAAGAATGTATCTGATAAAGTAATTTTTATGGCTGACGGTATTATTGAAGAGGTGGGTTCTCCCGCTGATTTGTTTGATAATCCTCAAAGCCCTCGCTTAAAGGAATTTTTAAGCTCATCTTTAAAAGATTAATCATTAAATCCTTCGTTTGATACGAGGGATTTTTTTCTTGTAATTATATAAGAATTATGTTAATATAATTTCGGTGATAATTATGAAAAAATTTATTTCAACATTTTTAGCTTTAATCGTTTTAATTCTGTCTTTTTCTGTTTTATCATTTGCACAGGACCCTGTCACAATTTCTATTCAGAATGAAAAGGTTTATGCAGGGGACACCTTTACTGTAAATGTGTTCATCAGCGACAATTCAATGGTAAGTGGTGCAATAATTGATATTAATTATGATAAGGAAAAGCTTGAATTCATTTCTGCAAAGGAAGGCGGGATACTTGACACAAAAGCAACTACAAGTATCCGTAATATAAAAAATGATAAATCTTATGTCCGTTTTGCTTATATGTCAGGCTCATCATCAATTGATACTGAAGGTATTCTTTTTACAGTTACATTCAAAGCACTTGAAACAGCAAAGGGTAAAACAAATTTAGAGATTACTATTCCTAATCCTGCTGATTTTGTTAATAATAACCTTGAAAAGATTGAATATAAGGTTGAAAACGCTGAAATTTCAATTCTTGAAAATATTTCAATTGAAACAACTGAATCCACAACTGCTGAAAGTACAACTGAAGAAGAAACCACATCAGATATTATTGAAAGTGAAACAATTGAAAGTACAAATGATAATGCAGATGAAAGTGACAATACAAATGGTGATAACAGCAAAACCTTAATGATTGTTTTATTACTTGTTGTTCTTGCATTAATATGCTTTGGCATTGCATTTATCATTAAAAAGAAAAAATAGTCATAAAAAGAGAAATGCCCCGGATTGCACAATGCTTTCCGGGGCTTAATTTTATCTTATTTTAACTCTTCAAAATCATCAGCACCGTGCTTACAGAGAGGACAAACAAAATCCTCGGGTAATTCGTCACCCTCATATATATAACCACAGATTTTACAAACATATCCCTTTTTCTTTGGTGCTTCAGGCTTTGGCTTGATATTATCAAAATAATACTGATATGTTGCAGATGGTACATCTGATAATGTTTCAGCCTCTGTTACATCTGCAATAAATAAAATATGACTACCGCAGTCAATCATTTCTGTAACAGTACAGGAAATATAAGCATTTGTACCTTCACAGATGAAAAATGTTCCGTTTTCAGTTCTGTAATGGTCATTGTATCCTGTAAATTTATCTGTATCTCTGCCACTTGCAAAACCAAATCTCTTAAATATATCGAATGTTGCTTCTTCAGAAAGAATTGAAACAGTAAACTTTTTAGTTCTTTCAATCATCCCACATGTGAAATTACTTTTATTAACAGCAATTGTCATTCTTTTTGGATTGTCTGTAACCTGAGATGCAGTATTTATAATACAACCATTGTCTTTTCCATTTTCACTTGCAGTTAATACAAATAAACCATAACTTAATTTAAACATAGCTTCATTTCTTATCATAAAACCAACTCCTTTGTTGAGATTATATCATACTTATCACTAAATGTACAATGTTATTTATTTAACATTCGACAAATTGTTAATTCAATTGACAAA
>JAZSGZ010000019.1:0-89213 GCA_045532945.1 Acutalibacteraceae bacterium
ATGGTCTTTGGAGTCACTATTATTTAGGTGGTATTTGCTATTGCTACGCAGTAACAAAGGATAAAAAGGTTTTAGAAGCTGCAAGAAGAACAATGAACGCTTGTGCTCTTCTTACTAAAATTACAGGTAAAAAAGGCTTTACTGCTCGTGCTGTGAGATATGAAGGCGACGAGGGCTATGGCGAAAATCTTGATATGCAAATAGATGGTGGCGAGTGGCATAAAGCACCAGACGGAAGCTGTGAATGGTTAGGCGAAACCTCAAGTGATGAAATGACAGGTCATTATGCCGGCTTCTCACTCTACTACGACCTTTGTGCCGATGATGAGGAAAAGGCGGAAATCCGCGAGGCTGTGTGCAAAATCACAGACCATATTATGGCTCACAACGGATATCTCTTTGACTTTGACGGCAAACCCACAACCTGGGCTTGCTGGAATGAGGATGCTCTTAATAATGACAGTATGTGGACCTGGGAAAAGGGTGTTAATTCACTCGAATATCTTACTTTCCTGAAAATCACTTACCATATGTCGGGTGACGATAAGTATCTGAACAAATACAACGAGCTTATCAATAATCACCATTTCCTTATTAATGCCGCTTATCACAAAAAGGCAGACGGACACACCTGCCACATTGATGATAACCTTGCAATGTTTAACACATTTGCATACTTAAGGCTTGAGAAGGACCCTGCAATAAGGCAGTACATATTGTTAGGTCTTGCATCGCATTACGATTATGAAAAAATTGAGGGCAACCCCTATTTTGCCTTTGTTTATAAGGGCTTTACAGGAGCACCCTGCGATGTTGATACAATGGTGAAAAACCTTAAGGATCACCCCCTTGAAACGGAGAATTTCCCGATGTACAACAGTATGCGTCGCGGTCTTGAGTATGACGACGAGTCTGTTTACTGGGGTGAAAAGCCTCGTCTTAAAACACCCCTTGCCTGGGACGAAAGGCCATATTCAAGGCTTGGACTTCACGCCTTCAGAGTTGACGGTGGAAGAAAAAGCCACGAAAGTGGTATGACATATTTGTTCCTGTACTGGTTGGGCAGATATTTTGATATAATTGAATGATTGAATTTAAAATTCCGTAAGACGATGCTCTTGCGGAATTTATTTTTGTCCTTTTGAATATAATTTTAAAAAACGAGGGGAAGTGTGTATTACGGAGTTTTTGTTAGAAATGTCACCACTGACAATAACATCACTATTACTCACCCTCGGTGTGATTTTTGTTAACGGCTTAACCGATGCGCCAAATGCCATAGCAACCTGTGTCACAACCCGATGTATGACTGTTGGCAAGGCAATATTTATGTCAGCGGTTTTTAATTTCCTCGGTGTGCTGATTTCAGGGGAAGCAGGTGCCTCCGTTACCGAAACCGTAATAAATATGGTGGATTTCGGTACTGATGAGCGGATAAGCATCATTGCCCTTTCTGCAGCTATGTTTTCCATTGTTCTGTGGGCGATGCTTGCCTGGTATTTCGGTATACCCACAAGCGAAAGCCACGCTCTTATTGCAGGGCTGACAGGCAGCGCCCTTTGTGTCAGCGGAAGTCTTGACGGAGTTAATACGGGAGAGTGGATGAAAACTATATACGGTCTGTTCATTTCCTGCTTCGGTGGGTTTATCTGCGGATATATTATCTGCAGAATAATCCTCGTGATTTTTCGCAATGTGAAAAGGCAAAAAACGGAACTTGTTTTTAAATACGGACAAATTATTGCATCTGTTTTAATGAGCTTTATGCACGGAGCACAGGACGGGCAAAAATTTATGGCGGTGCTTATGATGTGCGCAGGCTTGAATGGTAATAAGGGACAAAAAATACCGCCCGCAGTAATACTCCTTTGCTCCGTTGTTATGGCAATGGGTACTCTGTCGGGCGGTAAAAAAATTATTAAGTCTGTGGGAATGGATATGGTGAAATTACAAAGATATCAGGGCTTTGGTGCAGATCTTTCGGGGGCATTGTCATTGCTTGTAAGCACCTGTCTGGGTCTGCCTGTTTCAACCACACACGCAAAAACAACCGCAATGATGGGTTGTGCCTGCGTGAATGGAGTGAGGGGAGTAAACCCTATTGTTATAAAGGATATGGCACTTGCGTGGCTCTTCACCTTTCCCGGATGCGGATTGTTGGGGTTTGTGGTGACGAGGGCATTTATGAGAATTTTTAATTAGGAAGTAGGAATGAGGAATTTCGGGCGCAAGCGCGGATTATAATGCTGTCGCAAAATTTAAAGTAAAAGAGAACAAAAATCTTACTGTGTGGTCTACCTCTCTTAAACCAGAGAGGTAGACCGCCAACAGCTTTATTGTTCTGTATTTATTATTTACCACTTTATCTTATTTTGGAAAAGGACACGTCGGATATCGTGAGCCGATGTATGTAACAAAATTTCATTACAGAGTTTTTTGTCAACAGGGAAAAACTTGATGCATTCATTAGTGTTTTTCATCATATCCAGCTTGTTTTGTCGTTCTCTCGGTATGGGCTTAGTGGCAAAATAAACATATATTCTGCCAGTCATATACATATCGCGAATGTCACTGTGATAAGATTCAATACCGCAGTATTCACAATCTTCCCAAGAGATACGAGTGTTTTTCTTGAACAAGCATTTGTACTCAACACCCTCATCGGTTATTATCAGTTTACCAAAGGTTGTAGGAATAACTGTGGGTATAACATAAATTTTCCAAAAAAATATGCATAAAACTAGGAAGCCTAAAGAGACCAAAATACACCACCATGTTTTATCTTGGATTGACATAAAAAGCAACCAAAAACATAGGGGAAAGGAAGCAGCAAAAACAGCGAATCCATTTATGCAAATGATTTGAAAAAACAAATTCTTGCGAAAAACTTTTTTGCTTTTCATTTGGTGGCTCCTTATCCTTCGGTTATCTCATAAACCACAACACCGTGTGGTGCAAGGCTTGTGTTGAGTGTGAGGGTGCCGTTTGTAACGGTCAGTTCACTCTCGGTGGGGACAAGCTTTGAACATTCGGTGTATTTGGGATAAAGCTCGTTGAAGTAGGTTTCACGGGCTTTTTCGTCCTTTAATGTGGTGGGATTATCAATGGATGGGTCATCGGGTGACCAGGCAAACTTATCATCTGTGATGTTATAGGTCTTTCTGTCCTCAACCCACTCGTCAAAGTAGTTGCAGCTGTCATCAATTACATACTGCGTAACCTTGACCTTTTTGCCCTCAAATTGGGGTGCGGAGATATTGAAGGTCAGCTCAACGTCTGCGTTATAGTTAAGCGTATTTTTGAAGTTATATGCCATTACGCGGAGTGTGCCTGTGCTTTCATCATAAGCTGAAACCGCATTAACATCACTACCGTAAATAATACCGCTTTTTTCCTTTGAGGTATCCACCAGCTTTGACCCCTCAAACTGTGATGTGAGCTTTGCAACGTGGTAGCTGACTGTGGGATTACCTTCAAAAAAGCCGTTTGAAAGGTAAGACCAGGCAGAGAAGTAATCTATGCCGTTGTTGAACATCTGTGTGTAAAGTCTTGCATCATAAGCTGCCTGATATGTATAGCCTACTGTTCTTGTCAGGAGCTCGTCGTTCTCTCCGCCGGGAGTTGTTCCAACAAGAATTCTGCCCTCGTCAATGCCGAAAATAAGGTCATTAAGCCCCACATTTTCTGCAGTTGTTCTGAGGTAGTTTATTGTTTCAGGGAGTGTGTAGCCCTCGGTAAACTCCTCTGCGCTGTAGTCATAAAAACTACCTGAAAGGTAGCAAACACGAGTACCTTTTTTACCTGTTTTGTGGTTTGTACCTTCGGCACAATGCTTGATGAAAACAGCCTCATCCCACGAGCCCTCGGTAACGGTCATTGAGTGTGCACCAACAAAAACATTTTCGTCAATAGCATCCTGCAAAGCGGCAACGGTATAGTCATAAAGCTTGCAATATTCCTCGGCAGATTTGTCGGGGTCATCGTCAACCGCACGGAACCAATCGTAGTTTTCATATTCGGTCATAACACCAAAGCGCCATGTAAGAACTTCCTCTTTACCGAATTCTTTTACAAGTGCACTTGCAAGGGCGTGAATGTAGTTATAGTAAACATTGTAATCATCAGGTGGGTATGGGTTCATACCAAAACCGATGTCATTTGTGGCATCTTTTGAATATTTGAGGGGAACACTACCCAGCTTGAGGAAGGGCTTTGCCCCGATATTCACAAGACCGCGACAGTTGTCAATAAGCAGAGTGAAATCATAGTCATCAAGCACTTTTTTATTCAAAGGGTCCTTGAACAAATCCCTTGTCTCGGTACCGCCTGAGCACTGCATAAGCTGAACGTACTCTACAAACTCGAAAATATTGTTTTCGGAGTTTGTTTTTGCATCTTTAAAGGGATTACCCTCAATAGACCAGATATTTACATTGTTTACAATATTCGGTAAGGCTCTGCCTTGCTGTGAAGCATCAATACTGAAAACATATTTGTTAAAAATGCCACTGCCTATAAGGGCAAGTGAGCCTGTGCCGAGAAGTACAACGGTAAGCACAATTGCAATAATTCTTATAATCTTTTTCTTCATAATTTCACCTCGTAAAGAATTACAATACAAATTTATCAAGATAAAAAGTCTTTGTCAACCTTTTATTGAATACTAAGGGATAATATGTTATCATATAACAAATTTTCATTATTGGAGTCTGCTGTATGACAGGTGTAATTGACGTGGGCGGAGGTATGCGCGATATTTACGGTGCAGGTGTATTCGACCGATTTATAAACGATAAAATTTCCTTCGATTGTTGTATGGGTGTTTCTGCGGGTAGCGCTAATATATTATCATTTCTTGCGAATCAAAGAGGCAGAACATACCGTTTTTACAACAACTATGCTTTTCGCAAGGAGTATATGAGTTTGCGCAATTTCAGAAAAGAGGGTTCATATATAGATCTTGATTATATATATGACAAATTGTCAGGTACGTACGGTGAAGACCCCCTTGATTATAGTGTTTTTTCAGAATATAAGGGGAGCTTTTATATTGTTACAACGGATGCTCTCACAGGTGAAGCAGTATATTTTGACGGTTTGAAAATGCCGTTGAACAGCTATGACCCCATAAAGGCATCCTGTTCTATTCCCATAGTGTGTAAGCCCCGTAATATAAATAATCGTTTATATTATGACGGCGGAGTAGCAGAGCCTGTACCCTTGGATAATGCAATTGAGAAAGGGTGCGACAAAATTGTTCTTATACTCACTCGCCCGAGGGATTTCAGAATGATTCACGGCAAGGAGACCCTTGCGTCAAAGATAGTAAGGAAAAAATATCCTGAAACGGCAGATGCCCTTGACAGACGTCCCGAAAAATACAATTCTGCAATTGAAAGGGCTGTTGAGCTTGAAAAGCAAGGTAAATGCCTTATATTGGCTCCTGATGATTGTTGCGGTATTGATACGCTGACCAAGGATAAGGAAAAGCTTGATAAGCTTTACCGTAAAGGCTATGAGGATGCCGGAGCGGTTAAAGAGTTTGTTAATGGACTGTAGGTTAATATTTGTGGAAAAAGAACGTGGTTTCAAAACCATGTTCTTTTGTCTGTATTCAGAAAATTTTGTATAAAAAAATATAAAAAATTGACCGAAAAGTGGTGTTATACGTGTATAGGGTGAAAGGGGGTCATAAGATGATAAATTCATCGGCACGGCCGACCGGTGATATTGAAAAAGCCGTACGTACTTACGGCAACAGTTTGTACAGACTGTGCTATGTTATGCTGAATAATGAAAAAGATGCCGAGGATGCGGTGCAGGATACTTTCATAAAATATATTGAGAAAAGTCCCGCGTTTGCAGATTCGGAGCACGAAAAAGCCTGGTTGATTACCGTGGCACAAAACAGATGCCGTGACATATTACGGCAAAGGAAAAGGTATTCACAAACCGACATCGAGGTGGTGCAGGAGTACATTGCACCCACAGAAAACAGTAGTATTCTCGACACGCTTATGACCTTGCCTGAAAAATTCCGCCTCGTGTTGACTCTGTATTATATTGAAGAATACAGGGTTGAGGACATCGCAAAAATTATCGGCAAAACACCGTCGGCGGTGAAAATGCGACTTCAGAAGGGTAGGCGACTTTTAAAAGAAGCCTACGGAAAGGAGAGCTTATAAATGATTTTTGAGAAACTCAAAACAGAAGCAGAAAAAATCAAAATGACAGATGATATGCAAAACCGGATTATAAGAAATTGCAAGGTTAGAGAAAACAAAACGGAGGTATTTTTTATGAAAAAGACTAATTATAAAAAGCTTGTTGCCGTAGCGGTAGTAGTTGTGGTGTTGCTCAGCATTTCAGTCAGTGCTATTGCAACTGACGGCTTCGGTATATACAAGGAGAAAAAGAACCTGAGCGGTGCAATTGTTGGCGGCGTTTATGAACAGGCAACAAATGAAATTCAGCTGAAGACATTATCTGACGGTGATTTTATTACTGTAAATGCAACAATCCTTGAACCTGACAGAGCACCATATTCCAGCTTTGATACTATCAGAGTGGGTGTATACAGAATAGTTGATTCCGATGGTGCAGTTGTATCACAGGGTGAGGGCACAGAGCGCGTTGTAATTACAGATGGCGCCTTTGAGGTTAAAATTCCCTTTGAGGGCAACGGATACAAATTGTGGGTTGATTCCTTTGTCGGCGAAAGTAAGGCAGATCAGCTCCTTGAAATCAAAGGTGAATGGGAATGTGTAATCAGTAAATAAAAAATCATTCCGGATTGCTTTGAGTAGTTGAAATTATACTCCCCCTGTACTTCTCACACGAAGTACAGGGGGAGTAACAGTATCTTATATCGACCAACAGCTGTCTGTGAAGCGTGTCGGGCGGTGGGGGAATGCGCGGAAGAAGGCTTCTGCATTGCCCTTTAATTCCACACCGTCTAAGAATATTGCGGTTTCGGCTGTATGACCTTCACCTGCAAGTAATAGTCTTGCGGCGGCAGGTGGTGTGAGCGCGATATCGTAATCACCGTCAGCCCTTTGAGTAACGATTGCTTTGCCGTTCTCATATTCAACGTCAAATATACCCTTATTCTGCGGCAGGTCATCAAGGCTTAATATGCTGAATTTGCCGTGCTCTTCGGGATATACGTTGCTTTCAAGGAGCTTTTTCAGATTGTATATTCTGCCTGCGTAACCGCCGTCACCCTCGTATTTTACACCATCAATTCTGTCAACAAGGCAGGAAAGGGGCGAGCCCTGATATTGCCTTTTTACAACAAGGGTTTTTACAATGCCGTCGTAGTTACGTAAAAAACCTATAATGCCTTTAAGTGCATCGGGTGTCAGTACAAACAGCTCCTCTGCAAAAAGCCGGTCGGGACGTTTAACCTTGAAACGTACATATCCGTCTGCCTCACCCGAAGGCGTGCGGTGGATGTAGGTGTAATCAGCCTCCTCAAACGGTTGCTGACAGAAATGCTTTTTATCCTCACGGAGGGTCATAAGGTTTTCTTTGAAAACGCACTTGTTGTGAAGCTCACAAAGCTCTTCAAGCTGTTCACCCGTGAAAAGCTCAACGTCGGTGTTACGGGGAATAGGGGCGAGCTTGTGAAAGGGTACTGAAATATTAAAAACACGGTTAAGATTTGCATAACCGAATTTCTCATAATACTCAATTGAAAAAGGAGAAAGAAAGCCTGCTACAATATCGTTTTCAACAGCATTTCTGCCCACTTCGTCAAATATTGCCCTTACACCGCCCATTCTGCGACATTCGGGCTGACTGCATATTCCGCTGAGTACAACTGTGTTTATAAGGTTACCACAGTAGTTGCACTTGAAATCAAAGACTTCCACTCCTGCAATAAGCTTGCCGCCGTGAAATGCACCGAGAACAGGCATTTCGACTTCCTTATCAACATCCTTATCAAATTTCCAGATAAATGATGCGGCAGATATTTTAAGATAATCCACAGCCTCATCGGGTTTTATAAATCTTACGTCCATAATAGTTCTCCTGGGGGTATAGTGTTGATTTTATTATAGCATTCTTAACATAGAATTCAATATTCTAAAGGTGAAATGTCATTTGAACTTGCAAGTCGAAAGTGATTGAGCAGTTGCATTCAAGATACTCGCACAAGACTTGTTTTTAATTCAAATCAATACCCATTTGTTTGCCTATTTCTATTCTTTCTTTTTTGAATTTGGGGTTTCTCAAATCGTTATTTACATTATACGCGGGAATTTGGTTCCAATATGGTTCGTTTGAATTCTTTTTTATACAATCCAAAAGAATATCTAACGATAAGTTAAGCGAAAATGATACACCATTGTTTACAAAGCCTCCATATAAAAGAGTGCCATTTTCTATTTCTTTAAAAGTTCTCCCGTATTGTAAACATATTGATTTAGTTCCATAATTGATACTTCTGCCATACATAATAGGAAAATCTTCATTTTGAGTTAATGGAATGTTGCCTATTATTTCGTACTCTCCATAAAACAAGCGATTATCTGCAATTATTGTAGAAGGCAGAGATTTGAGCGTTTTTAATTCATCTATGGCAACATCTTTTCGTTCAGTTGCAATATGGAATACGCTACAAACCAAAGGCTTTGTCATAAGAATATCCCAGAATTCTGTTTTTTCTCTTCTCATTTTATCAAAATTCAGAATAATTCGTCCGTAACCATACAGACGACGACCTATTTTAAAACGAAAAACGTCACCTTCTTTAAATTTGATGTGTTTGCGCGACTGTTTTGAGAAATTCTCAATGTCTTTAATATCATCTTCTGTAGTTTCGTTGCACCACTTAATTACCCATTCTTCAAACTCATTTATATCTGCTATATCGAAGTTTTCGTAACACAATGAATAGTAAGAACATTCTGTTGTACTGTTATAAAGACTTATGAATCTGTGATTGAAACTTAAAACCATACCAAAAGACGATCGTTTTAACAGATTAGATGACGATAAAAGAACAGGCTTGCCCCTTGTTGTTTTAGGTAATAAATATTTGCCGTCTTCGGAAATTATTTCGCAAAGTTCACATTCCGAATATTCAATATCACTTACAGTTATACATTTTTTGATTATATTGTCTTCACAATAAGCATAAGTTTCAAAATTGTCATAAGGACTTGCTTTGATTTTCATACGTTTCCATTTTTTGTTCACAGGAATAAGGGCGAAACATCTTCGCTGTTCATTCGTAAGTTCAAACATATAATCACCACCACAAATACATTATAACATAGCAAAACATAATGGGCAATAAAAGTCTTTGGTGAATACGAAATAATTGAATCTGGTTCAGTTTTCAAATTTTATTCCGGACCTAAAAATAACGAGTCCACACAGATATGTGAACTCGAAATGCTATTTGTTATCAATCTTCTTTTCGATAGTAATACAAGATGAGGTTAACACTCTTTGTATTCTTCCACAGAGATTTCTGTATTTTTTGAAAGTTTCTTCGTCTATTGAGCCTGATGAAAACAAAAGCTTTAACCAACTTTCAGTTTCAACACATTCTTTTCGTGCGATTTTGAATTTAGAAAGCATATCGGGTAAACTTTGAGGATACTGTGCTTCGGTGATATTTGCAAACACACTTGAGGATGATTTACGAATCTGAACATTTCATCAAAGGATTATCTTTCATAAACTCACCTCTTGAAACAGTGTATCAAAGACAAAGACTTAAATTAAGCGAAGCTAATCAAGGCGTAGCCTTGTATGAAATCGCAACTTTAGTTGCGTATGTAACCACTGCAAAGCAGTGAATGTAATCTGAAACTTGTTTCGGTATGTAATCAATACGAAGGATTGCATACACCAAAGTGATGCCATACGCCTTCGGCAATTACATACACGCTGAAGCGTGATTACATACCAATCCTTCGGATTGGATAAAAATAAAGCATCTGCGATTGCAGATGCTTTATTTTTTGGTCCGAGTAGCGAGACTTGAACTCACGGCCTCTTGACCCCCAGTCAAGCGCGCTACCAACTGCGCCATACCCGGATAACCGAGGGATATGATATCACAACGGTTTTGGTTTTTCAAGTGTTTTTTTAAAAATATGCAAAATTTGTTTCTGATTACTAAAAATTAGCCTTGTTATAAGGGATATTTGGCAATTATGTATTTGTGGTTTTAATTTCGGCACCCTTGTAGTAGTGGGTAAGTATTTTATCGTAGGTGTATCCTTTTTCTGCCAGATAGTTTGCTCCGTGCTGGCTCATTCCGATTCCGTGTCCGTAGCCTTTTACGTTGAACGTAATTGTGTCGTTTTCAATTTTCACAGTGAAAACAGGACTTCTCAGACCGAATGCGGAGCGTATTTGCTCTCCTGAATATTTATTTCCGTTTATTGTTGCTTCAAGTACGGTTCCGCTTGGCGAGGCTTTTGTGATTTTCAAAGTGTCCTTAAGTGATTTTACACCTTGGGGTACAGGGGACAGGGCTTGGGTACACTTATTGAAGCCCTCGATGTTGTATGAGATTGTTGAACCATAGCCCTTGGCAGATTTGTCGCCACTGCTGTCAACGCTTGTAAGGTAAGAAACCTTCGTTCCCCACAGGTTATCCGAATTTTCCGTTTTACCGCAGGATATGGCGTGAAATGCGGCAACACACAGCTTGCCATCATAGTATAACGCTTCGTTTTCAACTGACTTTACCGCGTTTTGCAGCTTTTTCTCGTATTTGTCAAAGTCTGCGCCCCATTTCTCCCTTCGTTGAGCTTCGTCAATGTAGCCCTGGTGCATTTTTATATCGTCAGTTATGTTGTTTTGCTCGTTTCGGGTGTCTTCCTTTTGCCTTAATGCATTTGTATAGCAGGCGACGGCTTGTGCCTTGATTGCTTCTTCATTGTAGGCGAGGGGCATTTCTGCCGCCACGCTTCCGCAGACGTATTCAAACATATCCATTTTTACGCTTTTGTTTTCAGCGCTTCTGAAAACGGTGATTGTGTCCGAGTGTTGGGGAAGAGGTGTGGTTGTTGAAATTTCCTCCGACGGTGAGGTGGTTTCGTTCGAAAGGGGGAGAGGGTCCTTTATCATTGCAATCGGGGCACATATCATAGCCAGGGCGGATAATATAATAAGTAATGTGTATTTTTTCATATCTTGCCATCCTTTGATTTATTGGTGAAATTTTGTTGACATTATCGTTATAATGTTATAAAATAATATGAATTATTGTTTGATAGTATGACATAAGGAGTGACAATATGCATTCATACATTGAACCTGTTTCTACTAAGGATTTTTCATCACTTTGCGATGAACTTAAGGAATACAGCTCTGTTCCTGCGGAATATTTTGACCGTTTTGAGGTTAAACGAGGACTTCGCAACCGTGATGGCAGCGGTGTTATGGCAGGTCTTACAAAGGTTTGCTCTGTTGAGGGTTACTATATTGACGACGGTGAGAGAAAGCCTGTTGAGGGCAAGCTCAAATACCGTGGTATTGATATAAACGAGATTGTTGAGGGTTGCGTTAAAGAAAATCGCTTCGGTTACGAAGAAACTGCCTGGTTGCTTCTTTTCGGTCACCTTCCCACTAAGGAACAGCTGGAAAAGTTTAAGAGTATTCTGGGCGAATCACGTGAGCTCCCCGAGGACTTCATTGAGGATATGATTATGAAGGCACCCTCGCCTAACATTATGAATAAGCTTGAAAGGTCTGTTCTTTCGCTCTATTCTTACGACACAAATCCGGACGATCTCTCAATTGAGAATGTGTTGAGGCAGAGTATTCAGCTTATTGCTCAGTTGCCCACCATTATGACATATGCCTATCAGGTTAAGAGAAGATATTATCTCAAAAAGAGTATGTATCTTCATCCTATGAATCCTGAGCTTTCAACTGCCGAGACAATTCTTTATAATACACGTTCGAACCGTAAGTTTACCGATGAGGAAGCAAAGCTTCTCGACATCTGTCTTATGCTCCATGCTGAGCACGGTGGCGGTAATAACTCTGCTTTTGCAACAAGAGTGCTTACGTCAAGCGGTACGGATACATATTCTGCAATCTCGGCAGGTATCGGTGCACTTAAGGGACCCCGTCACGGCGGTGCAAACATTAAGGTTGCCGAGATGCTGAAGCATCTTAAAAATGATGTTGATGACATAACAAATGCTGATCAGGTTGCGGATTTCCTCAAGAGGGTAATTAACAAGCAGGCCGGTGACCGCAGCGGTCTTGTTTACGGTATGGGTCATGCGGTTTACACGCTTTCTGACCCTCGCCAGATTATTCTCAAGCGTGAGGCACTCAAGCTTGCCGATGAAAAGGGCTATGCAGACGAATTCAAGGCTCTTGAGCTTATCGAAACGCTCACACCTGAGATTTTTGCTCTTGAGCGTAATAATACAAAGAAAATCTGTGCAAACGTTGACCTCTATTCCGGTCTTATTTACGAGATGCTCGGCATCCCCGAGGATCTGTATACTCCGTTGTTTGCGATTGCGCGTGTGGCAGGCTGGTCTGCACACCGTATAGAGGAGCTTATCTCCGGTAACCGAGTTATAAGACCTGCATACAAGAACGTATCAACTCCCAAGGATTACGTTGCTATTGACGAGCGTATTTCGGGCTTCAAAAAATCACCTGTATATGTACCTATTGAAGAAAGATAATATTCCTCGAAAGGATTTTTACTATGAATAAACTTAAAGGTTCATCATCTGCTGTCAAGATGAAATATCTGCTTTTTGTTTTTGCAACTGTTTTCCTTGTAGCATTACCTACAAGAGTTTATCAGCTGCTGGCATTGGTTAATACCAAGAACGGCTTTTATGAAGACGGTGATATAACGGTTCCCGTTCTCTATGCCGTAATTTTCGTTTTTGTGCTGATGTTTATGTTGCTCAGCTACCTCAGTAAAGAGGTGCCGTCTCCAAAGCTGCCTACGGGGAAAAACCCTGTTCTCGGTATTACGTCAATTGTGATGATCGGCGGTCTCGTCTGGGATATTATTGCCATCGAGAATCTTGTTGTACCCAAGACAGGTATGGATTTTAATATGGGCATTTTCACAAGCCTTCTTAAAGCAAATATTCAGGACAACGGCGGTATTCTGCTGATTTTACAGTTTGCTTTCGCTGTTTTTGCAATTTTCTATTTCCTGGTATTTGCCATCAGTCATCTTAACGGTAAGGGCTCATATAAGGAGTTTAAGCTTCTTGCTCTTTCTCCTCTTTGCTGGTGTATTACCATGCTTGTTTCCAAGCTTATGAAGGCGGTAAGCTTCATTACTGTTTCTGAGCTGTTGTTTGAGATATTTATGCTTGTTTTTGCAATGCTGTTCTTCCTTACATTTGCACGTATTTCATCGGGCGTTTTCACCGAGGACAGTATGTGGGGTATCTATGGCTACGGTCTTTCTGCCTGCCTTTTTGCAGGTCTTGTAACCATTCCCAGACTTGTTGCAATGTTCTCCGGTCTTGAGCCTGTGGAGGGCCACGAGTTCAGCTTTGCGCATCTTTCGATTCTTGTATTCATTTTTTCATATATCATTGCTTCACTCGGTGTGGGCTTTAAGGAAGGTCTCATAAACAGAAAAACCGTTACGGAAATTGACCTTCCCGATGAGGATATCGTTATTTCTAAGGGTGACGGCAGTATGTTTATTGCCGAGGTGGATGAGGTTTCCGTACAAGAGGAAGAGGCAATGGACCTTTTCGATGATGAGCCTGTTTACACCGATGAAAAGCTCCGCGAAGCCGTTTCTGATAAGAGAGCCGAGAGAGCAAAAAGCTTTTTCGAAGGCTTTGAGGAAGAGACAGCCGAAGAAGACTCTGAGGTCGAATCGGTTACTGAAGAGCTTGTTGAAGCTGTTATTGATCAGCCGGTTGAGGATGAAGCAACGCAAGTATACGAGGGTGAAGATGCTCCTGTTGAGGAAACTCCGGAAGAGGTCGGTATTGAAGTGGTTGACGAAGCAGCTGCTGTTGAAGAGCTTGCCGATGAGATTTCTGAGGAAGCTGTTGTTGAAGAGCTTGCTGAAGAGTCTGAAATTGCAGAAGTTGTTGAAGAAAAACAAAAAAGATCCTTTGGCAGGCGTAAAAAGCAATTAGAACCTGAAACAATAAAGCCCATGTCCCTTGCGGATATGAGAAAAAACAAAAAGGAATAATCAAGAGGAATAAATAAATTTTCCTACGGGCAGGAGAAAATATAATGTTTCTTTCCAATATGACAATGGCCGCCCAGCAGGTTCTGATACTGTATCTGATTGTTGCGGTCGGCTTTGTTGCCGACCGTTTGCATGTGTTCGGTGAATCAACTGCCAAGCGGTCAAATGACTTACTGTTTTATATCGTTACCCCTGCAGTAATGATTCAATCCTTTATGAATATGGAATTCAAGATTGAAACTGCAGGTGCATTTTTCTTAGCGTTCATTTGTATGAGCGGAACTCTCACCGTGGCAAACCTTATTGCCGTACCGTTTTTTAATAAGAGTGGCGATCATAAAGCCATTTTCAAGTACGCTTCGGGCTACGGTAATATGGGCTATATGGCGTTGCCTCTTTGTCAGGCAATGCTGGGCTCTGAGGGTGTGTTTTATTGCTCTGCAGGTGTGGTAGCATTCAATATCTTGTCCTTTACCCACGGTATATGGGTTATGACAAAGGACAAGGGTAAAACAAAATTTGATTTTAAAAAGCTGTTTTTTAATCCCGGTGTAATATCCGTGCTTATCGGTATGCCCATATTCATTTTCGGTTTGGATTTACCCGATGTTGTGGATTCTGCAGTGAATTATGTAGCAAGTCTGAATACACCTCTTGCAATGATTTTCTTTGGCACATATATTGCCAATACTGATTTGAAAACGATGTTCAGCGTTAAGGAAAATTACCTTGTGGCAGTTCTTAAGCTTGTGGCATTGCCCCTTATAATGCTTGGTGTATTACGTCTTTGCGGTGTTACGGGTGTGCTTCTTACAGCTTGTGTTATTTCCGCATCTGTACCCAGCGCAAACAATACGGTAATGTTTTCCGCTAAATACGGTAACGACACAGGTGTTGCTTCAAAGGTGGTTACATTTACATCTGTTTTATCTGTGCTTACCATACCCGTTATGGTTGCTCTGAGCAAATTGGTGTGATATAATATTGTAAGCACGAATAAAATTACTTATAATAAAGCTATAATTGTACGGAGTGATATTTATGAAACTCGTTATTGGTATTGTCAACAGTGATGATGCGGGGGATTTGCTTGCGGAAATCACACAGGCATCATTTCAGGCAACAAAGCTTGCTACATCAGGCGGTTTTCTGAAAATGGGCAACTCTACCATACTTGTGGGTGTGGATGATGAAAAGGTTGATGAGGTAATCGGGATTTTCAAGAATTGTTGCTCAAGAAGGACACAGATGGTATCAACAACACCACCCTTTATGGGCGAGGGCTTTCTGAGTGCGACACCTGTTGAGGTTACAATCGGTGGTGCAACTCTGTTTGTTGTTGATGTTGAACAGTTTATGAAGATATGAGTGAACAAGTTATTTTTTCTGAAAATGTTTTATCAAGTCTTGACAATCTTTTCGGTAACGGCAGGTGTCCTCATGCTGTGCTTATAGACGGCGGAAGCGAGCTTCAGCGAGCTGCCCTTGCACGGTTGGGTGCCAGGATGATTGTTTGCGCTAATCAGGAGAGAACCCCTTGCGGTGCTTGTGAGAATTGCCGTAAGGCAGATGAGGGAATTCATCCTGATATTATCACCGTAACTAAGCCTGATGACAGGAAAAGCTTTGCCAAGGCAGATGTAAAAAAAATGGTGGCGGATGCTTACCTTACACCGAATGATTCTGATAAAAAGGTTTATATCATATCCGAGGTTCAGCAAATGACCGAGGAGAGTCAGAATCTGTTACTCAAGATACTTGAAGAACCACCGTCATATACTGCTTTTATACTGACATCCCATACGGCAAATGCAGTTATCGGTACGGTTTTGTCGAGAGTGTCGCGTATCCGTCTGGGCAAGAGTGAGGATACGGAGTACAGCGAAAAGGCGACAGAGGTTGTCCGTGCTTTGGCTGTAGCGGTAAGCTCACCTTATGAATATGAAAAAATCAAGGCAACAGCTCCTATGGACGGCAATAAAAAGCTTGCTGTTGAGGTGCTTGACCTTTTCATTGCCGTGTTGAGAGATGCAATTTCTCTTAAATCCGGCGGGAAAATATTGCTGGATAAGTTTTCAGAGCAGAGTGAAGCCTTATCAAAAAGCAAAACCTTAAAACAATTGTTGGATATGTACGACGTTGTCTGCGGAATTTATCGTTCTGTGGAAAACAACCCGAATTATACGCTGCTTTCGGCAGTGCTTTGCGCAAGATTATAAAAATAAACGGAGATTTTTTATGGCAGAAGTAGTTGGTGTACGCTTTAAAGATAACGGAAAGGTGTACTTTTTTGACCCTGATTCAAAAAAATATTCGAAGGGTGATAACGTTATTGTTGAAACAGTCCGCGGAATTGAGTGCGGTCAGGTAGCAACAGGAAACAATACGGTAAGTGATGAGGAAATCATACATCCGCTTAAGAAGGTTATCAGACCTGCAAATAAAGAGGATATGAAGACACTCGAAATCAACCGCCGTAAGGAAGCTGAGGCTTTTGCCTTCTGCGAACAGAAGGTGGAACAGCTGGGCTTGCTTATGAAGCTTGTGGAGGTTGAGTGCACCTTTGACGGCAGTAAGATCCTGTTTTACTTTACTGCAGATGACAGAGTTGACTTCCGTGAGCTTGTAAAAATTCTTGCAGCTCAGTACAGAACACGTATCGAAATGCGTCAGATTGGCGTGCGTGATGTTTCGAAAATGCTTGGTGGTCTTGGTATATGTGGCAGACCCTTCTGCTGTTCACAGTTCCTTGATGATTTCCATCCTGTTTCAATTAAAATGGCCAAGGAACAGGGTCTCTCCCTTAATCCTACTAAAATCAGCGGTACCTGTGGAAGACTTCTGTGCTGTCTTAAGTATGAGCAGGATTCATATGAATATCTTAATAAAATCACTCCCCGTGTGGGCTCCGTGGTTGACACCAAGGAGGGTAGGGGTACTGTTACGGAAAGTAACCTTCTCACGGGTAAATTGAAGGTTTGTCTTGACAGACGTCCCGAGGCTCTTCCCTCAGAATATACACGCAAGGAAGTAAAGCTGGTTCGCAAGCCGAAAAACACTCCCGAAGAAGAAATTGAGTCAGATTTGGTAGAATAAACAGTTTTTACTGTCAAAAAATATACAATTTATCTATTGATTTATTGAAAATATGTGCTACAATAAAACAAAAAAAGCAAGGAGGTAACACAAATGGCATACAAAATTACTGACGCTTGCATTTCTTGCGGCGCTTGTGCAGCTGACTGCCCCGTTGAGGCAATCTCTGAAGGTGACGGCATCTATGTAATCGATGCTGACGCTTGCATCGATTGTGGTGCTTGTGCAGGTTCTTGCCCTGTAGGTGCTCCTGTTGAAGACTAATTGAATATTTGTCTTTGTCCCCATCCTCTTCGGAGGATGGGTTTTGTTTTTTCAGAATAAATATTGTAAATTTTTTTACAAAGTATTTGTTTTTGTATAAATATATGTTATAATAAAGCGATTATGGATAGGTGCCACCAAATTTGTGAGGTGTTTTGAATGGCGATGAGTCGATTTATTGATATTACTGACTTTTCAAGAGAAGAATTGCGTGAAACCCTTAATCAGATTTCGTACATCCGTGATAACCGTAGTATGTATGCAAACGACCTCGCCGGTAAAACAGTTGCAGCTGCATTTTTCGGAGAACCGACCTTGGGTCAGCACGGTTTTTGCTCTGCGATTGCACATATGGGCGGTACTGTTGTGCCTTATGGAGGTATTGACGGCATATCGCTTAAGGATGCAGTTCTCTCTATGAGTGCCGCAAACGATGCCATAGTTATTGACCATCCTCTCAAGGGTGCGGCAAGGGCGGCATCACTTTATTCAAACGTTCCCGTAATCAATGCAGGTGACGGAGGCAGGGCTTTCCCCGTGAGAACACTTGCTGATATAGCACAGGTATGGATTGACAAAAAGCATGTTTCAAATATGAAAATCGGCTTTCTGGGTGATTTTACCGACAACTCTCTTGTAAAAGGGATTCTGCAATGCCTTAATCTTTACAAGGGCAATGAGTTCTATTTTATTTCCGTGAACGGAAAACCGCTGAGTGATGACTACATAGCACTTATGGATAAGCGTGAAAAACCATTTGTGGTTTTTGATAATCTTTTTGATATTTTACCTGAGCTTGATATTCTTTATATGACCCGTGTGGATAAAGCATCATTCGACAGCGAGATTATGTATGAGGCACGTAAGCATAATTTTACACTCAGCGAAAGAATGCTTATGACAGCCAAGCCGGAGCTGTTGGTTATGCACCCGATGCCCAGAGGAGCCGAGCTTGATATGTCGGTTGACTCCGACCCGAGAGCAGGTTACTTCAGAGGACAAGAGATTTTTACGGTTGCGTGTAAAGCGGTTTTGTCAAAGACGGCTTCGCAGAAGCCGGGAAAAAATGCACTTCCCTGTTGGGAGGAGCCTACGCACGAATGTACCTGTGGCAGAGCGGATTGCATTACGTCAACTGAGAAATATCTGCCTGCGCTTTTCAAGGAAACCTCCGACGGCAGATTGATTTGTAAATATTGCAACGGAGAACTGCAGGATGAGTAAAAATGTTCTCATAATAAAGGGATCTGCGCGGAAGAATGGGTACTCAAACAGATTGTGTAATGAAATATGTGATATTTTCAGTAATGATAATGTTACTGTTTTTGATGCGTACAATAAAAATCCGTTGCCCTGTACAGGCTGTAATTTTTGCGAAATAACGGGCAAATGCGCAAACAGGGATCTGGACGAGTTTTTTGAATACTTTGAAAATGCAGATATTGTGGTTTTTGCAAGTCCTGTTTACAACGGTACGTTTACATCACCTGTCAAAGCATTGATTGACAGATTTCAGGTTTACTACACAGGCTTTTATGCAAACGGCAGGGTGCAGCAGATAAAAAAGCATCGCAGGGCGTATCTTGTAGTTGCTGCCGGCAGAGACGGTGAAAAAGCATTTCAGTATATGCAGAGTCAGCTTTCCTGCGCCTGCAGTATATTAAATATTGAATTGGTACAATCCTTTTTGTGTCCTTTTACGGACACGGAGCCATTGTATAATGAGGCTCTCAGTGATATAACAAGGAGTTTACATAATGAAAAAACGAAGAAATAGAATTACGGCATTAATAGTGTGCGTTGCGGTGCTTTTCGGTGCATTGTGTGCAGGAGTTATAGCCGTGTCTGTTACAAGTGGTTTGTTTAAAAACAATACACCGACATACATAAAGCTTGGTACGGAGCTGACCGGTATAATCCGCAGCTCGTCGGATTACGAAGCTTATATGTTTGACGTGGATGAGCCCGGTACTTTGGTGGTAAAGCTCAACCACGAGGATTTTATGGACTCAACAAAATCAGGCTGGACACTTTCTCTTTATAAAATTATTGACGAAGCGGAAAAGGTTTATAAGGAGGTCACTTACTTTGAGTCCTTCTGGAATGATATGACCTCGGATTGGGGCGAAACAGGTCTTGATACGGGTACATATCTGCTTATGGTAAATCCGGGTATGTATTTCATTGAAAGTGAATATACGCTTTCCACGTTGTTTACACCTACGGATACCTTTGAGCGCGAGCCTAATGACAGCAAGGAATTCAGCACAGCTGTTCAGGTGGGCTACGGTAAATACGGTGTTTCCTCGCGCAGGACAGAAGGTACCGATATGGACTGGTATTCATTTGACCTTGCTGAGGACAGCTGTGTTAATATTTCGTTTACTCATCCCGACGAAACATTCCCACAGGTTGGTTGGACGGTAACTCTTGTGAATGAGGATAACGACAAGATTACACAATTCACATCACGTCTTACAGACCTTGTTCTTAAGACAGGCTCAATCGGTCTTAAGGCAGGCAGGTATTATGTTTCCGTTGAAGCACAGACAGAGCTTTGCAAGACATATACACTTGTTGTTGGTGCAGATAAAGCAGTAAATCACGAATTTGAGCTTAATGATACACCGGAGCAGGCTATTGAATTGCCACACAACTTTGAAATCAGCGGTAGTCTTGCTGATCGACTTCTCAGCCTTGATAAGGACTATTATAAATTTGCGGTTGAAAAGTACGGTTATATTGACTTTACGTTCAGTCACGAGCTTCAGGACGGCAATAAGAACGGTTGGAACGTAAGAATATTCAAGCCTCTTGAGGATGGCACATATTACGAAATCGTACGCAAGATATCGAAGTGGAACGAAGACAGGCTTACTATCGAATCCCTGGGACTTTCACCCGGTGAATATTACGTATGTATTGATGGTGACTCCATGTCATATAACTCGGCAACATACACCTGCAAGTGGCAGTTTACCGAGGATGATAAATTTGAGAGCGAGCCTAACAGCACCTTTGATACTGCCGACAATATTGATGTTCGCACATATTACTACGGTGCAATAATTTCGTCTGATGTTACCTATGACGAGGACTATTACAAGTTTACTCTTGATTCAACCTCACGAGTTTGTCTTGAATTCGGTCACGACAGACTCAGCGGAAGTAACATCTGCTGGAATGCAAGTATTGTTGATGCAGAAGGTAAATCAATGTGTGCATTGAAATCTGCACTTAATGAGGGTCTTCTTACAACACCTGTTGTTGAGTTACCTGCGGGTACTTACTACGTGAAGGTTGAAACAGGTATGTACGGCTCTGAAATTCCGTATTATTTCAAAGTGGTGAAATAATATGAGGTTTAAAAGAATATTGGCGGTTGCAGCAGGTATGGCGGTACTGTTGCTTTCAGGTTGCGTACCTGCTTCAACCAACAGTGGTAAAAGTAATGTTATAGCTGCATCCTTTTATCCTGTGTATATATTCACGCTGAATATAACCGACGGTATTGAGGAGCTCAGTGTTGAATGTATGGCAGAGCAGAGTGTAGGTTGTCTCCATGACTATACACTCACCGCAAAGGATGCGAAGCTGCTTAATGATGCTGATGTGCTTGTGACTAACGGCGCAGGAATGGAATCCTTTGTTCACGATTTAAGTGACACGGCGACAGATGTTTTCCTTATAGATTCCTCAGAGGGTATAGAAACTATTTGTGATGAGGACGGTCATTCTCACGAGGAGCAAGACCACAATGAGGCAGAACACACTCATAATCACGAGCACAGCGAAAATGCTCATATATGGATGTCTGTCGATAATGCGAAAAAGCAGGTGTCAAACATTGCAGACGGACTTGCAAAGGTTTATCCCGAGCACAAGGATGCTTTTTTGGAGAATCGCGATTTGTATATTGAACGGTTAAACGTATTGCAGGGCGAAATATCAGAAATATCTTTGCAAATACAGGACAAGCCTGTTATAACCTTTCACAATGCTTATGATTACCTTGCACAGGATATGGGCTTTAACATTGTAACAACTATTGAGAGTGACCACGGTGGTGAGCCCTCAGCAAAAAGATTGGCAGAGCTTAGTGTAACTGTTAAGGAGCAGGGTGTGAGAGCCTTGTTCACAGAGCCAAACTATCAGGGTAGTGCGGCAACCATATTATCCGCAGAAACAGGGATTGAGACTTATATTCTTAACCCTGTTCTGGATGGAGAAAACACAAAAACAGCGTATGAGGAAATAATGTGCGAAAACATTGATATTATTTTGAAGGCGGTGAAATAAATGGCGTCCGAGAACGGTTGCGGTCTCTGTAAGATTCAGATAAATAACATAAGTGTCATAAGGGGCGGTGAGGTTCTTCTTTCGGATGTTTCATTTCACTTGCATTGCGGTGAGCTTACGGCGGTTATCGGTGTGAACGGTGCAGGTAAAACCACGCTTGTAAAATCTATTCTCGGGGAAATCCGTCATGAGGGTGAAGTCACCTTTGAATCTCACCACGGTGAAAAGCTCAGTAAAATTACAATAGGCTATGTGCCTCAGCACCTTGATTTTGATAAATCCGCTCCCATAAGCGTTGAGGATTTTCTCCTTGTGGGAAGGACGGATTCACCTGTGTGCTTCAACAGAAAAAAGAAGCTGTCAAGGGAGCTTGATGAAGCCCTTGAATCTGTGGGCTGTCTTGACCTTAAAAAGAGAAAGCTGGGTGAGCTTTCAGGCGGTGAGCTGCAGAGAGTTATGCTTGTAAATGCCTTGCACCCCTTGCCGGAGCTTCTTATTCTTGATGAGCCTGTTTCGGGTGTGGACGTAACAGGTAGCGAACAGTTCTATAAAGCAATTATGAATCTTAAAAAGAATTACCATATGGCGATTGCGATTGTTTCCCACGATTTGGGGATTGTGAAGGAATATGCCGACAACGTGGTGCTCATAAATAAAACTGTTCTTAAAAGCGGTTCTGCACAGGATGTGTTTGAATCTCCCGAGTTCGGACAGGCATTTTTCAGCGTGCCGGAAAGGTGCGGTGAGAAATGAACGGTATCTATGATATGATTTCCGCGGTGCTTCCCTTTGCCTGGGCAGATTACAAGTTTATGGTGAATGCTCTGATTGCAGTAGTGCTCATTTCACCGCTTATGGGTATTCTGGGCACTATGGCAGTTAACAATAAAATGGCATTCTTTTCCGATGCGCTCGGACACAGCGCTTTTACGGGCATTGCCCTCGGTGTGTTGTTGGGTATCAGAAATGAATTGATTTCCCTGATTGCCTTCGGTGTGTTTATTGCCCTCGTAATAACCCGTGTTAAGAACAGAGGTAACACCTCTTCGGATACGGTAATAAGTGTCTTTTCGTCGGGTAGCGTTGCGGTCGGTCTGCTTGTGCTTTCCTACGGAGGAAGCCTCTCAAAGTACAATTCCTATCTTGTAGGTGATGTTCTCAGCGTGACCAAGGGTGAGCTTCTTACTTTGTTTATTACGCTCATCTGCGTTGTTGTTATATGGGCTTTTATGTATAATAAGCTCCTTGTAATTTCCGTCAATAAAGAGTTGGCGGCAAGCCGAGGAATAAAAACCTCGCTTTATGAAAATATTTTCGTGATAGTTGTAGCCGTTGTGGTTATGTTGTCTATAAAATGGGTAGGTATTCTACTCATAAATTCCTTGTTGATTTTGCCTGCTGCTTCTGCCAGAAACCTGGCAAAGAATTCAAGGCAGTACCTTGTAACTTCAATTGCAATTTCGCTTGTGTGTGCAATTTCGGGCTTGCTTGTGTCATTCTATGCGGATACATCTGCAGGTGCGACCATAGTTACGATTTTAACGGTAGTGTTCTTTATTACTTACATTATCGGTTCAAGAAAAAAATAATCCCGAAAGGAATGTATATAAATGTTATTTTCACAGGATATCGGTGTCGATTTAGGTACAGCCAACACTCTGGTTTTTGTTAAGGGTAAGGGTATCGTTATCAGAGAGCCCTCTGTTGTGGCTGTAGATGAAAGAACAAATCCCAAAACAGTTGTTGCCGTTGGTGCAGATGCCAAGAGAATGATTGGCAGAACTCCCGGCTCAATTACTGCAGTAAGACCTATAAAGGATGGTGTTATTGCTGACTTTGATATGACGGCAGATATGCTTAAGGCATTCATTAAGCGTGCTATCAGCAGTTCACCCTTCAACAGAGCAAGGGTTATGATTTGTATTCCCTCAGGTGTAACTGAGGTTGAGCGCAGAGCTGTGCACGATGCCGCTAAGAGTGCAGGTGCAAGGTACGTGAGCCTTATCGAGGAGCCTATGGCAGCGGCTATCGGTGCAGGACTTCCCGTTCTTGAAGCAACAGGCAGTATGATCGTGGACATCGGTGGCGGTACATCAGAGGTTGCTGTTATTTCACTCGGTGACATTGTTACTTCAAAGTCTGTTCGTGTTGCAGGTGACAACTTTGACGATGCTATTATTTCTTACGTTAAGAGAACCTTCAACCTTCTTATAGGTGAGCGTTCTGCTGAGGATATCAAGTTGAAATTAGGCTCTGCTTATCCTTATGAGGGTGAGGCGGCTATGGAGATAAAGGGCAGAAACCTTATTGACGGTCTTCCCAAATCAGTTGAGATTACAAGTGAGCAGGTTCGTCAGGCCCTCGCAGATCCGGTTGATGAAATCCTTGACTCAATCCGTTACACATTGGACAGAACTCCCCCCGAGCTTGCAGCAGATATTATTGAAAGAGGTATCACCCTTACAGGTGGCGGCGCCCTTCTCAGAGGACTTGACAAGCTTATTGCCGCTGAGACAGGTATGCCCGTTAAGGTTGCGGAAAATCCTTTGGATTGTGTTGTTAACGGTACGGGTATCTGCCTTGAAAAGGATTTGCTCGGATTTAATGACAGATAAATTACAAAGTAAGATAAAGGGCTGAAATAATGAAAAGATTTTTGCAAAGCGGCAGCTTCAAGACCTTGGTAGTAATAACCATTGTTGTATTGCTCGGTGTTTTGTGTGCTGCAATAAGCCGTAACGCATCTTCACCTGTTACCACTGCCGTAGGAACTGTTTTTTCGCCGTTGCAGAGATTGTCGGCATATATCGCAGACAGTTTAAAGGATGTTGATGCTTCCTTTGAGTCCTCAATTATTTACAGGGCAGAGAATGCAGAGCTTGAAAAACAAATTCAGGAATACCGTAAAAAACTGGTTGAATATGACGAGCTTAAAAACAAGGTCGATGCTTACGAGGAATTTTACGGTGTAAAGCAAAAAAATCAGGATTTTGAATTTTGCTATGGCACGGTTATATCACGTGATGCGGCAGATGCCTATGACTCCTTTGTGCTTAACACAGGCTCAGGCGACGGTGTTGAGGTAGGAGATCCTGTTATATACGGTGAGTATGTTGTGGGTATAGTTAAAAAGGTTAATTTTTCATCCTGCGTTGTATACTCTGTCCTTGACCCCAGAGTGAATATCGGTGCTTATGAGTCCGGTACAAGAGAGTACGGCTACATAAGCGGTGATGACAAGCTTTATGATTCAGGTATATGTAAGCTCGCAGGTCTGGATTCCTCAACATCTATCGTTGCAGGCGGAATGGTCTGTACATCAGGTGCAGGCGGTGTTTTCCCCAACGGACTTATAATCGGTGAGGTAGTTGCCGTTAAGGGTGACGATGTTTCTGCGGGATACTATGCGGAAGTAAAGCCCTTCGCCCGATTCAATGAAATAACAGATGTTTTCGTTATTACATCATTTGAGGGTCAGGGTCAGGGCGAGATTAAAGATTGAGCTTATAGCTTTTGTGAGTATAAGAAAAGAGGTGAGCCCCTTGCGATATGATAATAATAAACCGAAAATTATACGCTACACAGTATATGCTGTTCTTCTTATTGCAACAGCCTTGTTGCAGAATTCCCGCGGGGCTTTCCCCGAAATATTCGGTGCAAGGGCATTTGTTGTTTTGCCCTTGTGCGTTGCAATTGCTATGCATGAGCGTGAAATTGCCGCAGCTGTATTTGGTATGACGGCAGGTGTTCTGCTTGACGTGTGCACTGCAAATGACGGCTTTAATTCCGTTGTTCTTATGCTTCTTTGTGCGGTGTGCAGCTTGCTCATAAGTCACTTTATGCAGAACAATGTGGTAACCTCATTTGTTCTTGCGGCAGGTACCGTTACTGCCTACAATATTCTTTATGTTATTGTGAACATTATCCTTGCCGGCGGAGGCGGCTCTGTAAGACAGCTGCTTGTCTTTTATCTGCCGTCGGCGGTATATACTATGATTTTTGTTCCCGTCTATTATTATATAATCAGGTGGATTTGGGAAAAGGCTGAGGAGTCAGGCAACAGTTGAATTCTTAATGAGTAGGTATCAGAATGTCTATTGAATTACGAAAAAAAAGAACAATAATCGGTCTCGTCGTAATAGCAGTGGGATTTCTTCTGCTTATGGGTGCACTTGTTAAAACACAGTTGATTGATGGTGATAAATATAAGGCAGCGGCAAAGAGTCTGTCTGTATCATCAAGCAAGGTTACGGCATCACGTGGTGAGATTGTGGATTGTAACGGCAACCCTCTTGTTGTGAACAGGCAGGGTAATTCTGTTGTGTTTAAATATACCGAATTTCCCGAGTCAAAGGACCAGAAAGCACGAAATGAACTTATTTATTCTCTTATAAAGCTTTTTGAAGAAAATAAGCTTGAATGGATAGACAGGTTACCTATTGTCTATGAGAAAAACAAGCTGATAGTCGATAAGGACAAAAAAGCAGAGTTTACTTATATGGTGTCGGAAACTATGCTTGAGCTTGAAAAGGGCGAAAAAGCAACTCCGGAGGAGTGCCTTGATGCTCTTATTGAGCGTTACGGACTTGAGGGATATAAAAGGGCAGATGCACGAAAGATTGCTTCCGTGTGCTTTGGTATGAAATATCTATCATTTTCTACCGTATCACCGTATACCTTTGCTGAGGACGTTCCTACAGAGGTAATCTCTATTATTATGGAAATGAGCGAAACTTATCCGGGTGTTACCTCGGAAAGTGTCAGCTATCGTGAGTATGCGGATAAGGAAAGCTTTTCACACCTTCTTGGTGTTGTTGGTTCAATCAGCTCCGATGAGTATGAAAGCGAACAGACAAAGCTTGATGAAAAGCTCAATGATGACTCGCTTACCGCATCGGAAATAACCACCCTTAAGAATAACGCTTATTCTCTTGATGATACTTACGGCAAAAGCGGTATTGAGGGAACTATGGAGCATTATCTCAGAGGTACTAACGGTATAAAGACAACCACTACCGCATCAGACGGTACGATTTCTGAGGATTATCAGATTAAGCCCGTACAGGGTGATACGGTTGTCACTACTATTGACGCAGGACTTCAAAAGGTGGCACAGGATGCTCTTGCAGAAATGCTGGTTGATAACAAGAATTCTTACTTTTTTGATACCGCAGGTGCAATGGTTGTCCTCGATTGTAATACAGGTGCGGTTCTTGCGGCAGTCAGTCTGCCAACTTATGACATAACAACCTATTTCAAGGACTATGAAAAGCTTGCCAATGACAAAAACAGCCCCTTGTGGAACCGCGGACTGCAGAGTGCTTATGCTCCGGGTTCTACAATGAAGCCTGCAATTGCGCTTGCCGGCCTTGAGGAAGGCACCATTAATATCAACAGCGGTTATTATTGCGGTGGTACGTTGCAGGTTGAAGACCAGAGCTTCGGTTGTCTTTCAACTCACGGAGGCTTGAACGTTACAACTGCTATACAGAAATCCTGCAATATCTTCTTCTTCGAATTAGGTCGTGAATTGGGTATTGATAAGATGAATAAATACTGTAACCTTTTGGGACTCGGTCAGAAAACAGGTATTGAGCTCCCCGAGGCAGAGGGTATGCTTGCGAGTATTGCCAACAAAGAGGCAAACGGTATGGTGTGGAACCCCGGTGATACTGTTCAGGCGGCAATCGGACAGTCAGATAACCTGTTCACACCTCTTCAGCTTGCCAACTACTGCGCTACTATTGCAAACGGCGGTACAAGGTATCAGCCCTATATAATAAAATCAGTATTATCATCTGATATGTCAGAGGTAGTGTATGAAACTGAGCCTACCGTTATTAATACACTCAATGTGAACAAGAAAAATCTTGATATTGTAAAACAGGGTATGCACCAGGTTATCGGTGACAGCTGTGATGTGTATTTTAAAAACTGTATTGTAGATGCAGCCGGTAAGACAGGTACTTCACAGCTTAATCGTACAACAGAGGGCGGTGTTAGTATGAAGTGTAACAACGGCTTCTTCATTTCCTTTGCGCCCTATGATAACCCGGAGATTGCTATTGCCATTGTTGCGGAGAATGCTCTCAGCGGTGCGAGAACATCTCAGGCGGCAGTTCCTGTTTATAATTATTACTTCGGGCAGAAAACAAGCGTTGATACTGCCCCTGCTCCCAATATGCTTATAGGGTGATGTTATGGAAATTATTACTGTTGCATCTGCCAAGGGTGGTGTAGGAAAATCCACCTTTTGTTGCAGTGTGGGTAAAATGCTTGCTCTGCACGGACAGAGAGTTTTACTTGCGGATATGGATGTCGGTGTGAGAAGCCTTGATATTCTCCTCGGAGTTGCCGAAAAAACGGTTTATAACTGGGGCGATGTCATAAAGGGTAACTGCGAGTACAGAAAAGCAGTTACCGAGATTTCTAACGGACTTTTTCTTATGGCGGCACCTATTGATTTTTGTGAGGATTATACTGTCGAGGGCTTTAAAGCTATGCTGGAATCATTTGAAAAAGACTTCGATTACATCCTTCTTGATGCACCTGCAGGTCTTGAAAGCGGATTCAGACTTTGCGGAGGCGTGTCCGACTGTTGTGTTGTTATGTCCACTCCCGATCCTGTCAGTATTCGCGCGGCAACATACGCGGCACAGAGTATGCGAGGTATGGGGATTAAGAATATCAGACTTGTAATAAACAAATTCAACAAAAAGCTTCACAAGAAAATTGATGTTGATGAGTTTATTGATACGGTTGGTGCACGTTTTCTCGGTGTGATACCCGAAAGCGAGGAGGTTTACCGTTTTGTTAACGGAGAGAAAATACCGTATAACAGCAAGGGTAATCAGGCTTTTTTACGCATATCACAGCGTATTGAGGGGAAAAATGTTCCTTTCCGTGTGAAAAATCTGTGATTTTCCATTGACATTTTTGTTGATGGTTGTATAATAATGTTGCTCGAAGAAAAGTAGCTACACTTCGCGCCGAAAATAAAACAGGGGAGCTGACGGACGTCGGCTGAGATAGAAAACATTCCTTTTCTGACCCTAATAACCTGATGCGGATAATGCCGTCGTAGGAAAAATATTCTTCTGTAAGACTCTCCCTATGGCTGTGTTACCGCCGTAGGGAGATTTTAATTCGGAGGAATTTTAAATGAAAGAACTTACAAAAAAACAAAAAATAAGACGCGTTGCCGAGAGTGCTGTTATGCTGGCTCTTGCAACGGTTCTGTCAGAGTTTGCAGTTTTCAAACTGCCGTATGGCGGTAGTGTCACCCTGTTCAGTCAGGTGCCTATGGTTGCGCTTTCTTATCGTTACGGTATAAAGTGGGGCGCATTTTCAGGTATGGTAATGGGCGTTATTCAGATGCTGTTCGGTTTGGGTAACTTCTCCTATGTCAGTGGTGTTGCGGCATATCTTATATTGATTTTTGCCGATTATGTTATAGCCTTCGGTTGCCTCGGTCTTGGCGGAATGTTCAGAGAAAAAATCGAAAATCCCGCTCTATCACTTGCCTTGGGTGGCGGAGTTGTATCAATTATAAGATATTTGTGCCACTTTATAAGCGGTGTAACAATCTGGGGAGATTACTCAGGCGGCGCTATGAGTGCTGTGTGGTATTCGGTTACATACAATGCAAGCTATATGTTGCCCGAGCTTATAATTACCCTTTTGGGTTGCGGTGTGATAGGCAGTATGATAGACCTCTCTTCACCGGAAATAAGAGTGCGTAAATTGTCCAAAAAAGCAGAATAAAGTAAATAAATTGTAAACCTCCCGGAGATATATTGAAAATCATTTGAATTTTCACAAGAATAGTGATAGAATGATATAGTATATCTGAAAGGAGGTTCTTTTTATGAGTGAAAAGGATTTGGAGCTCGATAATAAGGTTGACTCGGTTGAAGAAAACGCTGAGTTGGAAGAAAAGGCCGCCAAAAAATTCAGCGGTGAAAAGGCATATAAAAAATCCGAGCTTGATGAAGAACTTGAGTTTCTTGCACAGACATTCCGCGATGAGCTGAAAAAGGCAAAAGAGGAACAGGGCGAGGAATTCTTTGAGGATGATGAGGGAGTTATTTCCGAGGATGAACTTTGTGAGTGTTGCGGCGAGTGTCGCAAGGATAAATCCTTTGGTGAAAATTATCCCTATTGTGCTGAATGCCGTGATGCAATGACACGCTATCCTGTCAGCTGGTACAATGTTGTTATTACTGTTGCAATTGTAGTGCTTTCTGTTGTGTCATGCGCCACATTTTTCGGTGATTTCAACGGATATTATTATACTTATCTCGGCAAAAGGGCAGAGTCGCAACGCAGAATGTCTACTGCAATAACAAATTACGATACCGCCATAAGCTTTTTTGACAAAGAGGAAATCAATGCAAAAGGAGTTAAGCTCAGCTGTGCCGATGCGGTTTATGAAACGATGAACGAGGGCGTGTCATCAATGGACAGGGTTTCTGACCTTGTGTCTGATGCACTTTCTGAGTTTGATACAAAACTGCCTGTGTATAAGAGCTATGTTGACCTCCGCGATGAGGTTATGGTGCTTTACGGCACAATGCAGGAATTCTATCTGGTTGTCAATGACGAAAAATATGCCGACTTCGAAGACAAAGAGGTTTATGAAGAGGCTATGACTGCAATAGGCGCTCTTATTGATGAGGATATTCAAGTAAAGAGTATGTATGGTAACAGTCTGAAAACCTATCCTGCCGATGAAGCTGTTGTTCGTTTTTGCCAGTTTATGTTTGCCTATACTGCAGGAAACCACGAGGATTCATACCAGTATATGCGTAAGGTTGAGGAGCTGAAGCCCGGTTATCTGTGGCTTTATGCTTATGAGCTTGGTCTTGTGGATGCACAGACGGGCGATGTGGAATCTGCTAAGAAGCTGGCTCAGGCGATGTATGAAAACGATATTGAATACTATGGTTCATATTGTGTATATGCCTGTGCTGAGAGGCTTTCGGGCAAGCTTGATAAATCAATCAGCTGGGCGGATAAGGGTATCGCAAACGTGCCTGACAGTAGCGAGATTCGCCGTCACAAGGCAATGACACTTGCTCTCAAGGGTGAGCTTGCTGAGGCAAAGACTGTTCTTGAAGAGGCAAATAATCTGGAACAGAACGGTTTGCTCAGTATTACACTTCTTGTTGTGGAAAATGAGTTGGGTAATACCGAGGAGGTTGAGGAAATTAAAAAATATCTCGATGAAAACGGTGTTGAAATTCCTCAACGTACACAGGATTATCTGAACGGTAAGCTTACCTTACAAGGCTTATTCGGGGAAGGGACAGGTGATATCGAATGACAACTGTTTATGTGGTTACACGAGTTCTTAGCTTTTTCGGTACATACCTGAGAACCTTCTGGGAGCATATTGTGTGCCGAATTTGTAAAATTCCTGCCGAGGATGTAAGGGCTTTTAAGTTTGATGAGCTTTGCGGTCACGTTGAACACGAGATAATAAAAAAGACGGGTCACGCGTTCCTAATGTGTTGGTTGCCCTTTACGCTTAATTTTATTATAGGAACAATGTTCCTGCTTACAGGTGCATACAGATTTTTTTACATAGGTGAAGTATCCCTTACAAGCTTTGGTGTTCTGTGGCTGGGTATCTCCTGCCTTGCTAACTGTGCACCCTCCTTTGAAGATATGCTTGCATTGAAGGATTGTATTTACGGCGGCACAAGCAAAGCACTTAAGATAATTCTTGCACCGTTTTTTGGTGTAGTTTGTGCAATGTCCTGCCTTGAAAGGTATTCGCTTACATTTGTGTTGTCAATAGTGTATGCCGTGGTTTTCCCTCACATTTTTTCTGTTGTTTTTCCTGTATTACACAGACTTATTGTTTTAGTTCAGGGATAAAAAGCTTCTGTCCGAAACACTTGATGCGTGTTTCGGACAGATTTTTTACATTGTGTTTTCAAATATCAGAATTTCAGCATCTGTAAACTCTGTTACAATTCCGTTCCTGTGCTCTGTTGAGAGTATGGGGACTTTTGCTGTCATTGTAAGATTCCATTTTACATTCGGGTAAATTTTACCGATATAGTTAGTGCATATTGCAATATCAGGCTTTACCGTTTTCAAAAAGCTGTTGGAGGATGAGCCGAAATACCCGTGATGACCGATTTTTAAAATATCCACATCACCTATTTCCTTTGCATAGATATCTTCGAGTCCTGTGGTTGCCGTGAAATCTGCTGCAAGGAAGGCGGATTTTTTACCCTTTTGAAGCTTAACGCCGATACTGTTAGCGTTGTCGCCCTCATCGGCGAGGTCAGGTGGTGTAACAGTATTGAAAAACTGTATACGGAAATCCCCGAAATCAAATACTTCAGAGGGGATATCACTTATAACGGGAATGCTCTTGCTGTTCAATGCAGAAATAATAGTGTTGTATATCTGCATATTCCCCCAAGCCTCAGCTTCAGTTTCGGTGAAGGTCTTTTCGGTATATTTTTTGATATACGCTTTACCGATAGAAATCTGCTTGTCCTTTATAATTCTTTCAAAGTTACCTGAGTGGTCATAGTGCATATGTGTGGCAACAATAAAATCAAAATGCACATAACCTTTATCATTGGCACAGGTTTTTTTGATGTAGTTTAAAACCTCGTCGCCGTATCCCTCGTATTGTGTTTTTCTGCGGGGATTGTTATCTCCTTCACCCGAGTCAACAAGAGCAAATCTGCCGTTGCTTTCGATAATAATACAGTCGGAGTTTGCTGTATTAAGGAAGTGTATTCTGTCAGTAGTTGTTGATTTTTCGTCGGAATACGGCAGAATGGTGAGTCTGCTTACATATTCATTTGCTAAAGCTACAGTGATAATATCAAGCACAAAAACAGAAATCATAATTCCTGTCACAACCCATGTTGCTATTACTCGAGCTAATTTTTTCCCTCTTTCAGGGGTCATGGCTTCGCCCCCCTTCTGTGGTAAATAAGCTCTGTAAAAAGCCATAAAACAAGACAGAGCACCACTGCAAGGAATGCAGGCAGAGCTACAAAGGATGCAGTACAAAGAATCAATAAGAGAAGCTTTATAACATTTTTCTCTTTAAAGGTAGCTGACAGGGGCTTGAATGATGTATGTTGCCACGCAGAAACGATAAGCATTGAACCTGCACAGGGGAGAGGAAGTCTGCAGATGACCGAAGGAAATAACGTGATTACACCCAAGCTTACGATAATTGCAACAACAGGTGCAATCCCTGAAAATTCTGTTGAATTACAGGGGATTACGGGGTGAACCGTAAGGAGCTTGAACAAAGCTTTATCCTCTGCAGGTTTTTGTGATAATATGAACAGAATAAAGCCTGTTGCAATGCTTGTACCGATTAAGCTCAAAACAGAATGAGCATCGGTTACAGCAGACATTCCGTCGTAAAAATCAACGGCGGAGTATTCGTTTGTTGACGTGTAAGCCGGGATAGGATTTAATACCAGATTAAGCACAAACGGAATTATTACGGTAATGAATTCTGCAGGAATAATATTCTTCGTTTTCCGGAATTTAAAGGGATAGGTAATCATTGTGAAAAGGGTAATTGTACCGTACAGAAGTCCTCTGAAATCAGGATGGAAGCCAAGAGAACGGTACGATTTCAACATCTCAAGGGGAGTGAAGCCCTGTGCACCTATGCCGAAATATGCGTTGGTGAAAAGGATGGTGGAGCAAAGTGCCAGCCCTATGAGACAGCCGCCTGCAATATAATCAGGTAGCTTTTTATCCTTCGTGAATCTGCTTAAGGCAAGGCATACAATACTGCCGGCTACAAGACTGACGAGTGCACCGATAAAGGAGTTGAATTGCAGTAAAAAGAAAAAAACGACTGCAAGAAGGGGTGAGGGTGCGTATATGTGCTTTTTTCCGATTGATGTCATCGTGAAGAGCAGGGTGCATATAAGCGCAACAAAAACACCCTGGTTAAGTACTGCGCAAAGACATAAGCAATAAGAGCTTATTACACTTGCGGCAGTTAAACCAAAGCCTGCTTGTCCTATTAAGCTGTGGACATTTGTTTTTTTCATAAAAGTACCATCTGAAATCAAGTTTTACACTATTTTACAGTATTTATACAAAATAAACAATATGAATTGCTAAGTTTTTTGATTATGTTCTTTATAATTAAGTTAATTTGTGTTGACATTTTCCTCAACTTATCTTATAATAATGTGGACTAAATGCGAAATAGGAATGGAGTGCGCATATATGAAAATGACACCTATCAAAAAGATAATCCTCGGTATCGCTGCTGCATGTATTGTTATTTCTATCATTACTGCAAATAATATGGCATCAGTTATGATGCTTATCGCAAGCAGAAATGCAGAGGCTAATATCGAGCCTGAATATGTTGTTGAGGAGAAGATTGTTACCATAGACAGAAGCACAGGCGCTTCCTCAAGTGGTTCTTCAAGCAGTTCATCAAACAGCTCAAGCAGTTCATCTAACGGCTCAAGCAGTTCTTCAAGCAACTCATCTAACAGCTCAAGCAGTTCATCAAACAGCTCAAGCAGCTCATCAAACAATTCCGGTAGCTCTTCAAACAGTTCAGATACCGGCACAGGTAATGCAGGCGGTTCAACTGCTGCAACTCCCGGCAAAAAGCCCGAAACAAAGGCTGAGATTGCAGAGCTTTACAATAAGGCACTTAATAATGCAAAAGCAAACGGTAAGAACGTTGTTCGTGTTAAAGACGGTGCAACAAACTACAAGGGTATTGCTGAAGCAGGCGGTCTTTCTGATGCTGCATCTACACTTATGGATGCGTTTATGGTTGGCAGCAGAGAGGAAATACAGGCAAAGAATGAGCCCTGGGAAAAAGAAAAGCTTCCTCCCGAGGGTGCAAATGCAGGTCTTGCAGAGAGCGGTATCAAGAGTGCTGAGTGCAAGGAAGAGGGCGACTACTACATCCTTACAATCACAGGTAATGATGAGGTTAATCCTCAGTCAGGCGGTCCCGGTGTAGGTTCTCTTTGCGGTGTTATCCGTGAAGAAACAATTACAGGCTCTATCAGCAAGGTTCCCGGACTTGAGTTGAGCAATATCTCAATTGCATACGAAAACGTTACAACAACAGCTAAAATCGAAAAATCAACAGGTAACCTCGTTGCTCTTACAATTGATGCTCCCTGTATCCTTTCTCTTTCAGCAAAGCTTCTTGTTGTAAGCATTGATAACGCAAGAGTTGGTATCGGTGTTTATACTGAGTACACAATTGCCTATTAATTATTGTTAAATAATTCTGAACACCGTCTTCGGACGGTGTTTTTTAGTCACATACTTTTAATGATTCAAAGGAGCTTTATCTTGGATATCATCACCGCTGACGTAATAAGGGAAGTACTTTCACAACCACTAAAAAACAAATTGAATATTACTGTTAAAGAGTATACCGAATCAACAAATACTGATGTGAAAGCGCTTGCGCGTGACGGTGTGGGAGAGGGTCAGGTTGTCGTGGCATGCACACAGACCGGTGGCAGAGGTCGCCTTGGCAGGCGCTTTTATTCACCTGACGGTACCGGTGTTTATATGAGCGTCCTGTTAAGACCTGAAATAAAGCCCGGGGATGCAACCCTTATAACAACTGCCGCCGCGGTAAGTGTGTGCAGGGCACTCAATAAAATGGGCGTTGATAATTGCGGAATAAAATGGGTGAACGACATTTATATCGACGGAAGAAAGGTTTGCGGAATTCTTGCGGAAGCGGGCTTTGATGCAGATGGTAGCGTGGATTATATTGTGCTTGGTATAGGGCTGAATGTATATGCCCCGTACGGTGGTTTCCCCAATGATATAAAGGATATTGCAGGTGCGGTTTTTCCCGAAGAAAAAGAAAATATACGTAATACATTTGCAGGTGAATTTCTTAACTCCTTTTTTGAAATCTACGACGATATTACTGACAAAAAGCACGTGCAGGAATACAAACAGCGTTGCTTTCTGTATGGCTGTGAGGTTGACGTTGTAATCGGCGATAACATCCGCCGTGCAAAGGTTTTGGGTCTGGATGACAATTGCGGACTGCAGGTGGAATATGACAACGGAGAAATATGTACCCTTACATCGGG
Source organism: Acutalibacteraceae bacterium (assembly GCA_045532945.1). Classification (GTDB taxonomy): domain Bacteria; phylum Bacillota; class Clostridia; order Oscillospirales; family Acutalibacteraceae; genus DTU089. Next base: position 35,935 of record JAZSGZ010000019.1, read on the forward strand.
TGAGGTGTCTTTGAGAGTTGTATAGTAGTATTTATATATTATATACAATAAAATTACCAATAAATTAGTTAAAGTCAAGCATTAAAATTTGGTTAATACTATTGCATTTATTGAAATTCTGTGTTAAAATACATCCGTATATAGAGTAGTATGTATTACTATCGTTATCTAATTAGGAGGATTAATATGAAAGCAACCAAGAAAATTGTTTGCCTTACTCTTGCTATCGTAATGGCAGGTCTTGCATTTGTTATGCCGGTTAGTGCTGCACAGACATTGCCTCTCGTTATGGTAAACGGTATAGGCTCAACACCTCTCTATAAAAATGTTTACACTGAAGATGAGGAGCTTCTCTTCTCTGCAGATGATGCATTTATCGAGGGTCTTATTACTGATGTGGGTGGCGCGTTCATCAGCAGTCTTATCAACTACGGCGTAGCAAAGAAGGACTATGATAAATTCGCAGACACATTCTTCCCCGCAGTAAATAAATATGTTGAGGATTTGGGCTACAATATCGACGGTACTCCCGTTAATGATACTGTTGGCTTCAAGGAGAATCTCAAGCCTATGTCAGAATACACCGAGGAAGAAAAGGCTATCCTCAGTGAGTTCACCTATGCATACGCAGAAAAGTACGGCGAAGAGAACGTTTACAATTTCTGCTATGACTGGCGTGAGGATCCCATAACAATCGCAGCAGAGCTTGCAGACTTCATTGAAGCAGTTTCACCCAACGGCAAGGTTAACGTTGTCGGTATGAGTATGGGTGCGAACATCGTTCTTGCTTATATGGCAACCCAGGATTGTGCAAAGCTTAATAACGTTGTTTTTGCTGCTCCCGCATGGCAGGGTACAAGCATGTTCGGTAATGTTGTTACCAACAATGTTGAGATTGATATTTTTGCAGTTGAAAACTACCTTGTTCAGATGGCAAATGTCAGCGCAGTAACACATATCACAGCTTTCATTATTTCCTATATTGCAAGCCAGAAGGGTCTTTCACACGAGTACTTCGGCGATATAAATGCTGTTTTACAGAATATTAATCCTCGCTTATATACAGATACATTCATTCCTTACTTCGCAGGTATGCCCGGCCTTTGGGCACTTGTTCCTCAGGAGGATTACGAAGCAGGTAAAAAGTTTATCTTTGAAGACCACGAGATTGAAATTGATTCTGCTTATGAGAAAAAGCTCGATGATTATCACAAGATTCAGGGTAATGCAAAGCAGGTTGTAGAAAACGCAAAGAAGCAGGGCGTGAAGTTCTCAATCGTTTGCGGATATAACTGCCAGATGATTCCTATAAGCGATGAGTATGTATCAAGCGATACTATCATTGATACAGAGCTTATGAGTGGTGGTGCTAACTGTGCTAAATATCTCCAGGCACATGATGACTGGGATACCATTTACACACAGAAGATTAAAGACGGTCACAACCACGTTTCATGGGATTCAAAGGTTGATGCTTCAACTGCAATGTTCCCCGAAAATACATGGTTTATCAAGAACTTACAGCACAACGGCTTTAACACAGAGAACGGTTCTCTTGACGTTGTAATGTGGCTCCTTAGTCAGACAAAACAGCCTACAGTAACAACTGATAAGGAAAACTATCCTCAGTTCTTCCTTTATAATACATATAAGAGAACAACAAAGGCTATGCCCTATGACGAGGTTCTCGGTGACCTTGACGGTAGCGGTTCGGTAAATACTATCGATGCAAGACTTGCCCTCAAGATTGCTGCAGGTCAGGTTAAGGCTACTGAGGCACAGATGCTCCTTGGTGACATTGATGAGAACGGCACAATCGCAACAACCGATGCTGCTGATATCCTCAAGATTGCCGCAGGTATTATGTATTAATAGTTTAAACAGAAACAAACCCGATTGAGTGTTAACTCAATCGGGTTTCTTAATGGCTTAATCATTATTTTATCTTAAGAGCAAGCTCAATAACTCTTTTTGCGGTTTGTTGCATTTCACCCAAGGTGATGCCTTCAGGCTTCTTGTAGGTTTTAAGGAGTGTGCCGTCGGGCTTTCTTTTACCTGTGCGGTTTCCACCGGGCATAAGCACGTCAACACCTGCACGGACTCTGTAAGCATTATTGCACATCTCGGGGAATTCGGGTGACTTACTTGGTTGCATCCACCAATCGGTCATTACAAGACCCTTGAAGCTCCATTCCTTGCGTAACAGACGAGTGCAAAGATTATAGTTGTAGTGCCCCCATACACCGTTTATTTTATTGTAGGATGTCATTATTGTGTAGGGGTCCGCTTCCTTGACACAAATCTCAAAGCCCTTAAGGTATATTTCACGCAAGGCTCTCTCCGAAAGGCGGGAGTCTGTTTTGTTTCTGTTTGTTTCCTGACTGTTGCAGGCGAAGTGTTTGGGACAGGCAGCCACGCCATTCAGCTGTACACCACGCACAACTGCGGCGGCAGTTTTGCCTGTTACAAGGGGGTCCTCGGAGTAATATTCAAAGTTTCTTCCGCAAAGGGGGCTACGGTGAATATTCATACCCGGTGCTAAGAGAATATCTGAGCCCTTTACCTTCATTTCACCACCCACTTTTTCATAAACCTCTTGGGCAAGGGCTGTGTTCCACATTGCAGAAAGGCTTGTGCCGATGGGAAGAAGTGAACAGCAAGCACCGATACGGATGCCTGAGGGACCGTCAGTTGTAATGATGGGTGGAACACCCTTGTCACGAAGTGAGGGGAGTACACCGCCCATTGCACCTGCATTACCCTTGTTGCCTAAGGGACTGTCCATTGTGTAGTCACCACGGCTGATAGCCTCAAGCTCGGTTAATGAGAACTGTGAAACGAATTTATCAATTAATTCAGGCTTCTTTTTAACATCATCAAAGGATATTGATTGGTCCGCCTTAGTAAGTTCCGAGGGTAAATTATCAAGAATAATCTTCTTAAGGTTTTCCTTGGAAACAGGTGTGGATTCATAGCCTACAACAAGGTTACCGTTTTCATTTTTCGGTGTAATCCTTGAGAAGCCCTCTATGGGTGCACAAACCTGCTCGTGTTCATCGATTACCTTTGTTTCAGTAACATTGAAGGAATAAATCTTCTCGCAATCACGGACGTTGTTACCAAGGTAGAAATCATAATCCCCCTTTTCAAGGACGTAGCAATTCAGGTGACCTGATTTACCGCTGTCGTCATAAGATGCTATGTAGTAATGAGAAACGGTAATTTCAATTTCCTGTGCTTCGCCTTTATTAAGGGAGCTGCTCTTGGCATATCCGCAAAGCACTCTTGCAGGCTTACCAAGCTCGCCCTGTGGCTGTGAAACGTAAAGCTGTAAAACGTCCTTACCGCAGGAATCACCAATATTTTCCGTCTTAAGAGTAAAGGTAATTGAATCTTCACCCTCAACAGCGTTCACAAATGATTTATTGAATTGTGAATAGCCAAGACCAAAGCCGAAGGGGTATTTTACCCGGTCCTGCGCAAAGGTTTCAAAGTAGCGGTAGCCAACGTAAATATCCTCGGTGTAGTTGTTATATTCTTTTGCGCCAAAATCCTTGCTGCAGGGGTAGTCCCCGTAGGAATAGGCGATTGTGTCAGCAAGTCTGCCCGAGGGCTCCTGTACACCAAGGAGCACGTCTGCAAGGGAATTGCCACTTTCCATACCGCCCTGCCAGGGGATAAGGATTGCGGAGTCACCCTTAAGGCACTCATCCTCCCAGCTCATATCAATAATACTGCCGATGTTGAGTACAACAACAGTTTTCCTGAACGCTGTGCTTACACGTGTGATAAGTGATTTTTCGTCGTCTGTAAGGTAATAGCTGCCCTGTTCAAGCTTGTTTTCTCTGTCCTCACCTGCAGACCTGCCAATGAAAATAACTGCACAATCACTCTTCTGGGAGGCAGACTCAATAACACTTGTTTCAATGGGCATCTCCTCGTAATAGAGTGGCCAATGTCCCCAGAATCCGTGGTCGGGAGGGTTTTTCTCACACCAATCCTTGTAAATGTCACGAAGCTCTGTGTTGAGCCTTGCGCCACAGCTTTCAAGACCCTCTACGGGATTAACCGTGTAGGGCTTGATAACGTCACCGCCTGAGCCGTAGCCCACAAACATATAGTCAAACTGAACTCTGCCGAAAAGAGATATTACATCATCCTTGTTAAAGGGCAAAACATTATCGTTACGAAGGAGTACAGTACCCTCTGCACCTGCCTTGCGAAGAAGCTCCGGCATACCCTCGGTGACAGTTCTGTCAAGGTTATCGGTAAGCTTTGCCTCGTTCTGTGAAAGACCGTTTATAACAGAGCCGATAAGATTAAAGGTTTTTCTCTTGATTCTTTCCGTAATGTTCATAAAAGGAGCTCCTTATTTTTATTACATAATTATTATACAATAGGGAGTAGTGGCGGTCAAGAAGAGAAAAAGCACGACACAGCTATGACTGTATCGTGCTTTATGTAATTATAAGCCTAAAAGATCTTTTTTCTTTGCATCAAATTCTTCCTGAGTAATTGCGCCCATATCAAGAAGGTCTTTGAATTTTTTGATTTCATCTGCAATAGAAACTGTTGCTGCTACAGGTTGCTGTGGTTCTTGGTTCTGCGCTTGCATCTTTTCAAATTCTTCATATGAAATTACTGAAAGATTTGTTGAGTTACACTGGGGACAGCGATTGAAATCAACAAGTCTATTCAGACTGTTTTGTGCATTGGTTTGATTAACTGCACTTGCAGTATATGCACCACCCAATGCTCCTGCAGCACCACTTATGCTTGACAAAACAGCACGTCTTGCGTTGCTTTTATTCTTTTTTATATCATCATTGTTGAAACAGAATATATGTCCGCAGACATTACAACGTTTTCTTATTTCATTACTAGTTGTCATAATTTTATCGATCATTTTTTCGAGTTCTTTCATTTCCTCGTCTTCTTCGTAGACGGTTTCGGTAACGTGTTCGAGAGGTGCTTTATGTAATTGCTTCTGAGCAAAATCAACGGCATTTTTTAAACGTTTTCTTTCGCCTTTCTGAGGAGTAAAGCAAAGTTTATTTGTATAATAATTGCCGTTAGGTTTAGTATCCTTCCCTGTAATTTCTATGATTGCGCCCAAACGAATAGTTGCATCGATAGAACTAATTGCACCATAAGGATAATATCGACAATGTTTAGGTCCAGTTGTGGATACCAGAGCGACATTGTTTTCAAATCTAGTGCCTTCGCCAAAAAATTCAATAGTTATACCATTATCCTCGAAAATAACAGTTTCAAAGTATTGTGTTCGGAATTTTTCCTTCATAATATTGCCTCCTAAAATAAAAATGATTAATGCTATCGCAGAGTGTGGAACATTATTAAAAATATAAATACTACACATAATATACACCACATTAAGTGTAAAGTCAATACACCTGATGTGGTGTATTATACAATTTAACTATCACAATCAAGGGGATAGTTGTATGAAAAACTATATTGAAATAATCAGGGATTTAAGGGAAGATAACGACAAAACACAAAAGGAAATTGCCGATTATTTAGGAACAACACAACAGGTTTATTCACGCTATGAAAAAGGAGAAAATGAAATACCGGTAAGGCATATTATTGCTCTTTGCAAATATTATAATGTTTCTGCAGATTATATTTTGGGATTAAAATAAAAAACACCGCCTGTGGCGGCGGTGAGTTTTAAAGAATAAATAATAAAGAATAGAGAATAAAGAATAATTAAAAGCGGCGGAAAGCGAAGCTCTTTATTATTTCTTATTTATTCTCTATTCTTTATTCTTTTAGGCAACAAACCGTTGCCGCTTTTGGAGCTGATAACCGGAGTCGAACCGGTGACCTCATCCTTACCAAGAAAAAGTGGAAAGTATGACAGGAGCAAGTAAAAGCACACTGCTCAGAACAAATAAATAAGAGGCAGGAAAAACCGCCTCTTAAATTACGTGTTATAATCTTTTGAAATTTATTGACATTTAGTCTTACGGGGTATGCCATTTGTTACATTTCACTAAATTCTAAGCCACCGAAGTATTTGTAAAGGAAATCGGATAATACTTGGAATAAATGTGTAAGAAGAATACTGAAATCCAGATATGCAGTATTTTCTTCCGACTCCGCATCTTTGTTGAGAATTTGCTCGCGAACCGCATAGAAATTATTCTCTGCTTCAGTATAAGCTTTACTGTCAACGTTTGTGTTTTCAAGCACAGCTTCAACTTGTGCGATTGCGTCATCAATAAGTGCGATCTCATCCGTTGTAAGGTCGCTTTTATCCATTTCTTTCATTTTTTTTATGTCATTCAAAAGACCCTTTGAGTTTCTGCAAGCATTGAACTGAGGGAATTTATCAGGGTAAGAATGAACGCTTGTGAAATTATTGTCTGTAAGAAGTGCACAAGCAAGCTTCATAATAACATCGTTTGATGCGGTTTTTTCGTGGTTCTGGTTGTAGAAGTAAAAGGTGGTTTCCGGAAGCAGACCCGTGCAGGCATCAACAATACCATTGGGGTCGGAGTGATCGTGGTTTTCGGGATCTTCGCAGTTGTTATGAGTTGCTATGTAATCCGGACCAAGGGGTATATCAACACCGTAACTGAATGCACCCATTGAAGCGGAATCAAGCTGAATTATACCATCGGCATTTACATCGTCCCAGGAATCAACAAGTTGGTAAAGCGGGACATTGTAGTCAACAATATCAAACACCTCAACACCATCTTTTATGGCGTTTTTGATATTCTTGTAACGATTGCATTGTGCATCATAGAACCAATCGGTTTGTCTGCGGATTTCCTCAAGACCATCGTGCATAAGATACATTTCACGGCAGGCGAGGTAATTACCGGAGGGGCAAAGTCCCCACATAAGTGTGGAATGTCTCATATAGTCATACATAAGTGTTTCAACTACCGTATCAAGAATACTATTTACATTTGCATTAGGCATAATACGAAGGACGATGTTAATAAGATATCCGATCATATCCTCTTCACCCATAAGAGAGGGAAGCATTGTTGTGTAAAGTTCTGCATCGTCAATAAGACCATATTGGTAGATTTCACCTATAAGGGTTGAACCATCGAGAGCAGGAACAACATATACAATTCTGTTAATATCTTCTGCTACAGAACGGTTATTGTCTGCATAAATCTGCATAAGGGCATTGGCAACTGAACCACCCTGGCTGATGGGAACAACATTAACCTTATCAGAACCGGAGTCTTCTTTAACAAACTGTATAAAATCATAAAGCTCCTGAGCGGTGCCGATCATATTTCCGAAAGAAGCATAGGAGAAAAAATAAAGGTTTTCTTCACCCGCGATATCAACATAATTCTGTAAGGGAACCTGATCAAGAATATACTCGCGGTCATAATCACTAAGATCCGCGAAACTGTCATTATATTTTGTTGCACGGACATCGTGAATGAATTGACCGTTTTCATCGCAACGGTTTTTTTCAACAAGAGCCTCACCAAGAATATCGGCAATTGCCTGAGCGGCTTGATTGTCTTTATCCTCCTGAGTTATAAGAAGTTTGGAAACGGGGATGAGGGCATCGGTAAGTGCCATACCGACAATTTCGATTGTCGAATCCATAAAAAATGGGGGTTGGGCATCGGTCGCCACGTTGTTTTCGTAATATTTTGTTTCACTTTGGAAAACACCTGGGATTATGATAGAGGGGATATAGGCATCTTCGATTGCAAAAGCAGTTGAAGAAAAACAACCAATAAATATAACAAGTGACAAAACCAAAGAGAGAGCTTTCTTTGATGTTTTCATACTATCGTTCCTTTCTAAAATGTATTATATATCTGTAATTATAGCACAAAAAAATATTTTGTAAACATTTAACAGTTTTTCGGAAAAGTAATAAACATATACGCATACCTTACAGTAATTTTATATTTCGATGACGCAAATCCACCTATTTAAAGAATAAATAATAAAGAATAGAGAATAAAGAATAATTAAAAGCGAGGCTCTTTATTATTTCTTATTTATTCTCTATTCTTTATTCTTTTAGGCAACAAACCGTTGCCGCTATTTATTTTCTTTTGCGGTGTTAAGAGATGATATAAGTATACGCTTTATCTCTAAACAATCGTTAAGCAACGATTCGCCCTCTTTTTCGGTTATGTAATCGGACAAAACCAAAAGTCGTAACCAATATTCTGTTTCTGCAGTTTCTTTAAGGGATATTTGAAGCTTAGCAATGAAATCTTTTTTGCTGGAACCGTAAATTGCTTCATTGGCATTCGCGCCAATTGATGTAGCACTACGAATTATTTGCTTTGAAATAATATGTTCTTTCTTTTCTTTTAATAGATGTTTATTTAACTTCACTATTCGTGCGGCAAAGTTCAACGATTTATCCAACAATACATTTTCCGTCTTCATTTGTACACTCCTTTTAAAGAATAAATAATAAAGAATAGAGAATAAAGAATAATTAAAAGCTGACGCTCTTTATTATTTCTTATTTATTCTCTATTCTTTATTCTTTTAGGCAACAAACTGTTGCCGCTTTTGGAGCTGATAACCGGAGTCGAACCGGTGACCTCATCCTTACCAAGGATGCGCTCTACCTCCTGAGCCATATCAGCAAATGCTTTTTGTAGCAAGTGATATTATACATAAGAGGGGCGATATTGTCAAGGTCTTTTAAAATAATTATTCTTGCCCGTTGTAATGAGAGGCCGCCTTTGTTATAATGTAATATATTATAATAAAGGGGCTGTACTCGTATGTACAATTTCTTCGTTGATGAAACCAAGCGTCAGGGTGATTTTTACCTTATAACAGATGATGACTACAATCATATAAAAAACGTTCTCCGGATGAAGGTGGGGGACAACATTCTCATAAGCTCCGAGGGCAACAGTCACCTGTGCTCACTTAAGGAGTTTTCGGGTGAATGTGCCGTTGCGGAGATTGTTGAGGAAAATTATCAGGATACTTCCTTGCCTGTTAAGCTCTATCTTTTCCAGGGTCTGCCTAAGAGTGACAAAATGGAATTTGTTATTCAGAAGGCTGTTGAATTGGGTGCGGAGGGAATTATCCCCGTTGAAATGAGCCGTTGTGTGGTAAAGCTTGATGACAAGAAAAAAAAGTCTAAAACAGCCCGTTGGCAGTCGATTTCCGAAAGTGCCGCTAAGCAGAGCAAGAGAATGACTATCCCCAAGGTTTACGATGTTATGACATATAAGGAAGCACTCAATTTTGCAAAAGAGCTTGATATACTCCTTGTGCCCTATGAGTGCAAGGACGGTATGCTATCAACTAAAAACGCCCTTGAAAAGATAAAAAGCGGTATGTCCGTGGGTATTCTTATCGGTCCTGAGGGTGGCTTTGACGAAAAGGAGATTGCCCTCGCAGAGGAAATGGGCGGTATTACAATTTCCCTGGGTAAGCGTATTTTACGTACTGAAACTGCGGCTGTAACAGCCCTTTCAATGTGTATGCTTTATGCAGAAACGGAGCTTTCGGAATGATAAATTTACCACAGCAATTCGCAGAGAGAATGAAAGCTATTCTCGGCAATGAATATGATGATTATTTAACGGCTTTAGAGGAGCCACCCGTACGCGCCTTTCGTGTGAATACGGACAAGATTTCCCTTGAGGAATTTGAAAAAATAAACCCCTTTAACACAGAGAAAATACCTTACGTAAGCAACGGCTTTTACTTCACGGACGACAAAATCGGCAATCACCCATATCACCACGCAGGTATGATTTACGTGCAGGAGCCGGGAGCTATGGCGCCTGCGGAGTGCGTGGATATTGACCCCGATTGGCACGTTCTTGATATGTGCTCCGCTCCCGGCGGAAAAAGCTCACAGCTTAAGAACAAATTGGGAGAAAACGGCATACTTGTTTCCAATGAAATTGTGCCCTCAAGGTGTAAAATTCTCACGGGTAATATAGAGCGTCTCGGGCTTAAAAACGTTGTTACAACCTGTATGGATTCGGGTAAAATTGCACGTGTTTTTGAAAATACCTTCGACCTTGTTATGGTGGATGCACCCTGCTCAGGTGAGGGAATGTTCCGCAAGGAGGAAATTGCCGTTACCGAGTGGAGCGAGGACAACGTAAAAAACTGTGCCGAAAGACAGAAGGGAATCCTGTCAAATGCGGTAAAAACCCTCAAAAACGGCGGTTATATCGTATATGCAACCTGTACATTTTCACTTGATGAAAACGAAAAAATCGTTGATTGGTTCCTTGAAAATTACCCTGATTTTGAGCTTGTCAGGGTCAAAAAAGAGGTTGAAAATGCAACCTGTGACGGTATAAAATATGATGGCTGTAAGTGTGAAAGCATCAGCCTTTGCCGTAGATTTTACCCCCATAAGGCTAAGGGTGAGGGACAGTTTATGGCGGTGCTTCACAACACAAATTCAAGTGGATTTTTACTTGATAAATCAAGGAAAAAAGCAACAAAAACCGATAAGGTCATTGACGATTTTCTCGGTGAGGTTCTTGTTGACTACGACAGCGGAAAAGTGTTGATGCATAAGGGGAATCCCGTGTATTTTGACCCTGATTTTTCTGTGGACGGAGCAACTGTTTTTGCCTGCGGTGTGACAATAGGTGAGGTGCGTAAAAACTACCTTCAGCCCCACCATCAATTCTTTATGGCAATGGGCGACAGCTTCAAAAGAAAAATAGAGCTCTCCCCCGAAAGTGACGAGGTGAAAAAATATCTTCACGGTGAGGAATTTGACACCGATTGCCCTAACGGTTGGGCTGTTGTTATGGTTGACGGTTGTGCTCTTGGCGGTGCAAAGGTGGTCAACGGCAGAGCGAAAAATCACTATCCGAAGGGATTAAGAATTAAATAAAAAACAAAAAATTACTCCTGTTCATCAGATGAACAAGAGTAATTTTTGTTTTAGTTTAATTATTCAACCTCTGTGAAGCCCTGTGAAAGCATATTGAGCTTTGTCTGTGCCCAGGATATTTTTGTAGCCCCAAGCAAACCTGCATCAACAAGCTCCAAATTGACAAGGTCATCAATATTGTTAGTAGCATCATTGATTACAAAGGTTTCTGTCATGATTTCATTGTCAACGGTGTAGGAATAATCTATGAAATCATAGGGTTCAAATCTTGCCTCAACTTCTGCTACAGCCTGTTCGATCTGTGCTTCATCAACGTTGAGCACGCTTGCTGAACTAACCTGTGTCCAGGATTTCACTTCGTCACCATCGCAGTAGTAGGTGATTGTGTTTGTGAGACCCTCTGCCGTTGTTTGTGTCAAAACGTGAACATCTGCAGCCTTAACAGCATCATCGGGTATTGACTCAAATTCGATATCATAATCGCCGAAGGTCTCCACAGGAGCATAACCGCTGTTCATTTTCTTACCCACACTTTGGGCAATGTTGCCGATAAAAGCCAAAACAATAAGAACTGCAACAACGATAGCGATAATTACAGGAGTTTTGATTTTCTTCTTTTGTGGTGCAGGTTGTGTATTGTATTGACCCTGATAGGGAGCCTGGTATGGTGTTTGTTGAGGCTGATAACCTTGCTGAGGAGCACCATAGGGAGTCTGCTGAGGTGCACTGTATGGAGCCTGTTGGGGTGCTTGCTCAGGTGTCTGAACAGGGGCTTGCTGTGCCTGTGGTTGAACTGCACCGCAGAACTGACAAACTGTGCTGTTGTCGGAAATCTCTTTTCCGCATTGTAAACAAAACATAATATTACCTCCGTAAGTCAATAGTTTTTTGTTAACATACGAAATTTTAGCACGAAATAAAGGTGTCAGTCAATAGATGTGAATAAGTATGAGGTTTTTTGTAACAGAAAGACATTTTTTAGTCAAATTTTTATTCTTGAACTATTCCATTTCATTTGTATATATGATATACTCTATAATATATAATTATAATAGGCAAATTGGGATTTTATTTTATATATTCATCCTACGGAAGGAAAAAGCAAATGGCAAAAATAATTTCAGTTGTTAACCAGAAGGGTGGCGTGGGTAAAACCACCAGCGCCGTAAACCTTGCAGCCGCTCTCGGCGCAATGGGTAAAAAAATTCTTCTTGTTGATATAGACCCTCAGGGTAACACCACGAGCGGTTACGGTATTTCCCGTAAAAATCTTGCGGCCACGTCGTATGAGATACTTATCGGTACAAGCACTGCCCGTGAGGCGGTTATCAAAACAAAATTTCAGGGTGTTGATATAATACCCTCCAACATAAATCTTGCAGGTGCAGAGCTTGAGCTTGCGGTTATGGACAAGCGCGAGGCACTTCTCAAAAATGCTCTCGGAACTATCCAGGAGGATTATGACTACATCTTCTTTGACTGTCCTCCCTCATTAGGACTCATTACACTCAATGCACTTACAGCATCGGACAGCTTCATTGTTCCCATACAATGTGAGTACTACGCTCTTGAAGGACTGTCACAGCTTATGGCAACGGTGCGGACAATCAAAAGACTTTATAATCCTTACATAGAGCTTGAGGGAGTTCTCCTCACAATGTATGACGGCAGACTTAACCTTACTCAGCAGGTTGTGGCAGAGGTTAAAAACTTCTTCCCCAAAAAGGTCTATGCAACGGTTATCCCTCGTAATGTTCGACTTTCGGAAGCACCCTCATTCGGTGAGCCGGTGCTCTATTACGATAAAGCCTCAAGGGGTAGTGAAAGCTATACTGCCCTTGCAGAGGAATTCTTGAAAATGCAGAAATAAGGTGAAATAATGGCAGTTAAAAAATCAGGTCTCGGCAGAGGGTTTGATGCAATCTTTGCAGATAACTCCCTTGAGGACCTTTCCGCAAATTCAGGTGCGGTCAAGGTGAAGCTCATTGAGATTGAGCCCAACAGGGACCAGCCACGCAAGGTGTTTGATGAATCGGCACTCAACGATTTGGCAGACAGTATCGCTCAGCATGGTGTTCTTCAGCCACTTCTTGTGCGGCCTATGGCAGACGGTGGTTATCAGCTCGTAGCAGGTGAACGTCGTTGGCGCGCATCAAGACTTGCAGGACTTACAGAGGTGCCTGTTGTAATTAAGGATTTGACCGACTCTCAGGTTGCAGAGCTGGCATTGGTTGAAAACCTGCAACGTGAAAACCTTAACCCTATGGAGACTGCAAACGGCTTCAAGGAGCTGGGTGACAAGTTCGGTTATACACAGGACGAAATTGCAAAGATTGTGGGTTGCTCACGTTCGGCAGTTGCAAATGCTCTCAGACTTCTTACTCTCACAGATGAGGTTCAGTCACTTGTAAGCAACGGTGAGCTGTCTCAGGGTCACGCTAAGGCAATTCTTTCCGTTGAGGACAAGGCTTATCAGACAGAGCTTGCAAGGCTTGCTGTTAAGGAAGGTCTTTCCGTACGTGAAACGGAGCGACTTGCCCGTAAGGCGTCGCAGGAGCCCTCAACAGGAAAAAGGGTAAAGAAAAGAAACCCTTACTACGACGAGGTTGAGCTTGCCTTGTCCGACGTGCTTAAAAGAAAGGTTACAGTTACAAAATCAAGCAAAAAGGGTTCGTTGGAAATTGAGTTCTTTGATGACAATGACCTTAAAAAGCTTCTTAAAATATTTGATAATGAATAAGGTAGGTATGAAAGATGATTGATATTAAGTTTTTAAGGGAAAATCCCGAGCTTGTAAAGCAGAACATCAGAAATAAATTTCAGGATAAAAAGGTTGAGCTTGTTGATCAGGTTATCGAGCTCGATGCCGAAAGCCGTAAGGTTAAGGGTGAGGCAGACAGCCTCAGAGCTTCAAGAAACAAAAACAGCAAGATGATCGGTGCACTTATGGCACAGGGCAAGCGCGACGAGGCTGAGGAAATGAAAAAGCAGGTTGCTGCAGATGCTCAGCGCCTTGCAGAGCTTGAAAAGGCAGAGGAAGAGCTTTCACAGAAGGTTAATGACATTATGATGGTTATCCCCAACATCATTGACCCCTCTGTACCCATCGGTAAGGATGACAGCGAAAACGTTGAGGTTGAGCGTTACGGTGACCCCGTTGTGCCCGATTTTGAGATTCCCTATCACCGTGAGATTATGGAGTCCTTTGAGGGTATTGACCTCGACAGCGCAGGTCGAGTTGCAGGTAACGGCTTCTATTACCTTTGCGGTGACATTGCAAGACTTCACTCTGCAGTTATTTCCTATGCACGTGACTTTATGATTGACCGTGGCTTCACATATTACATTCCGCCCTTTATGATTCGCAGTAACGTTGTAACAGGTGTTATGAGCTTTGCTGAGATGGATGCAATGATGTACAAAATCGAGGGTGAGGACCTTTACCTTATCGGTACAAGTGAGCACTCAATGATCGGTAAATTTATTGATACAATCATTCCCGAGGAAAAGCTTCCCCAGACACTCACAAGCTATTCTCCCTGCTTCCGTAAGGAAAAGGGTGCACACGGTATTGAGGAACGCGGTGTTTACCGTATCCACCAGTTTGAAAAGCAGGAAATGATTGTTGTTTGTAAGCCTGAGGACAGCCCCTATTGGTTTGACCAGCTCTGGAAAAATACAGTTGACCTTTTCCGTTCACTTGACATTCCCGTAAGAACACTTGAGTGTTGCTCAGGTGACCTTGCAGACCTTAAGGTTAAGTCAATTGACGTTGAGGCATGGAGCCCCAGACAGCAGAAGTATTTTGAGGTCGGCAGTTGTTCAAATCTTTCCGATGCACAGGCAAGACGTCTTAAAATCCGTGCAGGCGGTAAGGATAAAAAGTACTTCCCCCACACACTCAATAACACGGTTGTTGCTCCTCCCAGAATGCTTATTGCATTCCTTGAGAACAATCTTAACGAGGATGGCTCGGTTAACATTCCCGTTGCATTGAGACCTTATATGGGCGGTAAGGAAAAGCTTATACCTACAGTATAAGTTTTTAAATGCAAAATGCAGGATGCAGAATGCAGAATGCAAAATTAAAGGGCGCAAGCGCAGATTATAATTCTAAGCCTGCAGTAGTGAATGCATTTATGCGTTCAAAAACGAAACGCAAAAGGTTATAGTTATGTACAAAGATAAACGAGAAGATAAGTTTAAGGACCGCAAACGAGATTTTGCGGACAGGGATGATTTCAATAAAGAAAATGACAATCAGCCCGACAGAGATATAATTTTCGGCAGAAACTCCGTAACTGAAGCCATAAAGGCAGAACGCCCTCTGGACAGCGTTATGGTTGTGAGGGGTGAGCGCTCAGGCTCAATCCCCAAAATTCTTGCTGATGCAAAAACAGCAGGAATCCCCATCAAGGAGGTTGACCGTAAAAAGCTTGACTTTATGTGCGGTCACGGAAACCATCAGGGTATTATTGCCGTAGGCGCAGTTAAGGCATATTCTACCGTGGATGATATTTTTGCCACGGCAGAGGAAAGGGGAGAGTCTCCCTTTATCATCGTGTGTGATGAAATTGAGGACCCTCATAACCTTGGTGCTATTATCAGAACTGCTGAGGCGGCAGGTGCTCACGGTGTAATTGTTCCCAAAAGACGCAGTGCATCGCTAAGCTTTACTGTTTCAAAAACATCGGCAGGTGCTGTCGAGTTTATGCACGTTGCCCGTGTTACGAATATTCCGCAGACACTTGACGAGCTCAAAGAGCGTGGCTTATGGATTTACTGTGCGGATATGGACGGCGAAGCCTTCTACAACGCAAACCTTAAGGGGGCGGTTGCTCTCGTAATCGGCTCCGAGGGTAAGGGTGTCGGCAGACTTGTGAAAGAGAAGTGTGACGTTGTACTCTCAATGCCTATGAAAGGCAGAATAAACTCCCTTAACGCATCTGTAGCGGCAGGGATTCTTATGTATGAAATTTCAAAACAACGTGATATTTAAGTTTTGATATTTATTGTGAGGAATAAAAATGGCTGACGAACGTAAAACACAGAGGAAATGGTCTCTGGAGGAGATTGATGAACTGTTGCAGGACAGCGGTATGTTGCCCCGTGACAGCGATTCTGTCATTGATATTGAGGATGTTGCGCCCACACCTAAGGCGGCTCCCTTTAATCCCAGGCCTGCCCGTAATGACAATATTGAGCATCAGATAAAGACTCAGGTTATTGAACGCTCTGACAGTGTTGCAGAGCCTCAGGTTTACGGTAACTTCGTCAGCGAGAAGTATAGAGATCGTTTTTTCAATAGGCCGGTACAGAATCTGCAGAAAACCTCGGAGCACGCTGTTGTACCCCCCGAGGAGCAGAGGTATGAGCGTAGCGGATTTGTAAAAAAGAAAAGTGGTTTCGAAAGCACCAATGAGTTTTCGCCTGTGCCTAATCTTGTGCCCGACCACAAGCTTGACGGTAAAACCGCATCAGGCAAAACAATCGTTTTTGATGATAAGAAGCACACCCGTACAATCGGTCTTCGTTCTCTTGCGGTGACTGACGGTGATGCTCACGATATTGAGCTTCCTCCTGAGGAGGATGATGTACAGCTCACCTTTGAGGGCTTTAACAATGACGAGGTGAACATCGTTGATGAACGTGAGGTTGAAGCGGAGCTTATACGAAAGCGTCGTCAGAGGGTAAGCTCATTTACCATAACCGGTGAGGTTAATGTTCCCGAGGAAGAGACTCCTGCAAAACGCTACGGTACAGATGAATACCGTACTGCGGATGATAAATTCAAGGTTGCCTATTACCTTAAGAAGAAAAAGAATACAGCACTTGCAGGCTCGGTGGTGAGCGGTGTTTGTGCTGCCGTGCTTGTTATATTATCCCTTATCGCAAAGGGATTCCCTGAGGGCGGCAAAATTTTTGCCGTATTGTCGATTGTAATTACACTTGTTGCACTCGGTGTTAATATAGGTACAGTTTCGGAAGGGATTAAATCGTTGGCAAAATTAAGGTTTAACAGATTTACGGGTTGCTTTATTGCTGTTGTGGCATCTGTTATCCAATGTGCTGTTTTACTCTTTACGGAAGCACCCTTCGAAAACGGTATCAGTATGTTCTGCGGTGCCGCGGTGTTTGCCCTCGGTCTTACTATGGCAGGTGAATACTACGAGTTCAAGCGTATTTCAAGAAATTTTGCGTACCTTGTAAGTAAGGATAATATTTATTCTATTTCATCTATTGAAAAAAATGAGGTTGCTTTTGAAATCGGCAGAGGGCTTCTCCTTGACAGTCCTGCGGTGCTCAGCTCGCAGAGAACACTATTCCCCGGTAGATTTATCGAATTTTCAAGGAGCAAATACCCATCCGATGAAATAAGCGGAAGACTTATTCCCATAGGCTTGCTCGCTTCTCTTGTGGTGAGCTTTATAACGCTGCTTGTCTCCAAGGATATCAGGAATGCCGTAACCGCATTCAGCGGATGCATTTGCCTGAGTATTCCCTATTTCTCCTGTCTTGCGGATAGTATTGCTGTCAGCAGGGTGTGTAAAAAGCTTCGCAATAAAGGTGCGGTGCTTACAGGCTGGCAGGCATATAATGAGTGCGAAAATGCCAATGCACTTGCTATTGACTCTGCAGATATTTTTGATAAAGAGGGCGGAAATGTTTTCGGTATTCACCCATTCTATGATATAGGAATTGATGAGGCAATTATATACACCTCTGCACTTCTTGTTGCATCAGGAGGCCCGTTAGGCAACCTGTTCAAGAGAGTTATTGTGGGAGAAACCTCATTGCTTCCTCCTGTGGATACTCTCGCTTATGAGGATAAGCTGGGTCTTTCTGCCTGGATTTTCAACAGACGCATTCTTGTGGGCAGTAAGGAGCTTCTCAGAAATCACAATGTGGAAATACCGGATATTGCCCTTGTGGAAAGGCACCTTTTTGAGGGAAGATATCCGTTGTATCTTGCCATTGACGGCAAAGCGGCAGCCGCATTTATTATTTCCTATGATGTGGACGCTGCCAATGCTAAGTTACTTAAAACTATTGAAGCTGACAGTATTTCTTTACTGGTCCGTTCAGACGATGCCAACATCACCGATGAAATGGTTGCACGAAAGCTCCTTCTTCCTCAGAGTGGTGTCAAGGTGCTTTCTGCGGTGTCGGGTGACTTGTACAAGAATTATGTAAAGGAAACTACCTCATCCGCCGATTCACTTCTGGTTCACGACGGTTCGGCTCATAGCTTCCTTTATGCTGTGAAGAGTGCACTTTCCCTCGGCACATTCAAACAAGTGCTCAAGGTTTTCCAAAGCTGTGCAATGGGTATAGGTATTGCCCTTGTTGCGGTGCTTTCCTTTGTATCGGGTCTGGGACACCTTAATTGTGTACAGCTTATTATAACTCAGGCAATATTTACTGCCGCCACACTCGGTACGGTTACGGGCAGTCACTTCATCAAAAACTTTGAACGAAGGAAAAAATAATTTTTATCAAAGGTCATCTGCATCCTGAACAGGCATTGTGCCGTCAACAGGCACACCCGTGTACGAGCCGTTTACGTCCGAAATTATTTTCGGGTCGGTAAACTCCTTTGATTCAAGAACCTGTTGAACCTTTGATTCTTTTCTTTTACTCAATATAATCACCTCGGTTATATTATTACTCGTGTTGAACGTATTAAACCCGAAGGAGGAAAATTAAGTGAAATATGCAGATTTGATTTCTCAGCTCACACTTGAAGAAAAAGCAGCTCTTTGCTCAGGTAAGGATTTCTGGCACCTTGTTGGTGTTGAGCGTTTGGGTATTCCCTCAATTATGGTTACTGACGGTCCTCACGGTCTCAGAAAACAGAACCAGGACAAAACCGCGGCTGGCGATATCCTCGGCAACAGTGTGCCTGCAACTTGTTTTCCCCCTGCGGTTGCCACAGGCTGTACCTGGAATCCTGATTTGATTTACGAAATGGGTCAGGCACTTGGTGAGGAATGTCTTAAGGAGAACGTAAGTGTCCTTTTAGGCCCCGGTATCAATATCAAGCGTTCACCCCTCTGTGGCAGAAACTTTGAATATTTTTCAGAGGATCCTGTTGTTGCAGGTAATATGGGTGCTGCTTTCATAAACGGTGTGCAGAGCAAGGGTGTGGGTACATCACTCAAGCACTTTGCTGCCAATAACCAGGAGTGTCGCAGAATGACAATCAGCACCGTCAGCGATGAAAGAACACTCCGTGAAATTTATCTTACAGCCTTCGAGCTTTGCGTTAAGAACGCTCAGCCTTGGACTGTAATGAATGCTTACAATAAAATCAACGGTACATACTGTGCCGAGAATAAATGGCTCCTTAACGATGTGCTCCGTGATGAATGGGGCTTTGAAGGTATTGTTGTTACTGACTGGGGTGCAGAAAATGAGATTGTTGACGGCTTGAGGGCAGGTCAGAATCTTGAAATGCCCGGTTCCGGCGGTTACGGTCCCAATAAGCTTGTTAAAGCGGTTCAAAACGGCATATTGGATGAAGAAACTTTGGATAAAAATGTTGACAGCATTCTCGAGCTTATAATGAAGAGTAAGGAAAGCTATAAGGATGATTATGAGTGCGATATGGAAAAGCATCACGCACTTGCACGTAAAATTGCATCCGAGGGTATTGTTCTTCTTAAAAATGAAGATGAAATTCTTCCTCTCAAAAAGGCACAGAAGATTGCGGTTATCGGTGAAATGGCAAAATCACCCCGCTATCAGGGTGCCGGAAGCTCACTTATTAATCCCACACAGCTTGATGATGCATACTCCGAGCTTCTTCGGAACGATTATAATATTGCTTATGCTCAAGGATATGATAAATCAACCGATGTGCCTGATGATAAGCTTATTTCGCAGGCAACTGAGCTTGCAAAAAAGGCAGACACAGTTCTCCTTTTCATTGGTCTTACTGAGATTTACGAAAGCGAAGGCTTTGACAGAAAGCATATTGATTTACCACCCTCACACAACAAGCTTGTGGAAGAGGTTGCAAGGGTGAACGAAAACGTGGTTGTTGTCCTTTCGGGCGGTTCTGCGGTGAGTATGCCCTGGCTTAATGATGTCAAGGCGGTTGTGAACGGTCTTCTTCTCGGTCAGGCAGGTGGCTCTGCTATTGCAGACGTGCTCACAGGCAAGGTTAATCCATCGGGCAAGCTGACGGAAACTTATCCATTGTGTCTTGAGGACACTCCCGCAAGAGAAAACTTCCCCGGTAAACAGCTTACCGTTGAGTACCGTGAAAGCATCTTTGTGGGTTACAGATACTATGACAAAATGCAGAAGAATGTGCTTTTCCCGTTTGGCTACGGATTGTCATACACGACCTTCAGCTATGATAAAATAAAGCTCAGTAAAAAGAAAATCAAGGACACCGACACACTTACGGTATCCTTTAAGGTGAAGAATACGGGTGACGTGGCAGGTGCCGAGGTTGCTCAGCTTTATGTGAGCGCTCCCGATAGCACAATATTTAAAGCACCCAAGGAGCTTAAGGGCTTCAAAAAGGTTTTTCTTGAGCCCGGTGAAGAAAAGCTTGTTGAAATTACTCTTACGAAGCGTGATTTTGCATATTACAACGTGAATATAAATGATTATCACGTTGAAAGCGGAGATTATGAAATTTTAGTTGGTGCTTCTTCGAGAGATATCAGGCTTCAGGAAACAGTCAGCATTAAATCAACTGTTGAGGCTCAGGTGCCTGATTACAAAACAACCGCTCCCGAGTACTACACAGGCGATCCCTCGCAGGTATCAGATGCTTCATTTGAGGCTGTGCTTGGCTTCGCTATTCCCGAAGGTGACCGTGATCCCTCACTTCCCATTGACCCGTCGGGCTCTCTTGAGCTTGCGGCAGGTACACCTCGCGGTGATAAGGTTATAAGTCTTATTACTGCTGCTGTCGAAAAAATCGGTGGTGGCGGTATCAACAGCGAAATGATGCGACAGACAGCATTTCAGATACCTATCCGTTGCTTTATTACAATGAGTGGCGGTGTGGTTAATGATGAGATGTGTGCAGGTATATGTGACCTTCTTAACGGTAAGCCTATGGCAAAGTGCCTTTTGAAAATCGGCAAGAATGTGCCGGGTGCTCTTCTCAAGGTCCCTGCGATGATAAAATCAATGTAAATATTGCTATGACGGATAATCAACTGTTGACTTTTTAGCGTTGAACAACTATACTAATAAAGGTTGTGTTTTTTAGTATAAAAGCACCAAAAACAGTTGTTATTTTATAAAACACAGAAAGGAAAATAACAATGGCAAAGGTTAAATTAGGTATTATCGGCGTGGGTAATATGGGTTCAAGCCATATTAAAAATTATCTTAAGGATACCATGCCTGAAATAGAGATTACTGCTGTTGCAGATATTAAGCCCGACCGATTGGAGTGGGCAAAGGAGCAGTTACCGGATGTTAAAACATATGATACTGCATCTGCTCTTATGGACTCAGGCGAGGTTGAGGCAGTTCTTATTGCTACTCCTCACTATGACCATCCTCCGCTTGTAATCGAAGCACTTAATAAGGGTCTGCACGCTATGAGCGAAAAGCCGGCAGGTGTTTACACCAAGCAGGTTCGTGAGATGAATGAGGCGGCAGATAAGAGCGATAAAGTATTCGGTATTATGTTCAATCAGCGAACAAACTGCCTGTACAGAAAGGCACATGAGATTGTGCACAGCGGTAAATTCGGTGAGATGAAGCGTGTTACCTGGATTATTACCGACTGGTACAGAACACAGGCTTATTACAATTCCGGCGGATGGCGTGCAACCTGGTCCGGTGAAGGTGGCGGCGTGCTTCTTAACCAGTGCCCCCATCAGCTTGACTTGTGGCAGTGGATTTGCGGTATGCCTGAGAAAATTACCGCAGTTTGCCACGAGGGAAAGTGGCACAACATCGAGGTTGAGGATGACGTTATGATTTATGCACAGTATCCCAACGGTGCAACAGGTACGTTCATTACAACCACAGGTGATTATCCCGGCACAAACAGACTTGAAATCACACTTGATAAGGCAAAGCTTATCTGCGAGAACGGTAAGCTTACTGTTGCAGAGCTTGAGCAGAGCACAAGTGATTATACAGCAAATGCTGAGGACGGCTTCGGCAGTATTGAATACAAAACCTACGAGGAGGAGCTTGACGGCAGAAATCTTCAGCATATTGAGGTGATGAATAAATTTGCTGCAGCTATTCTTCGCGGTGAGCCTCTTACGGCATCAGGTCAGGAGGGCATTAACGGTCTTATGATTTCAAATGCCGCTTTCCTTTCCTCATGGCTCGGCAAGACTGTTGAGCTTCCTGTTGATGAAGAATTGTTCTATGAGCTTCTTCAGGAAAAAATCAACAACTCAACTTATGTTAAAGAAGTAAAAGAAATTGTAAACGAAAATATGGATTCTACGTATTAAGGCGGTAAATATGAGAAATAAATATTTTACATTAATAATGACATTTGCATTGGTGCTGTGTATCTTCTGTACATCAGTTACTGTTATGGCTACAGGGACTACTGAGCCTTCCGGTGAGCCCACACAGGCTCCTACACAGGCTACCACAGAATCAACCACTGAAGACAAAAATCCCGGTGGACTTGTTGAGGACGAAGAGGATGAGACCACAACAAGGAGAACAACCACAACAGAACCTGTGATTGTTACGGAGACCGAGGAAGATGAGGACAATACAACCACAACTAAGGAAAAACCTTCCTCGACTACTACAACCAGACGTAATAACAGTAGCTCAAACACAAACACAACCCGTAGAAATAATGACAAAACAACAAAGGCGGAAAGCACCGAGACTACCGATGAAACTCTGCCTGAGGGTCAGTTTTATGTTCATCTTGTTTTAGGTAACGGCGAGAAAAACAAGAAAACTGTTATGAAGAAGGCAGGGCTTGTTACCGCCCCTAAGGAGCCCGTATGGGAGGGTCATATCTTTGAGGGCTGGTATAGTGATGCCAAGTTCACAAAGCCCTGGGATTTCAGCAAGGATAAAGCAACTGAGGAAATTACCATTTATGCAAAATGGTCTGTTGATGCGGCATCAATACTTTATACAGTAACGGTGTCAAAGGTTGACGGTGGTAAAATTACCGTGTCACCTGCAAGTGCAACAGCAGGAACACCCGTACTTATTACGGTTAAACCCGATTCAGGTAAGCGCCTTGTTGAAGGAAGCCTTACAATAAACGGAAAGAGGACAGATGTTCTCAGCTTTGATATGCCTGCGGAAAATGTTGTTATTTCTGCAAAGTTTGAAAATGTTCCCGAGACTGTTGATAAGGCAGAGGAAAAAGATAATTCAATTATTTACATTCTTGTAGGCGCAGGCATCCTTGTAGTAGGTCTTGTTGTTGCAGGTATTGTAATGCTCAGACGCAAGAATGAAATTATTGTTCCTGAGTTTGATGAAAACGGTGCCGTTATCATTGATGATGACGATGAGGTTTGGGTTGATGAATCTCTGGTTATTGAGGATGCATTCCCCGATGCCAAGCCTACCGTACAAAGTGATGAATACGATGATGAATTCATTGCAATAACTCCTGCTCCCT
Source organism: Acutalibacteraceae bacterium (assembly GCA_045532945.1). Taxonomy (GTDB): domain Bacteria; phylum Bacillota; class Clostridia; order Oscillospirales; family Acutalibacteraceae; genus DTU089. The sequence goes on from JAZSGZ010000019.1 coordinate 59,394, forward strand.
CAGAGTCGGATTACGTTGAATACGAGGATGCAATTCCTGTGGAAAAAACGAAGGGTCTTACAGATATCGCCAATAATGATGCGTGGTCAGAAGCTGACAATGATGAAAAATTGGTTGATGCCGTTAAAGAAGAACAGGAAAAACCCAAGGTTGACATAAGCGGAATTGATTTTTCAATGTTTGAATAAGATTTAAAAACAAAAGTGCCGACACGGATGTTCATTGAACCGTGTCGGCACTTCGCATATGTGAATAATTAATAATTGATGTGAACCATCAGAAGCATTACAAGTGCAGAAAAAGCAAATTCCGCAATAAACAGCTTCCACGACCATTTGAGCCATTTTGCATAAGAAACGTTGATTAAGCCGATGGCAATAATCATAAGTCCGTTTGTGGGGTACAGCAGGTTTGTAAAGCCGTCTGTAATACAGAAGGTTGTAACAACGCTCTGACGAGTAACACCAACTAAATCAGAGAGGGGAGCCACAAGTGGCATTATAAGGAACGCCTTTGCTGTTCCGCTGCCGATAAATAACTCAAGAAGGGCAATTACACCAAACAAAAGAAATATTGCGGTATAGGGAGAAACATCCTGCATAAAGTTAGATATTGCATAAAGTATAGTGTGCATTATTCTACCCTCTGCCAGAACGTATGATATGGCAATAACAAACACTATCAGGGGAATTGCAGGCGCGATTGTTTTGGCGCCCTGCAGAAAGCTTTTTAACAGTTTTTTGCCACGCAATCCTGTGAAATAACCTGCCAGGATACCGCCTGTTGTGAACAGAACTGCCATGGCAGGGAGTGAAAGGACACCGCCTGCACCAAGGATAAAATCAAGAATGATAAAGCCCAGGTCAATTAGCATACATATAACAAATGCGCGTGTGCCCTTCTTTATCTGTGGGTCTGAAAGGACGGCATCTGCATCGTGCATTGAATACTTCTCCCTGAGAGCCTTGTCTGACTCATAAACAGGTGATTTTGTAGGTTCTTTTTCGATTTTCCTTGCGTATGTGTACAGGAAAAGAAACAAAATGAGGTATACAAAAACGAATATAATAAGGCGCAACCAGAGTCCCGAGAAAACCTCCAGGCCTGCCAGCTTCTGAACCGTGACAACATTGAAGGGGTTGAAGGTGGCGGCTGTAAAGCCCCAGGCAATTGATATAAGGCTGAGACCGACACCCACAAGGGAGTCCCAACCGAGAGCCAGAGATACGGCAACAGCTATGGGGACAAGGGTCAGGGATTCCTCAAGAATACCTGCAGTTGAGCTGAGGAGCATACACACGAAAATAACCATTGCCATCAGCATATACTTTTTATCGCTGAACTTACGTATCAGCGTTGCCATTATGTACTTAAGAATACCGCATTTGTCAAGTATCAGGAAGGAGCCTCCGACAAAAATTATGATTGCGATAATGCCGATACCTGTACCTGCCTGCTCACTGCCGAAGCATAGAATGGGTGACAGAGCAATCTTCCATATAGGCATCTTGTAATCAGGTGTTTCGGTGTAAGTACCGTCAACGATAACCTCGTGTCCGTCCTGTATTGTGGTCTGGTATTCGCCACGAGGCAAAATCTGTGTAAGTGAACCTATAAGAACAAGTATAAGTGCCAATACGGCACATATTGCACCCACGGTTTTTTTGTTAAGGGATAAACCTAAATCTTTGTTTTCGTTTTCCATAAGTCCTCTCGAAGTTGGTGGCAAACCCACTCTGTTTAAAAATAATACACAGATTATATACAATTATATATAATAATACAATACAAAACAGGTAAAAAAGAGACTTGTGAATTGACAAAATGCTACTAAAAAACTATAATTATTTGGTAATAAATGATAAAAAGGTGAATTATGAGAGTACACAAGAAAAAACACGGAGCAGAGCGACTTGAGGCCTGCGGTAAAATTGTAATAAAGGATATGAGAGCGGAGGGCAATTCCTCGCAGACTCTTTTCGGTAATAATAAGCCCTTGCGTATAGAAATCGGTTGCGGTAAGGGTGACTTTATAGTCGGAACTGCCGAGAAAGAGCCTGATGTAAACTTCCTTGCAGTTGAAAAGGTATCTGACGTGCTTGTTATTGCGGCAGAAAAGGTGAAGGCATCGGGTCTTGAAAACGTAAGGGTTTGTTGTATTGATGCTAAAGAATTAACCGAGATTTTTGAAGCACATACAATAGACAGAATTTATTTGAATTTCTCCGACCCTTGGCCCAAAGCCCGTCACGAAAAGCGCAGACTTACTTACAGAACATTCCTTGAAATTTATAAGCAGATTTTGAAAGAGGACGGAGCAATTTATTTTAAAACGGATAATCGCGGACTGTTTGATTTCTCTCTCGAGGAGTTCAAGGAGTTTGGTATACGTATGGAAAAGCTTACCTTTGACCTTCATAACTCCGAGTATATGGAGGGCAACGTTATGACAGAGTATGAAAAACGCTTTTCTTCTATGGGTGTGCCGATTAACAGGGTTGAGTGTTACTTTAAATAATTATTAAAAATAATGAGATAGCGTGAATTACGCACCGAAGCCGTACAAACTTGCTGTCTCATTACTTTTGTTTTTTGCGATATGTTGAGCAAGCTCAACGCGATATATTTGTAAACAAATTCGATATATTTTCCCAAGCGAAAATACGATATGATATAAATCCTATCACGTGCCGTAGGCACATATCACATCGAAGATATATCACACCGAAGGTATATCACAAATCCCGACAGGGATTTATATCACTTTGCAATAAAAATGATTTTTCAGAGAAAATTGATGAGATAGCGTGAATTACGCACCAAAGCCGTACAATGGTACGGCGAGTGTAAGTAAACACGCTATATCGCAATTTTATCAAAAAATAAAAAAATAGCCACCCTATTGGGTGGTTACTTTAATAGTGTCGGCATCGTCCTATTTTCCCAAGCGGCTTCCCGCTAAGTATCTTCGGCGCTGTTGAGCTTAACTACCGTGTTCGGGATGGGAACGGGTGGACCCTCAACGCCATCAACACCGACTGCGAAGAACTGTTCGTCCTCCGAAGAACATTGACTATTATAGCAGAAAAAATTGAAATGTCAACAACTTTTTTAAAAAATTTTCAAAAATATTTTTTGTTCTAATAAAACAAGCAGAATGAATAAAATTTGTGCAACTTTTTTGGGTTCAAACTGTTGATTATTAACATAAAATGTTGCATAATTATAATGTTAATTTGTAATATGATTTTTTGTATCGGAGGATATGGAAATGGGTAAATATGCTATAAGCTATGATATAGGTACAACAGGTGTTAAAACCTGTATATTTGAATTAGGAGATTCAATCAAGCTTGTGTCTGCTGCATCTGAGGGTTATAAGCTTTATGTTCTGCCTGATGGCGGTGCAGAGCAGGAGCCTCAGGATTGGTGGGATGCAATGTGCTCCACTACCAAGATTGTTCTGGATATGTGTGACGTTGATATAAATGATATCTGCGGTATTTCATTCTGCTCACAGATGCAGGGTCTTGTGCTTGTTGATAAGGACGGCAAGCCTGTTCGACGTGCTATGAGCTATATGGACCAGCGTGCACGACAGGAGTTAAAAGAGGGTATTGCTTACGGTCCGCAGATCGCAGGTGCATTCATCCCGAAGCTTTTAAAATCACTTATGATTACAGGTGCGGTTGCCGCTTCGGTTAAGGACCCTGTTTGGAAATACAAATGGGTTGAAAAGAACGAGCCCGAAAACTTCAAGCGTGTACATAAATGGCTTGATGTTAAGGAATATTTCATTACACGTATGACAGGTGAGTTCTGTATGACTCACGACTCAGCCTTTGCTACACTTCTTTACGATATCAAAAAGCATCAGTTCAGTCCCGAAATCTGCAAGATGCTTGGCGTAAATATGGCACATCTGCCCGAAATCAAGAAATCAACTGAGAAAATCGGTGAGCTTCTTCCCACACCTGCTGCAGAGCTTGGTCTTGCCCCCGGCACACCTGTTTTCGGCGGTGGCGGTGATGCTTCACTTATCGGTGTTGGTGCCGGCTCTGTTGAACTTGGTGACACACACGTTTACAGCGGTACATCCGGCTGGGTTTCAACAGTTGTTGATAAGAGTATCGTTGATGCTTCTGCAATGATTGCCGCCGTTGTGGGTGCTGAAGCAGGCAGATACAACTATTTCGGTGAGCTTGAAACAGCAGGTAAGTGCCTTGAGTGGGTTAAGGACCACCTTGCACTTGACGAAATCGGTGTTTATCTTGAAAAGAAAAATATAACAGACGGCTATGAGGGTAAGTACACAAGCCTTTATGATTATATGACAGAGGTTTGCAGTAAGGTTCCTGCAGGCTCAGGCGGTGTTATTTTCACACCATGGCTCCACGGTAACCGTTGTCCCTTTGAGGACCCCAATGCTCGAGGAATGTTCTTCAATATAAGCCTTGAAACAGGTAAGAGTGAAATGATAAGAGCCGTTATTGAAGGTGTTTGCTATCATCTTCGTTGGTTCCTCGAAACTGAGGAAAAGAAGGTTAAATCATCTGATAAGGTTCGTTTTGTCGGTGGCGGTGCATTGTCCGACCTTACTTGTCAGATTCTTGCCGACTGTATGGGTAAAGAGGTCGAAACTGTTGATACACCTCAGAACGTAGGTGCAATGGGTGCAACAGTTCTTGTTGCTGTGGGACTTGGTATTTGTGATTCTATTGAGGATGCGAAAAAGCTTATTCCCGTAAGTAAAAGCTTCAAGCCCAATATGGAAAATAAAAAGATTTATGATAAGTATTATGCGGTTTACAAGAAGCTCTATGCTTCTAACAAGCAGAACTTTGCAGACCTTAATTCATAATTGATTTACATAACTTTTTAAGTAAAAATATTTGTATAAATTGTTGAAAAACCACTGTTTTTCTGTTACAATAGCAGAAACAGACCACTCTTTAAGGAGCGTGATTTGATGAATATAGCATTGATAGCCCACGATTCTAAAAAAGAACTTATGACACAGTTCTGCATTGCATATTGTGGTATTTTAAGTAAGCACACACTCTCAGCCACAGGTACAACAGGCAAGCTTGTTGCCGAAGCAACGGGACTTGATATTGAAAAGTATCTCAGCGGTTCTCAGGGCGGTGCTCAGCAGATTGGCTCAAGAATAGCTTGTGATGAAATCGACCTGTTACTCTTGTTCCGCGACCCCCTCAACCCGAAGCCGGGCGAGCCTAATGAGGCCAATCTTTTAAGACTTTGCGATGTTCACAATATCCCTGTTGCAACTAACATTGCAACTGCCGAAGCGCTCATTCACAGCCTTGAGCGTGGCGACCTTGACTGGCGCGATATTGTCAACCCAAAGGCATAACTTTATAAATTTTAATCGGGTGTATGAGGGTAATCTCTGTCACCCGATTTTCTGTTGAAAAACCATTTTAAAGGAGAAAAACTGTTTTATGGCAGCAAGTATTAAAGCAATTAAGGGCACAAAGGATACATTGCCCTCAGAAAGCTACAAAATCCAATATATTGAACAGGCGGCTCTCGATACAGCCAAGACATACGGCTTCCACGAGATTCGCACACCTGTTTTTGAGTACACAGAGCTATTTGACCGTTCTGTCGGTGAAACAACTGACGTTGTGCAGAAGGAAATGTACACCTTCAATGATAAGGGCGACCGTTCTATTACTCTTCGTCCCGAGGGTACTGCAGGTGCGGTCCGCGCATTCCTTGAGCACGGTCTTTTTAATGAGCCTCTTCCTCAGAAGGTTTGCTATCTCACATCCTGTTATCGCTATGAGAAGCCTCAGGCAGGCAGACTCCGAGAGTTTCACCAGTTTGGCATTGAGTGCTTCGGTGCATCATCTGCCCTGCAGGATGCAGAAATAATTGCGCTTGCAAACAGTTACTTTAACTTTATCGGTATTGAGAAGCTGGCAGTTGAAATCAACTCCATCGGTTGTCCCGAATGCCGTAAGAAATATTCCGATGCCCTTAAGGCATATTTTGAGGAAAGCAAATCACAGCTTTGTGAGACCTGTCTTTCCCGTCTTGACCGTAATCCTATGCGAATTCTCGACTGTAAGAGTCCTGTTTGCTCTGAGATTGCAAAAGGCGCTCCCGTGGTGCTTGACTATATATGTGATGATTGCCGTGACCACTTTGAGAGTCTTAAGAAATATCTTGGTGCACTTGGTATTGACTATGTCGTTAATCCTCAGATTGTACGTGGTCTCGACTATTACACAAGAACTGTTTTTGAGTTCGTTTCACAGGACGAAAAGACAAAGGGTCTTGTCCTCGGTGGTGGCGGACGTTATGACGGTCTCGTTGAGGAGCTGGGCGGTACTCCTACTCCTGCGTGCGGTTTTGCAATGGGTCTTGAGAGACTTCTCATCGCTATGGAAGAAAGCGGAATTCCTTTCCCCGAGGCACCTAAGTGCAATCTTTCAATTGTAACTGCAGGCGAAAATGCTGTTCTCAAAGCATTGGAGCTTTCGGCGGACCTTCGTGCACAGGGCTACAGTGTGAATATTGATACTGTGGGCAGGTCAATCAAGGCTCAGATGAAATATGCTAATAAAATTAATTCTGAGTTTACCGTTGTTATCGGTGACAATGAGCTTGAAAGCGATTCGGCAAATCTTAAGTGTATGTCTGACGGTACACAGACAGAGGTTTCACTCAGCGAGTTCTGTGAGGGCTTTGAAAGAGCATATATGAACAATGCGGTTGCCGCATTTGAAAATGCTGATTTCTCCTCACTTACTCAGGTTGATATAAACAACCTCTTAAAGTAATCATAAAAAGACAGAAAAACAAGTCAAAGGTGTTGTTATGGAGATAATTGATATTTCAAGGGATTTAATAAAAACCCCTGTTTATCCCGGTGACCCGGAAGGGTATGTTGACCCTATAAAAGCATTAAGGGCAGGGGATAGCTGTAACCTTAATTCGATATATACCTGTCTTCATACGGCAACTCACGTGGACGCACCGCTTCACTTCGTGGAGGGCGGTAATTCCATTGAGAAATTTGACCCTGCCGTGTTTATAGGCGAGTGTATTGTGGTGGAAACACCGCCCGGGCCCATTACGGGTGCATTTGCGGAGGATAATTTCCCCTGGGGTGACTGTGAGCGTATTCTTATTAAAGGTAACGGTCTTTCATATCTTATGGAAAGCAGTGCATACTATGTGGTGGATGCAGGCTACAAGCTTGTTGGTACGGATTCTCAGACTATAGGAAATCACGGCTCAAATCAGGTGATACACAGAGCAATTCTTTCAGCCGATATCCCCATTCTTGAGGGGCTTGATTTATCGGGCGTTGAGCCGGGCAGATATTTCCTTATGGCACAGCCGCTTAAAATCAGCGGAGTTGAAGCCGCACCCTGCAGGGCGCTTTTAGTTAAGGACCATATTTTTTGGACCACCAAGTAAATCCGTTTCTTTACCCATCCTTTGGCTTTAGCCATATATAACAGGAGAACACTATGAGATTAGACAAATATTTAAAGGTTTCACGTATCATCAAAAGGCGTACTGTTGCCAACGAGGTTTGTGATGCAAAGCACGTTGAGGTAAACGGCAAAATTGCACGTGCCTCTTACGATGTTAAGGTTGGTGACATCATAGCTATCCAGATGGGCTCTAACCTTACTAAGTATAAGGTTCTGAGTGTGAATGAATATGCTAAAAAAGAAGAAGCAGCCAATATGTATGAGGTTGTGTAATAGTGTAAACTGTCAATTAATCACCGAATTATGTGTGGATTGTGTTTAAATTGCACAAAAGTTATTGACAATCGCCTTTTTTGATGTTAATATGTAATTGAAAGGAGAGCAAGTTGAAGGAAGCTTTAACTTACTCTCTCTTTGATTTCAGGATTGGAATACGCCAATCTTCAGAAAGGGTGTTATTATGAATATTACTATCGTTGGTCGTAAATGTAATCCTCGTGAGGATTTCAGAGCACGTGCAGAAAAGAGACTTTCAAAGGTAGATAAGCTCTTCGGTGAAGAAGCAGCCGCAAAGGTTACGGCTACGGTTGAAAAGTCCTGTCATATAGTTGAAATCACAGTTACCAAGGGCGGTATGATTTATCGCGCAGAAGAGCAAGCGGAAAATATGGTTGATGCCCTTGACGAGTGTGTTGATTCTCTCATCAGACAGATAAGAAAGAACAAAACAAGGCTCGATAAAAAGCTCCATGCCGCAGTTCTTGATGATTTCTTTACCGATGAGGTTGAGGAGGAAAAGGATTTTGACATTATTCGTGAAAAATCAGTTGCCCTTAAGCCACAGAGTGTAGAGGAGGCAATTTTACAGATGAATCTTCTTGGTCATCAGTTCTATATGTTCCTTAATGCAGATACAGACCAAATCAACGTTGTTTATAAGCGTAATGCTAACGGCTACGGACTTATTGCACCGGATTATGAGGGCTGATTAACAAGTAAATAAAAAGGAATAATTAAAAAGGTACGCTCCGAGAGGAGCGTACTCGTTGTTTTAGGGTGGGTTTATGTTGATTTTACATAATATTTGTCTTGTTTTTTCTATGAATTGGTACATTTAATTTGTTTGAATTTGCAGGAAAAAGTATTATAATATAGAAGAGTTATATTATTGTTTCTTGAAGGGGGAGAATATAATGATATGTCCCAACTGTAAAAATGAAATTCCGGATAACATTTTTTATTGTCCTATGTGTGGTAGTCTTACGGGTGGAGTGCCTCAGCCGCCTGTACCGTATTCCGATACAGCCTCTCAGCAGGCAACAAAGGCTCCGCAAGAAACAAATTCAATAAATCAGGTTCAAGCTCAGTCCGGGTATATGCCACAGGCTCAGCCTGTTCAGCAGTACGCATCATATCAACAGGGCTATGGTACAAATTCACAAGCAAATTTTCAGAGCAACGGTTACACACCTGATAATTATACGTACATTAACGGGCAACCGTATTCTGTTCCGCGACAGACTCATACAAAAAAGAAAATGAGTCCCCTTGCAATTATAGGTATCGTAGCAGGCGGTTTTGTGGGTCTTGTTATACTTCTGGTGATTGTGGTAACATTATTTTCTGCAGGTGATTCAGGCGGTGGTTATTCGGGTGGTGGTTATTATCCCCCTGATACCGAAGAAACTATTGATTTCGTGTTAAGCGGTACATACGATGACGAAGGTCGAGAAATTGTACATAATCTGAACGGTGATGAAATCGGTTATGCAGATGATGGTAATGTCTATATACCGATAGAAGAAGGATATATTGTCGTTTGCGATGAAGATGGTCGGATTATAGGCAGAACCTATGATACCTTGCCCGGTTATGAACCGGAAGGTGAGCCTGCAAACGGTGATGACAATGGCGCAGGTGATTACAATCCGCCTCCCACAGAGCAGACCAAACAACAGCCTGAAAAGGGAACATCTGCCGCAAACGGATTTAAGAATGATAATAAAAACAATAAGCCCTCAGAAGGTAAAAATAATAATTCATCGGGCGGAGCTCCCGTAACAAATAACGTGAGTGCCGATGTTGTTCAATTTGTTGATTCTATGTTTGGTGCAGTAGAATATCACGAAACACATTTTGTGGAGGCTTGTACAACAAACGGTTACAAAAACCTGTCTTTCCAGATGTTCGGTAGTGCTGTAGCAAGCTTCCGACTTGACGGTGGCTATAGTGAATGTTCGGCATATATGACAGAGGATGAATACAATAAAGCAAAAAAGTCCTTCTCTGACAGTGTTTGCTCTGTGTATAACAAGTCCGCAATAGAAAAGAGTATTAAGGCAATATGGGGTAACAAGCTCAGTATAAATGATTTTCTGAAGAGTTATGAGTTTGTTTCATCCAAGGGCTATATTGTAAAAAACAGTATTGAAGGTTACGGTGACGGAGCAGAGCATTATTGGAACGTGGTGTCACAAGAAATCAAGGGTGACCATATTGTTGTTAAGGTTCAGATGATTGGTTACAGCTGGTATGACGGCGGATTGTGGGATGCTGTCAATTATACGGATGTTATTGCCGATATCGGCGCAGAGGATAGCCCGTCCTCTTTCCACGAGGCAATTGAGCGTGGTTCCGTGGATGAAACCAAACTCAGTTGTATTACAGTTTATCTTAAAAATACGTCTGATGGGCTTAAGCTCGATTATATGGAATAAAACGGAGGAAGTAAATATGGTATGTAAGTATTGTGGAGCTATAAATGAAGATGGCTCAAAGTTTTGTGGCTCATGCGGTAATGTAATAGAGACAATTGAGCCTGCAGTTCAGAATAACTCTGCACCTGTGGAGAATGTAAGTGCGCAGAATAATCAGTATCAACAGGCATTTGAACAGCAGAATAACCGATATCAACAGGATGTTCAGCAGTATCAGAATGTGAATAATCAGAATTATCAGCCTGTTGCAAAGCCTCAGAATGACCCGAATAAATCCAAAAAGAAAAACATAATAATTGTTGCGATTGTTGCTGCGATTCTGGCGGTGATTGCGGTTGTTATGATAATTGTACTTTTTGTAATTGGCGGTACTGATAAAAAGCCTTCTTCAGAGGCTAATCAAACAGTTGCTCAGGCAGTAACTGAGGCGGATGCAAAGAAGGCCGTTGATACATTGCTCAATAACTACGGTAACAGTGCATTTCCCTTTGTTTACTGTAAGAGTATAGAGGATATCAAATCAAATAAGCTTAACTATCTTTGTGACGATCTGGGAACCTTTTATTCCTGGACAGGCTTTACAGGTACTTTGACTAACGGTACCTTGAAGGCAAGCGACATTATGACACAGGAGGAGCACGATAAAATAATCGTATCAGGTGTGTATACATGGTCCGTTTTCAAGGCAGAGGACGTTCAGACAAAGCTTGACGGAATATTCGGTAAGGGTAAATATAAGGTTCAGGATCTTGTGACATCAACATCAATGGTGACCGCGTCGGGTTACCTGATTTACGATGAAGAGCCTGTTGATGCGCTTAATGTGAACTATTTCGGCAATGTGGTTTCCTGTGCCAAAAACGGTGAGGACTTTGTTGTTGAGGCGAATATCCTGAGATGTAACAACACTCAGGAGAGAGTTTATGATGAAGCTACGGAAATCGAGCTTAGTATGGGTACGGTTGAGCCCGGTCAGGGAGTAAACTTTGACAGTATTATTTCAGGTCTTCAGATAAATAAGAGCCTTATGGGTAAGGTTACCTTTACGTTTGGTGTGGATGGTGACACTCTTGTGCTTAAGTCTGTTACAAAGCCTGAACCCGTGCAGACAGGCAATGTTTCAAAGGTTACAACTCAACCTGCACCTCAGATTAGTGGCGAGGTTGTAAGCGTTTCCTCTTACGGCAGGTACGTAAAGGCCGGCGGAGGACTCAATATGAGAGCGCTGCCCAGCACGTATGCTTCAAGGATTACTAATATTCCCAACGGTTCTTATGTTACGGTTATCGGAAAATCACCATATTATTATGACTGGGTGTATGTTTCCTATGGTGGCTTCAGCGGTTGGGTTAATGCTAATTATCTTGTTACATATCAGCCAAGTGTTTCTTACTCCGGTGGTTTTTATGCAACAGTAAGAGCAGGTGGCGGTCTTAATGTCCGCAATTCGCCCGGTGGCAGTAAAATAAGCAACGTTCCCAACGGTGCATCGGTTTATGTTTATTACTATAACGATGCAGGTACATGGGCATATATCAACTACGGCGGAACCTACGGTTGGGTAAGCGCATCTTATCTGTATTGAGTCTGTTAAAAAAGGTAACAATCGGCAGAGAAGTTTTCTCTGCCGATTGTATTTTTGTTTTCAGATGAATATAAATTTAGAATGAATGGAGAATTTTTGAGTCAAAAGAAAAGTTCAACAAATTTTTCTTATAAAACTTGTTGAAAAAGACGAAAAAATGTTGAAATATACTTGAAAAAATAAATCGGTAGTTATATAATATAATCTCAATTAAATTTTAAACAATACCTATGAAAGGGGTTTTCAATATGAGCAGAGTTTTCAATTTTTCCGCAGGTCCCTCAATGCTCCCTGAGGATGTTCTGAAAAGAGCAGCCGCAGAGATGCTTGACTGTGAGGGCTCAGGTCAGTCCGTAATGGAGATGTCACACCGTTCAAAAGAGTTTGAGAATATTATCAAGACAGCAGAATCACTTCTCAGAGAATTGATGAACATCCCCGACAATTACAAGGTTCTTTTTCTTCAGGGTGGTGCATCCACTCAGTTTGCCGCAATTCCCTTGAACTTTATGAACAAGAGTGGCAAGGCAGACTACATCATTTCGGGTCAGTGGGCAAAGAAGGCTTTTGCAGAAGCACAGAAGTATGGTGACGTTCAGGCTGTTGCATCTTCTGCTGACAAGACCTTCTCTTACATTCCGGCAACAACAAAGGAAAGCTTCCGTCCCGATGCAGATTATGTTTACATTTGTATGAACAACACAATTTACGGTACAGTTTATCACCAGCTTCCCGATACAGGTGATATTCCTCTTATTGCAGATATTTCAAGCTGCTTCCTTTCAGAGCCTCTTGATGTTACAAAGTTTGCAATGGTTTACGGCGGTGCACAGAAAAACGTTGCACCTGCAGGTCTTACTATTGCAATTATCCGTGAGGATATGCTTGGCAATGCACGTGACATTACTCCTGCAATGCTTAACTATCAGATTCATGCTGATAACGGTTCACTTTACAACACACCTCCCTGCTATACAATCTACATCTGCAAGCTTGTGCTTGAGTGGATTAAGTCACTTGGCGGTCTTGAGGCAATGGGTGAGCGTAACCGTAAAAAAGCGGCTATCCTTTACAATTTCCTTGATAACAGTAAGATGTTCAAGGGCACTGTTGTTCCCGAGGACCGTTCACTTATGAATGTTCCCTTTGTTACAGGTGACGATGACCTTAATGCAAAGTTTGTCAAAGAGGCAACTGCTGCAGGTCTTGTAAACCTTAAGGGTCACCGTTCAGTTGGCGGTATGAGAGCATCAATTTACAATGCAATGCCCCTTGAGGGTGTAGAAAAGTTGGTTGAATTTATGGCTGACTTTGAAAAATCAAATTCATAAGGGGGATTTTAAAATGTACGATATTCTTACATTAAATAAGATTTCTCAGATTGGTCTTAAAGAGCTTGACAGCAAATATACAATTACTGATTGCTGTGATTGTCCCGATGGTATAATCGTTCGTTCTGCATCAATGCACGAGTTTGATTTTTCTGACAAAACTCTTGCAGTTGCACGTGCAGGCGCAGGCGTGAATAACATTCCTGTTGACGAGTGCACAAAGAAGGGTATTGTTGTTTTCAACACTCCCGGTGCGAATGCAAACGCTGTTAAGGAGCTTGTTATCGGCGCTCTTATGCTTTCATCACGTAAGGTTGCAGCGGCTTATGACTGGTGCAAAACTCTCAAGGGTGAGGGCGACAACGTTGGTAAGCTTGTTGAGAAAGGCAAATCACAGTTTGCAGGTCCCGAAATCCTCGGCAAGACACTCGGTGTTATCGGTCTCGGTGCAATCGGAAGAATGGTAGCAGTTGCCGCTAACGTTCTTGGTATGAAGATTGTGGGCTACGACCCCTATCTTAATGACGATGTTAAGGCTCAGCTTCCTGCAGACACAGTTTATGCAGATACACTTGATGCAGTTTATGAGAGTGCAGATTACATAACACTTCACCTTCCCTGTGTTGCTGATACAAAGGGTATGATAAATGCAGACACTATTGCAAAGATGAAGGACGGTGTGCGTATTCTTAACTTTGCCCGTGGTGAGCTTGTTAAGGGTGCAGACCTTGCAGCTGCTATTGAAAGCGGTAAGGTTGCGGCATACGTAACAGACTTCCCCTCAGACGAGGTTATAGGTCTTCCCGGTGTTACAGCTCTTCCTCACCTTGGCGCATCAACTCCCGAAAGTGAAGAAAACTGTGCATATATGGCGGCAGTTGAAATTCGCGAATACCTTGAAAAGGGTAACATTAAAAACTCAGTAAACTTCCCCAATGTTGAAATTGATGCAGAGGGCGAAAGAGTCGGTGTTATTCATCATAATGTACTCAATGTTATGAACGACATCCTCGGTGCATTTATGAAAAACGGTATTGAAACAAAGGGCTTTAACTCAAAGGCAAAGGGCGACTATGCTTACACACTTGTTGTGGCAGACTCAATTCCTGACGCAGTTATCAATGCTCTTGATGCTAACGAAGATATTATTAAAGTCAGAAAGATATAACAAAAATGCAGTCCTAACGGACTGCATTTTTTAATTTAAAATTATAAATTTAAAATTCAAAATTAAGGGCGCAAGCGCGGATTATAATCAACGCGAAGCGTTCCTTTAATTTTGCATTTTATGCTTACGGAATAACATTTCCTGCGCTTGAAAAGATTTCGTACCATTCCTGTTTTGTGATGGTGATATCTGCTGCGGCGGCACATTCAAGGAGTCTGCCCGGGTTCATTGTGCCTGTAAGGGGTTGCATTTTTGCAGGGTGGCGGAGAATCCAAGCCATAACGATAGTGTTCTTTGTCACACCGTATTTATCGGCTAATTCCTGTAATTTTGCATTTATTTCAGGGAAGTCGGGGTTATCAACGTAAACTCCCTCAAAGAAGCCGTACTGGAAGGGTGACCATGCCTGAATTGTGATATCCTCGTAACGGCAGAATTCAAGAATACCGCCATCGCGGTCAATGGCGTTGTCCTCGCGCATATTAACGTAAAGACCTTGCTTTACGATATGACAATCGGTAATGCTGAACTGTAACTGATCTGCGCAGATAGGCTCATCACCAAGATGTTTCTGCAAAAGACGAATCTGCATAGGATTCTGATTGGAAACACCGAAGTGTTTAACCTTTCCGCTTTCCTTAAGAATTGCGAAAGCCTCAGCAACCTCCTCGGGCTCGTAAAGTGTGTCGGGGCGGTGGAGAAGAAGGAAATCAAGGTAGTCTGTGTTAAGTCTTTTAAGGCATCCTTCGGTTGATTTGATAATGTGCTCTTTGGAAAAGTCAAACATAACCTTGCCGGGACAGATACCGCACTTTGACTGTAAAATGATTTTCTCGCGGACGTCGTCATTCATAGCTATAGCCTTTGAGAAAACCTCTTCGCTTTTGCCACCGCCGTAAAGGTCAGCGTGGTCAAAAAAGTTAAGACCTGCACCCATAGCTGTGTCAATAAACGCTTTAGCTTCGTCAACTGATTTGTCTGCCATTCGCATACAACCAACTGCAATAACGGGTACGTCGACACCGCTTTTGCCTAATTTCATAGTTCTCATAATAATTCAACCTTTCTAATATACTTCACATAAAATTCTGATTCGACCCTTACGGGTGTCACCTGAAATCTCTTTGAATCTGAATCTGCCCTGACCTCTCACTGAAATGATATCATTCTCTTTAAGAGGCACGGAGTTATTTGTTGTCAGCTTGCCGTTAATGAAAACCCGTTCACCGTCAATAAGTGCGGAACTTTTACTACGGGATATGTTATAAACTGCAGATATAATTCCGTCAAGGCGGAGAGAGGAAACAATAACCATCTTCTCCGTTGGCTCGGGGAGAGCATCTGTGGGGAGTGTATCACACATCTCGCAATATACGCTTGTATGACGTACCTTTGTGAGATTATCAATAATATATTGGGCAATGCTCTCAAGGCAGATAACGTAGCCCTTATTATTGCTTATTATTATATCACCCAAAGTTTCACGTTTTATTCCAAGACCCAAAATTGAGCCTAAAAAATCCCGGTGAGTCAGGTCATCAGAGAATTTTTCCGATAGGGGAGCAACAAGGAGAATGGCAACGGGAGGTTGAGGTGCATAGCCGAAATCATCCTCATTACCAAAGCAGGCGATTTTACGTTCGGCATCCTCGTAGCCACCATAAAGTGTAAAGCCGAATTTGATTTCTTGGTGGAGTAGTGTCTGCTCGTGCATATTAAGAAAGTCGCTGTAGGTGTATATTCCCCGATTGTGTGAGCGGTTTGAAAGCTCCTTGAATCGGTTTTTTAATATCTGTATTTCGTCAGCCATAATCCACCGCCTTTCTATGAGTGAATTATATCATACTAATAAAAAAAGTAACAGTAGCAAAATGGATTTGCTACTGTTATTTTGTGTTTATTTCTTCTTTTTACCACCGAAGAAGCCACGTTTTTCTTCAGGTTGAATGGGCTTGTGACCCATAGCCTCGTTGAATTTCAAAAGTGCAGCCTTCTGCTCCTCGGTAAGATTTTTGGGTACTTCAATAGTAACCTTAACAAGCTGGTCACCGCGACGTGTGGAATTGAGCACAGGAATACCTCTGCCCTTGAGCTTGAATACTGTTTCGGGCTGAGTGCCTGCGGGAAGCTCATACTCAACCTGACCGTCAAGTGTGGGAACTCTCAGCTTGTCACCTAATGCCGCCTGCATATAGGAAACCTTCATTTCATACCATACGTTGTAGCCGTCACGCTCAAAGAAGGGGTGAGGCTTAACATTGATAACAATTTTAAGGTCACCGGGAGGTCCACCGTTTACACCGTGGTTACCCTCACCGCGTGCGGGGTAGATCTGACCGTCGTCAACACCTGCGGGAATGGTAATATCCTTAGTATAGGTTTTTCTGATTCTGCCTGCGCCCTTACAACGTGTACAGGGTGTGGGATTAAAGGTACCCTTACCACCACATCGCTGACAGGTTTTGGATGTACTTATTGTACCGAAGGGGGTGCGCTGTTGTACGTTTACCTGACCTCTGCCGTTACAGTCGGGACAGGTCTGGGGTGTGGTACCCTTTGCCGCGCCGCTTCCGCTACATTCATCGCAAAGCTCGATTTTCTGGAAATCGACCTTCTTGGTGCAACCCTTTGCAGCCTCTTCAAATGTAAGTATAACTGAGGTTTGTATGTCACTTCCGCGACGGGGAGCGTTGGGGTTAGCGCGTGAGCCACCGCCAAAACCGCCAAAGCCACCGAATCCGCCACCACCGAAGATGGAGCCGAATATGTCGCCAAGGTCAAATTCCATACCGTCACCGAATCCGCCGAAGCCTGCGCCCTGTCCTGCACCGTAGCTGGGGTCAACACCTGCAAAGCCGAAACGGTCATACTTTTCCTTTTTCTCAGGATTGGAGAGGATTTCGTACGCTTCGTTTGCCTCTTTGAACTTTGCCTCAGCCTCTTTGTTATCAGGGTTAAGGTCGGGGTGATATTTCTTGGCAAGCTGACGATATGCTTTTTTTAATTCATCAGGGGAGGCGCTTCTGTCAACGCCTAACACCTCGTAATAATCACGTTTATCTGCCATTTTTAGATGTCAAGGTCAAAGCCTTGACACTCCTTTCTGCCCCAAAAGACGGCGCGCAGGCACCGTCTTTGGAATGGATTGGTTTATAAATTATTCAACGTCTGTAAAGGGAGCTTCTGTGTAGCCGTCCTGTGCACCTGCTGCGGCATTGGGGTCAAAACCTGCTGCTGAGGGGTCAAATCCCTGTGCACCGCCTGCTGCCTGATAAAGCTTCTCGGAAATCTCATAGAATTTCTTTGTGAGAGCTTCCTGCTTCTCCTTGATAGCATCGATATTGTCACCCTTAAGAGCTTCCTTAAGGTCGTCAATCTTAGCATTGATTTCTGTCTTGTCAGCCTCGTCGAACTTGTCGCCATTGTCTGCGAGGAGCTTCTCGCACTGGAATACCATCTGGTCTGCACCGTTGCGTGTATCAACTTCCTCTTTGCGCTTTCTGTCTTCCTCAGCAAACTGCTCAGCTTCCTTAACAGCGCGGTCAATGTCGTCCTTGCTCATATTTGTTGAAGATGTGATTGAGATTGACTGCTCCTTGCCTGTGCCGAGATCCTTTGCAGAAACGTGTACAATACCGTTAGCGTCAATGTCAAATGTTACTTCAATCTGAGGAGTACCGCGACGTGCGGGGAGAATACCGTCAAGGTGGAAGAGACCGAGGGTCTTGTTATCCTTTGCAAACTCTCTTTCGCCCTGAAGAACGTGAACCTCAACTGATGTCTGATTATCTGCTGCAGTTGAGAAAATCTGGCTCTTCTTTGTGGGGATGGTTGTGTTTCTCTCGATAATCTTTGTGCAAACGTTACCGAGTGTTTCGATACCGAGTGAAAGGGGAGTAACGTCGAGAAGAAGGAGACCTTCTACGTCACCGCCAAGAACACCTGCCTGAAGTGCCGCACCGATAGCAACACACTCGTCGGGGGTGATACCCTTGAAGGGCTCTTTGCCTGTGTATGACTTAACTGCATCCTGTACAGCAGGGATTCTTGAAGAACCGCCAACCATAAGAACCTTGCTGATTTCATTTACGCTGAAGCCTGAGTCTGCGATTGCCTGACGTACGGGACCCATTGTAGCCTCAACAAGGTCTGCTGTGAGCTCGTTGAACTTTGCTCTTGTGAGGGTTGTGTCAAGGTGGAGAGGTCCGCCTGCTTCAGTCATTGTGATAAAGGGAAGGTTAATAGCAGATGAAGTAACACCCGAAAGCTCGATTTTTGCCTTTTCTGCAGCTTCCTTAAGTCTCTGCATTGCCATTTTATCAGTTGAAAGGTCTGTGCCTGTTTCTTTCTTGAACTCCTGAACAAGCCAGTTGATGATGCGCTGGTCGAAGTCGTCACCACCGAGGCGGTTGTTACCTGCAGTAGCCTTAACCTCCTGAACACCGTCGCCCATTTCGATGATTGATACGTCGAAGGTACCGCCACCAAGGTCATAAACCATAACCTTCTGGTCCTGTTCCTTATCAATGCCGTATGCAAGTGCAGCAGCTGTAGGCTCGTTAACGATACGCTTTACATCAAGACCTGCGATTTTACCTGCATCCTTTGTTGCCTGACGCTGAGCATCTGTGAAGTATGCGGGAACTGTGATAACAGCCTCTGTAACCTTTTCACCAAGGTAGCTTTCTGCATCAGCCTTAAGCTTTGCAAGAATCATTGCAGAGATTTCCTGAGGTGTATATGATTTGTCGTCGATTGTTACCTTGTAGTTTGTACCCATTTCTCTCTTGATTGAGGAGATTGTTCTTGCAGGGTTCTGAACTGCCTGACGCTTTGCAACCTGACCAACAAGTCTTTCACCTGATTTTGAGAAGCCTACTACTGAGGGAGTTGTTCTGTTGCCTTCTACGTTAGCAATAACTACGGGCTCGCCACCCTCGATAACTGCTACGCAAGAGTTTGTTGTACCTAAGTCAATACCAATTGTTTTTGCCATGATAAATTACCTCCGTATATTATTTAAGTATGGTTTGATTATTTAGTTTGTAACCTGTACGGTTGCAAATCTGAGAATTCTGTCACCCATTCTGTAGCCCTTTTCGAAAACGCCTGCAACGGAATTTTCGGGAAGGTCAGGATTTTCAACAGTCATTACTGCGCTGTGAATGTTGGGGTCGAATTCATCACCGACTTCACCGAATGCTTCGACCTCAAGGTTTTTGAGGATGTCACCAAGCTGAGTCAGTGTCATCTCAATGCCCTTGCGGTAAACCTCAATGTCATCGGTTTTATTATCAGCCGCCCTGTCAAAATTATCAAGGACAGGTAACAGCATCTTTAACGTGTTTGCTTTAGCATCTGCGTAAGTTGCCTCTTTTTCGCGCTGTGAACGTTTGCGGAAGTTGTCGTACTCTGCAAGTGTTCTCAGATGTGAGTCCTTAAGTGCGGCAAGCTCGTTTGTAAGTGCCTCGATTTCGTTCTTTTTATCAGAACGTTTTTTCTTTTCCTTTTTGGGAGCAGCTTCCTTTTCTACTGCTTCCTCCTGAATTTCAGGATTCTGATTTTCTGTAGCCATAATTTATCTCCTATTCATCCAAGGTTTCCGTAAGCATTGTGCCGATAACACCGGCTAAATAGCGGATTGTGGAAATCAACCTTGCGTAATCAAGCCTTGTGGGACCGATTATGCCGATTGCACCGCTGTCTCTTTCGCCTACCGAATACTTTGAAAAAATTGTTGTACTGTTACGAAGCTCTTTGTAAGGGTTCTCTGTTCCGATTGAAACATTGAGAGGCTTCTTCTGTGAATTGATTATGGACTCAAGCGGTGTGCCCCTGTGCATAAAATCCATAAGTCTGAATGCATCCTCCGAAAGCTCTGTATGGTTGAGTATGTTGTTCTGTCCCTTGAGGTGGATTTCCGTTGTTTTAACTGCTCCGCACAGATCTGATATTGCACAGAGGAAGGGTGACATAATGAAAACCTTATCACCCAGGGAAGCAACCAGAGTCTGTATAAACGTAAGTGTTATATCGGATACGTTTCTGCCTGTAAAATATGTCTGACAAATATTGTAGAAAATCTCAGCGATTTCAACATTGATTTCTGCCTCGCATCTTACAACCGCACTTTTTAAGATACCTGAGGTTGCAAGGAGAACAATCATTGCTGTGTGGTCGCTTAAGGGCACAAGCTCAATCCTGCGGATGAATGCCTCGTCGTCAGAAGGGGAGGAGGAAACGGCAACACAGTTTGTAAGCTCCGCTAAAATGTTTCCTGCCTTTTCAAGGAGCTTATCAGGTTCACCCGAAAAGGACTGAAGCCATATTTTGATGCGCTCCTGCTCGTCAACACCAAGCTCGTAGCTTGTCATAAGATTGTCAACGTAATATCTGTACCCGGCCTGAGAGGGGACTCTGCCTGCAGATGTGTGGGGCTGTTCAAGCAAACCAAGCTCGACAAGGTCTGCCATGTCGTTACGGATGGTGGCAGAGGAGACAGCGTTGCCCATATATGCACAAATTGCTTTTGAACCCACGGGTTCAGCGGTAGCGATGTAGCGCTCCGTGATGATTGCAAGAATTTGTTTCTTGCGCTCTGTAAGTGCTGACACGCGCCTCACACCTTTCTTTGGTTTTTAGCACCCGTTAGCACTCTGTTGCATTGAGTGCTAACTCTGTTAATAATATACCCCACAATTTGGGTTTTGTCAACTGTTTGTGTAAAATTATTTGTGAATACTTTGTTAATTTGCTTTCGTTTTCCTGATTTACCTGTTTTTACATACGCTCTATATATTATGGTATAAGGGTTTTGGTTTATACAAATAAAAAAACATCCTATCCGATTGGATAGGATGTCGACTGAATGTTCAGCATTAATTACTGCTCAACGGGGTAAACAGAAACTTTCTTTCTGTCTTTACCAAGGCGCTCGAAACGAACCTGACCGTCAACAAGTGCAAAGAGAGTATCGTCTTTACCCTTGCCTACGTTTGTGCCGGGATGAATCTTTGTGCCTCTCTGTCTTACAAGGATGTTACCTGCAAGAACGTGCTGGCCGTCTGCTCTCTTAGCGCCGAGTCTCTTTGACTCTGAATCACGGCCGTTACGGGTTGAACCCATACCTTTTTTATGAGCAAATAACTGGATGTTGATTTTAAGCATTCGTTACACCTCCGTAGTAGTTATCGTAACATTTTTGGGATATTGCTCGCTGAGCTCCGATATGTGAAGCCGTAAACCAAGCAATATATCTTTTGTTCTGTTTGCGTCTGCCCGGGATACCTTAAGTGCCATTGCTCCGTTTTCGTCAACAGTGATGTCTGCCGTTACTCCCATTATTTCCGTAATGGTGTTGGCAACCAGATATGCTGCTGATGAAACCGATGCACAAACAATGTCTTCACCGCTTGTACCGTAGCCTGAGTGACCGCTTATGTGAAACCCTGTGGGGACGCCGTCTGAATGAAAAAACTTTGCTTTAATCATTGATTAAGCATTGATAGCTGAAATCTCAACCTTTGTGTAGGGCTGTCTGTGACCCATTTTGCGCTTTTCATTCTTCTTGGGTTTGTAGGTTGCAACAACGATCTTTTTACCCTTGCCGTTCTTGATAACCTTTGCGCTTACTGAAGCGCCGTCAACGTAGGGAGCACCAACCTTGATGCCGTCGTCTGCACCGACTGCGATAACCTTATCGAAGGTTATAGTGGAATCAGCTTCAACTTCGAGCTTCTCGATGAAGATAATATCGCCGTTCTCAACTTTGTACTGTTTTCCGCCTGTTTCGATGATTGCGTACATAGATTTTTACCTGCTTTCTTTCAGTCTCGCTAACAAGGCACACAAATGAAAAATTGTGTTTATGGGCACAACAAAGCACCCGCCCTTAATATGCGGCAAATGGTATTTTAACAGATATTGCTACACTTGTCAACTATTTTTTTCAATTCATTTTCCATATCCTCGGGGTAGGGCGCAACGAAGGTCAGGTACTCGTCCGTAACAGGATGAGTAAAGCTTACCTGCCTGCAATGAAGTGCGGCACGCTTTATATAATATGTATGCTCACCACCGTACATATCGTCACCCAGAAGTGTGTGGCCGATGTGGTTGAAGTGAACTCTTATCTGATGAGTTCTGCCCGTTTCGGTTGTCACCTCAACGAATGATTTGCCCTCAGCTTGTGCAAGTGTTTTATAGTGGGTTATTGCCTCGTCTCCTCGTTCGTCAACACAGCGAGAGGTCTTACCCTTATCGGGTCGGAATATAGGTGCGTTTATGGTGCCCTCTTTTTCCGTAATGCCCCATACAAGAGCATTGTATATTTTTTGCATATTTCCGTTAAGCTTTGATGATGCTAAGGTGTTTTTTGCAAAGACTATTACACCCGAGGTTACCTTATCGAGTCTGCCGATTGCTCTGCCGGCGGCAGGCTCGTTCTGTGTCTTGATAAGATAGCTTGCAACAGCATTGCAAAGCGTAAAGTTAGGGTGATTAAATGTGGGGTGAACGGATATGCCCGAGGGCTTATTAATGACGAGGATGTCCTCATCCTCGAAGATAATATCAAGCTCCTTTTCCCACAGTAAAGGGGGTGTGGATTTTTCGGGAATTTTCAGAGTAAGACGGTCACCGCTTTTCACCTTGTCAATGACACGTATGTGTTCACCGTTGATAAAAATCGTATCGGGAGTGTTTCTGAAAATACGGATAATGAATGCAGATAATTTTAGCTTTTCGCGGAGATAATGAACCAGGGGAAAGCCATCATACTCAGGTGGGATTGTGTATTCAATTATTCTCAAAAAAATCACCCCTTTTTTCCTGACAGGAATAAATTTCCTACAATGTTAAATATGTAGCAAGATGTATATACATTTTCGTCGATTAACGTCTAATGTTCATAAAAATGTAGAAGTAAAGTTAGTTGCTTTACGAGTTTTTATCCTGTGTTTTTCTAAAAACGAAAATAATACAAAGTTGTAAACATTTTAAACAGAGTTTTGAACAATGACAAGCTTTACGCTTTACAAAATTTACATTGATCAAAACTCTGAATGAAATGTATAAAATTAAAATATTCTGTAAAAAATTGGAATATACAGTAATAAATTTACTTGATGGGGAACTCTGAAACCTTACGCTCGTTAAACTTTGCAACGAAGTCGAAGCCTGCCTCGCGAGCAATTTCGTAAGCCTGCGGAATACCAAAACCGATGCGCTCGGCATAGTGTGAATCGGAGCCGACACTCACGAGTCTGCCGCCTAATTCCTTGTATCTTTTCACTGTTTCAAGTGTGGGTGCAGGCATATTAATCGGGTACTTGAGACCGCCCATATTTATCTCAAGTGCCTTGTCCTTTTCGGCACAGAGCTTGAGAATTTCGTCTACTTTATTTTTGTATTTATTGATGTCCTCAACGTAACCGCAGAGGTTGAAAATGTAGCGGAAGGGGTATGTGATGTGAGCAAGAATATCGAAGTTGCCCCACTGTAGCATATTGAGAAGCTCGTCAAAATATTCAGTCATCAAATCCTCAATAACATATCCGTCAAAGGACTTGAAATAGTAGAAATCTTCCATGTCGCGGAGGTTATGAATGGAGCCTATAACTACATCGTATTTTTGCATATTTATAATTTTTTCTGCAAGCTCGGGAATGTAGTGAGGCTGTGCCAGCTCGATACCGCGGAGCACCTCAAGTCTGCCTTCAAAGGACACCTTTGCCTTTGAAATCTCAAGATAGCTCTGGATTGTTCTGCGGTCATACTCGTCCTTGTAGAAATAGTCAACCTCGCAATGGTCGGTGAAAGCAACTGTCTGTATGCCGTTTTGCTCTGCAATCTCAGACATATATGTAGCAGAATGATTACCGTCAGGAGAGTTGTCTGTATGTGTGTGTAAGTCAATGATTTTAATATCGCTCATAGTAAATCCTTCTTTCAAATTCTTCCAATCAAATATATTAACACAAAAAAATGCAAAATAACAGAGTAAATTCAAAAATTATATTATAAATATGGATATATTGTTCTTTAAATTTACTTTTTTATATGGTAAAATATGTTTCGGAAGGAGTGAGGGTATGAAACTCACCGTTAAAGCAAATGCTAAAATTAATTTACTTTTAGATATAACCGGCATAAAGGAAAACGGATATCACAGCCTTTTTACAATTATGCAGTCAATAAGTCTGGGTGATACAATTACCG
Organism: Acutalibacteraceae bacterium; assembly: GCA_045532945.1. Lineage (GTDB taxonomy): Bacteria > Bacillota > Clostridia > Oscillospirales > Acutalibacteraceae > DTU089. The sequence goes on from JAZSGZ010000019.1 coordinate 83,885, forward strand.
TGAAAAAGACCGAGGGTGAGGATATTACTATTTCCTGCACCGTCCCCGGAGTACCCACAGACAGCAGGAATATTGTTTATAAATGTGCCGTGAAGTTTTTTGAATATGCAGGTATTACCGAAAATAAAGGTATCCATATTCATATAGACAAGGTGACACCTTTTTGTGCAGGTATGGGTGGCGGAAGTGCAGACGGTGCGGCGGTGCTGGTAGCACTCAATAAATTATTCGGCACAGATTACCACGAAAAGGTGCTTTGTCGTATCGGAGTAAAGGTGGGTGCAGACATTCCCTTCTGTATCGTTGGCGGTACTGCCCTTGCCCTTGATACAGGTGCAGTTGTGGCACCTCTTCCCGACCTGGGTGATTATCACATCGTTGTTGTTAAGCCCGAGGATGGAGTTTCCACTAAAGAGGCTTATGATGCGGTTGACTCGCTCACCAATATGAAGCATCCTCAGAATTACAGAATGATGGAGCTTTTAGTTGACGGTAAAAGTGATGAGGCGCTGAAGCTTTGTTCAAATGTTTTTGAGCAGGCTCTTGAAGTGCCCGGGAGAGTGGATATCAAAGCAATCTGTAATAAGAACGGGGCAGAGGCTTCCTGTATGACAGGTTCGGGCTCTGCGGTTTACGGTATATTCAAGGAAAAAGAAAATGCGGAAAAAGCAGTTGAGGAGCTGAAAATTAAATTTAAAAACGTTTATCTTTGCACACCTGAAAGCTATGGTGTAAAAATAAGCGAATAGGTAAAGTGAATAGAATTACCAAAACCGTCCAAAAATTCAGACAGAATGAAAGGACGGTTTTTGTTATGCGTATAAATAAAAGATTTAACCCTCGCAGGGACAGATTGTTTCTTGTCTCAGTTGCAGTTATACTTAGTCTGTATTTATCTGCGTCAAGCGTGTTTTTCTGTGCCTCGGCAGGTAACGTGAGGAACAATGTTGTTCGTTTGCACGTCATAGCCAACAGCAACTCCGTTACAGACCAACAGGTGAAGCTACAGGTCAGGGATGCTCTGCTCAGAAAAAATAACGATATGCTCAGCGGTGAAGTGAATAAGGAAAACGCTTTGGAATACTTCAAGGGTTCCAAAAAAGATTTGCTTGAAACTGCCAACGAAGCTTTAACAGAAAACGGATGTGACTACAAAGCAGATATCACTCTGGGCACAGAATATTACACCACACGACAGTACGGCACTCTTACGTTTCCTGCAGGTGAATATATGTCCCTGCGAGTTGTCCTGGGTGAGGGTAAGGGTGAAAACTGGTGGTGTGTAATGTTTCCGCCCTTGTGTATTCCTGTGGCAGGAGATATTGAAGCAGATGAAAACAAAACTGCCGACATTCTTACACCCGGTGGTGAAGAAATCGTCAGCAGTAACGGTAAGTATGTAGTTAAATTCAAATTGCTGGAAATCTATGAGGAAATAAAGCAAAGTCTTAAATAACAGCCTCTGCGTGACGTGTTACGTGGCAGCCTACGTTTACCGCCACGGGAAGTCCTGCAATATGAGTTGGTGCTGTTTCAATATTTACAGCAAGGGCAGTTACGTCTCCGCCAAAGCCCTGTGCACCAATGTTGAGCTTATTAACCTCGGTGAGAATTCTATTCTCTAATTCTTTATAAAACGGGTCGGTGTTTGGTGTGTCGATATCTCTGCACAAAGCCTTTTTTGAAAGAAGTGCAACACCCTCAAAGTCACTGCCTATACCTACACCCAGCACAACGGGGGGGCAAGGATTGGCGTCTGCTGTCTTAACCACATTCACAACAAAGCAAACAATCTCGTCAAGTGTTGCAGATGGTGTGAACATTTTAACCTGACTCATATTCTCACTGCCAAAGCCCTTGGGTGCGGCAGTGAGCTTTATTTTATCACCCGGTACAAGAGACAGGTGAATAAGCGCAGGTGTGTTATCACCTGTGTTACCTCTGCGAATGGGGTCAGCCACGATTGAGCAACGCATTTTGCCGTCAAGGTATGCTCTCTTTACGCCATCATTGATTGCGGTATTGAAGTCACCGTCAACAACGTGCACATCCTGACCTAATTCGCAGAAAAGAACTGCCATTCCCGTATCCTGGCAAATGGGGATATTAAGCTCCCTTGCACACTCGAGATTTTTACACATATCACAGAATATGCCCTTGGCAATTTTGCTTGTTTCCGTTTCTGCGGCAGAGTTGATTCTGTTTTCAAGAGCCTCGGGCAAAAATGAATTTGCTTTTATAAAAAGCTCTGCAACAGTATCCTCAATTAATTTTGCACTTATCTCTCTCAAAAAAACACTTCCTAAATATATAACCGTGTCTTAAGACACGGTTATGGAAATTTATAATCCGCGAGGACTTCCGCCACCGCGACGGGGTGTAGATGTACCTCTCTTTGCGGCAGAATTCTTCTTCAAATCGCTCATTTTTTCGTCACTTACGGATTTGAACTTTGCCATCATATCCTCAAATGACATTTTTTCCGGCTCGGTTTTCTGTGTGCCGGTCCATACCTGAGGCTGTGAACGTCTGCCTTTATCTCCTGCAGGCTTTTTCGGTTTTGATTCTTCCTCCTTGGGGAGGGCCTTTTTTATGGAAAGAGCAACCTTGCCCTTTTCGTTAATGTCAATTACCTTGACCTTAACCTGGTCGCCTTCGGAAAGCTTCTCGTGAATATCTTTGATAAAAGATGCGGAAACCTCTGAAATATGTACCATACCTGTTGTTTTGTCGGGGAGCTCAACAAATGCCCCGAAGTTTGTGATGCCTGTTACCTTGCCGTCAAGAATCGCGCCGATTTCTACTGCCATATCTTTTGTTTACCTCGATTGATTTTTATTGTTCTTCACCGGGAGTTATGTCCACGTAAACACGCTCGTCGGGCATAACGTAACCCTTTTTTCTGGCATATTCTTCGGCGAGTGCACTTTCGTCACCCTCGGAAATGGCTACTTCAAGCTCCTCGTTCTCAGCCTGACGGCTTTCGAGCACGGACACAAGCTCGTCACGGGTGTCAGTATTCTTGTTGATTTCAATTTGTTTTTTTACAATGCTTACAACAAAATACAAGACAATACAAGCGCACAGAACGAAAACAATTATGCTACCGGGAGCAATCTGCTTCCTTTTCTTTTTTGCTTTTGCGTTTGCCAAAATCCTGACCGCCTTTCTTTTGAACATTTCTCCCTGCCGATATTATACCAAATAAATTATACACATACAGACGTAGTTTTGGCAAGTGTTTTTTTCGTATTTTCTCTGACTTTTTTTCAGTTTTTTTGAAAAGAACACCGATTTTTCGGGAAATGCAATTCAAACCACGATATATAAGGCGAAAGGGGGCAGAAATCACACGGAAAATAAAGGCTTTTACTCTGTGTAAAAGGCTTACGAAAACATCAGTTATTCTGATTACGGCAATCCCGAAGGAAACGTAATAGAAAACCCAGCCTATCATTTCACCTGCAATAATGTAAAACCGTACCTCGCCCTTATTGAGTGCGAGTATAAACAGAAAGCTCAATACCCCGCACAGCAGAAAATATACAATATCAAAGATTATGACTGCCACTTTTGAGGTAGTGAAGGAAAGGCGCATAGCCCTCATAATATCATACAGAATACCTAACAAAAAGCCCGCACCGAGAGAGCAAAGGAAAATGGTCAATTGTTGGCTTTGGGGAACAGAGTACATTATCTGAATACCTTTGAGAAAAAGCCACCGCTTTTTTCGGCAATGTCGGTATATGCAAGAGAGTTTATGTTGCCCTCTATGGCAAGCTCACCAACCTCAAGAGAGAGCTTGGTGATGTGCAGTTTTTCACCGCTGACGGTCAGCTCACCGAAGTCCGTTTTGGCAATAATAACGGTTTCATCAAAGCTGTCCACATCGTTTACACCCGATACGGAAAGTTTTTTACGGTCCTCTAAAATACAATTGTGGGGAATCAAGCCTTTTTTATCATCTGTCATAAAGACACCTCCATACTACAATGTATGTACAAGTGTGTTTGCTTATGAAAGAAAAAGACCCGTTTTTAACAAACAGGTCTTTGTAAATTAATCATCAAATTTTGAAATAAATTCTTTTGTTCTTTGTGATTTCGGGTTGTCGAAAACCTCCTCGGGAGTGCCCGATTCCTCAATAACACCATTGTCCATAAAGATAACCTTTGTGGAAACTGCTCTTGCAAAAGACATTTCGTGGGTAACGATTACCATTGTCATATTTTCCTCTGCCAGGCTTTTGATTACCTTGAGGATTTCACCTGTAAGCTCAGGGTCAAGAGCTGAGGTAGGCTCATCAAAGAAAAGTACCTTTGGTTCAAGCATAAGGGCACGTGCAATTGAAACACGTTGCTTCTGACCGCCTGAAAGCTCACAGGGGTAGTTGTTCAGCTTATCGGAAAGTCCTACCTTGCCGAGAATAACCTTTGCCTTTTCCTCAATCTCATCGTGAATGGTCTTTTTGTTCTGTTTATAATCGTCACGTTCTTTAGCAAGCAGCTCTGCAGCGAGAGTAACGTTTTTAAGCACGGTATATTGAGGAAAAAGATGGAAATCCTGGAAAACAAGACCAACAAGAAGCTGTTGACGTCGTCTCTCCTTGGCACTTTCCTTACCGATACTACCGTCAAAGAAAACCTCGCCTGCAACACTTATGAACCCGCTGTCTGCAGTTTCAAGCTGATTTATACAACGAAGGATAGTTGTTTTACCGCTACCGGATGAGCCGATAATGCTGAGAACCTCACCCTCGTTAAGGTCAAAGCTGACACCCTTCAAAACCTCGGTCCTTCCGAAGCTTTTTTTAAGATTCTTTACTTCAAGTACAGACATATAAAAGCTCCTTTCAAACCTTAGTTTTTATAGTAGTCAAACTTCTTCTCGATTTTGCTGAAAAGAATTGTGAGAATTCCGTTGAACAACAGGAAGAATACACCTGTGTAGAACAATGGCCAAATCATTGCCTTTGTTGCCGCAAGTTCTTTTGCTTGTTTAATAATTTCGCAAACCATAATACAGTTAGCAAGAGCAGTATCTTTAATGAGTGTAATAATTTCATTACTCATTGGTGGAACAATCCTCTGAATAACCTGTTTTAAAATGATTTTTCTGAAAATCTGTGATTTTGTCATACCCAAAACATAACCTGCTTCGTACTGACCTTTTGAGATACTCTCAATACCACCACGATATATTTCAGAGAAATAGCAAGCGTAGTTAATTGTGAATGCAATTAAAACTGCAGTAATTCTACCCGCGTCCATTATTCCGTATTCTAATAAAAAGAATCTATCAACCTGACCGAAGAGTTGAAAACCGAACA
>JAZSGZ010000011.1:0-20681 GCA_045532945.1 Acutalibacteraceae bacterium
ATCATCACTTCGTGATGAAGAACCTTCCGTCACTTGACATACAAGTATGTCAAGCGCCACCTTCCTTCGAAGGAAGGCTGAACAAACAGAAAACTTATAATCACACAGTAAGTTGATACTTGCGACAGCTTATAATGTTTGGAAGCATAGCTTCCCCGATAATTTTGCATTATGCATTATGCATTTTGCATTTATTTGTCAACTTTAAACATTGAAATCATAAATCTGAACTCGTCTTCATAGCCGTCTTTGTCGGATGGGGATTGGTATCTGATTTCAATACTGCCGCCCTTACCGTCATCCACGCAGAAGACAGTTGTTCTGATATGGTCATTCTCAGATGAATAGCAGGTGTTGGCGTTTGCAATCTGCAGCTTTCTGTCACTTGCAGGTGCTCCCAGCTCTGATTTTGCTTTTTCGCAAAGGTCGGTGTAGGTTTCGCTACCCTTTGGTGTAACAGTTATTTTTACATTTTCGTCATCCTTGGCAACGGCAGTTGTAATGCCGTTTTCCTCGGTATAATTGAATTTATATGAATTTATAAAAATATTGTAGTTCTTTAAAGGGTTATCAACAGGCTGTGTAGGTTGAGGTACGGATACGGAAACAGAGGGAGAGCTGTTTGTTGTGCCCTCTGCAACTTCTGTTTCTGTTTCTTCCTCGGTTTCGGGAACAAGGGGTTCCGTTTCCACACCGCCGGGTATTGTTTCAACAATGGGTGTTTCCGTAGTTGATACCTCTTCTTTACCCATAAGACGTTTGCCGAAGGGTGAGATGAGAACCATTACCACCAAAGAAGCAACTGCCAGCACACCGAACAGTATGCGGACAATAAGTCGTGTTTTATTGTTTGATGTTTTTTTGTGTTCTGCCATAATTATCACTCTAAAAAAGCCGTACGTCTGATGGCGTACGGCTCGTATTTTTTAATTAAGCCTTGTCCTTTGAGCCGAAAAGTTCAATCTTCTCACGAACAGTTTCCTTAATTGCTTCGCAACCGGGAGCAAGAAGCTTTCTGGGGTCAAAGCCCTTACCCTGAAGGTCTTTGCCTGCTTCAATGTACTTTCTTGTTGCTTCCTGGAAAGCAAGCTGACACTCTGTGTTAACATTGATTTTTGAAACACCGAGGGTAATAGCCTTCTTAACCATTTCAGCAGGGATACCTGTACCGCCGTGAAGAACGAGGGGCATTGTGCCTGTCTTTTCCTGAACTGCTGCAAGAGTCTCAAATGAAAGACCTGCCCAGTTTTCGGGATATTTACCGTGAATGTTACCGATACCTGCTGCAAGCATTGTAACACCAAGGTCTGCAATCATCTTGCACTCGTCGGGGTCAGCACATTCGCCTGCACCAACAACGCCGTCTTCCTCACCGCCGATTGAGCCAACCTCAGCCTCAATTGAAAGACCCTTTTCCTCGCAGATAGCAACGAGCTCTTTTGTCTTTGCAATGTTTTCGTCGATGGGATAATGAGAGCCGTCGAACATAATTGATGAGAAGCCTGCTTCAATACAAGCCTTTGCACCTTCATATGAGCCGTGGTCAAGGTGAAGTGCAACAGGAACAGTAATACCAAGGTCATCAATCATTGCGCTGACCATATTGGCAACTGTCTTAAAGCCGCACATATACTTACCTGCGCCCTCGGAAACACCGAGAATAACGGGAGAATTCATCTCCTGTGCGGTAAGAAGAATAGACTTTGTCCATTCAAGGTTGTTGATGTTGAACTGACCAACTGCATAGTGGCCTGCTTTTGCTTTTGTGAGCATGTCTTTTGCGTTAACTAAAGCCATTTTTAACACTCCTATGTAAAAATTTTTATAAAAATTATTATAAACCGAAATTAAACATTTTCTTCCCTGAGGTCAAGGACTAATTCCTTGCTTTCGGGAACAAGGTGTGTGTACTTAACACCTGCTGCATCAAACATACGCTTGGAGGCTCTTGTTGAGGATGTATCCGCATATTTGTCAGAAAGGTAAATAACCTCTGAGATACCGCTCTGGATGATAGCCTTAGCACATTCATTGCAGGGGAAGAGTGCAACATAAATGCGACTGCCTGCTAAATTGCCGCCACGGTAGTTAAGAATTGCATTAAGCTCTGCGTGGCAGACATAGGGATACTTTGTGTCGTAGGAATCGTCGGCACTTCTTTCCCAGGGGAAGATGTCATCGTTACAGCCTGCAGGCAGACCGTTATAGCCAACGGAAAGTATGCGGTTTTCGTTATTTACTATACAGGCACCAACCTGCGTATTGGGGTCCTTACTGCGCTTTGCACAGAGAACCGCCGCGCCCATAAAAAACTCGTCCCACGAGATATAGCCTTCACGCTTTGCCATAATTTCATCTCCGTAAATCCTTAATCCAATTCATTATACATATTTTCTTTGTCTTTTTCAATATTAAATGCAAAATTTTGAGAAGTAAAATTGTTTGTTGCCAGCAGAGGTTATTTATGGTATAATCAATTGCAATTTATATCTGAAGGGGTTTTTATGAAGAATTACATACAAAGAGTTACACGTGATATTACTAAGCTTGAGTTGGTTTACTGGTGGATTTTGCGGTTGCTTATGATAGGCGGTATTTTTTACCGACTGATAAAACCGGACGGATTGGGCTCATATCAGCCGATGCAGATGGCAGCAAATCTTGTAGGTATGTTTGCTTTTGAGATTTGTCAGCTTTTTCCGCAAAAAACCTTCCCCAGATATTTTTCTCATAAATATCAGAATTTCAGCATATTGGTATTTTTCCTTGCATCCTTCGGAGGTGCATTTTTGAACTTTTATTACATATTACCCGGCTTCGATAAGGTTCTTCACGCTTTCGGCAGCGGAGTAGGCGTGTATGTCAGCTATGAGTTTATTTGTTCGATTCAGCTCCGCGATAAGGTGAAGTGTCCTGCTAATATCGCGGCAATCGCTGCGCTTGGTGTTGCACTTACCTTTGCGACCGGTTGGGAAATTTTTGAGTTCAGCTTTGATCAGTGGTTTGGCGGAGATGCTCAGCATTGGGATTTACAAAAAGCTATTGAGGAAGCAGGGGGACTTAAGGAGAATGTGTTTATGCTCATACCGCTTGATGAAGCGCGTTTTGAGACACGCTTTGCCTTGATGGATACCATGGCGGACACAATTCTCAACCTTGTTGGTGCTCTGATTATGTACATTGCACTCAGAATAAAGCCTTACAGACACAAAGGTACAGACAATATAAACAAAATTATCGAAGAGGATTTGGCAAAAAACACCAAAGAAAAGGTTGAATAATAAAATGTTATTGATTATTGACTGAAAAGGATATATAATCAAAGTGTATAATTATAAGGAGGCTTTCCTATGAGCAAAAAGGTTTTGGCAGTTATACTGTCACTTATACTTTGTTTCTCAGCGGTTGCAGTCCCTGTTGGTGCTGCTGACATCTCGCTCCCTGAAACAAGTGTTGAAAATGTACTTAACTATTTCATTGACAGACTTATTCATATTGTTCTGTCATACCTCAATATGTATTGGCCGGGTTATGAAGGTAACTGGGATACTGAAGAGGATTATCAGGTGGAGAACTTCTACACCGGTGACACAGAATTTGATTACGATGTGAAGGGTGCATCAGAGTGGAACCTCGGTTATGCCGGTGTATCACTTCTTGACGGAGTTAACGTAATGAACGGTAAGTTCTTCCTTGCCGGCTCACTTGAAGTTGCTGCAGGTCGTGTACCCTCACAGATTCTTGATGATCAGAGAGTTCGTGTTTACGCTCTTAATGACGGTGTTGGCGGTACAGTTGTTCATGCAGTAATCGACGGCTTCGGTCTTCCCCGTGGTGACGTTGAAGAAATCCGTGCAAGACTTGCTGAGTTTGCTGAAGCAAATAACATTGTATCTCTTAACGTTTCTGTTCTTCATCAGCACTCATGTATTGATACCCTTGGTATGAATATTCCTCTTCTCCAGGGCCTTATTGTTAACACCGGTAATGCTGCATCAGGCGGTCTTATCGAGAGCATGAAGGTTCAGAAGAATGCTGAATTTATGGAGAACCTTTACAACAAAACAGTTTTCGCAATCAAGAAGGCTGTTAAGTCAATGGAGCCCGGCTCTCTCTACTACGGTACAGCGGATATTTCTGATTACACCAGAGATAAGCGTGATCCTCAGGCATTTGATCCTAATGTTCACAGACTTCGTTTCGTTCCCGATGACGGTTCTGCTGAGACATGGATTCTTGAAGGTGCTATTCACTGTACAGGTAACGGTGCAGGCGGTGACGTGCTTACTGCTGACTATCCCTACTACATTGAAAAAGCTATCAACGAAAAGGTTGGTGCAAATGTAGTTTACATTCTCGGTGCAGAGCTTGCAATCTCAATGCGCACAGTTCGTTTGTGCCTTGAGTGTCAGGAGGTTGCTGAGATTTCCAAGCCTGCAGAAGAGGGCGGTATCTATGAGATCAGCTGTCCTTCCTGCGGTAAGAAAACTGTTGCTGACGATGACAGCGAATTCACAACAGAGGATGCACAGGATTACATCGCAACTGTTGACGAGTGGTACAGAATGAACACTCCCGAAAACACAAAGAATGACTTTGATCTTAAGGATTACGGTTATTCAGTTGCTAAGAGGGTTATGGATATCGACAATGATGTTGAGCTTGATCCCGTTCTTAACATTGCTCACAAGGAAGTAGCAATTGACGTTGAAAACCAGATTCTTACTCTTGCAGCACGTGAGGATATCCTTAATGCAGTTATTGTTAAGTCCGGCAATGGCTACAAGATGATTACTGAAATCGGTTATATGGAATTGGGAACAGAGGGCAACAATGTTGGTGTATTCCTTTGTCCCGGTGAGTTTGACCCCATTCTTATCTTCGGTGGTCCCGAATCAGGTGAAGCAGGTTGGGTTAGCGAAGATTGGTCAATGCCCGCACTTAAGGATGTTACAGACTGTGAAGCAGTTATGGCATTTGGTCTTATGAATGACCAGGCAGGTTATGTTCTTCGTGATAATGAGTATCACTCACTCCTTTCAGAGAACGAAGAGGTTAACGTACTCAGCCCCGCAGCAGGCTCAACATTTGTTACAGCATATATGGGTCTTCTTGACGAAATCAAAAACGGCTGATTATAACTAAAAAATGAGAGCTCGGTGAAAGCCGGGCTCTCTTTTTGAACAATTTTATAAAAAAATGTCAACAAATTTATTCAACTTGATTATTGCATTTACATTACCAAAGTATTACAATAGTATAAAATACTATCACTATGTGGTAGAGTTTCTTTTGTAAAGAAAGGTAGATAAAAATGAAAAAAACAAGAAAGCTTATAGCAATCATCTGCACAGTTGCTATTCTTGCAGGTATTGTTTCAACAATCGGTCTTGCCGCGAGTGCTGATATCGACTATACCATCACCAGTCCCTATGAAAATGTTGATTGGTCATGGCAGCAGTATAAGGCAGATTTGCACACTCACACAACTGCATCCGACGGTGACGATTCACTCAAAAAAATGATTGAGACCAACTATGACTATGGCTTTGACATCTATGCGGTTTCTGACCACGGTACAGTAAACTACAGCTGGACTGAGCAGGCTATTGTGCCTGAAATCAGACTTTTCCTTGGTCTCAAGAATCCTGATGCACAGATTGTTGACCTTGACGATACAGGTCTTACATTCGAGGGCCTTGAGTACAATGTTGTTAACGAAAATGGCGACGATTATTATTATCAGGTAGCTGAGGATGGTACAGAGGGTCAGAAGATGCTCCGTGTTCCCTATGCTATTGAGAATAACCCGACTTCACTTAACAATGCTCACGTAAACAGTTGGTTTGTAGATTACGGCCACGGTGTAGTCGGCGGTACAAGTGATTATGAAACACCTATCAAGGCAGTTGATGAGCTTGGCGGTCTTTCTGTTATTAATCATCCCGGCGAATATACAAATGCACGTGATGAGCAGTATACAGAGGATGCTTACGGTGAGGGCTACGAATATTATATCGACAAGTTTGAGAACCTTATCAAGAAATATCCCTCTTGCATCGGTATTGACATCAACTCAAAGGGCGACTCAAGAACACGTCACGACAGAAAGCTCTGGGATATTATGCTTATGGACCTTACTCCTGAAGGGGAGAATGTCTTTGCAATTGCAACAAGTGACGCTCACAGAGTAAGTGCGGCATATACAGGCTACACAAGAATGCTTATGCCTGCTAACACATCAGAAAACCTTAAGGCTTGTATGCAGAACGGTGAATTCTTTGCCGCTAGCCGTTGCCTCGGCAACCACAATGAGCTTGAGGAGTATGCGAATTATCTCCTTGAGAACGGCTCTGCAGAAGCACAGGCAGTGGCACAGGATATCCTTGACAGACAGGCAGAGGATTACGATGCAAAATACGAGGCAGACTATGATGTTGATGCTCCTATGGTAAACTCTGTTATTGTTGACAATGACAGCGATTCTATTGTGCTTGACGTTGAAAACGAATACTGTGTCCGTTGGATCTCCAACGGTAAGACAATTGCCTGGGGCGAGTCAATCGACCTAGACGAGTACAGTGATGAAATCGGTACTTATGTGCGTGCAGAAATCTTTGGCGAGGGTGGTATAGTTTATACACAGGCTATGCTCCTTGAGTACGATGATGCTCCCGAAAGCGAAGCAAAGCAGGAGAGAGATTTTTGGTGGATTCTCAGCATTATTCCGGATACAATTGTCAGATTCCTTATGGACCTTGATATATTCGGATTCCTTTATGAAGAACTTAACTGATTGAATTAAAATCGGGGCAGAAATGCCCCGATTATTTTTTGTCTATTTATTGTATTATGTAATTTAATGTGATAAAATACTTTAAATATGTTATAAGAAGGGGAAATCCTGATGAATGCGATTATTACAGTTGTAGGTAAAGATAAGGTTGGCATTATGGCAGGTGTCTGCAATACCTTGCAGGGGGTTAACGTTAACATACTTGACATCAGCCAGACAGTTTTACATAATAACATTTTCACAATGAATATGCTTGTTGATATAGCCTGTTCAAATGTGGGATATGACAAGATTGTGGATGCTCTCAATGATGAGGGTGAGCGTCTTGGTGTCAGCATACGTATTCAGCGTGAAGAAGTATTTGATGCAATGCACAAAATCTGAGGTGGACTATGATTAACCAACGCGAAATTTTAGAAACCCTTAATATGATTGATAATCAGCACCTTGATATCCGAACAATTACAATGGGTATCTCGTTGCGCTCCTGTGCACACCCCGATCCGAAAATCTGCGCAGGGAAGATGTATGATAAAATAACAAAATATGCGGAGAATCTCGTTAAAACAGGAGAGGATCTGGAGCGTGAAATGGGTATTCCCATTATTAACAAGAGAATTTCCGTTACACCTATCGCTATTGCGGCAGAATCTTGTGAAACCGAGGACTACTCTGTCTTCGCCCGTGCTATGGACGATGCGGCAAAGGCTTGCGGAGTAAACTTCATCGGTGGCTTTTCCGCCCTTGTGCAGAAAGGCTTTACTATCGGTGACAGACGTCTTATTGCATCTATCCCCGAGGCACTTGCCACAACTGATTTTGTTTGTTCCTCAGTCAATGTCGGCTCTACTAAAGCGGGTATCAATATGGATGCGGTAAAATTAATGGGTGAAACAATTAAGAAGACCGCACATATCACAAGGGACAGAGATGGCTTCGGCTGTGCAAAGCTTGTTGTCTTTTGTAACGCTGTTGAGGACAACCCCTTTATGGCAGGTGCATTCCACGGTGTCGGTGAGCCTGAGTGTGCAATCAATGTCGGTGTTTCAGGTCCCGGTGTTGTATATAATGCGCTTAAAGAGGTGAAGGGTGAGCCCTTCCACGTTGTAGCAGAAACAATAAAGAAAACGGCGTTTAAGATTACTCGTATGGGTCAGCTTATGGCAAGTGAAGCTTCCAAGCGACTTGGGGCAGAGTTCGGTATTGTTGACCTGAGCCTTGCACCCACTCCTGCAGTTGGCGACTCGGTTGCACGTATCCTTGAGGAAATGGGTCTTGATGTTTGCGGTACTCACGGTACAACTGCCGCGCTCGCACTTCTTAATGATGCAGTTAAAAAGGGTGGCGTTATGGCATCATCAAGCGTTGGCGGTCTTTCAGGTGCATTTATTCCTGTATCAGAGGACGAGGGTATGATTGCTGCTGCTGAAAAAGGCGTACTTACCCTTGATAAATTAGAGGCTATGACCTGTGTCTGCTCGGTCGGTCTTGATATGATCGCCGTGCCCGGAGATACATCGGCTGAAACAATTTCTGCGATTATTGCTGATGAGGCAGCAATCGGTATGATAAACAATAAAACAACCGCAGTAAGAATTATCCCTGCACCCGGCAAAAGCGTGGGTGACTCAATTGAAATGGGCGGTCTTCTTGGTACTGCACCCGTAATGCCTGTTCACGGAGAAGGCAGTGTTGATTTCATAAACAGAGGCGGCAGAATTCCTGCACCTCTTAACAGTCTTAGAAATTAAAGGAGATTTTACAATGAGCTATCTGAACGATCATTTTTATTTGTTTTGTAAGAAATTGGATATTCCTGCTGAGGCAGTAACAGTATTTGAGGATACTGTAAAGGCTTTTGAGGGTGATGCCGAATACCTTGAAAAATTCAACAAGATATACAATGAGTATATGTTCCCCGAGGCACACGATATCGGACCCCGTCTTGAAGAGCTTACAGAGCTTGCAAACGAAATGGGTATCAGCGAATACACACTTCACTTCGTATTCTTTATGATTTGCAGTGAGGTTCTTCTTGAGCGTTACAGAAAGGAAGGCATCAGTGAGGACATTTATTGGGAATCAATGATGGATATGAAGTATAAATTCAACGAGTGTCTTGATTGTAAGGGTATTTACGGTTCCTTCGTTGCAGGCTGGTTTGACGGCTTCTTCCGTATGATGCGTTACAGTATGGGTCGTTTCCAGTTCGAGTATTCTGATTTTGACCGCGAGGATTACACAACAGAAAGCGGAATCACAATTAAAAAGGATGAGGAAATTCTCGGCTTCCACATTCCCTGGTCCGGTGTTTCTCTCACAGATGATGTGCGTATCGACTCCTACAAAAAGGCTTATGAATTTTTCAAGGAGTATCGCAGACCCGACGGTCTTATGATTTTCAAATGCGGATCATGGCTCCTTTACAAGGGTCACTATGATTTCCTGCCCGAAAAGTCCAACGTTCTTCGTTTTATGGATGACTTCATCATCCTTGAAAGTGAGGAAAAGGAAGAGTTCAACGATGCTTGGCGACTTTACGGTGGCGCAGGCTACAAAAAGCCTGAGGAATGGCCCGAGGATAACTCACTTTACCGTGCATTCAAACAGCGTGTTTTAAGTGGTGGCAAAACAGGCTCAGGCTTCGGTATCGTAATCTTCGACGGTGAAAAGGTTGTAAAATAAGCATACATAAAATAATGGCAGTTTTACATTTCTGTTCGGTAGAACAACAGTAATTGACAAACTGGTAAAAAATAAACTTAATATGAAACAATAAAGTGGTTGGTGGTCCTACCTCTCTGGCTTAAGAGAGGGGGACCGCCGTTCTATTTACTGTTGAACAAAATAAAATATCAAACGAGTAATTATTTACTCCATAAAACAACGTCTAACGGGCGGTGGAGAGTTCCAATGCGAAGCATTTTGAATCGTGAGATTCAACGGTAATAAACTAAAAGTGTACATTAAACAAAAATGATACAACAAGATTATCCTTTGTAATTAAAATTATGTGTTCATTAAGTGTAATTCCAATTGAAGCGTTGCTTCAACGATGCTGACGCATCGGGAACTCTCCACCACCCGTTAAGCCTTGCTTTTATACGGAAACAATCACTCGTTTAAAACTCAAAATCAAATATCGACTTGACAAAAAAGGTGGTCCCCCTCTCTTAAGCCAGAGAGGTAGGACTATACAGCAACTTTTTTGTCGGTACAAATGTGTTTTGCAAAAAAAGTTAATATAAAAAACAGGAGCAAGATTTTTCCTTGCTCCTGTAATACTTTAAACTTATTCTGCCTTTGCTTCAGCTTCCTGCGCCTTTTTGCGCTCAGCCTTTTTCTTACGTGCTTTGTAAGTATTGAGCTCCTGTACACATTCGTCGGGAAGGTCACAGTCGCCAACTGAAATAACATATTTGTTATAAAGACCCTTGAAGTTTGAACCGCCTGTTGTGAGGATTTTGTTTTTCTTTGCATATTTTGCAAATTTAACCTTGTCCTCATCACTCATATCAGGGGTATAAACCTCAATACCGTCAAGCCCTGCCTTAACAAGCTCATCAAGAAGCTTGTCGTTTTTGCATTTCTGCGGATTTGCAAGAACGGCAATACCGCCAGCCTCGTGTATAGCCTCAAGTATTGAGAAAACATCCTCATAATCCGGCACGTGGTTGATGTTGCCGGGTGCATCGGGTGAGAAAAGCTCCTTGTAAAGATTACCGTATATTCTGTCTGCAAAGCCGTTTTCTATGAGGGCCTGCATAATATGTACCTTGAAGACATTTGTAGAGCCTGTTGCACATTTTACAACAAACTCGGGTGTGATGGGGTACTTCTGGGCGGTCTTAAGAGTCATAAGATGAGAAGATTTCTTCCTTATGAGTGAACTGCGGCGGCAAAGGCCCTCCAGTCTGTCGGGGAAGTCAGGCTTGTAGCAGAGCATATGAATCTCTTGCCCGTTTGTTTTGTCTGTGCCTGAAAGCTCAACACCGGGTATTACTGTTACACCGTGTCTTTCGCCGATAACCTTACCTCTGACGGTGCCTGCAAGGCAATCGTGGTCTGTAATTGCAATTGTTGTAACTCCGCGCTTTTTGGCAAGCAAGACTAAATCTTCAATACCAAGCGAACCGTTTGACAATCTGGTGTGCAAGTGTAAATCTGCTGACATCTTATCCTTCCTCCATACTTTCCCTCTCCGGGGGAGCTTGTCCATATCTACCTGAAAACTGTAAAATATATCGGGTAAAACGGTGCGATTTTTGTGTTGCACACGTTAATAAAAGGTTGCTTTATCTGAAACAGCACACATACCCCGAATATATCTTTATAGAAATATATTACTACCTTTTCGAGAAAAAAGCAAGTCAAAATTTGTATTTAAATACAAAAAAATGCAGGAAAATTTGTATTAATTTACATAAATGCTTTGTTTCGTTCGGTTGCAATTTTGAGTATTATATGATATTATTTTCCCATGGGTAATTTGGTTTATGTAGCCTTAAGCGGTGGTGTTGATTCAGCCGCTGCGGCAATACTTTTGAAGCAACGCGGGCTTGAGGTCCGTGGAGTTATTTTGCGCTTAAAACCCGACGACCTTGCTGACGATGATATCCGTGATGCACAAGCGGTTGCAGATGCTCTCTCAATACCGCTTGAGGTTCTCGACAGACGTCAGGAGTTCAAGGCGATTACCGACTATTTCTGCAAGTCATATATTGAGGGATTGACACCTAACCCGTGCGTATTGTGTAACCCTACGGTAAAGTTCAGGCTGTTGCTTGATTACGCTCTCCGACAGGGGGCAGATTACCTTGCCACGGGCCATTATTCATCCATTGTGAACAAGGATGGGGTATATTACATTCGGAAGAATCCTTCAGGTAAGGATCAGAGCTATTTCCTGTGCGGACTTAATCAGGATATTCTTTCTAAGGTGATTTTTCCTTTGAGTGATCTGACTAAGCCTGAAATCCGTGCACTTGTTGAGGCAGAGGGTGTTCCCGTTGCTGCAAAAAAGGATAGTCAGGAGGTCTGCTTTATACCCGACAATGACTATGTTTCATTTATTGAAAAGAATTATAACCCAAAAGCTATTCCGGGTGATTTTGTTTCCAAAGACGGGGAAAAGCTGGGTACACATTCAGGACTTTACAAGTATACCATAGGACAGCGAAAGGGTCTTGGTGCTTTTGGTAAGCCTATGTATGTGCTGTCCCTTGATCCGCAGAACAATACTGTTACCATTGGTGATAATTGTGATTTGTTTACTGATAATATAAAAATAAAGGATATAAATTTCCTTGCAGGCTCACCGCCCGGGGACAGCTTCGACTGCCTTGTGAAAATCAGGTGTGCCGCACCCCCTGCCGGGGCCAGGCTCACCCTTACGGCAGACGGGGGAGAGATTGTGTTTACTAATCCCCAACGAGCCGCGGCTCCCGGTCAGACAGCCGCAATTTATATTGATGATATTCTTATAGGCGGAGGCACTATATGCAATCGTTAAAAAAGCTCTATAAGGTGGGTATCGGACCTTCAAGCTCACATACAATGGGTCCGCAGTATGCCGCCGAATATGTTAACGAAAATTTCAGCGATGCCGAGTTTGTAAAGGTTATCCTTTACGGTTCACTTGCCCTTACAGGTGAGGGTCACGGCACTCACACAGCTCTCTCAAGCACCCTGAAGGCAAAGAGTGAAATTGTTTTCAATACCACGGAAACAGATTTACCGCATCCCAACACCCTTGATTTTATTATCTATGATGCAGATGATAATGAAATCGGCAAGGTGAGGGCAATGAGTATCGGTGGCGGTGAAATCCGTATCGAGGGTCAGCCATCCGTTACCGCCCCCGAGGTTTATCCACAGAAGAATTTTGAGGAAATCAAAGAATACTGTCTTATGCACCACCTGAGGCTCAGCGACTATGCCGCAAAGTACGAGGGTGAGGAGATTTTCCCCTTCCTTAAGACGATATGGGAGCGTATGAAGCTTACAGTACGTGAGGGCCTTGCGCAGGAGGGCATTTTGCCGGGCGGACTTGAGGTTGAACGCAAGGCAAAGTTCCTGTATGCTCAGCGTCATATGGATGAAACTCCCGAAACCCGTGAAAACAGGCTTGTGTGCGCTTATGCCTTTGCCGCAAGTGAACAGAATGCAGGCGGCGGAATGATAACAACTGCACCTACCTGTGGCGCATCGGGTGTGTTGCCTGCGGTGCTTTACTATATGCAGGAGAAAAAGGGCTTTACTGATTTTGAAATTGCCAAGGCCCTTGCAGCGGCAGGAATTATAGGGAATGTTGTCAAACAGAACGCATCCATAAGCGGAGCAGAGGCAGGCTGTCAGGCAGAGGTCGGCACTGCGTGCAGTATGGCTGCGGCAGCACTTGCAGAGCTTCACTTTATGGACCTTGACCAGATTGAGTATGCGGCGGAAAATGCAATGGAGCATTACCTTGGTCTTACCTGCGACCCCGTTTGCGGACTTGTGCAGATACCCTGTATCGAGCGTAACGCGGTTGCGGCAATGAGGGCAATCAATGCGCTTTCACTCGCAAACTTTTTAACATCTACCCGTAAGGTTAAGTTTGATACGGTTGTTCACACAATGTACCAGACGGGTAAGGACTTAATGAACAAATACCGCGAAACAAGTGAGGGCGGTCTTGCCCTTCACTATGAAGCGTAAGAGTATAAGCTCACAACAGGAGGTAAAAAATGGCTAAAGAAAAAAAGGTAAAGGAAGTCAACGAACATCCTAATAAAATCGGATTTAAGGATGTAGCAGGTTATACTACTGCCGAAGCGGCAAATATGTTTAACCTTACATATATCACAAGCTATCTTAAGATTTTTATGACCGACGTTCTGAAGATTAAACCAAAGCTTGTCGGTTATATGTTCATCGTTACCCGTTTGTGGGACGTTATCAATGACCCTTTGTGGGGTATCGTTGTTGCCAAGCGCAAGCCGGGTAAGGACGGTAAATTCCTGCAGTATTTAAGGCTGGTTGCGGTGCCCCTCGGTATTTCTACCGTGCTTTGCTTCTTGCCCTATTCAGACCCCAATTCACTGTTTTACAGTCCCACGCTTGCAAATAATTCGACCTTGTTGTTTGCCGTGTGTATTGTGATGTATCTGATTTACTGCACAATGTACACCGCGATGAATATTCCCTTCGGCTCATTGGCATCTGTTATTACCGATGACCCTAAGGGCAGAAACGTGCTTTCCACAGCCCGTTCTCTCGGCTCGGGTGTAGGTGGTGCTGTTGTTACACTTATTGCTCCGTTTATTATTTATGTGGGCACAGGCGTAATGGATGAGCAGACAGGTAAAGAGATAGAGATTGCCGATGGTAACAGGATGTTTATCTATGCCCTCATTATGGGTGTGATGTCAATCGCATTTTACCTTATCGGTCACAGAAACCTGAAAGAGCGCGTTCCTGCATTTGACGAAGAAAAGGTTGACTTCAAGAAAACTTATCTCGGTCTTTTCAAATCAAGACCATTCGTTATGATTACCATTTCGGGTGTCCTCATTTCAGGTCAGCTCCAGTTCAACTCCTTTAACTCATATCTTTACAAAAACTACTTTACAAACACAGGACTCAGCGTTCTGGGCACAATCTGTACATATCTTCCCATGGCGGTACTCATTCTCTTTACCCCGAAGTTGGCGGCAAAGTACGGTAAAAAAGAGCTTTGCGGAAGAATGTCAATTATTTCTGCCATAACATCTGTTTTCCTTGCGGTTACTGCAAATAATCAGTCCTTCATTATGTGGATAAACCCGGAACAGGGCATCTACCCTGCTTGGTTGTTTATGATCTGTCTTCTTCTCATCGGCTTCGGCTATACCTTTGTCAGCCTTACCTGTTGGGCGGTTGTTATGGACGTTATCGACTATCAGGAATGGAAAACAGGTGAGCGTAACGAGAGTGCGGTTTACTCGGCTTACACCTTTGGCAGACAGTTGGGCCAGGCTATTGCAGATGCAGGCGGACTTTTCCTTCTCCAGTGGGCAAAGTATGACAGCGAAACTGCAGGCAACGGCTTTATAGCCGCAAACGGCACAAGTAACAAGATTATGTTTATCTGTACAATTATCCCCGCAATCGTTTATGTTGGCGTATGGCTTATCTTCAAATTCGGTTATCCCCTTACAAAGGAAAAGCTTGAGCCCATTTACAGCGACCTTCGTGCAAAGCACGAGGCAGAGGAAAAAGCGGCAAGCGCCAAATAATTTTAAATTATAAATTTTAAATTTAAAATTGTGGGCGCAAGCGCGGATTATAATGAGAAAACAGGAGTTAGGAATCAGGAATTTCGGGGCTCCGCCGATATTATAATGCTGTGGTAGACAACTAAGTAAATATGATACAATAAACTTATTGACGGTCCTACCTCTCTCAAACAGAGAGGTAGGACCGCCAACAGCTTTATTATTTTGTATTTAATATATTGTTTCAATCAATTTATTAAGTTGGTTGTACGCGACAGCTTATAATGTTCGGAAGCAAAGCTTCCCCGAAACATTTTGCGAAGCAAAATATATCGCATTGCGTAAGCAATATATCGCACGCGTCAGCGTATATCACTCACCGTAAGGTGAATATCACTGCCTCGCCCCCTCTCTCAAACAGAGAGGTAGACTCCACAACAACTTTTTTATTCTATTTAAGTTAATCCTTACATTATAATTGCGTAGCTTAAAAACAATATAATAACTCTTGTTTTAAATGGTGTATTCTGTTATACTATACTATGTATATTTATGTTTTCAAAAACAGAGGTGCTTTTATGAAAAAAGGCGTTTTAAATAGAATAAAAAGACCGGTTTCATTACTGCTTGTGCTATGCTCGGTTGTTTCGGTGATGATGCTTTCCGGCTGCTCAGGGTTAGTGCAGAAGGCGACCGTTACGGTAAATGATGTGCCCGTAGGTGAGGATATTTTTGTATATTTTCTCGATGCGGCAACTGTTGAGCTTGGAATTACTGCGGAATATGATGAAGTGGAAAAGCTGACAATGGAGCTTGTGAACCGCTACTTTAAGACAAATTCTCTTGCAAAGGCGGAGGGCATAGCTCTTAATACGGCTGAGAAAGCATCGGTTTCCGAAAGGGTCAATTCAACATGGGTGATGTTTGGAGAATATTATACTGATATCGGTCTTACCCGTGAAACTCTCACCAAGGTTTTTACTGCTGAAGCTTATCGCGAAGCGCTTATGATGAAGTATTACGGTAAGGGTGGTATTCAGGAGATTTCAGAAACACGGCTTTATGCTAACTTTCATATGAACTACACTGTTTTTCAGACTATAACGGGCTACCTTACAACCACGGACGGCGCAGGCAATAAAAAGCCTATCAGTAAGGGTGAGGCGGAAACACTTATACTGAAATTTCAGAATATTCTCAATATGGTGAATTCCGGTGAGCAGACTATGGAGCAGGCGGTTGAATACCTTGCATCAACAGGAGTGCAGAGTGCGGTGCAGACTGTTGTTCTTCACAAGGATGATACAACATATCCTGAGGGATTCTTTGAGAAAATCCAAAGTCTTCAGTCACGAAAGGCAACCATTATTTCAACCAACGAATATATTTTCCTCGTTATACGTGGTGAAACCAATATGGAAAGCCGATATTTTGAACAGATGAAGCACGACATAATTATGGATGTCGCAGATGACAATATCGACGGAGTTATAGACGGTGCATACATCGTTAACAATACGATAAATAAAGAAACTGCACAGAGCTATTTTGATGCAATCAGATATGAAAAGAGCAGATAATATGAACGAAGTAATTAAGAATATAATGACACGACAGACCATCAGGGAATACACCACAGAGCAGATACCTGATGAGCTTTTGCAGGTTGTGCTTGATGCGGCAATCAGAGCTCCCAGCGGCAGAAATACACAGCCCTGCCACCTGAGAGTGCTGAGAAACAAAGCGTTGCTTGATGAAATGAATACCGATTTTAAAAACCTTGTGGGTTGGGACACTCCTGCATATACAGGCTGGGATATCCGTCCCGTTTATCACAATGCTCCCGTTTTCATCTTCATTGTTGCACCCACCAAGGACGGAATGTCGGGCGGTCTTATGGCGGAGAATATTGCTCTTGCCGCTCACGGTGTTGGTCTTGGTTCTTGTATGATAGGCTCTCTCGGTGCACTTTTTGACGACCCTGAAAACGCCAAAAAGTGGAAGAAAATTATTGATATTCCCGAAGATTGGGAGTTTGTGTTGGGTATGACCCTCGGCTACCCCAACGAAAAACCGCCCTTCAAAGAGCGTGAGGACGGACATATTAAATTTATAGGATAACAGGATTATTATATATGAGTTATTTTGCAGGTACATACGACGTTGCCGTAATCGGTGCGGGTCACGCGGGTATTGAGGCTGCCCTTGCAAGTGCAAGGCTTGGAGCATCTACCATAGTTTTTACAGTCAACCTTGACTGGATCGGCAATATGGCGTGCAACCCCTCAATCGGCGGTACATCAAAGGGTCACCTTGTCCGTGAAATAGATGCCCTTGGCGGAGAAATGGGTAAGGCGGCAGATAAAACG
Source organism: Acutalibacteraceae bacterium (assembly GCA_045532945.1). GTDB lineage: Bacteria > Bacillota > Clostridia > Oscillospirales > Acutalibacteraceae > DTU089. Next base: position 17,403 of record JAZSGZ010000011.1, read on the forward strand.
CTTATTCAGAGCAGAATATTGAATCTTGGTAAAGGCCCCGCGGTACATTCACTCAGGGCACAGATAGACCGTCGCGATTACACACAATATATGAAGCACTGTCTTGAAAATCAAGAGGGGCTTGATTTAAAACAGGCGGAAATTGTTTCACTCTTTAAAAATGATGACGGCTTGTGGGAGTTTTCCACACAGCTTGGTGCAACCTACACAGCAAAGTGTGTGGTTATTGCCACAGGTACGTTTTTGAAGGGTAAAATCTTCGTTGGTGACGTCTCATTTGAAAGCGGTCCCGACGGAATGTTTCCATCAAATGACCTGTCACAGGCTTTACTTGATTTGAACGTCCCTTTAAGACGGTTTAAAACAGGCACACCGCCACGCATAAACAGACGTAGTGTTGATTTTACCGGTCTTGAGGAGCAGGTGGGTGACGAGGTAATTACACCCTTCTCCTTTGAAACACCTGATGGTGTTCTTGAGAATAAGGCAATATGCCACATTACGTATACAAACCTTGAAACCAAGCAGGTTATACTTGACAATTTGCACCGTTCCCCCCTTTATTCAAATAAAATTGAGGGTGTAGGCCCTCGCTATTGTCCGAGTATTGAGGATAAAATTGTTCGTTTTTCCGAGAAGGAACGGCACCAGATATTCATTGAGCCCTGCGGACTTGATACGGAAGAATTGTATTTACAGGGTGTGTCATCCTCACTTCCCGAGGACGTGCAATTACAGATATTAAAGAGCATTAAGGGATTCGAAAATGTTAAGGTTATGCGCACGGCTTACGCTATTGAGTATGACTGCGTTGACCCCCTGGCACTCAAATCTACACTTGAGTTCAATGATTTAGAGGGTCTTTACGGTGCAGGTCAGTTCAACGGCTCGTCGGGGTATGAGGAAGCCGCGGCACAGGGACTTGTGGCAGGCATAAATGCGGCACACAAGGCTCTCGGCAGGGGTGAATTTACCCTTGACAGAAGCACGTCATATATCGGTACACTCATTGACGACCTTGTTACAAAGGGCTGTCGTGACCCATACAGAATGATGACCTCACGTAGTGAGTACAGGCTTATTCTCCGTGAGGATAATGCAGACCTGCGACTTACGGAAATGGGATACAACATAGGGCTTATTTCTCAGGAGCGTTACGATAAGCTACAGGAAAAAATAAGGCTTATTGAGGAAGAAACACAGCGTATTTCAAGGGTTGGTATTGCCCCGTCGGAGGAGCTTAACAAAGTCCTTGTTGAAGCAGGCACGGCACCCCTCGGCACAGGCTGTAAGCTGAGCGAGCTTATAAAAAGACCTCAGCTTTCCTATGATATCCTTGCTCCCTTTGATAAAAAACGCCCCGATTTACCCCGACAGGTATTCGAACAGGTTGAAATCAACCTAAAATATGAGGGTTATATCAAACGTCAGCTGGCACAGGTGCAGGAGCTGAAACGTCTTGAGGTGAAGAAAATACCGAGTGATATTGACTATGACAAGGTGACAAATCTCAGGCTTGAGGCGATTGAAAAGCTTAAAAAAATAAAGCCCGAAACAATCGGGCAGGCATCCCGTATAAGCGGTGTTTCACCTGCGGATATTGCTGTTTTGCTTATATATTTAAAATAATTTTTGTTAAAATAAATTTTAGGAGTTTTTAGTATGATACCAAGAAATGAACACCCCAACCCCGGATTTTACAGAGCTGATTACATAAACCTTAATGGTGAGTGGGATTTCGAATTCGACTTCGGAAACAGCGGTATTGACAGAAAACTGTACAACGTTGATATACCCTTCAGCAAAAAAATCATAGTTCCATTCTGTCCCGAAAGTGAGCTTTCAGGCATCGGCTACAAGGATTTTATAGCTGCGGTATGGTACAAGAAAACAGTAAATCTCACAAAAGAACAGCTTTCAAAGGGCAAGGCATTTATCGTTTTCGGTGCAGTTGACTTCCACGCAAGAGTGTATGTGAACGGTGAGTTTGCAGGTGAGCACTTCGGCGGTTACATTTCCTTCAGAATTGATGCAACAAAATTCCTCAAAGAGGGCGACAACGTTATCGCGGTTTATGCTGAGGACGACACACGCGATTATCATCAGGGTCGAGGTAAGCAGAGTGAGCTTTGCTATTCGCACGACTGTGACTATACACGCACAACAGGTATCTGGCAGACGGTTTATATGGAGTTCTGCCCCGAAAACTATATCAAGAATTTCAAGGTTTATCCCAACATTGCAGAGGGTAGCGTAACAATTACAGCAGACCTTAACGGTAAGGGCGATTTCTCCGCAGCTGCCTTCTGGGACGGCAAGGAGGTTGGCTCAGCAAAGGCAGAGTGCTTCGGTCAGACAGCTACACTTACTGTTAACCTTTCTGAAAAGCACCTTTGGGAGGTTGGCAAGGGCGGTCTTTACAGCCTTACACTTTCCTTCGGCGGCGACGTTGTAACAAGCTACTTCGGTCTTCGTGAGGTAAGGCTTACCGATAAGGCAGTTGAAATCAACGGCAAGCCCGTTTTCCAGCGTCTTGTTCTTGACCAGGGCTTCTATCCTGACGGAATTTACACCGCCCCCTCTGATGAAGCTCTTGAAAATGACATTAAAATCTCAATGGCTGTAGGCTTCAACGGTGCAAGACTTCATCAGAAAGTTTTCGAAAAGAGATTCCTCTATCACTGCGACAGACTCGGCTATATCGTTTGGGGTGAATACGGCAACTGGGGTCTTGACTGGACAAATTCATTCTCGCTTGCCGCTATGCTTCCCGAATGGTGCGAATGCGTCGAAAGAGACTTCAACCATCCTTCAATTATCGGCTGGTGACCCTTCAACGAAACATGGGACCTCGACGGCAGAAAACAGTATGACCACGTTATTTCAACTATTTACAAGGTAACAAAACATATGGACGAAACCCGCCCCTGTATTGATACAAGCGGCAACTTCCACACAATCACCGATATCTACGATGTTCACGATTATGAGCAGGATTATCATATATTCAAAGAAAACTATGATAAGCTCATGTCCGAGGGTATGCTTTACGAAAGATTCCCCGAAAGACAGATGTACAGTGGCAAAGGCTGTGCATGGGTCAGCGAATACGGCGGACTTCAGTGGTCAAAAGGTGACAGAGGCGATGCATGGGGCTACGGCAATGCACCCAAATCCGAAGAAGAATTCATTGAAAGATATGCAGGTCTCACAAACGCACTTCTTGATAACTACAGAATGTTCGCTTTCTGCTACACCCAGCTCTATGATATTGAGCAG
>JAZSGZ010000033.1:0-30525 GCA_045532945.1 Acutalibacteraceae bacterium
TTTCTGATACCACAATTTTCTCAACGAGCTTGTTCAGGATTCGTACATTGAGTATTTGATTTTTAAATAATAAATAAAAAAGAATAGAGAATAAAGAATAATACAAAAGCGGCGGTAAGTGACGCTATTTATTATTTCTTATTTATTCTCTATTCTTTATTCTTTTAGGCAACAAACGTTGCCGCTTCGAACACGCGACCTATGGTTGTAGTTAAGGATAACTTTATTTTTAAATAATGAGTGTTGTAATTCATTTGTTTTTATGATAAAATAATACAAAAGGGAGGCGATAAAATGTCACCAAAGCAATATAAAAAAAGAATAAATGCAATTAAAGTTGCTGATGCACTTAATAAAATTGAGGGTGCTCCTGTTTCCGATTATGCACGAGAGTTATCAGATAAATGGGCAAAGGGTGAAATTACCGGTTTGCAAATGAAGGCGGCACTTATCGCTGCACATAAAAAGGTATAATTATGAATGATTTATATTTAATTGAAAATAGCAAGGTTCTGAAAAATCTTCTCGGAATTACAGATGAAACCGAATTGGATGTTGCCGAAGCAGAGCTTTCCAGAGCTAATATGATGTTGTTGTATGAAAGTGGTTTTTCTGATTTTTCGTCCAACGGCATTTGTTATATTCACAAGGAACTGTTTGGCGATGTGTATGAATGGGCAGGGCAGTACAGGAAAATCAATATTCAAAAAAGAGAAAAAATCCTTGCAGGTAAAAGTGTTTGGTACTCCAACAATGAAGATATTGAAAAGGATTTAGAAACCGCTTGGAAAAATATCAACGCAGTTGATTGGGCTAAGCTATCTATAGACCAATTTGCAAAAAATGTAGCACGATTGTTTCCTGCTATATGGCAGGTTCATCCTTTCAGAGAAGGTAATACAAGGACAGTTGTAATGTTAATCACATTCTTTGTTGAGCATTACGGCTATTACTTTGACCAGGAGCTTATATCTGCTAATGCAGGTTATGTACGTAACTCTTTCGTCCTTGCAAGTCTTGGCGAATATTCTGAGTATGAAGATTTGGAAACTATCTTGTGTGATGCTATCTGCACCGAACCCGTTGAATATTCTGCAGAAGAAGCACAAGAAAATAAAACCGAAAAATACAGTAAATACGATAATGGTGATTACGAACCGACTAAGCACGAATATATAGAGTAAAGTTTCAAAATTAAAATCCGTTTAGCAGAAAAATCTGTTAAACGGATTCCTTTGTTATAGGCATAGTGTTTTGTTGTATTTAAGGATAAATATTACAGGTAGTTATACACTCATCAACCCCAAAAACCTGTAGTATATATGCACGCATTGGTATTTCTCACCGTTGATTATTTCTTTTTCTGATACCACAATTTTCTCAACGAGCTTGTTCAGGATTCGTACATTGAGTATTTGATTTTTAAATAATAAATAAAAAAGAATAGAGAATAAAGAATAATACAAAAGCGGCGGTAAGCGAAGCTCTTTATTATTTCTTATTTATTCTCTATTCTTTATTCTTTTAGGCAACAAACGTTGCCGCTTCGAACACGCGACCTATGGTTGTATTTGAGGGGAGTTTTTGATATAAGAAAATCAAACGAAAACATAGCAATAACGTTTATGAATGAAAAAGTACAGTTATACAAAAATTTTATTTCACTATTAGAGCAAGTTTAAAAATTTGAACAATAAGGAAAAAATCCAAATTATGACACCAGAAACTGCAACTATGCAAACTAACACTAATATCTTTGTGTGTTTATTATTGGGGGTATCATTATCCTTAGTTTTAACTTGCTTTAGTCTTACAATAGCAGACATATAAATATAATCAATGGTCATAATTACGTAAATGCATATAGATGTAATATTAAGAAAGGATATAAAAAAGCCAATCAATATAGTATATATTTTGCTATTATCAATTTTTTCATTAAGTAATATTAAATTTTCAACGTAGTTATGCATAGCGCCGGTCCCTTTTGCAATCCACATGCCAAAAAACAGAAGAAATAAAGCAATTCCGAGAGCACCAATGGATTGCGGTAACTCTTCAGAATAATCTTTTTTCTGAATCAAATGAAACAATAGAATGAATACAAGAGGAATTATTTGTAATGCAACAGTATTGTAATTATTAAAATCATATTTATAAAATACAAGACTATCAATAATTGCTTGTATAATAAACACTATTAAATAACAAATATGATTATTTAAATTTTTATCGGTGACCGTCTTAATGTTTTTAATTGATTTCTTTAAATATTTATAATAAAATGAACCTGAAATCATCAACACAACCACTGAAAAAACTGAATATAAAATATTAACTTTTACAAATATTACATTAAACAAACACAACAAAATTTTAACGAAAAGAAAGAAAGGGAAAAACACTTTAGTTGATTTGCTATCTTTAATAAAGATCTCCTCTTTTACTTCGATTTTATTTCTGTAATAAACCTCATAAGGCGGGAGTTTTTCTTTGCATGGTATTTCTGAAAGCAAGTCGGAAAAAGTTATACCAAAGCATTGAGCAATTGCCTGAAGAGTTTTTACTCTCGGCATAGCCTCACCGGTTTCCCATTTTGAAACTGCTTTATTGGACACACCGAGATACAACGCCATTTGCTTTTGTGTAAGGTTGTTTTGAGTCCTTAATTCATATAACCTGTTACCAAAAGTGAATTTATCCACAAGATCACTCCTTTCAACTTGATTATACGATTATCAAACTCTATTTTCAATTCCATTAGATGAATTAACAGTCGAAATAAAGTAGAACTTTTAAATACAACAACCAATCGGGAGCCGTTTCTGTACTTATTCGCAAAGCAAATCACGGCTTGCTGTGTATGTAATCCGTCGCAAGACGGAATGTAATCGCAACTTTAGTTGCGTATGTAATCATAATATAATTATGTATGTAATCAATAGGTCGGATTGGATATATACACCTTCGGTGATGCCATGCGCCTGACGGCAAATACATACACGCTGAAGCGTGATTACATACCAATCCTGCGGATTGGATAAAAACAAAGCCCTTGCAACGCAAGAGCTTTGTTTTTTGGAGCTGGAAACGTGACTCGAACACGCGACCTGCTCATTACGAATGAGCTGCTCTACCAACTGAGCTATTCCAGCAAATGTTTTGTTTGTTGATATAATTTGCTCATTTATTATATATAATTATATTCCTTTTTTCAAGTGTTTATCAGGTAAAATTTTTGCTTTTTTAAGAGGGGAGAAACCAAGAAAAATAGCCATATGTGGGAGTTTTATTGATAATAATTTAGTTATACTGACAAAAACAGAAAATATTTTTGTTTTTTAATAAAAATATGTTGACTTTAGCACTTTAGCGTGCTACTATATGAACACGCTTTTTTATAAGGCAAATTATGAAGGGAGCAACATTTTTGTTGCGTGGTATCAGTTATGACTCCTTTTAAAGACAGCAGTATTGATGAACTTTTCGATGCAATCCTTAGCCTCGAAAGCCGTGAAGATTGTCACGAGTTTTTTGAGGACCTTTGCACAATAAATGAGCTTATCTCACTTTCTCAGCGTCTGAGCGTTGCCAAGAAGCTTGATGAGGGTAAAACCTTTACGGTGATTACTGCCGAAACAGGCGCAAGCTCCGCCACAATCGGCAGGGTAAACAAGTGCCTTTCCTACGGAACGGGCGGTTACCGTAAAATTATTGACAGACTTAACGGGAAAGAGGGTAAATAACGGTGAGCATAGATTTATCCGTTCTTAATAATTCGGAACGCATTATATTTGAATTGCGCAGTTTGTATTCAAAGTACGGCTATAAGCCGTTTAAAATGAGTAAGTTTGAGGAATACGACCTCTACGGCAGTAACAAGGATTTTCTTGTAAGTGATAACTGCATCACTTTCACCGATACCGACGGCAGACTTATGGCGCTTAAGCCCGACGTTACATTTTCGATTATAAAAAATCTTGATGACACCGCAGACGGTGTGCAGAAGGTTTATTATAATGAAAACGTTTACCGCGTAACCAAAAAGGCGGGTGGCTTCAGCGAGATTATGCAGACGGGTGTCGAGTGTATGGGTGACATCACCGACCGTGAGGTTTGCGAGGTTATCACACTTGCGGCACGTAGCCTTTACGCTATCAGCGAGAACTATGTCCTTGACGTTTCTCATATGGGTATTCTCGGCAGTCTTTTTGATGCAATGGGTCTTACCGAAAGCAATAAAACAGAGCTTGTTTCCGCCGTTGCGGAAAAAAATACAGGTGTTATACTTGAGCTTTGCCGTAGCTTCGGTGTTGGTGAAACACTTTCACAGAAGCTTATTGACCTTCTCAATGCTTACGGTACTCCTGCTGAGGCTCTTCCCAGAATCCGAGCCACAATTGTAAATGCTGATATGCAGACCGCCTTTGACGAGCTTTGTGCCGTGTGCGAACAGCTTACATCAAAGGGCTATCAGGATAACATAAATATCGACTGCTCAGTTGTAAACGATATGAGCTATTACAACGGCATTGTGTTCAAGGGCTTTTTGCACAACGTTCCCGTAAGCGTGCTTTCGGGTGGCAGATATGACCGACTTATGAGCCGTGTCAACAAAAATGCAGGTGCAATCGGCTTTGCTGTTTACCTTGACGAGGTTGACAGAATCCTTGATAAAAAGGATGAAGCAGAGTCAGAGTTATCCACTGACGACGGCTATCTTAACGTGGCATTGCCTAAGGGCAGACTTGGTGAAAAGGTCTATGCAATGTTCGAGCAGTCGGGCTTTGAGTGTCCTCAGATTCACGAAAAGAATCGCAGACTTATCTTTGAAAATCCCGAAAAGAAGGTTCGTTATTTCTGGGTTAAGCCCTCAGATGTTGCAATTTACGTTGAACGCGGGGCTGCAGATATCGGTGTTGCGGGCAAGGATATTCTCCTTGAGTACGCTCCCGACGTTTACGAGCTTCTTGACCTTGATATCGGCAAATGCCGTATGTGTGTTGCGGGTAAAAAGGAATTTACCGACGACGGCACAAGCACACTCAGGGTTGCTACAAAGTTTACAAATATTGCAAAAACATATTATAACGGCAAGTGCCGTGATATTGACATTATCAAGCTTAACGGTTCAATCGAAATCGCACCTATTTTAGGTCTTTCCGACGTTATTGTTGATATTGTTGAAACAGGCGCAACACTCTTTGAAAACGGTCTTGAGCCCAAGGAAACAATAGTCAATATCAGTGCACGTCTTATCTCAAATAAGGCAAGCTACAAATTCAAATCACAGCTTATTGACAGACTCAGGGATTCCCTCTCTGCCATAGTGGAGGAAAAGAAATGATTAAGATATACAACAGCAACGAAATTTCAATTGACGAAATTTTAGAGCGTAGCGAACAGACAATAGACGTTGAAGGTATTGTCTGTGATATTATAAAAAATGTCCGTGAAAACGGTGACAAGGCACTTGTTGAATACTGCAAAAAGTTTGACGGTGCAGTTGACGACGTTATTGAGGTTACTGCAGAAGAAATCGACGATGCTATGTCACAGGTTGACCCCGAACTCATTGAAATACTCGAGCAGGCAAAGGTAAATATCACAGCCTTTCACTCAAAGCAGGTTCGCAACAGCTTTGTTATAAATGACAACGACGGTATCATCATCGGTCAGAAGGTGATGCCCATCGAAAAGGTCGGTCTTTACGTTCCCGGCGGTACGGCATCTTACCCCTCATCAGTCCTTATGAACTGCGTTCCTGCCAAGATTGCAGGCTGTAGTGAAATCGTTATGGTTACCCCTGCAAAGGCAGGTAAGGTAAAGCCCGTTATCCTTGCGGCAGCTAAGATTGCAGGTGTTGACAGAGTTTTCAAAATCGGCGGTGCACAGGCAGTTGCAGCTCTTGCTTATGGCACGGAGAGTGTACCGAAGGTTGACAAAATCGTTGGCCCCGGTAACGCTTTTGTAGCAGAGGCTAAAAAGCAGGTTTTCGGTATGGTTGATATCGATATGATTGCAGGTCCCAGCGAAATTCTTGTTGTTGCCGACGGCACAAACAACCCTGCACACATTGCCGCGGATCTCCTTTCACAGGCAGAGCACGATAAAATGGCTACCGCAGTTCTCATTACCGATGATGCAGACTTTGCACAGAAGGTAAGTGACGAGCTTGAAATTCAGATTCCTCAGCTTCCCCGTGAGGAAATTGCACGTTGCTCCATTGATACAAACGGCAAAATCATTATTACAGATTCACTCAAAAAGGCTCTTGAGGTGTCAAATATCCTTGCACCCGAGCACCTTGAAATCTGTGTGGATAACCCCTTCGAATACTTGGGTCTTGTTAAAAATGCAGGCTCAGTATTTCTCGGCAAAAACTGTCCCGAAGCACTCGGTGACTACTTTGCAGGCCCCAACCACACCTTGCCCACAAGCGGTACGGCACGTTTTTCAAGCCCTCTTTCCGTTGATGACTTTGTTAAGAAAACACAGTTCTCGTATTACAGCAGAGAGGCTCTCACAGGTGTTGCCGATAAGGTGGTGCGTTTTGCGAAAGAAGAAGGTCTTGATGCACACGCAAAGAGTGTAAGCATCAGAACGGAGAAGTAATAAAATGAGCAAATTCCTTGATGAACGATATAGCACTCTTGCGGCTTACGTTCCCGGTGAACAGCCGCAGGACAAGCAATATATAAAGCTTAATACCAATGAATCACCCTACCCGCCATCACCGCAGGTAATTGAGGCGGTAAATAAAGGTGAAACAGAACTTTTGCGCCTTTACCCCGACCCCGACGGCAGAGTGCTTACAAAGAAGCTTGCCGATTATTACGGTGTCAAGAGCGAGAATATTATGCTTGCAAACGGCTCTGACGATATTCTCAACTTTGCCTTTATGGCTTACGGTGCCAACGGCAGAAAGTCATATTTTGCCGATATTACATACGGTTTTTACAGCGTGTTTGCAAATCTTCATAAGTCGGATTATACAGAAATCCCTTTAAATGATGATTTCACTATTGATATTGACAAATTCTGCGGTGTGGACGGTTGTGTATTTATTGCAAACCCTAATGCACCAACAGGAATTGCCCTTACTCTCAATGAGGTTGAAAGGGTAGTATCATCAAATCCCGATTATGTTGTAGTTATTGACGAGGCTTATGTTGATTTCGGCACAGAGAGTGCCGTCCGCCTTGTAAATAAATACAATAACCTCCTCGTTGTGCAGACCTATTCAAAGTCACGCTCAATGGCAGGCGCAAGGCTTGGTTATGCAATAGGCAGTGCGGAGATTATCGGAGACCTTCACAAGCTCCGTTACTCCACAAACCCATATAATATCAACAGACTCACTCTCGTGGCAGGTACTGCTACCATTGATTCACAGAGCTACTATGACAATAATTGTAAAGCGATTATGGAGTCCCGTGAATATACAACGGCAGAGCTTAAAAGGCTTGGCTTTACTTTTACAGATTCAAAAGCAAACTTTATCTTTGCCGAGAGTGATAAAATTGATGGCGGTGAGCTTTATCTCAAATTGAAGGACAGGGGAATACTTGTCCGCCACTTCACCGCGGAGCGAATTAAAAATTACAACCGTATTACCGTCGGCACAAAGGAGCAGATGGTAAAATTGGTTGAAGCAGTTAAACAGATTCTGGAGGAAAATTAAATGCGTGTTGCAGAGATTTCCCGCAAAACAGCGGAAACAGATGTTTATGTGAAAATAAATCTTGACGGCACAGGTGTTAATGACATCAGTACAGGCATCGGCTTCCTTGACCATATGCTTGTGTTGTTTTCGAAGCACGGCAGATTTGACCTTACCGTAAAGTGTAACGGTGACCTTGAGGTTGACGGACACCATACTACCGAAGACATCGGTATTGCCCTTGGTCAGGCTTTTAAAGAAGCCCTCGGTGATAAGAGGGGAATCAAGCGCTACGGCAGTACAATTCTGCCTATGGATGAAGCACTTATCCTTACAGCGGTTGATATCTCAGGCAGACCCTATCTGCGCTACAGAATGAGAATCCCTGCACCTATGGTTGGTGATTTTGACACCGAGCTTCTTCGCGAGTTTGTCATTGCATTTGCCTTTAATGCAGGCATCACTCTTCACGTGCGACGTCTCGACGGTGTGAACAGTCACCACATTATTGAAGGTACATTCAAATCCCTTGGCAGAACAATGAGAAAGGCAGTTTCCATTGACGAAAGCGCCAAGGACGAAATCCCCTCAACCAAAGGAGTTTTATAATGCTTGCTATTATAGATTACGGTGTCGGTAACCTGTTTTCACTCCAATGCTCACTTAAGAAAATCGGTGTAGATGCAGTTGTAACAAAGGATGCACAGGTTATCAAGGCTGCCGACAGAATAATTTTGCCGGGTGTTGGCGCATTCGGTGATGCTATCAATAAGCTCAGGTCAACAGGACTTGTTGATACAATAAAAGAGGAGGCAGAGAAGGGCAAGCCCTTCCTGGGTATCTGCCTTGGTATGCAGCTGCTTTTTGAAAAAGGCTATGAATACGGCGTACACGAGGGTTTAGGCTTTCTTAAAGGTAATGTAGTGCCTCTGGAGGGTAAAATTCCCGGTGAACTTAACGTGCCTCATATGGGCTGGAATGGGCTGGATTTCAAGTGTGACAGTCCCATATTCAAATATATTAACGAGGGCGACTTCGTTTACTTTGTTCACTCCTTCTACGCTACGGATTGTGACGAATCTGTTCTTGCTACATCCGAATACGGTATTCCTGTTACCGCGGCAGTTGGCAAGGGCAACATTTTTGGTTGTCAGTTCCATCCCGAAAAGAGCGGTGACGTCGGTCTTAATATATTAAAGGCGTTTTGTGAGTTATAATTTGACGAAAGGCGGAGCGGTGCTCCGATAAATGAAATGAAAATTTTTCCTGCAATAGATTTATACGAGGGTAAAGCGGTAAGGCTTTTAAAGGGTGATTACAACGCCCTGACGGTTTACTCCGAAAACCCGATTGAAATAGCCAAAGATTTTGAAAGTCAGGGTGCAACCGAGCTTCATACAGTTGACCTTGAGGGCGCACGTGACGGTGGCACACCTAATATTGATATTATCAAGAGCTTTGTGGAAAACACGAGCCTTAACGTTGAAGTAGGCGGAGGCATCCGTTCAATGGATACCGTAAAGGCTTACCTTGATGCAGGTGTGCGTCGTGTTATCCTTGGAACGGCAGCTGTAACCGACGAAGCTTTCCTGAGAGAAGCTGTTGAAGCCTACGGTGATAAAATTGCCGTTGGTGCGGATATCAAGGACGGTGTGGTTGCCATTAAGGGTTGGGTTGAAAAATCCGAATATACAACCTTTGATTTCTTTGAGAAGATGCAGAAAATCGGTGTATCAACCGTAATCTGCACAGATATTTCTAAGGACGGTGCAATGCAAGGCACCAACCGTCAGCTTTACAAGGAGCTTTCGGAGAGGTTTAATGTGAATATCATCGCATCCGGCGGTGTTTCAAGTCTTGATGATGTAAAAGCACTTAACGAAATGAGGCTTTTCGGTGCTATAATCGGCAAGGCGTATTACACAGGTGCCATAAAAATAAGCGATGCTCTGGAGGTTACAAAATGATAACCAAGCGTATAATTCCTTGCCTGGACGTGCGTAACGGCACAGTTGTAAAGGGCACAAATTTTGAAAACCTTAATGAGATTTCATCACCGGTACAGCTTGCGGAATATTACAGTCAGAACGGTGCTGACGAGCTTGTTTTCTACGATATAACAGCATCATCTGACGGCAGAAAGCTCTTTACGGATATACTTACCGAAACAGCATCAAAGGTTTTTATACCCCTTACCGTCGGCGGTGGTATCAACACTCTTGATGATTTTGATAGAGTGCTCAAATGCGGCGCTGACAAGGTAAGTGTCAATTCGGGTGCAATAAAGAATCCTGACTTGATTCGTCAGGCTGCAGAGAAGTACGGTGACCAATGCGTTGTGCTTTCTGTTGATGTGAAGCGCGTTGACGGTCAGTTCAAGGTCTTTGCCAAGGGTGGCAGAGAGAATACGGGGCTTGATGCACTTGAATGGATAAAAAAAGGTGTTGAAAACGGTGCAGGTGAAATAGTTGTCAATTCCATTGATACCGACGGTGTTAAAAACGGATTTGATATCGAAATGCTCAAGGCAGTTTGTGAAATAGTGAATGTGCCCGTAATTGCATCGGGCGGCGCAGGGTCACAGCAGGATTTTGTTGATCTGTTCAATACCGTTCCCGGAGTGAGTGCAGGTCTTGCCGCTTCAATCTTCCACTACGGTGAGGTTGCAGTTAAGGATTTGAAAAATACACTTAAAGAGAATAATATTACAGTGAGGTTATAAGCTATGTTTGATATTGAGAAATTAAAGTTTGATGAAAAGGGTCTTATCCCTGCCATTGTTGTTGATGATGCAACAGGGGAGGTGCTCACACTTGCCTATATGAATAAAGAAAGCTTGCAGATTTCTTTGGAGAAAAAGCTTACCTGCTTTTGGAGTCGCTCTCGTCAGGAGCTGTGGCTCAAGGGTGAGACAAGCGGTAACTATCAGCACATTGTAAGCATAACTGCAGATTGCGATATGGATGCCCTTACTGTCCGTGTTAAAAAGGACGGACCTGCCTGTCACACGGGGGAGAATTCCTGCTTCTTCAATACAGTTATGGAGAACGATGAAATCGCACCCGCATTTTCAGTTGAGGGTCTTGTTAAAATGCTTGAGGGCAGAAAAACTAATCCTCAGGAGGGTTCATATACAACCTACCTTTTCCGGAAGGGTATTGATAAAATCCTTAAGAAGGTGGGCGAGGAGTGTACTGAGGTCATTATCGCAGGTAAGGCAGACGATAAGCCCGAAACAATCTACGAAATTGCCGACCTTATGTACCACGTAATCGTGCTTATGATTGAGATGGGCATCTCTGTTGATGATATTATGAAAGAGCTTGCTTCACGTCACGTAATCGACCATAAGGTAAAGCAGGAGAAAATGACGAAATAACAGGGATTTTTCCCGGGTTAGGTGTCATAATACAATTCGGTTTTACGGATCCACGCTGTTAGCGTGGATTTTTTGTTTAATAATGCAAAGTCTTTGGATGGTTTGTTTGTTTTGTAGAAAATAATTGTGCAAAGTAAACAAAAATGCTGTTTTTATGATATTTTTATTGACAAAAATATGAAAATGTTATATTTTAAAATAAAGATATATATTATCTTATACCAAATTTGAAGGAGGCTTGTATATGGATAAATTGCCATTACTCTTACTTGACAACAGCAATATGATTACTGCTCTCAATGAGGGCGAGTTTCAGTGCAACAATCTTACCTTTGAGGAGGCTCAATGTCTTTTGGATGCACACGGTGAGGATGAGGTTATTCGTTGCTTCTCCAATCCTGATATTGAGAATATCATCTTTAATCACATTGGTGCAGCTAAGAAGGATTATCCTTACAAGCGTATTCGCAATATGTATCCCAAGCAGGATGCAATTGTTTTCAAGCTTTATATCACCCCGTCGGAGACACAGCCGATAATTAAGGCGGATGACGGAGTTGAGGCAAAGAAAATTCAGAATGTATACGTTTATTGCCAGTATCTTAAGAGGATAAAGTGATATACGGTATTTTTCGATTTTAGTTAATATGTTAATGAAAAAGGCGCTGTAAAAAACGAAAGTTTTTACAGCGCCTTTCATAAATCCATTGTTTTGTGCTTTTTTATGCGGTCTACGCTTTTTTTACATCCCCTTATACTGTGTGAATTTATGTTAAGATATAACAAAACCCACCCTCAATAACAGAGAGTGGGTCGTTTGTGTAAGAAGAATTATGCTTCAACCTCAGCATCCTCTTCTTCGTCATCGAAGAGAGTTACTCTTTTGTCTGCATCGGGGTCAACAAGACCGTTGTAGTCGTTGTATTCCTTTGCAAGCTTGTTGAAGTTCTTAACCATTACAAGTGATGTAATGAAAAGACCGATGATGGGAAGGAGAAGGTTATAAACAAGAACAATGGGGCCACCTTCGCTGAACTTAAGGTTGTAGCGGGGAGCGTTTGTCTGAAGTCTGTTAGCAAGCTGGAATTTCCAGATAAGACCGAAGATACCGAGTGTAACGATGTTCAGAAGCCAAACGAAAACATATTTCATTGTTTTCTTGCCGTCACCTTCGCAGAGAACATTAGCATCCTTGGAGAGCTTGTTCCAGAAAACGATGTGATAAATGCCGAATGTAATAACAGAAAGGATAATGTAAAGTATAAAACTTCTTTCTTTGATGGGTTTATTCATTCTAAAAACTCCTTTGAGCATATATTTACTTCACAAGTATATTATATTTTTTGGTAAAAATCAAGTGTTTTACATACATAAATACGAGTTTTTTGTAAAAAAGAAGCAAAAGGCTTTTTTACTATGATTTTTCACTAAAAAGAAGCTATATAGATGTATAAATACATCAAAATGTATCATTGACAATCTTGTTATTATGTGGGATAATAGCGTGTAATATTTTAGAATTATAAGTATATTATAAGGGGGAATTCTTTTGAAGAAAGAACTCGCAAAGCAGTACGACCCTAAAAATGTTGAGGATCGTATATACAAAACCTGGCTTGATGGCAAATACTTCCACGCAAGGTGTGAAGAGGGCAAGCCTACTTACACAATAGTTATTCCGCCACCCAATATTACGGGTCAGCTCCATATGGGACACGCTCTTGACAACACCCTTCAGGATATTCTCATCCGTTGGAAGAGAATGTCAGGCTTTGATACTCTTTGGCTCCCCGGTACAGACCACGCATCAATCGCAACCGAGGCAAAGATTGTTGAGACAATGCGTGCAGAGGGTATTTCTAAGGAGGATTTAGGTCGTGACGGCTTCCTTGAGAGAGCATGGGATTGGAAGAAGCAGTACGGCGGCAGAATCATAGAGCAGTTAAAGAAGCTTGGCTCATCCTGTGACTGGGACAGAGAGCGCTTCACTCTTGATGAGGGTTGCTCACGTGCCGTTCGTGAGGTTTTCGTTCGTCTTTATGAAAAGGACCTTATCTACAGAGGCAACCGTATGGTTAACTGGTGCCCCTGCTGTAACACATCCATTTCAGATGCTGAGGTTGAATATGAGGAGAAGGACGGTAATTTCTGGCACCTTCTTTACACAGTTAAGGAAACAGGGGAGAAGCTTGAGCTTGCTACAACACGTCCTGAAACAATGCTTGGTGATACTGCGGTTGCTATCAATGCAGAGGACGAGAGATACAAGCACCTTCACGGCTGTCACGTAATCCTTCCCTTACTTAACAAGGAGATTCCCATTGTCTGCGACGAGCACGCCGATATGACAAAGGGTACAGGTGTTGTTAAAATCACTCCTGCTCACGACCCCAACGACTTCGAGGTTGGTCTTCGTAATAATCTTCCCATCGTTCGTACATTTACCTATGACGGTCACCTTACAGGTGCTGAGGACAAGCGTATTGCAGACGAGCTAATCGCAAGCGGTAAGGCAACAGAAAATGAGCCTGAGGTTCTTGATTGCGGTAAATATGCAGGTATGACAACTCTTGAAGCTCGCAAGGCTATCCTTGCAGACCTTGAGGCAGGCGGATATATCAAGGAGATTGAACCCCTCAAGCACGAGGTTGGTACTTGCTACCGTTGTCACAACGTTATTGAGCCTATGGTTTCAAAGCAGTGGTTCGTTCGTATGGCACCCCTTGCAGAGCCTGCTATCGAATCAGTTGAAAAGGGTGAGGTTCAGTTTATCCCCGAGCGTTTCACCAAGAACTACCTTAACTGGATGCGCGGTACACGTGACTGGTGTATTTCACGTCAGCTCTGGTGGGGTCACAGAATTCCTGCATGGTACTGTGATGATTGCGGTGAAATGGTTGTTTCTAAGGAAGATCTGACAACCTGTCCCAAGTGCGGAAGCTCCAATTTCGTTCAGGATGAGGATACTCTTGATACCTGGTTCAGCTCTGCTCTCTGGCCCTTCTCAACACTTGGTTGGCCCGATGATACAGCAGACCTTCGTCACTATTATCCCACAAATACACTTGTTACAGGCTATGATATTATCGGCTTCTGGGTTAGCCGTATGATTTTCTCAGCTCTTGAATATACAGGTCAGGTTCCCTTTGACAAGGTTCTCATACACGGTCTTGTGCGTGATGCACAGGGCAGAAAGATGTCCAAGTCACTTGGTAACGGCATTGACCCCCTTGAGATTATCGACCAGTACGGTGCCGATGCGCTCCGTTTCTCACTTGCAACAGGTAACAGCCCCGGTAACGATATGCGTTTCTTGCCTGAGAAGATAGAGGCAAGCCGTAACTTTGCAAATAAGCTCTGGAACGCAAACCGCTTTATTCTTATGAATCTTGATGAGGACGAGCCTGCACCCTACATTCCCGAAAAGCTTGCAACCGAGGACAAATGGATTCTCAGCCGTTTCAATTCACTTGTTAAGGCAGTTCAGAATTCACTTGAAAACTTCGAGCTCGGTATCGCAGTTCAGAACCTTTATGACTTTATCTGGGATGTGTTCTGTGATTGGTATATCGAGATTGCAAAAATCCGTCTCAACGGTGACAATGAAGAGGGTAAAAAGACAGCTAAGGCTGTGCTTGTTTACGTTATGTCAAATACACTGAAGCTTCTTCATCCCTTTATGCCCTTCATCACAGAGGAAATCTGGCTTGCACTTCCCCACGACGGTGAATCAATTATGATTTCAGAGTGGCCTGTTTACGATGAAGCCCTCAGCTTCCCTGCGGAGGAAAATGCTATGGAGCGTGTTATGACTGCTATCAAGGCAATCCGTAACCGCCGTGCAGAGATGAATGTTCCTCCTTCAAAGAAGGCAAAGCTTTATATTGCTACAAAGTATATTGAGGACTTCACAAACGGCAGTGTGTTTATGAACAGACTCGCATCTGCTTCCGAGGTTGAGGTTGGCGACAGCTTTGAAATCGAGGGTAGCGTTTCTGTTATCACAGAGGCTGCTAAAATCTTCATTCCTCTTAATGAGCTTGTTGACTTCGAGGCAGAACGTGCAAGACTTCAGAAGGAGCTTGATGCCGCTAAGAAGGATCTTCAGTTCGTTGAAAACAAGCTGAATAACCCGGGCTTTGTTGCAAAGGCACCCGAGAAGGTTATTGCAGGTGAACGTGAGAAGCAGGAAAAATACCTTGCTAAAATCACAATGCTTGAAGAAAGTCTTGAAAAACTCCAATGATTTACACGGAATCAGTAGATTACATCCATTCATTATTGAAGTTCGGTATCCGTCCCGGTCTTTCCGGGATGGATGCCTTGTTGCATTTGTTGGGGGACCCTCACAAATGTATGAAATATGTCCACGTGGCAGGAACGAACGGCAAGGGCTCGACCTCAACTGCTGTTTCAAATATCCTTATTGATGCAGGGTATAAGGTGGGGCTTTATACCTCACCCTATGTAACGGAGTTCCTTGAGCGAGTGCAGTTCTGCGGTAAGCCTGTGGACAAATCTGTTTTTGCACAGAGTGTCACAAAGGTAAAATCATCAGTTGAAAAGCTCAATAATGAAGGTGTGACAATAACTGAGTTTGAAGCGTTGACCGCCTCTGCTTTCCTTTGTTATCAAGCCCTCGGCTGTGATGTTGTTGTCCTTGAGGTCGGTCTCGGTGGTAGACTTGATGCCACAAATGTTATAGACACACCCCTTGTGAATATAATTACCTCACTTTCAATAGACCATTCTGCGGTTCTCGGAAACACTATTGAAGAAATTGCCTTTGAAAAGTGCGGTACAATAAAGCCTCACGGTAATGTTGTGTGCTCATTCGGACAGCCCGATGGTGCAATGAAGGTTGTTAATGATACTGTAAAAGAGCGGAATAACACCCTGACAGTACCCGATGTCAATGACATTGAGCTTGTCAAAAAAGATGTTTTTGGTGTTGCCTTTAAATACAAGGGTGCTGAGTATTCTGTTCCCATGGCAGGGGAGCATCAGGTGAAAAATATGACCTGTGCCATTGAGTGTGCTGATATTCTTAAGTCGACTTTTAATATAACTGACAGTAACATAAAAAACGGTATAAGCAGAACGGTATTGCCTGCTCGTGTTGAAATAATAAGCCGTAAGCCACTTGTTGTACTTGACGGTGGTCATAATGAGGATGGTGCAAAAGCGTTTTACAACGCTGTTTCAGGAGAGCTTGCGAAACACGATAAGATTGTGGTTGTTGCAGGAATGATGGCTGATAAAGCTGTTGAAAGCTCTTTAAAACCGCTTTTGTCAAGTTGTGATATGCTTCTTGCAGTAACACCCGAAAACCCAAGGGCAATGAGTGCAGAGGAGCTTTGTGAAATCGGCAGTAAATATACAGAATCGTATGCATTTTCCTGTATTGACGAGGCTTTGAAAAATGCTTACGAGACATTGACGGAAAAATCAGCACTTTTTGTTGTAGGCTCACTTTATCTTGCAGGTGAAGTCCGTGCTAAGCTCCTGGAGCAATTTTCTTGAAAATTCATAAAACATTTATTGATTTAAAGTGTGTTAAATGATAAAATACAGTATATAAAACAGGGAGGCGATATTATGGTCGAATTTGATGCTTTTGCAGGCGGAATTGAGATAGGCGGATTACGAAGTATGCTTGAAATAAAGATACTCATCTGCTATATTCTCAAGTCTGTCAAAACTCCCATGAAGCGTAATCAGATATGCGATTCCTTGCAGAAAACAGGGCTTGTTAATTATTTTGACGCAAATTCTGCTATTGATGAATTGCTTGAAAACGGCACAATTGTTGAGGTCGAATACGTTGGTGAAACACACCTTGAGGTTACCCCCCTCGGAGCAAGCAGTGCTACGGCACTCGAAAATCAGCTTTTGCCCGGTGTGCGTGACAGAGCGGTAAAAACAGCTCTCAATATTGTTGCCCGTGCTCGCTCTGAGCGTGAAAATAAAGTCACTATTGAGAAGCTTGAGGATAGCTGTAATGTTACCTTCGAAATCGAAAGCCTTGGCGAAACTCTGCTTTCACTCACACTCAATGTTGCTGATGTTTTACAGGCAGAGCAGTTGAAGGACGGTTTCCTTGATGACCCGGGGGCACTTTATTCCGATATTATCGACAGGCTGATTGGAGATAAGTAGAATTTAGATAAAAGATAATAGATAAAAGATAATAGATAATATTGAATAGATAACAGAGCTTTAGCTTGTCAGGATTTTTCCCTGACAAGTTATTTTTTTGTTTAATTTGTGTTTTCCCGATAATACTACATTCAAAGGGAAGTGTGTTTTTTGAATGAAGTTATTTTAAAAATGAAAAACATAAATAAAAGCTTTTCGGGTGTACAGGCTCTTAAAAATGCTGCTCTGGAATTGCGGGCGGGCGAGGTTCTTGCTCTTATGGGAGAAAACGGAGCAGGTAAGAGTACCCTTATGAAAATACTTACGGGTATACACAAGCGTGACAGCGGAGAGGTAGAGGTTTTCGGTCAGAGGGTTGACTTCGATAATATTAAAGAATCTCAGGAAATGGGTATTGCAATCATTCATCAGGAGCTTAATATGATGAAGGATTTGACTGTGGCGCAGAATATTTTTATCGGCAGAGAGCCAAAAAAATTTGGTATCTTCATTGATGACGGCAAAATGGAGCGTGATTCAAAAAATCTCCTTGATTATGTGGGTGTGAAAATCTCACCCAAGGAGAGGCTGGGTGATTTGACCGTGGGTAAACAACAAATGGTTGAAATTGCAAAGGCAATATCCCTCGATTCAAAATTGCTTGTCCTTGATGAACCTACTGCCGCTCTTACGTCAGTTGAGGTTGACGAGCTTTTCAGGATTATGAACGAGCTTAAGGCGAAGGGTATCGGTATGATATACATCTCTCACCGAATGGATGAAATCAAGCGGATTTCCGACAGAGTGACGGTAATGCGTGACGGTGAATATGTGGGTACTGTGAATACAAATGAAACCACAAATGAAGAAATCGTAAAAATGATGGTTGGCAGAGAAATTCTTGGTAACACTAAGGAAAAGAGTACTTGTCCCGAAGGTTCGCCCGTGGTTTTGGAGGTCGAAAACCTCTGTGTCGGTGACAGTGTCAGAAATGTGAGCTTTAAACTCCGCAAGGGTGAAATTCTCGGATTTTCGGGGCTTATGGGCGCAGGTCGTACCGAGGTTGCGAGAGCAATTTTCGGTGCAGATAAGGTCACAGACGGAGCAATAAAGGTTAATGGCAAGGCTGTTTATATAGACACACCTTGCTCGGCTGTTCGTTATGGTATTTGCTATATTCCCGAGGACAGAAAGCGTTACGGTTTACTTCTTGATAAGAGCGTTACGGAAAACTCGGTTCTTGCAAGTCTGCCACACTATAATAAGTTCGGATTTATTGATGACCGCAGTGCACGGCTTGATGCGGAGAAAATGAATAAAAAGTTGAGAACAAAGACACCTACAATGAAGCAGATTTTAAGAAATCTGTCAGGCGGTAATCAGCAGAAGGTGGTTGTTGCCAAATGGCTTCTTAAGGATGCAGATATATTCATATTTGACGAGCCCACAAGGGGTATCGATATCGGTGCAAAGAGTGAGATGTACGAGCTTATTGAGGAGCTGACACAAAGCGGTAAATCTGTAATTATGATTTCCTCGGAGCTTGCGGAAATTCAAAGATGCTCCGACAGGGTAATCGTTATGTGTGAGGGTAGAATTACCGCAGAGCTCTCTATTGAACAGGCGAGTCAGGAAAATATTATGAAATATGCAATGATGAGGGGTGAGTAAAATGAATTCAAAATCAGGAATACAGGAAAAATCATATATGACATTCTTTCAGAAAAGCAAGCAAAATGCCATTATTATTGCGGCTTTGATTGTGCTTGTGCTGTTATTCTGGGCTTTGAATCCCAATTTTCTCAATGAATATAACATTATAAGTATGGCGCAATCCCTTGCTCCCTATGCTATATTAGGCTTGGGTGTAACCTTTGCCATTGCTACGGGCGGTATTGACCTGTCAATCGGTACGGTGTGTATCGCATCGTCTGTTGTTGCAGGTAAGCTTTACACCGACGGCATTATTCCGTTGTGGCTTACAATCCCCATAATGATTGGTATCGGTGCTTTGTTCGGCTTAATAAACGGATTTCTCGTTGCAAAATTAAAGCTTCCTGCCTTTATTGCCACACTGGGTACAATGATGGTTTCCCGCGGTCTTTCTGCAATTATCGTCAATTCTCCAAACGTTTTTTACCCCACAGGTACTTGGTTTAACCGATTGTTTTCGAACTATAACGGCTTTCCGTCAGGTCTTGTATGGGTGCTTATCTTTATGGTTTTGTGTATGTATCTGATGTACAAGAATATTGTCGGCAGATACATTCTGTCAATCGGCTCAAATGAAGAGGCAACACGCCTTTCGGGTATCAGAACAGATAAATACAAAATGCTTGCATACCTGTTCACGGGCATTTCTGCAGGTATCGCCGCAATTTTCTGGTCATCATCTTTCGTAACCGTAGCATCTGCAACCGGTAACGGTATGGAGCTTGATGCCATTGCAGGTGTTTATATCGGTGGTACATCTGCCGCAGGCGGTGTTGCATCGGTAGGGGGCTCTGTTATCGGTGCGGCAATGCTTGTTGTAATCAGATCGGGTCTTAACTTCGTTCTTGCAAAATACAATCTCAACGTAAATTCAACCTACGTTACCTACGTTCTTACAGGTGTTATTGTTGTTTTCTCCGTTTTGATTGATATTTTGAAAAATAAGAAGAAAAAGAAATAGGAGGTTTCTCTATGAAATTAAAAAGATTTTTAGCACTTTTCACCGCGATTGTTATTGTGGTTACCGCCTTTGCGGGTTGCGGAGGAAATGAACAGGATAATACAGGAACAACCCTCGGTGGAGATGCCACACAGAACAATAACACAAACAACGGCAATAAAACCATTGCAGTAGTGGCAAAGGGTGAGTCACACGCATTCTGGCAGGCTGTAAAATCAGGTGCAGAGGATGCGGCAAATAAATACGGCTACTCGATTACTTTCCGCGGTCCCGCATCGGAAAGCTCATCCGACCTTCCGAGTCAGAAGGAAATGGTGCAGACTGCACTCTCAAACAATGTTTCAGGACTTGTAATTGCCACAATCGGTGAGGGCTTTGCCGATATGCTTACACAGGCTTATGATAAGAAAATTCCTGTTGTTCAGTTTGACAGCGGTATCTGGGAAGCGGATATCAAAACCCTTGATTCACAGAATAAAAACCCGATTATATCAACGGTTGCCACCTCAAACAGTAACGCGGCAGCCCTTGCGGCAGAACGCTTTTTCAATCAGATAAAGGATAAAATCAAGGAGTCTGACGATACCTATGTTATCGGTGTAATTCAACACGATGAAACACAGACGGGTATCGACAGGGCAGAGGGCTTCATCCGTAAATTCACCGAGCTTGCCGATGCAGATGATGACACAAAGGACAAGTACAAAATCGAAAAAGAGGTTAAGCCCGGTGACTCAAATAACGCTTATATTGATGCACTCAATGCACTTGTGGAAAAGAGAGCAAAAGCGATTTTTATGTCAAATGAGGGTGTCGTAAAGCAGGTGAGTGATGCCATTGCCGCCAACGAGGGCAAGTACGATAACATTACCTTCTGCGGTTTCGATGCAGGCACAAAGCAGATTCAGTGGATTAAAAGTGACAACACAAAAACCAGGCTTATCGGCTCAGTTGCACAGGACTCATACAGCATCGGCTACAATGCGGTTGAACAGTGTGTATTTGCAATTGAAGGCAAGGATGTAAAGTCAAAGGTTGATATTGCAGGTCAATGGTACGACAGCAGTAATATCGACAAAATGATTCAGGAAAATATCGTTTACGAGGGATAAAAATAAAGTTGTTGCATACCTTAAAGAGCTTGTAAAGATTGCCAAAATTGCACGAAAAAATCCAAATAAAACAACCCGCAATTCCAAGCATAGGAATTGCGGGTTGTTTTGTTAAAATGAACATAAAACGATTTGCGAAGTGTGCAATATCAACAAAGTTTGTTTTTTAATAAAAAAAGTATGTCGGTTTTTAAAAATTTTGTCATATATATACGGAAGCAAAAATTATGAAAGAGGTGTTACCGATGGTTTAACTATTTGTGCATGAATAAAATTTGTTTAAATAATATGGAGGTTTTGAAATGAATAAAGTGAAAAAAGCTTTAGCTTTGATTTTATCATTTTTTTTTGTTATAAGCATATTCAATTGTTCGTGTATAGCTGTAGCAGAAGATTCAAGTTCTGCAACTCAAAGTACAAGTAATACAGCATCAATTCTTGAACCAAGTATTGATACTATGCAAAACGAATCTCCTGTTCTTTATGAGATAGAAGAAAAAAGAAATGAGTTTTCTAAAACATATATACGTGAAGACGGTTCATATACAACCGTGTTTTCTAAGCAACCAATTCATCAGAATGTTGACGGTGAGTGGATTGCGGTCGATAATACACTTAAATCGGAGGAGGATTCATTTGTAAATGAATCCGGCTTATATGATGTTGAATTCCCCGATGTTTTGTCAGAAGATAAAGCAATTTCCATAACAAATGAAGATGCGGTTTTGTCTTTTACAGTTAATGATATCGGTGAAGCAAATGCTGTTGTTGAAGGAAGTGATACAGATAACACAGATACTCTGATTCAGTCAACATCTTCAAGTATTACGTACGCATCTGTGAGTGAAGGTACGGACATAAATTATATTTTATCACCCGAATATGTAAAGGAGAACATTGTTATAAGTAATAGGAATGTTTTAAAGGATACATATTCCTTTGATATTAATAAAGGTGACTTGTCTGCGAGTATCGATGAAAACGGAGAAGTTGTTTTTCAAAATAGCGATAATGAGACAGTTTTTGTGATTCCTGCACCTGTTATGTACGATGCAAAAAATATGTCATCAAAAGATATAGATGTTGATTTGGCAGATAAAACCGATTCAATCGTTACTTTGGAATACACTCCGTCAAAGGATTGGTTGAATAATTCTGACAGGGAATATCCTGTTGTTTTAGATCCTGTTATTGTCATTCCTGATTTTGATGATAATGTCATTGAAGACACGGTAATTACAAGTATAGACGGTGATGAAGAATCCAGGGTAACAAACTATTCTGATAGTGTTCAGGGTATTGTTGGGAATAATGATTCTTGTCACAGTGAAGTTCTTGTTAAGCTTCAACCGGAGTTATTTGAGTTTTGCAATGAGCCTAACGTTGCGGTTACTAATGTGAATTATGTTGTTGCAGGTTCTGTTGTAGGTGGTAATCTTGTAGTAAAACCCGTTGTTGGAGATTTGGAATGTAAATTAATAACGTATAATGACGTCTATCCCGAAGATAATGGAACACCGGTTATTGCTTATGAGGATGAAATTATTGATTATTATACAGGTGTTTCTGCTAATTCGGATGAAGAAGCTGTTCCGCTTTTCTTTAACATAACAACGCTATTTAAAGAATGGTTAAATGGTGAACGTGATTACAATGGCTTTGTTATTATGGCAGAGAATGAGGATAGCTCTGCTCTGTTATATCTTGCGGGTGAGTACGAAAACAATAATGGTATATATACATTTCAGTCGTATTGTTCAGTGGATTATGTTGATGCAAGCGGACAAGATTCTGATTTTGAAAGTATTACTCAACAAATCGGCAGAGCCGGTACAGCAAATGTGAATCTGTTTACAAGGAATCTTTCTCTTTATCGTTCGGATATATCAATGCAAGGGGAATTGATGCCTGTTGAAATCGGGTTCAATTACAATCCGGCTTTAGTTAAGCTCGTTGGATTTATTGATGCTGTAACCAATCAAACGGATGAGTTAGAAACGTTCGTGTTGCCGTATGGTAATAGTTGGCTACCGTCTTGTGTTCAGATGATTTATTCCCTTGATAGTGAACAATACCATTTCTACACAGGAAACGGATCTGTTGCAGTGTTTAATCTCACAGAGGAAACAGAAGATGATGTAACAACCTGTTGTTTTGAACTTGATGAATCAACCGGTGCAACGGGTTATTCATTGGAATTTATTGGCGATACTTTTAGTACAAGTTACAGTAATCTTAAAATCATTGACCCAAGCGGTAACGAGCTTTATTTCAATGATAACGGAATGGTTGTTGAAATACGAGAACCTGAAGCAGGCTATAACAATATAATTGACAAAGCAATTATCACTTATGATGATGAAAATCCCTTTAAGGTAGCAAGTGTTACCGACGGAGCAGGAAGGGAATATATCTTCAACTACAATGATAAAGATTTGTTGATGAGTGTTTATTGTGTCACAAGTTCGGGTGAAACAATAAAAGCAGGCTCAACAGATAGCAATCTGTCAGTTTACTATACTTATGACGGATATGATCTTGTTGGTGTAACATATCCTGACAACAAGGTTGTAAGCTACTCGTATAGTGACAGCAATGATTTAATAAAGGCTGAAAATATTGATGGTTATAATATCACATATACTTACGACAACAACAGAAATATTGTAAGTGTAAATGAGTTTGCGGGAACAACCGCAGGCAACACAATAATGCTTACCGAACTTGGTACACGGCAGATAAAGGTTGTTGACTCATTTAACGGAACACTTGTTTATCAGTTTGGTGCAGACGGGAACCTAAACTATACCTTTGATGATAAGGGTAATGTCTGCAAGGATTATAATGCACCTGCATCCGATGAAAACGTTTTTGAAAGTAACAGTTGGTTTACACCATCACAAAATCTTTTGAAAAATTCGTCATTCGAAGAACAAAGTATATTGAATGATGACAAACCTAAATATTGGTCAAATGATTTTGAAAGAGTATCTCTTGATAATGCCTATAACGGTGACTATGCTCTTAAGGTATCAAGTACCGAAAACATAACAGCATTTACGGAACAAACGGTTGATGTCAAGAATATAAACAGTTATACGTTTTCCGCTTATGTTAAGAGTGAAACTGCAGGTGTCTTAACTGTTGGTATAACCGCAACCGATGAAAACGGTTCAGAGAAAACCGTAATCGAAACAGTAGAGATTGCCGACGATTGGAGCCGTGTTGATGTTACCTATAATCCCTTTACGGCTAATTCAACATTTAATGTTGAAGATATTACCGTGAGAATCGGCTTTGAAGATAATTGCGGTACATACTATGTGGATGCTGTTCAGTTAGAGGAAGGTAACGGAACAGCGGAATACAATCTTTTGAACAATGGTAGCTTCAACTATTCAAACAATGCTGATTCTTGGGATGAAGTTACAGGTGCGGTAGTTACTGAAAATATTTACGGTGAAAACGTATCTGCCATAAAATTAAGTAAAGGCTTACCTGCTTATGACGGAGAAAATATTCTCAATAATATTCAGTCACTCACACAAACTGTTTCCGTAAACGGTAAAAAGGGTGATGTTTACTCTGTGAGTGGTTGGTTCAAGGGTATGTTTTATGACTATAAAACACCCGGGTTTGCGCCCTCGCTTACAGAACCGACAGACCGACTTACCACAAGTATAGCACAGGTCAAGGTTTCATATAATTATACTGAACCCGCAACCGCAGAAGGAGAGACAGCGCAAACAAAATCTGAGGAATTTGTTGTGGACTTTGCTCCCCATAACGACAGTTGGCAGTTTGTAAGTGATTCCTTTGCCCTTAAGGGTGATGTAGCGAATGTCAATGTCACAGTCGTTGCACAAAATATGATAGAGGATTGCTTTGTAACGGATGTTGCATTGGTTAAAAATGTTGATGCAACATACATTGACCTTGACGATTTTGAAACCACCGATGACAGCGTGGTTGAAGAAACGGAAGGCTGTAAGTGTGAAAACTGCGAAGAGTTTGATTGCAGCTGCCGTTGTGTAAGTACCGCGGTTTGTAGCTGTGCTCAATGCAAGAGACAGAGCAATATTGAAGTCGTCAGCGAGGACGGAAAACAGATTACAAATAAATCCTTTGACGGCATACAATATATGCAGACCACTATTAATTATTCCGATGATTTCAATAGTGTTTCTTCCGAAACAGATGCCAATAATATTACGTCACACTACGGCAACAATATAAACGGAACACAGTCAAGCTATACCGACGGTGCAGGCAACCTGACAAGCTATTCAAGTAACGCAATGGGCTATATAAGCCTTGCACAGAGTAACGTATCAGGCTTGACCGACAATGCTGTAAAAATGGCTGTCAGCTTCGCATATAACGGTGATTTGCTTACGGGTATTGATGTTGGTGACGTTGATTATACCTATACCTACGACGGTTGGGGACAGCTAAAATCAGTAGCAGTTGACGAAAGCACAATTATAAGCTATAATTATGGTACAGGAGCATACCGCACCCGAGTTAAAGAAATTATTTTCGGTAATACCCTCGGTGAGGATTTCTCCCTTAAATATACCTACGATTCCAAGACGGGCAACGTTACAAGCGTTAAGAAGTACGTTGTTATTGACGGCGAGGAAAGTGCTATAACCTATAATTATAAATACGACAATCTGGGCAATCTTGTTGAAATTCGTGACAACGGCACAGGTCACCGCATAAGCTATAACGAAAATGGTACGGAAATCAAGGATATCCGTACCGGTCAGGTTATTTATTCAATTACTGATGTTACTCCTGAGGCTGATACAGAGTCGGCTGAGACTAACGAAAACGAGCCTGTAAGCATCACGCAGGAAGCTGTTGGCGGAGTAACCTATACCCACAATATTTTTGACACGGATTACAACGAGGCACAAGGCACTTCAACCAATAATGAATATGTTGAGGGTGGCAAAACCATCGGTGTGCAGAGCGTTGCGGATTGGTTCGGCAGAAATAAAACAGTTTCTGTAATGACAAAAAATCCGAAAGATAATGACGTTACCGATTATGCAAGTATAACAGCCGAATATTCCTATAAAACCACCGACGGCGTAACAACCAACCTTGTAAGCGGTGTCAACAACACCATAATTGGTAGTGGCAATCAGAGTGTAACCTATGCTTACACTTATGATTCTCGCGGTAAAATTACAGGTGTTACATCAACCTCGGGCGTTCAGGGTTTAAGTAATTCAACTCAGTTCGTTTATGACGAAGCAGGTCAGCTTGTTAAGGAAATTACCGGGCAGAATTCTGTTGAGTATGCCTATGATTCACGCGGTAATATTACAAGCCGTAAAAAGTATTCAGGTGAAACTCTCGTTGCAACCCATAGCTTTGGTTATGGTGAAACTTCGTGGGAAGATAAGCTGACAAGCTATAACAATCAGTCAATTTCATACGACGAGCTGGGTAACCCCACAAGCTACCTCGGAGCAACCCTTACTTGGCGCGGACGAGAGCTGGTTGAGTATGAAAAAGGTAACAAGGAAATATCATATAGCTACGATGTTGACGGAATGAGGTACCGCAAGGTAGTGAAAACAAACGGCACGGAAACCTCGCGTTATGACTACGTTTATTCCGACGGTAGGCTTATTACTGTTACATACACCGCAAACGGAACCTCAAAGACTGCAAGGTTTATTTACGACAGCTACGGTGAGGTGCGCGGATTTATCCTTGATAATTCTGCAACGTACCTGTACCTGAAAAATGCACAGGGGGATATAACTGCCGTAGTTGATGAAAACGGTGCTGTTATACTGACCTGTACCTATGATGCCTGGGGTGTTGTTACCTTTGGCGCAACAAGTATGGAGAGTATGGCACTCGCAGCCGAGCTGTCAAAAATCAATCCATTTACATACCGCGGTTATTGCTATGACTATGATGTTGAAATGTACTATCTGCAGTCACGCTACTATGATCCGAAAATCTGTCGCTTCATAAATGCAGACAGCACAGATTACCTTGGTGCAACAGGCACACTCCTGTCATACAATCTGTTTGCATATTGTGAGAATGAGCCGGTGGGTTGTGTGGATATTTATGGAACGTATGCATATTCTTGTTTTTCTTCTAAATCAAATAATCAACGTATAATGAATTTCGCGTTGGTTTTATTTAATTCTAAGCAATACAAATATTTTCAGAATTATTATCAAACTGTATTTTTTACTGTGGGCAACAAAGTAACCAAAGCACAGATTGCACAATATGTTCATTATGGTTCATACATATTTACTAATAAACAAATGGTAAATGTTGTTTATGTTAATCGTACATGGAGTGCGCTACGAGTTGTGGGAACTTTTATGTATAGAACAGTTAAACAGTGGAAACTTTACATTGCGTCTCGTCATATGAATTTTTTTGTGAAATATAAAAATTTTTTTATGGAAAAGTATGGTATTTCAAAAGAGGCCTATGATATTTTTACATTAGCTTTAGGTGATGCTGCTAAAGGAAATGTGTACCTGGACTTTGCTGTTACTGTGTATAGTGTTTTAGATATTGTTATGGAGGCTCTTGCTAACAAGCGTGATGCTCTCGATAAATATATTTTGAAGTGTATATCCCAAAAGAGAGATGATGTTATGGTTATGATATCGTGGTCTTTGCAATATCAATTGTGGCAAGCAACTAGTTTTGGAATGAAATGGGTAACAACCAGTAGTAAAACGATTCATGATTATTTTTAGGTGATAATGATATGAAAAAACTGTTATCTCTTCTGTTTTCTGTGGTAGTTATGGCTGTTATTGGGTTATCTTTTGTCTTTATATATAGTTATTTTAATGAAGCGGATGCTACGTTGTATCCGGATAAAATCTCGGTAGAACAAGCGGTTATTGGTCCGGCTAATAGAGTAACAATGTCTGATTTTATTATTTGGAATTGGGCAAATAATCCTGATGATGGTGTTTCTGCTTCAAAGTTACCAAAAGAAATAATTACAAAAGAAGTGAGTAAATGCAGTAAAGCTGAAACAGTTTTGGTGTGTATGTTTGAAAATAGATGTAATGCCAAAGTATGTTTGAGAAAGACAGATTACTCAGAAGAAAACATGAAATTTTGTACCAATAGCGCGAAATATGTAGAATTGTTCAGCAAAAGTTATTTACTGTTAGAATGCAGCGACGAGAGCGAAGATGATCCGACACGCTTAGTTTATGTTCTTTATGAGTTTGAGGATGATATGTCTGCGCTGTTTGATGAATTTGAAACATCTAAAGAGTATTATTATAAAACATTTCCGTTAGAACTCGTGGAACTTTCGCTTGATTATGGGAAAATGATTTGCTTAGTTGGTGTTTCTGTTATTGTTTTTATAATTCTTTTTATTCTGAACGGGAAACTTATTGATGTTTTAATTAGAATTAGGGGTCAGAACAATAAGGGAAAAAACAAACAGGGGACGGTTTGAAACCACTGAAAAAGCTGATTAAATTTCTTCCCAAAGGGTGGGTTCACTATATAATTCACCCTTTGGGACAACCCCACAAGCTACCTGGGAGCAACCCTTACCTGGCGCGGACGAGAGCTGGTTGAGTATGAAAAGGGTAACAAGGAAATATCATATAACTATGATGTTGACGGAATGAGATACAGAAAGGTTGTTAGAGAGAATAATTCCGTAAAATCAACCTATGACTACGTTTATTCCGACGGCAGACTTGTTACTATTACATACACGGCAAACGGCACATCAAAGACTGCAAGGTTTATTTACGACAGCTACGGTGAGGTGCGCGGATTTATCCTTGATAATTCTGCAACCTATCTGTACCTGAAAAATGCACAGGGGGATATAACTGCCATAGTTGATGAAAACGGTGCAGTAATACTGACCTGTACCTATGATGCCTGGGGTGTTGTTACCTTTGGTGCAACAAGTATGGAGAGTATGGCGCTTGCAGCCGAGCTGTCAAAAATCAATCCCTTTACATACCGCGGATATTGCTATGACTATGATATTGAGATGTACTATCTTCAGTCCCGCTACTATGACCCTGAAATCTGCCGCTTCATAAATGCAGACAGCACAGATTACCTCGGCGCAACAGGCACATTCTTGTCTTACAACTTGTTTGCATATTGTGAAAATGAGCCGGTGGGTTGTGTGGACCCGAGTGGAAAATATTTGTATAATTTTTCTATGATTCCATATAAAACTGCCCGATATACATGGGTTGTTGGTTCTACTATATACATGAATGGCTTGTCAAAATCGTTTGCTTTTAGCTTTGTTAACGGTATTTTAAAAATTAGTAACAATATGGCGGCAATGAGTACCATAATTAAAAGAAAGTGGTTGGAGCCATTGGCATTCGGTATGTGTTATGCAGCTAGATTTTTGGTGAAAAATAGTTTGTATGGAAGAACCGAATTGGGTATTCGTTTTGAATTATTGATACATTACATTATGTATGTTGGTTTAAAAGATCGTAAGAGGACGGAAGCTGAAGATAATCACTTTAAAAGATTTAAATATACAGATATTGGTTCAATATCCCCAAAATCATTTGGATATGATTCTAATGCCCATTCGTTTGAAAAATTTAAATATTTGTATGCATTTTTTTTGAGTGAGTTTTACCAGAAAAAATATACGTCATACGCTTTATATAAAATGGTGGTTTCTTTTGGCATTGTTAATTGAGGTGAATATATGCGTCATGTTAAATTAATATGTATAATTTTGTCTCTTGTTTTTTTGTCAAGTTGTTGTAACATACCTAACCCACTAGTTGTAACTTTGGGTAGTGACAAAGTAGAATATAATGGATATGAATATGTTGTTTGTGATTTTGATTTAGGTGATGACAGGTTTTTGCCGTTTTTATATGATCATCAAGGTTTTGAACGAGATGAGTATATAATATCAGATAATTATGTTGGTTCATCAAATGATAGTGGCAGGAACTATATTTATTATGATATGGGTTTGTTGGGATATGAAGTATACAAACGTATGGATGCTTATGTTCCCACACGCATAGAGGATTTTGATAGCATTGATAGGTTCTATTTGGTTTCGTTGAATTCGAATGATTGCTTTGTTATTGATAATCCGAATAATGTTCAAACTACATTTAATTATTTTAAAAATAATCAACATATTTGCGAACATGAAAATAATGATTGCATTTTGTATGGTGTTTCTTACATGTATGGTGGTGTGTTTGAGATTTGCTCTTGTGCAAGTGTTGCAGTAGATACCACAAATTATTCTTTGGTTTTGGGAAAATTTAGTGTTCCCTTGACTACAGTCAACGACTAATAATATAGGACAGAGGTAAGACGGGGGACGGTACTATGTCTCGCTCGGATTTAAGTTAATCATTTTTCTCAAAGGGTGGGTTTAGCGACTCACCCTTTGGTTTAAGAAAAAGTTGCGGTTTGTTCAGCCTTCCTTCGAAGGAAGGTGGCGCGAAAAAACTTGTTTTTTCGTGACGGAAGGTTCTTCATTGCATAGCAATGATTTCACCAAAGGTGAAAATAATTC
>JAZSGZ010000009.1:0-6722 GCA_045532945.1 Acutalibacteraceae bacterium
GCGCATACAGGAGTTAGATAAACTCATTGAGGCTGTATTTGAACAAAATGTTCTTGGTAAACTACCTGATGACCGTTATAAACGTATGCTTACCAATTATGAAAATGAGCAGAAGGATTTAATGCAAAAGGTTGAGGATGCTGAGAAACTTATCAATACCGCACAACAAGAAAACATTGATGTCAGAAATTTTCTTGCTAACATCCGTCAGTGTACTGATATAAAGGAGCTGACACCATCTACTGTTAATAGGCTCATTGACAAAATTGAGATTTTTGACAGAATTATAGGTGAAGACGGGAAAAAGCATGTACCCATAAAAATACACTTTGTGGGTGTTGGTGTTATACAGTTCCCCGATGCTGAAATGTTAGAAAAGACAAAAGAAGAAATGAAAGCTTACGCCAAAAAAGCTTCGTAAAAATGAAAACACGGTGTAGCCGTAACTGACTACACCGTATATTTCACCTAAACTGTCCTTAGCCACCCGTGGCTAATGAGGTCGATTTTTTTATTAAATGCAAAATGCAGAATGCAGAATGCAAAATTATCGGGGAAGCTCCGCTTCCGAACATTGTAGTTTTTTCGCAAGATTCAACCAAATGAGAACAAAAAAGTTGTTGTGTGGTCTACCTCTCTAACTTTAGAGAGGGGGACCACCTTTTTGTTAAGTTGTTGTTTATTTTTCCTTTCAAACGGGCAAATACTTTCGTTTAAAAACAATGCTTGTCGGGTGGTGGAGAGTTTCCGATGCGTCAGCATTGTGGAAACGAAGTTTCCATTGGATGATAAATTCAATTTAACAATAATGTGCTTTGCGGAGTATAATGCTGATGTTTCATATTTCATTTACAACAAGCATTCAGGCTGTTACCGTTGAATCCAGCGATTCAAAACGCTTCGCGTTGGAACTCTCCACCGCCCGTCAGACTTGGTATAAAACAGTTAGTTATTCTCTCGTTTGCTGATTGGTTTTTATGATGAAATAAATATAAGGCGGTCCCCCTCTCTTAAACCAGAGAGGTAGAACCGCCAATAAGTTTATTCTTCGCTTGAAAGCTTGTTGTTTAAGTAAGTAATGGTAAGTCCTCTTGTGGTACCCAAAATTGTTTGCTCGTTGTTCACTTCGCACAATTTTGACCACTGCGCCAACTCACACTCCCTGCATCGCCCACAGGGCGCGGTCGTGTTCCTTGCCCCCTCTCTTAAACCAGAGAGGTAGACCGCCAACTACTTTATTGTTTCGTATTCACCTTATTTTTGCAATTAATCTATTAAGTTGGTTGTCTGCAACAGCAATATAATATTCGGAAGCGGAGCTTCCCCGATAATTTTGCATTTTGCATTCTGCATTCTGCATTTAACTACGCCACTACCCTATTAACAACAGCCTGATAATCAATGATATCTACCACATCGTCAGAGTTGCTGTCGGCAGCTAAGGCGTAAGCACCGCTGAGGGTTTTATGTCCGCTTGATGCAAGTGCAACCTGAGAAGCATCCAGGGCATCACAAACGCTGTCACCGTTGATGTCGCCATTTACAACAAGGGTAAACTCGCCTATATATTTATTGCCGTCAAACACAGTTATGGTTGTGCCTGTGCCGTAAAATTCAGTGTTACCATAGATATAGCTTGCCTCGGCAACAGCAACCGCACTTTCCGACAAACCAAGAATATCTGTAACATCATTAACGGAGCACACATCGGTTCTGATAACGAAATTATCA
The DNA here is from genome assembly GCA_045532945.1 of Acutalibacteraceae bacterium. Lineage (GTDB taxonomy): Bacteria > Bacillota > Clostridia > Oscillospirales > Acutalibacteraceae > DTU089. The sequence continues at coordinate 1,732 of JAZSGZ010000009.1, forward strand.
TAATCAATTGTAGTATCTGTTGTGTCCTGAATTGGCTTTTCCGACTCGGCAACATCATCAAGGACGTATTTTATGTTGTTATTGATTGCATATTGGTGAGCTGTACTGTCCTTGGAGCAGTAAATTGTTCCCGTAAAGCCGTAGAAAGCCTGTGTACCGATATCGGTAACCGTGGCAGGAATCATCACCTTTTCAAGTGACGTACAGTTCATAAATGCAAGAGCACCTATGGAGGTGACACCGTCAGAAATAACAACGCTCTCTATAACGTCGTTACCCTTAAAGCAACCGTTTGCAATTGCTTTAACCGAGCGATTCATATATTCAGAGGGAACAACCGCCTCGGGCTGATTACCCACATAACTCAGCAGTCTGAAATCATCATCCTCGGTAATCGTTACTGTGTAATTACAGTAAATACACTCGCTGAGATAAGGGCTTTCAACCTTTGATGATTTACATTTATAGCAGGTATATGACTTTGTGTGAGGATGATTATCCTCCTCGCTCTGAAGGAGATAATTATGCCCTGTTGCTTTTATTACCGTTACATTCGCCTTGTCATCACATAATAAACAATGATGCGACTTTGAGCCGTTATCCGTACAGGTTGCTTCAACATCAATTGTCCATTGTGATGAATAGCTGTGTCCGGGTGCAAGTATTGTTTCCGTAATAACGTCGTAGCAGTTTGCACAGGTCTTGCTCCTTGAGCCGTTTTCCGTGCAGGTAGCTTTAATGATAGTCCATTCATCGGGGTAAGCGTGACCAGGTGCAGTCAGAGTTTCCATTTGCTCGTCGCCACAGTTGGCGCAGATTTTACACCTGTAGCCGTCCTCTGTGCAGGTGGGCTCGAAGGTGTACCATACATCGGGATAGTCGTGACCCGTGGCAGGAATGCTCACAATCTCCTCTTCATCACATTCGGAGCAGGTTCTGGTTTTTATACCTGATGTTGTACACGTAGCATTTGATTTGATTTGCCAACCCTTGGGAAATGAATGACCTGTTGCAGGGATTATCATAGTTTCCATTCCCTGACCGCAGGAACATTCTCTGTATTTCAAGCCGTCCTCGGTACAGGTTGCGTTATAATCAATCAACCATGCACCCGTATATACGTGCTCGGAAACAGCAGGAATTACGGTGATGTCCGTTTTGGCATCACAAACTGTACAATGACGTGACTTTGAGCCCTCGTTACCACAGCCTGCAGGCACATCTACTGTCCATTCGGTGGAGTAACTGTGACCCGTAGCAGGCAAAACGGTAACAACATCTTTATGTCCGCATACCGTACATTCATTTCCTTCGTAGCCGTCCTCAGTACAGGTTGGTGCAACAGTAGTCGCCTTGTAGCTGTGACCTGTGGCAGGAATCGGTATGTGCTCACCGACATAATCACAATCTTTACAATCAAAGTATTTATAACCATCTGTTGTACAAGTAGCCTTTACAAAAACATAGCTACCTGTGTGGGGCTGTGTGGGTATAACCTTTTCCTCACGAAAATCGCAATATTTACAGGTTGTTACAGAATACCCCTCTTTGCTGCAGGTTGCACTTTGAGTATTGGTTGTTTTTGTGTGATTGGACGAACTGTAATGAATATAGGATGACAAAAGCTTTGTGTTACCTGATTCAACAGTTACCTTATCCCACTCACTTTTTTGCGCATAATAAAACAAGTATTTAAAGCTGTCACAGCCTGCAAATGCATCTTTACCTATTGTTAATACAGAGGGCTCGATTGCAATCGACACAAGTGATGTACAGCCTGCAAATGTTTCGGGTTGTATAGCATCAAGACCCTTATACACGCGTACTGTTTCAAGCCCCGTACAATTTTGAAAAGCGGATTTGCCGATATATTTTAAATTAGGCTGAATCGAAAAATCGGCTGTCTTAAGACTTGTACAGTTATAAAAAGTGTAATCACCCACATACCGTAAATACATATCTATCCAAGTTACCTCAGAAAGACTTTCACAATTATAAAATGCATAATCTGATATCTCACGTAATGCCGGGAATTTGGCAGTTGTAAGCGCAGTACAGTCTGCAAACAAACGCTCGCTGAGTGCCGAAACGTTGGTCATCTGTACCGTTGTAAGCTTTTTACAGCCTTCAAAAGCAGATGCACCAATAGTAGGCTCACTGCTTACAGTTACTGATGTTATGCCTGAATTATAAAATGCCCTTGCACCGATTTCTGATATATTATTAAGATTTACAGACGAAATACCCGAATTTTCAAAGGCACTTTCCCCGATTGATACAAGCTTGGGAGCTGATATTTGCGTTATTCCGCTACACCCGTAAAAAGCCTGTCTATCTATTATAGTAACAGCCGGAAGTGAAACGTACTTTAATGATGTACATCCGTAAAATGCCCCTTCACCAACTATTTCCAAGTTGTTCAGGCTGACTGTTTTAAGGCTTGTGCAATTAGTGAAAATTCCCTCAGGAAGCTGCTTAAGCGCGCTGAGATTGACTGTTGTCAAAGCATCAAAATTTGCAAAGCTTGAGTTAATTTCCGTAACCGAGCGAAAATCAAGACTTTGTAGCTTTGTGCATCCCTCAAAAACGCCCTCGCTAACAGTCACAACAGACGGAGCAGTAACACTCTGCAATCCTGTACACCCTGCAAAGGCTCCGTTCTCAATTGTTGTAATATAGTTACTGAGTGTAACAGAGGTTATAGCCTCGTTACCGCTGAAGGCAGATGCACCAATACCCGTAACAGCACGTCCGTTACAAATCTCGGGGACGGAAACAACGGTGTCAGTTCCGTTATAGCCTGTCAACACACCGTTCTCATCCACCTCAAAAATTGAGCTGTCAGTTGCAGTCTTGGTATAGACCTCCGAAACAGCAGGGCTGTCAAGATAACCTGCACATATACAATATGCGCTGAATGTTGTGGTATTATCAATTCTTACGGGTCCGGTATAAGAAAGCCAGGTTTTATCAACCATATCAGATGTGCGATAGAGAATTTCGGCACCTGCCTTAGGACAAGTGACAGTAACCGTGGCATATCCTAAAAAACTGCCCGAGGCAGGTGTAATCACGGGTGAAGGACATTCTTCGGTGCCCCTTACCAATGCTCCGGGACAAACAAACCTTATATTATGAGAGCCACCGCCACGAGATGTGCTTGCATATAATCTGTTGAACACCTCGTCGGGTGTAAGAGTGTTATCGGCAGCAAGGAGATATGATGCAGCAGCCGCAATAAAGGGTGCCGCCATTGATGTACCTGACATTACTCTGTATGTATTATTAAGGTGTGAGCTGAGAATATTAACACCGGGTGCAGATAAATCCTTGCTTGAACCCCAGTTGGATGTGCTTGATTTATACCTTGTGGTGTCTATGGCAACGGCACTTATAACCTCGGGAAAGCTTGAGGGAGTGTATACTGTGGTGCCGATATTTTCGTTGCTGTTACCTGCAGCCGATATAACCGTGATACCCTGATTATAAGCCTCTGTAATAACCTCGCGGAGTATTTCGCTGTCGCCCTTTTTGGTAAGGCTGAGGTTGATGATGTCAACGTTGTCCTCAATTGCCGCCTGAATACCAAGATAAACCTGTGTATCCGTTCCTGCACCTGCATTATTAAGAACCTTGTAGGGTTTTATAGTAACGTTGGATTTGGTGTTTGCAACAATTATACCTGCCACGTGTGTACCGTGACCGCGTGTGTCATAACAGCTTTCGTTATTGATACTGTCAAAGCCTGTCGGCACTACCCTGCCCACAAGCATTTCGTGGTCATTGGCAACACCTGAGTCAATAACCGCAACAGTAACCTTGCCTGATGCCATATTGCTCTTTGCATTAGAGTAGCCGAAGTAATCGGACTGATACTGTGTGGGATAGTTAACGGCTGACTCGGTGAAATATTCTTCGGTTATTTCGGTTTCGTGTAAAATGCCGTCCTCCTGAACGTACTCCACACATTCAAGCGATGAATAGTATTCGTATGCTGATGAAAAATCATCATAATCCTCAAACTGCAGGATATGTAAATCGTCGTATCCGTTGACATAGCCTACTGCATCAAGTGTATCAATAGCGTGCTCTGATTTAACAATCAGTCTGTTTGTACCGTCCTCCTCCGAGGATGAGGTAACAGATGTACCGTGACTGCCGTATTTTAATTCCGAGCAGTCGGATATTTCACAATCAATTGAATTATCATATTCATTGATAAGCTCCGATACACCCGTAGCAAAAGCATCAAAACCGACCTCTTCGACTACGGATTCACTATGATAAGCACCGAAATTTATATCAGTATTTTCATAGGCTGAAGCACTCGCAACACTTGAAAATATTATGGTAACTGATAACAGTAGGGACAGGATTTTTTTCATACAAACACCTCTTCATAAAGTATAACAAACCAATGTTGTACAAATTTCACAACTTTATGAATAAATTGTTAACAAAAGGTTGAAAGTGTCAAAACTGCGATGCAATATTAAATGCAAAATGCAGAATTCAAAATGCAAAATTATTGGGGAAGCTTCGCTTCCGAACATTATATTGCTTTTGTGAGCAACAACCCCACCGTACTTTAACAAACCCACCGTAGTGAACGCATTTATGCGTTCAACATAAGGGTCAGGAATTAGGAATTAGAAATTATGATTCTTAATTCGTGAGTCTTGGTTAGAATAAAAAAAGTTGATGATAGTTTAGCCTTCCTTCGAAGGAAGGTGGCGCTTGACATACTTGTATGTCAAGTGACGGAAGGTTCTTCATCACGAAGTGATGATTTTACCGAAGGTAAAACCCTATTAAAATCGTGCCGAAGGTGCGACGTATAAATGAAGTTGATTTTTACAATTAGTTGTTTGTGTTGGAATCTGACGATTCCACAATGCTATCGCATTGAGAACCACCCACCATTCCGTCCAAACTGTTTTGTATTATATAATCATTCACCCGAAGGAGCTAAATCCAACCAATAGCATAAT
>JAZSGZ010000007.1:0-53600 GCA_045532945.1 Acutalibacteraceae bacterium
TATGACCGTCTGCACGCTTATGGAATGCTGCATTTATAAGGAAATGGTGCTCTTTTATGAGCTCCTCATACCTCTTCTGATATTTTTCGTCTCCTGACATATGGTATGAAACCTTAAGGAAATTAAGCATTTCAAGAGAGTTCACACCCTTTTCCCAGGTCCACATACTGTCTGTATTAAGGGCTGTTTCATTCCAGCAAGCCCAGGATGTGGGCTTACCGTCACAATCTATAAGATAGCCGTCATTTTCAAGAATATGGTCTGTAATAGCACAAACAGCCTCTCTGATTTCGGTTTTTTCTTCCTCTGTTGCACACAAATCATAGTAAAGGCAGAAGCCGAAATAGTGGCCTGTCATTTCATCACTTGAGGTTTCACCGAGCCACTCGTAGGTGCCGTCACTTGAGCGATGCCACTCGTTGCCTATTTCCTGTGTTTCAAGACCCTGACCCCAGGTAGCTTCATCGGGATATCTCACAGCACGTGCGGTAAAGCCGTCAATCTCAGGTGCACGGGTAAGAACGAGCATTGCATCCTTGTATCTGCGTGCGGCCTTGAGGATTTTTTCATCCTTTGTTTTGTCATACCACAGGCAAAGTGCGGCAAGGTATGTGTGAGTCCACAAGCCGTCATTATCGCTTATGTTTGAAAAGCTGCCCTCTTTTAATTCTCCCGAAACGCTTGTAATAAAGCCATCTTTTCTGGGGAAGTATTTTTCGGTTTTTTCAAAGAAGTGAACAGCCTTGTCATAAAGTGTCATTTCTGTTTCACTGATTTTTACAATACCGCCGTCGGAAACCGTATAAATATCATCACCGTTAAATGCAACCTCTGTAACAAGAGAGTTGAATGCATATCTTGTAGCAGGGAGATATTTGGGAAGTCCGTTTCTGATAAGCACTGCACCCACATCGGTTCCTGCAAGGATACTGCCGTCCTCAGCAACATCGATTGAATAAACGCTTTCCTGCGGCAGTGCGGAAATTTCCTTATGTGAATACCAACCGTTTTTGTAGTCGTAAATATACAAGCCCTCTTTTGCGCCCACAAGGAGATTGCCGATTTTGTCAAATGCAATTGTATTGATTTCAATTTCGGGCATTGTTGAATGGTCGGGGAAAATGCAACGCCAGGATCTGCGCTTGCCCTCCATACGCTGTATACAACGACTGTTTGAAGCACAAACCCGTTCTCCGAAAAGGGCAAGACACTCTGCATCCTGCTCACAGTTTGACAAATGACAGAAGCCCTCTTCACGCTCCACGTAGAGAACTCTGCGAGTGAGAACATAGAGCTTATCACTATCTTTAATATCGGTTACAGGGTAATCAAATTCTGCAAGAGGCTCTGCGCCCTTGTCACCGATAAGGTAAAGCTTATTGTCACAGCCTGCAAGAACTCTGCCGTCCTTACAGATGTGAACGGTTGTGAAAATCAAATCACTTGAAAGGGTGTTTATTATATCACCGCAAAGCTTTACAAGACCCTCGCTTGTGCAAAGGTAAATTACATCCTCACCTACTGCAATATCATAAACATGACCGTCTGTTGCGTAACGCTCTGTTACACGCTGAGGGAATATTCCTGTTTTAAGAGTATCCATATTATCACCCTCGGAATTAATATTTAAGCTTTTCGTTGGCTTTTTTCATAACCTCGGGTGTAATTTTAACAACCTCGCGGTCATAGGTAAGAAGTCCGTTACATTCGTCCTCAACGTCACTTACCTCTGTGTAAATAATTGCTGACAAGCCTTTATTTTTCATACAGTTATAAATTCTGTTTTCATAGAGGTTTGCAATTGCCTCGTCAAACTTCTCCTGAGTGTAATACTTGCGGTAACCGAAGAATTTTTCTGTATTGAATGAATGCTCCTTAAGCTGCATTGAATAGCCGCCGAACTCTGTAAGAGCAATGGGACGCTTGTCATCCTTACTGTATTTGGGGAACATAAAGGGTGTGAAATAGATGTGGAAGCTGTTTACATCACCCGAGCCCTGGTCAACCCAACCGCTTGCGTGGTCAACAAGCCTTGTGGGGTCTTTTTCTTTATAGAATTCGTAAGCCTTTGCGCTGTCAAACTGACCCCAGCCCTCGTTCATAGGAGTCCACAAAGCAAGTGAGGGTACGTTGTAGAGAAGGTTAATCATCTCCTCGGACTCTCTGTAGAACTCTTCTCTGCCCTCTGCGTCCTTACGTGCAAAGTAGCCGTAGTGATTCTTGCCGTCTGTCACCTTACCTGCGTGCTTGTTGTTGAAAAGCATTGACATAAACGGAGCAGTACCGATAGCAACAAAGTTGTACTTACCGCCACCGTTAATCATATCCTGCCACACAATCATACCGAGTCTGTCGCAATGGTAATACCAACGAAGGGGCTCAATTTTAATATGCTTTCTTAATGTATTGAAGCCTAAATCCTTCATTGTCTGAATATCGTAGATAAGGGCATCGTCGTGAGGTGCGGTGTACATCCCGTCACTCCAATAGCCCTGGTCAAGAAGACCGTTGAAGAAATAGGGCTTGTTGTTAAGCATAAGACGGGGTGTACCCTCGCTGTCCTCACCAACGCTGAATTTACGCATACCGAAGTAGCTCTCAACCTGATCGTTACCTGCAACAATCTTAAGGTCATAAAGCTTCGGGTTTTCGGGACTCCAGCACTCATAATCCGTAAGCTTGATAACGCCCTTGCCGTCAACGAGCTTTGTGCCTGCCATAACCTCACCGTTATCAAGTGCAATCGCAGCCATTTCATCGGTAGCCTTGCCGTTATAATTTATCTCCACACGGAGCTCGTCTGCATCAATATCGGGTGTGAGCTTGATTGATTCAATATAGCCCTCGCAAACCTCCTCGAGCCAGACTGTCTGCCAGATACCTGACTGAGGTGTGTACCAGATACCGCCACGCTTGAAGGTCTGCTTACCGCGTGCGTGGTAGCTTGTGTCTGTCGGGTCCTTTACCGCAAGTCTAAGGTCATTTTCACCGTCAAGAATATACTGTGTAACGTCAAAGGTAAAGGGAAGATAGCCGCCCTTGTGCTCACCCACAACGCTGTTATTAAGAGTAACCGTGCACTCGTAATCAACCGCACCGAAGTGAAGAAGAACTCGGTGATTTGTGCGCTTGAAATCAAATATTTTCTGATAATAGAGCACGTCAGTGGGCTCAACCATTCTTTCAACACCGCTGAGAAGACACTCGGGGCTGAAGGGTACGGTTATTTTACCCTGATAACCTGCAAATTTTTTGTATTCGTCATAAATAGCGTAGTTCCACTCACCGTTAAGGTTAATGAAGCTGTTACGTCTGAGCTGAGGTCTGGGATAATCGTTAAGGGGTAAATCCTTATTGAGTTCTTTACCCCAACGTGTATATAATTTTTGCATACTACAAATTCCTCCGTAGATATTATTAAAGGTATGATAACATATATATTGCCTCTTTTCAATAAAAAAATCGTTCTTGAAAAATTCCCATTGACGAAATTTACCTTTAGTGATATAATTAGGAAAAATATTATGGAAAAGGATGTTTTTCATGGCACATTTCAGTGACGCTATTTTTCAGTTGATTTCAATGATTATGTCATTGCTTATGTCCTTCGGTGCTATCACAATTCCCGGCACAGAGGACGTAATCAAGCAGATTGAAAGTGACGCAGTTATCAATTTCGTTGTTACAGGTGACCCTCAGGTTTGTAACTACAACCCCACACGTGAGACAAACCTTATCTCAACTGCTGAGGATCTTAAAAATTCCGAAACAACTCTTGATGCTTTCATCATTGCAGGTGACGTTGTAGAAAACGGCTTCCAGGATGAATTTGACAGAGTTTACGAAGATATTAAAGATATCAACGCTGCAAACTTTATTATGTGTGCAGGTAACCACGATATCCGTCTTCGTGAATACGAGCAGTCAACAGAGCGTTTTGTAAACTTCACAAATGCACTCAACATTGAACAGAATGCTATCGATGCACTTCGTTACACATACGAGCTTAACGGTTACAAGTTCATCGTAATGGCTTCTGACCAGCACGAGTTCGAAAAGGCTTTCATCAGCGACGAACAGCTTCAGTGGCTCAACCTTGAGCTCAAGGCAGCTAATGCAGAAGGTAAACCTGTTTTCGTTATCTGCCATTATCCTCTTGCAGAGGGTCACGGTCTTCCCGATACATGGGGTAGCGCAAATGCTCCCGGTGAGCCCGGCAGACTTCCCGAGTACGTTCGTCAGGATGACTATGATTTCACAGGCTCAATCGGTGAGCAGTCAAATGATGTTTATGACATCATCAGCAAGTACAAAAACGTATTCTTCATTACAGGTCACCTTCACACAGGCTTTGGTATCAACACATATCAGGCAATTAATGAAGCAAACAACGTTCAGGGTATTAACGTTCCTTCAATCGGCATCGACAACAAGGACGGCACATACAACAACCCCGGCACAGGTCTTTATGTAGAGGTTACTCCCGACGAGGTTATCTTCCGTGCAAGAGATTTTGCAAACGGTAAGTACCTTTCAGAGGCTGAATTCTCAGAGACAGTTGCTGTATTCCCCCTTGTTTAATTAAACAAGCTTTAAGGCTATCGGATTTCCGATAGCCTTTTGTTTTACCCAAATCAAGCCTCCTGCATATTATATTGCAGGAGGTTTTTTTATGATAACTGAACTTGTCACATTTGCTTTTGCCCTGTTGGGGCTTATATTCACACTTTGGTTTATGTCCTTTCGCATCACCGCCTGGCGTATGGATAAAATCACAATAGCAATCCCCCTATATGATGACAGCCGTGAGATTTTTGATCGTATTTACTGTGTATATTCTTTAGCCGATTTCTGCGGTGTAAAAAAGAAATGCACCATAGCCCTTGTGAACTACGGTGCATCACCTGAATTTTGTAACGTTATAAATGACTTTTATAAGAACTATGATTCAATAAAAATCATTGAGCGGGACGACTTAATTACAGAGTTGCATACATAACAGCCTTGATTGTGTGCATTCTGTTCTCCGCCTCCTGGAATACAACTGACTGCTCACTCTCAAACACTCCGTCGGTTACCTCCATAGCATCGCGGTTGAACTTTTCACACATACGCTTGCCGATTTCTGTCTTTTTGTCGTGGTATGAGGGGAGACAGTGCATAAATATTGCCTTATCCCCTGCATTTGCCATAAGCTTTTCGTTAACCTGATAGTCAGACAAATCATTGATACGCTCTGCCCATACCAGCTCGGGCTCGCCCATAGAAACCCAGATATCGGTGTAAATTACATCGGCATTTTTTGTTGCCTCCATAGGGTCTTCAATAAATGAAAGTGTGGCGCCTGTCTCCTTGGCAATCTTCTTGCACTCGTCAACAAGTGCAGAATCAGGAAAATACTTCTTAGGTGCACAAGCGGTGAAGTTAAGACCCATCTTTGCACAGCCCACCATAAGTGAGTTACCCATATTGTATCTTGCATCACCCATATAAACAAAGTTGATGCCCTTAAGATAGCCGAAGCGCTCCTTGATTGTAAGGAAGTCTGCAAGAATCTGTGTGGGGTGGAATTCATTTGTAAGACCGTTCCACACAGGTACGCTCGAGTACTTAGCAAGCTCTTCAACAATTTCCTGACCGTGACCGCGGTACTCAATACCGTCGTACATTGAGCTGAGCACTCGTGCTGTGTCTGCAATGCTTTCTTTTCTGCCAATCTGTGATGCGGTGGGGTCAAGGTAGGTTACGCCCATACCCAGATCCCTTGCGGCAACCTCAAAGCTACAGCGTGTACGTGTGCTTGTTTTTTCAAATATAAGAGCAATATTCTTACCCTTAAGTGTATCGTGAGGAATACCGCTTTTTTTCTTCTTTTTAAGGTCTGCGGCAAGGTTGATAAGGTAATCTATCTCCTCACTTGTAAAATCAAGTAATTTTAAATAATCTCTTCCTTTAAGATTCATATCTGCACCTCATATACAAGCATTTTTAATAACTTCTACTGCCTTTTTCAAATCCTCAAATGAAATATTGAGTGGCGGAAGAAGCCTGAGCTTATTCTTTGCTTTAATGGGTAATACCCCGTTTTCCTGACAGTACTTCAGTACCTCGTTTACATCCTTGACCGTTTCAATACCAAGCATAAGACCAAGGCCTGTAACACTTTTAACACCCTCGCAAGCCGAAAGTGTTTCCATAATATAATCGTGCTTCTTGTTGACTTCATTAAGAAAACCATCATCAAGACGTTCAATAATGTTCACCGCACCTGCCGCGGCAACAGGGTTGCCGCCAAAGGTTGAGCCGTGACTTCCGGGTGTGTAAACCGAAGCGGTCTTTTCGAAGAACATTGTAGCACCGATAGGAAGACCGCCACCGAGACCCTTTGCAGTTGAAACGATATCGGGTGTAATACCGAACTTCATATAGCCGTAAAGAGCACCTGTTCTGCCGTTACCCGTCTGTACCTCATCAACGATAAGAAGAATATCGTTATCCTTACAGAATTTTTCAAGGTTTTTGACAAAATCAGAATCAAGCGGAACAACACCGCCCTCACCCTGTACTGTTTCAATCATAACTGCGGCAACCTTGTTTTCAGAAGCAAGCTTTTTGATTCCTTCAAGGTCACCTGCATCCGCATAAAGGAAGCCCTCTGTAAGAGGAAGAAAATCCTTGTGGAAGCTGTCTTGCCCTGTTGCTGCAAGAGTTGTAATGGTTCTGCCGTGGAAGCTGTTGTTAAGTGTGATTATATTGAAATACTCCGCGCCCTTTTTCTCTGCGGCATATTTACGGGCACCTTTAATTGCACACTCATTTGCCTCGGCACCTGAATTCGAAAAGAAAACCTTTTTTGCACATGTTTTCTCACAGAGAAGCTGAGCTAATTCTGCACAAGGTGATGTGTAATAAAGGTTTGATGTGTGCTGTAAGGTGGTAAGCTGATTTGTTACCGCATTTACCCAACCTTCGTCACCGACACCGAAAATACTTACACCGATGCCTGTGCCCATATCAATATATTCCTTGCCTGTGTCGTCATAAAGCTTACTGCCCTTGCCGCTTACAAGCTCAATATCAAAACGGGCGTAGGTATTTGCTACATATTTTTTATCAAGCTCTTTAATGCTCATAAATTACTCTCCCTTAACCATTGTACCGGCACCCTCGTCCGTAAGGAGCTCAAGAAGAACTGCATGGGGCACACGACCGTCAAGAATTGTAACACGTCGTACACCGCGCTCAACTGCCTCGATACAGCACTCAACCTTGGGTATCATACCCCCTGTTACAATGCCGTCCTCAAAAAGCTGACGAGCTTCCTTGACATTGACACGCTTAATCAGAGAGTCGGGGTCATTGACATCCCTGAGTATACCGGGAATGTCAGTCATTGTTATGAGACGCTCCGCCTTCATAGCACCTGCTATATAAGATGCGGCTGTGTCTGCATTTATGTTATAAACATTGCCCTCATTATCGCAACCAACTGTTGAAACAACAGGTATATAGCCCTTTTCAATAAGGTCAAGTATAGGCTGAACATTTACGTTTGTGATTTCACCCACAAAGCCAAGTCTTTCATCCTTGACCTCGGCTTCAATAAGGTGACCGTCGATACCTGAAATACCGACAGCATTACCGCCGTGCTCACCGAGAAGGTTAACGAGCTGTTTGTTGATTTTACCTGCAAGAACCATTTGTACGATTTCTGCCGTCTCCTTATCGGTAACGCGCAAGCCGTCAACAAATTCGCTCTTTTTACCGACCTTTTTGAGCATTTCGGAAATCTCGGGACCGCCACCGTGAACAAGCACAGGCTTAACACCGATAAGCCAAAGGAGAACAATATCCTCCATAACCTGCATTTTAAGGTCTTCGCTTATCATAGCGTTACCGCCATATTTTACAACGATAATTTTATCGTGATATTTCTGAATATAGGGAAGTGCCTGAGTAATAACCTCTGCACGCTGATGATTATTTATGTTCATATCATTAAGTTCTGTAATCGCCGTTGATTTTTACATACTCGTAAGTAAGGTCGCAACCCCAGGCAGTAGCCGTAGCATCGCCTGAATTAAGACCAACGGAAATCACAATCTCCTTTTCCAAAAGTATTTCCTTTGCTTTTTCCTCAGAAAAGTCAATTCCTGCACCGTCTTTGCATACAGGGATTTCACCCTTTGCGGAAATAAAGGAAACGTCAACCTTATTTACATCTACATCTGCACCGCTGTAGCCTATGGCACAAAGCACTCTTCCCCAGTTTGCATCGGCACCGAACATTGCCGCCTTTGTAAGTGATGAGCAAATAATGCTTTTGGCAACAGTCTTTGCGGTTTGCTCGTCGGCAGCACCTGTAACCTGACACTCAAGGAGCTTTGTTGCTCCCTCACCGTCACCTGCAATCATTCTGCAAAGATGTACCGTTACAGTATTAAGCGCCTTCATAAATGTGTTGAAGGCTTCACCCTCTGCAGTAATTTCAGCGTTACCTGCCTTGCCGTTTGCAAGGACACATACCATATCATTTGTTGAAGTGTCACCGTCAACGCTTACCATATTAAAGGTATTCTGAATATCCTGTGAAAGAGCCTTTGAAAGAAGCTCGGAGGAAATGGCACAGTCAGTTGTAATAAACACGAGCATTGTTGCCATATTGGGGTGAATCATACCCGAGCCCTTTGCTATACCACCGATTTTACAGGTAACACCGTCAATATCGAATGAAACAGCAACCTCTTTCATAACTGTGTCGGTAGTCATAATACCCTCAGCCGCTTCAGCACTGTTATCGCCAAGTGCTCCTACAAGCTCAGACATACCGTTCGCAATAGGCGTAATATCAAGAGGCTGACCGATAACACCTGTTGATGCAACCACAACATCTTCTTTATTTATGCCTAATGCATCTGCAGTAAGTGTTGCCATTTGCTGTGCAATTTCGATACCGTTTGCATTACAGGTATTAGCATTACCGCTGTTGCATATAACCGCCTGTGCCTTGCCGTCTGCAAGGTGCATTTTTGTTACAACAAGGGGTGCACCCTTAACAAGGTTTGTGGTGTAAACTGCGGCTGCACTTGCCTTGGTTTCACTTAAAATAAGTGCCAGATCTCTTTTTGATTTATTCTTTCTTATACCGCAATGAACACCGCTTGCGGTAAAGCCCTGCGCGGCACAAACACCGCCCTTAATTAATTCCATAGTATTAAACCTCTAATCCTTCAGTATCGTCATTGCCGAGAATAATATTAAGGCACTCAACAGCTGCTCCGCTTGCACCCTTACCAAGGTTATCATAACGTGCAACAAGAATAATTCTGTCCTCGTTGCCGTAAACGGAAACAATCATAGAATCCTTACCGGAAAGAATACCTGCCGAAAGGAAGCCTTCCTCACTGTCGTCGCAATATTTAACCAAAGGTCCGTTATATTTGTTTTTGTAAACCTCTTTAATCTTTTCCACATCAAAGCCGTTCTTCAACTGCCTTTTAAAAACGGGAACAGTTACCTCCATACCCGAATAGAAGTCACCGACAACGGGACAGAAAACAGGGGCATTTTCGATACCTGTTATCTTAACCATCTCTTTAAGGTGCTTGTGATTCTGAGTGAGTGCATACTGTCTGGGAGCACCTAAAAGCTCATCGGGCTCCTCCTCATAATCTGCAATCATCTTCTTGCCACCGCCCGAATAACCTGTAAGCGAAAAGCAAGATAACTCTTCACTTCCGTCAAGAGCACCTGCCTCCACAAGGGGATAAACAAGACTGATAAAGCCACTTGCGTGACAACCGGGTACTGCAACACGCTTTGAATTTTCCAGCTTTTCGCGGTGTGCAGATGAAAGCTCCGGGAAGCCGTATGCCCAATCATCAAGTGTACGGTGTGCGGTTGAAGTATCAATTACAACCGTATTGTCATTTTCAATAAGTGAAACAGATTCTCTTGCCGCATCATCCGGAAGGCACAGGAAAGCAATATCCGCTTCGTTGAGTGCCGCCTTACGGCAGGCAGGGTCTTTTCTTTTTTCGTCATCAAGGGTAATAAGCTCGATACCCTCAAAGGTTTCCAACCTTTCATATATCCTCAGACCGGTTGTTCCGGCCTTACCGTCAATAAATACTTTCTTTGCCATTTATAAACTCCGTAACATCCTGTAACTGTTTTTTTACTGACTCATAACCTGTTGAGCCTGCGGAAATTCTTGTTGAAATGCAGGTTTCAAGTGAGATTTCGTGGAACAAATCCTCTTCGAAAAGGTCACTGTGAGCCTTGTATTCTTCAAGAGTAAGTGTTTCAAGAACCTTGTCCTTTTCAATGCACTCCGCAACTGTCTGACCAACGATTTTATATGCTGTACGGAAGGGCATACCCTTCTTAACCAGGTAGTCGGCAAGGTCGGTTGCGTTAATAAAGCCCTTCTGTGCGGCAGAATACATATTGTCCTTGAGAACAGTCATTGTCGCTATCATCGGAGCAAATATACTGAGGCACTTTTCAACAGTTTCGATACTGTCGAAGATAGCCTCCTTATCCTCCTGCATATCCTTATTGTATGCAAGGGGGATACCCTTAAGGGACGTAAGAAGTGCGAAAAGATCTCCGTAAACTCTGCCGGTTTTACCTCTGACAAGCTCTGCCATATCGGGGTTTTTCTTTTGTGGCATAATGCTTGAGCCTGTCGTGTAAGAGTCGTCAAGCTCAACAAACTTGAACTCCCAGGAGCTCCAGAGGATAATCTCCTCAGAGAATCTTGAAAGATGCATCATAATAATCGCGAATGCCGACATAAGCTCAACACAGAAATCTCTGTCTGAAACACCGTCGATGCTGTTCCCCATAATACCGTAGAAGCCTAATTTCTCTGCTTCAAAGTAACGGTCTGTGTTGTAGGTTGTGCCCGAAAGCGCACAGGAGCCGAGAGGAGAATAATTCATTCTCTTAACCGCATCCTTAAGCCTTGTAGCATCACGCATAAACATCTGCGCATAAGCAAGTAAATGGTGAGCAAAGGTTATGGGCTGTGCACGCTGAAGATGTGTGTAACCGGGAAGTATTGCATCCTGATTTTCCTCTGCCTTATCACGGATAGCCTCAATAAGAGTATAGATAAGGTCGTTGACCTTTTCAGCCTCATCACGAAGATAAAGTCTGATATCAACCGCAACCTGGTCATTACGGCTACGTGCGGTGTGAAGTCTTTTGCCGACGTCACCCTTACGTGCGGTGAGCTCGCTCTCAATGAACATATGAATATCCTCTGCATCGCTGTCAAAGGTAAGCTTACCGCTTTCAATATCCTCGAGAATACCTGAAAGTCCGTCGATTATCTCCTCGCAGTCACCTGCTGTGATAATACCCTGTTTTGCAAGCATCTGAGCGTGTGCTATTGAACCGCAGATATCCTGGCGGAACATTTTGCAGTCGAAATGAAGTGATGAATTAAAATCATCTGCTTCCTTATCAAGAGCCTTTGTAAATCTGCCTGCCCACATTTTATCCATAACAAAATACCCTTTCAAAAACCACTTTTGCACATTCGGAATAAAGCACCGAATGTGCAAAACGTTAATTATTATTCACCGAGATTTGCAAGACCTGCTTTATCTCTCATATTAGCCATAACCTTGATGGGAAGACCGTAAAGGTTAATAAAGCCTGCGGAATCCTTCTGGTCGTAAACCTCATCCTCATCAAATGTTGCCATATCAGCATCATAGAGTGAATAGGGTGAGCAAACGCCTGCGTTAATCATATTACCCTTGTAAAGCTTAAGCTTAACGTCACCTGTAACAGTTTCCTGTGTTGAATCAACAAATGCAAGAATTGCCTTTGTGAGAGGTGTGTACCACTGTGCATTGTAGGTAAGCTCTGCAAGCTTCTGTGCAACGAGTGCCTTGTAGTGTGCAGTTTCCTTATCAAGGCAGATTGTTTCAAGTACGCTGTGTGCCTTATAGAGAATTGCACCACCGGGAGTTTCATAAACGCCACGGCACTTCATACCGACAAGTCTGTTTTCAACAATGTCAAGAAGACCGATACCGTTTGCTCCGCCGAGCTCATTGAGCTTTGTAACAAGCTCAACTGCACCCATCTCTACGCCGTCAACTGCTGTAGGAATACCCTTTTCAAAGTGGATTGTAACATAAGTGGGCTTGTCGGGAGCCATTTCGGGAGAAACACCCATTTCAAGGAAGCCTTCCTTGTTGTAAAGGGGCTCGTTCATGGGATCCTCAAGGTCAAGACCCTCGTGTGAAAGATGCCAGATGTTTTTATCCTTTGAATAGTTTGTTTCTCTGTTAATCTTGAGAGGAACGTTGTGTGCTTCTGCGTAAGCGATTTCTTCCTCACGGGACTTGATATCCCACTCTCTCCAGGGAGCGATGATGGGCATATTAGGAGCAAATGCCTTGATAGCAAGCTCGAATCTTACCTGGTCATTACCCTTACCTGTACAACCGTGGCAGATAGCATCTGCGCCCTCAGCAATTGCAATCTCTGCAATTCTCTTTGCAATAGGGGGACGAGCAAAGGCTGTACCGAGAAGATACTCTTCATAAATAGCGCCCGCTTTAACACCGGGGAACACATAATCCTCAAGAAATTCCTTTGTAAGATCTTCAATGTAAATCTTTGAAGCACCTGTTTTAATAGCCTTTTCTTCAAGGCCCTCAAGCTCGCTTGCCTGACCAACATTACCCGAAACTGCAATAACCTCACAGTTGTTGTAATTTTCTTTAAGCCAGGGAATAATGATTGATGTATCAAGACCGCCTGAGTATGCAAGAACAACTTTTTTGATATCTTTCTTATCCATAATTTATTTCCTCCAAAATCCGAGGTCAGAGCCTCGTGAAAAAATATTCATTCGATATGCATAGTTATACACCATTAATGCACAGATGTCAAGTGTTTTAATAAAAATATTTAATTTTTCGGTTTTTTTGCAAAAATCCAATAAAATCCCAATGTTTCACTATATGTTTTGTGTAAAAATTCACTACATAAGTCCCGGAATAAACTTTTGATTTTGTAACTTAAATATGCATTATAATTGTATATATGCAATTTTTATGCAAGAATTATGTATATTTGCATAAAAACAACCCTGCAAGAATTTTGACCTTGCAGGGTTAATTTGGCATATTCAGTACTTTTTCACTTACATTACAACGCCGCCACCAAAAATATTCTTGAGAATATTCATAAGGATAGCAAAGATTTTCTCAAAATAGTATGAGAGGGTGTACTCAAACTGTGTTCTGTCTGTGCTGTCACCGAGGATTGAACCATCTTCCTGTGCAAGAGCACTTGAAGTAAGACAGTAGGTTGAATACTCTGTAGGATTCTCCTCGTTGATTTCGATAATGCGTGCACCCTGAATCATATCATTGTAATATGATGAATATGTACAACCGGGAGTCATAATAAGGTCAACGCCGTCAACATCAACGATGAAGTTGTTAACGTGGTCGTGGCCTACAACAACACCGAGAACATCGCCACCTTCAACCATAGCATCCCACTGACCGTCATTACCGTAGCTGGGACAAGCATGCTCAAAGAGATAGCCGTCTTCGAACTTGGAAATATCAGGAAGGAAGGTATAACTTGTACCGTCCTGGAAGTTGATTGTAAGGTCACCCATATTGATATCTGATTGAACAAAAATCTTCTCAGTAGGCTCCTGAGGGATAATGTGCTGGAAAACAATTGAGGGAACAACCTCGCCACCATTTTCTGCTGTCATTGCATCACGGGTATTGTTGTACCATTCAATCTGATCCTCACGAACCCAGTCGTAACCGAGCCACTCACCCTGTGAGTTGCGTACATAGTCGCCACAGTCAAACATCCAAAGATTGAAAGCAACCTTTGAGCCGTCACTTGAAAGAATGGGAAGATTGTGTGTACCTGCACCGTGAAGTGAGGGGTCAGCATCGTACCAGAGGCAACCATCGTACTCCTGATACTTCGCGACAATCTCATCTCTTGTCTTGCCACCTGATGACTCTTCATCGTGGTTACCGAGAACACCTGTGAAAGGAATTCCGCGATAGACGATAGGCGCAAGAACCTCGTCATAAGATCTGTCATCAGGGTTATTGATGTTATCACCGCAGAAAACAACAAGGTCAGGCTCTGCATAATCAAGAGCTTCTCTGATAAATGTAATCATATCGTCAGGTACAGGGTAATCTGTCTGCACGTCTGCAAGCACCATAATTTTAAAGTTGCCGTCCTCGTCAAACTGAAGCTGAGCGTCATCCTTAAAGCCTGCAAAGCCTACTGTAACAAGTGAAAAAACCATTACAAGTGCCATAAGCACGGACATAAATTTTTTCATTACTGTCTCTCCTTAAATATTATATAATCTAATTAATTATAATTCTCAAAACTCATTTTGTCAACAATTTCGTATCATTTACGAAAAAATCAAGCCTCTCCACGGACACAAGCCTTATAGTGTCTGCCCTTTTCTTCAAAGTTTTTATAGTAATTATAGCTTGCCGCAGCAGGTGAAAACAAGCAGACTTTACCCTTTGCTGTATACTTTTTGCAAAGCTCTGCGCCGTCTGCCATATCACGTGCACAAAGCATATTCTTGGTACATCCCATAGCCTTGAGACGTTCAATTATACTGTGTCCGGTTTCCGGCAGACCGATAAGATTGTTAATATCACAGTTGTTAAGGAACTCTACAAAAGCATCATAATCAATTCCTCTGTCAAGTCCGCCGAAAAGAAGTGTATCCACATTACCGAGAGCCTTTACTGCCCCCATAACCGCGGTAGGAATCGTGGCAATACTGTCATTGTAGAAGGTCACACCGTCAAAAACCCCCACAAACTCCATACGGTGCTCAATACCACCGAAGTTTCTGATAGCCTGCCTTACAGCATCGTCATTCACACCAAATGTTCTTGCAACTGCAAGTGCATAAGCAATATCCTGACGGTTGTGCTCACCCTTAAGATGCTCTGTTGACTTCCACAGCTCGTTGACAAATCCGTCGTTTGCTGCAGAGGTAAACGTAACAGGCTTCGCAACACCTTTGATCACACTATCCCAATCCACAACACCTGTAAGGTCCTGCTCAGGATTATAAACAAGCACATCTTCCGGTTTCTGATGTCGGGCAATATTGAGTTTTGCATTTACGTATCCCTCGTAGCCTGTTTTGTAATGGTCAAGATGCTCCTGATATATATTTACAAGCACAGCAACATGAGGTGAAGCGGTTGTGAATTCAAGCTGGTGAGATGACATTTCTATAACAGCAACAAGGCTTTCATCCTCATCCGCTTTTTCAAAAACCGGCACACCGATATTACCGATAAGGCAGGTGTTAAGCCCCCCTGCCTTAAGCATTTCATAAATAAGTGTTGATGTGGTTGTTTTGCCCTTTGAGCCTGTAATACCCACAACAACGGGCTTACAGAATCTGAGAAACATATCCGTCTGGCAGGTTATCTCTGTTGATTCGGGGTACATATCATCATCCAGGAACGCAATGCCCGGGCTTTTGAAAACAATATCAAAATCAGAAAGACATTTAAGGTAATCATCACCAAAAACGATATTTACGTTATCATCATCAATCACAGGCTTGTTCTTATCAGCTATGGTAAGTGCCTTGTGAGGCAGATGCTTTCTTATGTAGTTGAAGGTGGATTGACCTTCTCTGCCGAATCCTAATATAAGAATTCTTTTATCTTTGATATATTCTGCTATCTGTGACATTTTTACATCTCCGTAGTTTCTTTCGCTTCATAAAAAGCATAATTGTTTTTTCCGCTTCGTTTTACAGAGTACATTGCTTTATCTGCTTTTTCATAAAGCTCTGTATATGACGAGCCGTCAGCGGGGTACATTGCAATACCCACACTACAGGAAAACTCCCTGTCGGAAACACCTTCAAGAGTAACACTGCGGCAGGTTTCAAGTATATCCTGTGCACTTTTTTCTGCCCGTATTCTTATATCCTCTTCATTACTGCCGAGAGAGTTTACGTAAACCACGAACTCCTCGCCTCCGATTCTGCCCAAAACATCGTTGGTGCCGAACCTGAGAAACAGCTTGCTTGTAAAAGAGCGCAGGAAGTTGTCGCCCACCTGATGACCGTAAGTATCGTTAAGCTTTTTAAAATCATCAATATCAAGCAATAGAAGAGCACCCTGCTCATCGGGATATTCTCTTATTGTTTCACCAATCTTAAGGCTTGTGGAAATCTTATTAAGGAAGCCTGTGAGCTGGTCTGTTTCCGCCTTGGAAATAAGACGGGACTTTTCCTTTTTCTCTTTATCGATATCGGTCATAGTGCCGATAAACTTTGTAGCATTACCATCATCACCGTATATAACGGCAAATTTAATACGGTGCCAGACTCCGTCACCCCTGTTATTTATAACACGGGCATCAAAAACATTTATTTTTTTGCCTGAAAGAGCATTGCTCAGAGCAAGAATAAATGCAGGAACGTCACGATGGTCCAAAACATCACCGTAAGTAAAGGTTTCAATGGCATTTTCGATTTTTGTTCGTGTGCCCATACCTCTGAGAATCTTTGCAGAGCACTCAAAGACATCGGTAACAACATCATAGCTGAACAAAATATCATCAGAAATTTCTTCAACTATTTCATATCTTTCTTTTTCTTCACTCAGCTGCATCTGAAGCTTTTTGGTGTATGTTATGTCGGTAAGGTTACAAATGAAAACCTGTTCATTTTTAGCGACATTACGAGGTTTACGAGTGGAAATAAGAACCCAGGCTTTTTCACCGCCTTTTTTATTGATACGGGTTTCAAACTCTATTATTTCACCGGGCTCATACTCAGTATTAAGCTTACGAACCATATCAACAAAATCTGCCTGATTAAAAAGATTCATACGTACCTCTTCATCAGATTCTTCGTACTCCTCACGGGTATAACCGAAAATCTTGAAAAAGCCGTCATTAGTATAATCAAGCTGAATACCGTCAACACGTGGAGAAACTATGCAGACACCCATAACAGCATCCTGTAAAATAGTTTCCAACGACTCTCTCGGAAGATCCTTTTCATAATCTCCGCCTATTCTTCTCATGGTAAGCCTCCTAACACTAAATCTGCTGTACTCAATATAACACAATTCATTTGCATTAACAAGGATTTTTGAAAAAGACTTGAATAAAAAGAATAATTTGTATATAATTTAAAATTGAATAACTATGTTAGTTAAATATATACTTATTATTCGGAGATATTTATGCTTGAGTTAAAACATATTTCATTTAATGTAAGCGATGATAAAGGCGAAAAGGATATTCTCAAGGACATTTCCCTTACTGTTGAGGATGGTAAATTCCTGGTTATAACCGGCCCTAACGGTGGTGGTAAGTCCACGCTCGCCAAGGTAATTATGGGTATCGAAAAGCCCACAGGCGGTCAGATTCTGTGGAACGGACAGGACATCACAAATATGTCCATTACCGACAGAGCGAAAATGGGTATCGGATATGCTTTCCAGCACCCACCCCGCTTTAAGGGACTTTCTGTCCGTGACCTTTTAAGTCTTGCCCACGGCAGTGATTTGCCCGAGGACCAGTGCTGTATGTACCTTACACAGGTTGGTCTTTGCTCCAAGGACTACCTTAACCGCCAGGTTGACAACTCACTTTCAGGCGGTGAAATCAAACGAATCGAGATTGCAACTCTTATGGCACGTGACCTTTCACTTGCCATTTATGATGAGCCCGAAGCAGGCATTGACCTGTGGAGCTTTAATATGCTTGTAGAAAGCTTCAAGGGTATTTCAAAAACCCGTAAGGAAAGCATGATAATAATTTCCCACCAGGAAAGAATTATGAAAATTGCCGATGAGATTGCTGTTGTTGCAGACGGCTACGTTAAAGAAATCGGTCCACGTGAGGATATTTTCCCCAAGCTTATGTCAGAATTTGACAACTCTTGCACATTCAGATAAAGGAAAAACATAATTATGAATAAAACAGAACTTCATATGCTTGAGGCGGTTGCTGACCTTCACGGCATACCTCAGGGTGCATACAATATCAGAAAAAACGGTGAGGGCTTTGACAGACAGTCCACCGAAAATATTATTATCGAGCCCAAAAAGGACAAGCCCGGAATCGATATAATCGTTAAGCCCGACACAAAGAATGAAAGTGTCCACATCCCTGTTATCATTACCGAGGCAGGAGTGGAGGACCTTGTGTATAATGACTTTTTCATCGGTGACAACGCAGATGTGCTTATTGTTGCAGGATGCGGTATCCACAATTCAGGTGACAAAAAAAGCGAGCACGACGGCATCCACCGCTTCCATATCGGCAAAAACGCCCGTATAAAGTACGTCGAAAAGCACTACGGTGAGGGCGAGGGCACAGGTGAAAGAGTGCTTAATCCCGTTACCGAAATCTATATGGACGAAAATTCATATTGCGAAATGGAAAGCGTACAAATCCGCGGTGTTGACTCAACCAAGCGTGATACGGTTGCAAAGCTTGAAAAGGGCGCAAGGCTCGTTGTACTTGAAAAGCTTATGACACACGGCACTCAGGTTGCCCACTCCGATATGGTGATTGAGCTTAACGGCGAGGATGCATCCTCGCAGATTATTTCACGAAGTGTTGCAAAAGATAAATCCGAGCAGGTTTTTTATCCCCGTGCGGTAGGCAATGCCAAATGCAGAGCCCACGTGCAGTGCGATTCCATTATTATGGATGATGCAAAAATCCGTTCAATCCCTGAAATCGCCGCCAACCATTGGGATGCCAATATCGTTCACGAGGCGGCAATCGGCAGAATAAACAATGACCAGCTTCTCAAGCTGCAGACCTTGGGTAAATCCGAGGAAGAGGCTGAGGAAATCATCATCAACTGCTTCCTCAAATAAGACCTTAAAAAAACAAAAATACTTGGAGTGATACTATGAATAAACGTGTTCTTGCATTTGACTTTGGTGCATCCAGCGGCAGAGCTATTGTAGGTGTTTTTGACGGTGAAAAAATCGAGCTCCGTGAGGTTCACCGTTTTTCAAATGACCCTGTAACAATAAACGGTACTGTGTACTGGGACGTTCAACGTCTTTTCTTTGAAATCAAGCAAGGTATTCTCAAAGCAAAAGAAGATGGCGGATTTGATTCAATCGGCATTGACACATGGGGTGTTGATTTCGGTCTTCTCCGCAAGGACGGTACACTTATTGAAAACCCTGTTCACTACCGCGACAAGCGTAATGACGGTATGGCTGAGTTTTCCAAAAAGTATATGTCCCACGAGGAAATGTACGATATCACAGGAATTCAGTTTATGGACTTCAATACTGTTTTCCAGCTTCTTTCACTTAAGGAAAACAGACCCTATATTTTAGAAGAAGCGGACACACTTCTTTTTATGCCCGACCTTCTTTCATATTTCCTTTCGGGTGTCAAGTCAACTGAGTATTCAATCGCAACGACCTCACAGATGGTTGCCCTTAAAACACGTGATTGGTCTGACAAAATCATCAACGATTTGGGTCTTAAGAAGGATATTCTTACACCTATCGTTGCAACGGGCACAATTATCGGTCAGCTAAGCGACGAAATATGCGAGGAGCTGGGTGTACCCAAGGCAGATATCGTAAGCGTTGCTTCACATGATACACAGAGCGCAATTACTGCCGCACCCTGCGAATACGAGGATTTCGCATTCATAAGCTGCGGCACCTGGTCACTTTTCGGCACAGAGGTAAAAGAGCCCGTGCTTAACGAAGCATCAAAGAAGCTTAACGTTACAAATGAAGGTGGCTATGATTACAGCATCGCTTTCCTTAAGAATATTTGCGGCTTGTGGCTTATTCAGGAAAGCCGTCGCCAATGGATTCGCGAGGGCAAGGAATATTCCTACGCTGAGCTTGAAAAGTTAGCACTTGAATGTGAACCCTTCAAATGCTTTATTGATCCGGATGCTCCCGAATTTGGTACAATGGGCAACCTTCCTCAGCGCGTAAAGGATTACTGCAAAAAAACAAATCAGTATGTTCCTGAAACAGTGGGCGAAATTATGCGCTGTATTTATGAAAGTCTTGCACTCAAATATCGTCTTACTTTTGACGGAATTATGGAATGTACAGGCAAGTCTTATGACCGTATTCACGTTATGGGTGGCGGTACAAAGGACAAGCTTCTCCTTGATATGACGGCACAGAGCTGTAACGTTGATGTTTACGGCGGCCCCATTGAAGCAACCGCCCTCGGTAACATTGCCATTCAGTTTATGTCAAGCGGTGTTATTGAAGATATCAAGCAAGCAAGAAAAATTATTGCACGTGGCGAAAACCTCAAGCTCTATAAGCCCTCTGACAGGGACGAGTGGGAAAAAGCCTACGAAACATTTAAAGAGATTATAAAATAAAACTATGACAATTCTACCGAAGCTTAACGACAAAAATGTGAATTATGTCCTTGAAACAGTTGAAGCTGTTGCAGACAGAACCCGTGACCGTCGGGCAGGCAGTAAAGGCGAGGAACAGGCTCGTCATATACTACTGAACGAGCTTATGAAATTCTGTGACGAAACAAACGAGCAGAGCTTTATAACTCACCCCGGCGCAGGTACTGTTCTGCACAAAATTCTCAGTATTTGTCTTATTGTTTCGGTATTTCTTTTCTCTGTTGCCCTTTCAGGCGGCTTTGTGATGCCCATTGCAATCTCACTTATACTTAACCTTGCGGTTTTCGGCATATATGCCCACAAATTCCTTTTTGACGGCACGGCACTTGATGTTATAAAGCTGAAAAAGAAATCGGCAAATATATACGGCAAAAGATTCTGTCGGGGTGAAACCGCCACACGAGTTGTTATAACAGCACACGTTGACTCACCGATGTGTCTGCGAAGCTTTGCTTTCGGTAATGTTACGCTCAATGTACTAAGCCTGTGTTCAATCCTCGGCAACACCATTTTGTTCTGTAGTCAATTGTTCTGCCTGTTTGCAGGTGTTCCGGTTAACTCCGATGTTTTTGACTTCCTCAGAGTTATATGTGTAGTTTTCGTTCCGTTTTACATTGCATCAATTTTCATTATTAATCCCAAGCGTACTGCAAGTGGAGTCAGCTCCAGTCTTTTACCTTCAGGCATTGCTCTGAGTGTAATTAAACAGCTGTCTGACGAAAGCTTCCGTTATGAAAAAACCGAGGTTTGCATTTTACTCACCGGCTCAGAATACTCGGGTCGTGCAGGAGCCTATGCTTTTGCTAAAAAGCACAAAAGGCTTTTTTCCGATGTCCCCACCGTATTTATACCCTTGGAGGAAATAACATCATCTGACAGCCTCATTGTAATATTTAAGGATGGTAGCGGAACAAAGGGCTC
Organism: Acutalibacteraceae bacterium; assembly: GCA_045532945.1. GTDB lineage: Bacteria > Bacillota > Clostridia > Oscillospirales > Acutalibacteraceae > DTU089. Next base: position 21,374 of record JAZSGZ010000007.1, read on the forward strand.
TCCGCAGGTCGCATCGGTTATTGCTCAGGCTGCAGAAAACCTTAACATAAAGCTTACAAAAGAAGCCCCTCTTGTAGGTACTGCATCATTTACCCCGTTCGCACTCAACGGATTTGACTCCTGTTCAATCGGCACATCTAAGAAACTAATTTCCAAAAGTATGTCTGCAACAGGTGACAAAATTACAGCCGTAAGGCGCAAAACAATCGGTGATGTTGCATCACTTGTTTTGGAAACATTAAACTACTACGACAGTTAATCAGATTGGATTTCTCAATGAATATTCGTAAATTTATCGGTGATAAAAATTTTTATAAAATGGTTATGACGGTTGCTCTGCCTATAATGATCCAGAACCTCATAACCAATTTTGTAAGCATGCTTGACAACCTTATGGTAGGCAACCTGGGCACAGAGCAGATGTCAGGCGTTTCTATCGTAAATCAGCTTGTTTTTGTTTTTGCACTTGCTATATTCGGTGCTCTCAGCGGTGCAGGTATATTCACTGCACAATTTTACGGCAAAAAGGATACAGACGGTATCCGATACACAGTCCGATATAAGCTGATTATCACTTTAATTCTTATGGCTGTGGGCCTTTTTGTTTTTATACTTTTTCAAGACCCTCTCATAAATATGTTTTTGCACGAAAGCAATGACGGTGGCAGTATAGAGCTGACTCTTAGCTATGCAAAACAATATCTTAATGCTTATATGTGGGGAATTGTTCCCTTTTGCATAACACAGGTCATCTCGAGCTCTCTTCGCGAAACAGGTGAAACCGTTGCTCCTATGGTTGCAGGCTTTTCAGCCGTACTCGTAAATGTCCTTCTGAACTGGGTGCTTATTTTCGGTAAATTAGGTGCACCTGCCCTTGGTGTTGTAGGTGCCGCCATTGCCACAAATATTGCCCGCTGTGTTGAATGTGGCTTTATAGTAATTTACACAATCAGAAAGCGTGAAAGATTTTCTTATTTTACCGGATTGTTCAAAGGTTTCACAATTCCCCGCAAGGTTTTCAAGGACATCACAATCAAAGGTATGCCCCTTCTTTTCAACGAATTTTTCTGGTCACTGGGTATGTCACTCCTCAGCGTAGCATATAGTCTGTACGGAATATCCGTCGTTGCAGGTTACAGTATTTCATCTACTGTTATGAACCTTGCAAACATTGCATTTATAGCTCTCGGTAACAGTATCGGAATAATTGTCGGCAAACAGTTAGGTGCAAATCAATTCAAAGAAGCCTACGATACAGATCGCAAGCTGATTACATTTTCAGCGGCAATAAGCCTTTTTGTAGGTATTATTGTTTTCCTTATCGGTGACAAGATTCCTTTACTTTACAACACCTCAGCCGAGTCAAAGGAGCTTGCCGCATATTTTATCAGAGTGTGCGCCTGGTTCCTTCCCGTTCACTCCTTTGCAAATGCCTCATACTTCACTATACGAAGTGGCGGTAAAACCTTGGTTACATTCCTTATGGACAGCGTATTTATAATGTGTGTAAGCGTTCCTATTGCATTTTCACTATACTACATTTTCGACCTGACCATACACACAACCTTTGTCATCGTTCAGTTGATTGACATTATTAAAGTTGTCGTTGGTCTTGCACTTGTCAAAAAGAAGGTTTGGCTTAACAATATTGTTGCAGATTAACATAAAACAAAACCGCAGGCTTGATGCCTGCGGTTTTATCTTTGGTATAAAATGAATTATTTAACAGCGTTCTTAAGAGCTGCGCCTGCCTTGAAAGCGGGAACCTTAGAAGCAGCGATTTTAAGTGTCTCGCCTGTTCTGGGGTTGCGGCCTTCCTTAGCTGCTCTTTCACGTACTTCAAATGTACCGAAGCCGATAAGCTGAACCTTGTCACCCTTTACGAGTGCATCTTCGATAGCACCGAAAACTGCTGCTACTGCCTTGTCAGCGTCCTTCTTTGTGAAACCTGCAGCTGCAACTGCATTTACAAGATCTGTTTTGTTCATTTTAAATTTCCTCCAAAATAGATTTTTTATTTTCCAAATCGTTACCGATTTTTAGTGGACTTATTCGCTTTTATATTCTTTTTTTGCTTCCTCCCAGAGTTCATCGAGAACCTCAATGGAGGATGCCTTCATATCAATACCCTTTTCACGGGCAAGGCGCTCCGTTATTGTATAACGAGCCATAAATTTCTTTGTAGCTTTGTCCAGAGCAGTCTCTGCATCACAATCACAAAAGCGTGCAACATTTACTGCAGAGAAAAGCAAATCACCCAATTCATCCTCAACTGCGGTTTGGTCGCCCTTTGCAAGTGCTTCCTTAAGCTCTGCGGTTTCCTCGGCAATCTTGGCAAAAGCACCTTGGGCATCATCCCAATCGAAGCCTGCCTTCCTTGCCTTTGACTGAACCTTCTGTGCCTTCATAAGTGCAGGGTATGTGGCAGGAATCGCTGCCATAGCCTCGCTCTGAGTAGCCTGCTTTTTGGTCTGACGTTTGATGTCATCCCAATTCTTAAGAACATCACCTGTTGAATTTACGGTGACATCACCGAAAACATGAGGATGTCTGATAATAAGCTTCTGACAGATATCGTTGGCAACATCATCAACGGTAAACCAACCGTCCTCACGCGCCATATCAGCATGCATAACCACCTGAAGAAGCACATCACCCAACTCCTCCTGCATAAGCTCGGGGTTAAGCGTATCAATTGCTTCAATAACCTCATAGGTTTCCTCAAGAAAATTCTCGCGGATTGATTGATGCGTCTGCTCGGCATCCCACGGACAACCGCCGGGCTCACGAAGAACCCTGACAATTTCAACAAGGTCGTGGAAGTTATATCTGTCTTTGAATTCAAAATCAACAGCCATATAATTTGTTTAACTCCTCTATATTTTAAACGATAAGTTTGTATTTTTCAAGTATTTTGGCGATTTTTTCTCCTTTGGGAAGCATTAAAATGTCATTTTTCACCAAAGTTTTCATCAAAAGCACCGAAATACCGTAAACAAGTACCGCAACCGCTATGCCCGCAAGACAAGCAAGTGTATTGCCGAGACCTGCAACCTTTGACACAAGAGCATACACTCCGTAGGCAGAAACACCGCAAAGAACAGATGCAACAAGGGGCTTTATAATAACCGTTTTAAGGTCAATTTTAACTCCTGTTTCCTTCTTAAGCACTGCATAGTTATAAATAATGCAGAACAAATAAAATGCTGCCGTGCCGAAAACAGCACCGTTAACATTTATTGAAGGAATACCGATAAGCAGATAGTTAAGCCCTATTTTAATACCGCAACCAAGTGCAAGAGATTTTGCAGGTACATCTGCTCTGCCGATTGCCTGAAGTATGTTTGTAAGGGGTGCGGACAAGGTAAGGATTGGCATCATAAGGCCGTAAAGTGCCATAACGGGAGCGGCAACCGTAATACCGGGTTCGTTGGCAGTACCCTCATAAAGAAGTGTAAGAATAGGACCGCTGAGTGCCATAAAGCCGGCACCTGCAGGAAGTGCAATAAGCATTGTCATTCTGAAAACCGTATTTACCGTTTCACCCACAAGCTTGTGGTCCTTCTTAGCCATTGCGCCTGAAATAATGGGAATTGCGCTGACACCAAGTGTCATCATAATGGTGGGAATAAGGTTTTTAAAGTCCATTGTGGTATCATAAGCACCGTAAAGGAAGGTATGGATGTTTTCCTTTGCAACGCTTGCGGCGGTGATAGAATCGCCGTAAATGGACATAATTTCATCAAAATGCTTTACAACAACGCTTTCAAGACGATTCTGTATCATCCAGGTATCAATAAAGTTTGTAATGTTAAGCACAAGTGAGCTTATTGCCGTGGGAACTGCAATGGCAATAATCGCCTTCATTGTTGATTTCTTTGTATCTGCAAGAGGTGAATTTACAAGCTTTTCCTGTGTTATGCCGTCTTTTTTTATTTTATGACGGAGAATTGTGTAAATACACGCAAACACAGTACCCAACGTTACACCCACAATGGCCGCTGCTGCAGCCATAGCGTAAACAATGGCAGTATCGGACTCCTGCTTGATTACAGTACCGAAAACCTCGCCTGTTGCCTCAATCTGCTTGAAGGCATAGTTAATAACAAACTTGGAAAGTGAAAGGCCGAAAATCAGCTTACCCAAGGATTCGATAACCTGCGAAATAGCCGTAGGGTACATATTGCTCAGACCCTCGTAGTAACCGCGGTATGTACTCATAACACAGCAGAAAAGAATTGAGGGAGCAATAGCAAACACGCTGTAAAGAGCAAGGGGTGAGCCTACACTGTCAACATAAGGCTTGGCGGCAATGAACATTGCACCTGTACCCACAAGACCGAGAAGAAGGAACAAGGGAAATGTTACCTTAAGCACCTGCTTCACGTCACGGTATTTGCCGAGTGCCACGTTCCTTGAAACAATGGTGGATACTGCAACAGGCAGACCTGCCATCGAAATAGCATAAATAGGTGTGTAGATATTATAAGCCGATGCAAAATAGCCTCTGCCCAGAGAACCGATAATACTCGTAAGCGGTATTTTGTAAATGGCACCGATAACCTTTACAAGGGCAGTTGCCACAACAAGAACAATAGCACCGCCCAGAACGTTTTGTTTTTTTGTTTCTTTTTCTGACATTACGTTCACTTCTCCTTTGCACCAATAAACTCACGGAGCAACGAATCCTCCGGTACAAGGTCTGAGTCTATTTCAGGGAATTTTTTAAGACTTTTTATAAGTCTTTGTGACTGCAGATAAAACTTGGAGTCTTTTTCAATTTCACTCAGAAGCTTTACGGCAGTTTCTTTTAAAACACAGGTTTCATAAAGATGAATTGTATTTATTTTTATATCTGCATTGTCTTTGAAGGGAAACAGATACATATCCTCACCATACTGAACATTAAGCCACAATTCATATGTTTTCTCAACAGAATTGCCACGGAACTTGTAGTCCCGAACCATTCTGCGGACAAACCTCATATTGCGCTTATTAAGTATGATGTTGTTCTGCTTATCATAAATTCTTGATGAAACGTTGATATAAATCTTAATAAGTCTGTCTGCCGGCAGACAATCCGTAATAATGGGGTTAAGAGCGTGAAGACCCTCCACAATTATTACATCTGTTTCACCAAGCTTAATATGATTATATTCCTTCTTACGGGTACCTGTAAGAAAATCAAATTCAGGTAAATCTGCCTCACCCTCATTGAGAAGCTTATTCATAGTCACCCTGAAAAGCTCGATATCGAGAGCATAAACAGTTTCAAAATCAGGTGTACCGTCGGGGAATCTGGGTGAGTCACAGTTATTAAGGTAAAAGTCGTCAAGCGAAACGGTGTGACTGTTTATCCCCTTCTCTGCAAGTGCCAATCTCATACGCTTTGCAGAGGTTGTTTTACCTGCGGAGCTGGGACCTGCAATCATAATTATTTCATTGCCCTGCTTTTCTGCCACAATATCTGCAATTTTCAGTATTTTATTTGCATAACGTGCTTCACACTCACGGATAAACTCCACAGGATTCTCACTCTGCAAACATATATGTTCGATAGTATTGTTTATATTCGACATTTCATACCTCCTCAAAAAACGAGGTTATACGTTCTTTTTTATTCAGTAATTCGGGAAAACGTGAAATATACTCAAAGGGATATTTGTAGTTAAACACTCTTTCAATTTTAGTGATACCGGGTGACAAAAGCTTTGTAACTGCACCTGCACCGACAGAAATAATGTGCTGATATTCTTCCATCATAAGTATATTATATGCACATTCCTTACCCTCTTTGCACCATCCTACATTTTCAAAGTTTCCGAGAGCCTTGCTCTGCCTGTACATATAGTACGGCTTATATCCGCTTTTTGTAAGGGCTTCACGGGAATAGCTGAGCATTTCTGCAATATTGTCCGCATTCACGCTGTCACGCTCGTTCTCCGTAACAATGGTTGATGATTTTTTGAGAGCCAAGGTGTGAACGGTTATGTTCTCCGCCCCCAAATCAATAGCCTTATCAACGCTGTTTTTAAAGCTTTCAACGGTGTCTGTGGGCAGACCCGCAATCAAATCCATATTGATACTGTCGAATCCGATTTCACGGGCATCCTTGTATTTTTCAACGGTAAGCTCTGCCGTGTGACGTCTGCCGATTTCCTCGAGCACGCTGTCAGAAAAGGTCTGTGGATTTATGCTTATTCTGTTGACTCCGTGTTTTTTTAGTACAAGGAGTTTTTCCTTTGTTATTGTGTCAGGGCGACCTGCTTCAACGGTATATTCAAAGCAATTGCTCATATCGAAATTATTTTCAATAACCGTCATAACTCTGTCAAGCGCTTCTGCGCTGAGTGTTGTGGGTGTACCGCCACCCCAATAAACGGTTGTGAGCATCAGACCCGCTTCCTTAACCTTTTGGGAAACAAACTCCAATTCCTCACAGAGCTTATCAACATACTGAGGCACAAGCTTTTTTGCAGATTCAGTACCGATAGCATGTGACACAAATGAGCAATAACTGCACCGCGTGGGACAGAACGGTATGCTTATGTACAGACTGAAGGATTTTTCGGGAGATGCTTTGATAATCTTCAGCTCTGTGCTTGCCACGCTGAAAGCAAGCTCTGTTTTCTCGGGTGTGGCAAAAAATCTGTTTGTGAAGTAATCCTTTGCGCCTGCCTCACCCAGCTCCTCAATTTTATTGAGCATCAGCTTGGATGGTCTTACACCTGTAAGCATTCCCCACTCGGGAGCAAAACCGCAAACATCCCTGAGAATGGGATAAGCAAGTGACAAAAGCTCATATTCACGGTCAGTACATTCTGATGCATACATTGTTTTTTTCGCTGATTTCACCTGACCGTTGTATGAAAACTCTGTTTTAAAACTAACCTTGTCCCCCTCAGGTGATATCATAGTAAAAAAATAATCACCGTTATCACCGTTAAAGGTGTCAAGACAAGTGTTTTTTTCAAACGGAAGAAACAGAAAAAGAAGCTTTTCCGTTTCATACAAAAACTTATGGTTTATACAATAAATATTCATCTTATATATGGGTTGTATTTCAATTCGTAGGCAATAGATGTTTTTTCACCGTGGCCTGAATATACCAGGGTGTCCGCAGGATAATCCTTGAACTTGGAAAGTGTTTTGAGAAGCGTGCTGTAATCGCCACCGTAAAGGTCTGTTCTGCCGATACTGCCTTTAAAAAGTGTATCACCTGTGAACATAACGTTTTCTTCGGGGAAATAGTACACAACTCCACCCAAGGAGTGACCGGGTGCACCAACTACCTTGATGTTAAGACTGCCAACATAAAGCTCATCGCCATTTTTTACGGTTTTGTCTGCAAAGCAGGGGTTAAAGGGCAGACCGAAAGCCTCTGCAAGACTGAACACAGGACTTGAAAGAGCAGGGGCATCCTCCACACCGCACACAACCTGTGATTCAGGATATTTTTCCTTTAACTGTGCCACCCCTGAGATGTGGTCGAAGTGACCGTGGGTGCACAGAATATAGCAAAGATTAGTGATTCCTGCATTTGCTATTTCTTTTTTCAGGGCAAGGGTATAATCACCGGGGTCAATGACCGCACCGTTACCCGAGCCGTCGGAAATAATATAACAGTTTGCTGAAACCGCTCCGAGAGATAAAGCTTTAATGTACATATTACACACTCCAGATATCTGTATCAAAGCATATTGTAACAGGTCCGTCATTCACAAGAGAAACCTTCATATCCGCACCGAATATGCCACGTTCAACCCTTTTCACACCATATTCCTTCAGTTTTTCACAATAAACCTCATAAAGTGTCTTTGCCCTTTCGGGCTCTTCGCTTGGTGTAAAGGAAGGTCTGTTACCTTTTTTACAATCTGCACAAAGTGTAAACTGTGATATAGCAAGAATGTCTCCGTCAACATCTGTTACGGACAGATTCATTTTGCCGTTTTCGTCCTCAAAAACTCTTAAGGCTGCTGTTTTACGGGCAAGAAGGTCAGCGTGTTTTTCCGTGTCACCCTTAGCAACACCCACAAGTATCATATAACCCTTACCCGATGAGCCTACTACCCTGCCGTCAACGCTGACAGAGCTTTCAAGCACTCTCTGAATAACCGCTTTCATCAGTTACTGCTCCTTGTTACGTCTGTAATACCGCTTATGGTCTTAAGCCTGGAAATAACCGTATTGAGGAAATCCGTGCTCTTGACCGTAATTGTAATATATATATAATATGAGCCGTCCTTAAGCTCTCGTGTGTTGATCGAGTTAATCATAACACGCATATCCGCAAGCAATGTGGCAACATCCGCCATAAGTGCAACACGGCTTTCACACTCAATGGTAAGGCCTGCCTTAAACTCTTGGTTTGCGCTACCCGTAAGCCAACGGGCACTTACCCAACGCTCAGGCTCCTCACAGCTTGCAATATCACGGGGCACATTGGTACAATCACGCTTGTGAATTGACACACCGTGACCACGGGTAATGAAGCCGATAATTTCGTCACCGGGAATGGGTGCACAACAACGTGACAGCTTAATAAGGCAATTATCAATGCCCTCAACGGAAACACCCTCACCAACCGCATGCTTGGTGGGTTTTGACTCCTGAATCTTGATTTTTTCAGGCTGTTTGGCAGTAGAAATCCTGTGATACTCATCCCTTATGAAGGGCATAATCCTCGTAAGGAATATACCGCCGTAACCGATAGCTGCATAGAAATCATCAACAGTACTGCAATGCTGACGTTCTGCAAGCACCTCTATAAGATTTTGATACTCTTCATCGGTAAAGCGCATTTTATTACGCTTGATTTCCTTTTCAAGCTCTGCCTTACCCTCAATGATATTTTCTTCACGACGTTCTTTTTTGAACCAGGCACGGATTTTTGTCCTTGCACTGCTTGTTTTTACAATATTGAGCCAATCTCTGCTGGGTCCCTTACCCGGCTGAGATGACGTGAGAACCTCAACAATTTCACCGGTTTGAACCTTATAATCAAGGGAAACAATCCTGCCGCCGACCTTTGCACCCACCATCTTTGTACCGACAGCGGAGTGAATTGCATAGGCAAAGTCGATAACCGTTGAACCTGCAGGAAGATTTATAACGTCACCCTTGGGAGTGAACACGAAAACCTCTTCAGGCACAAGGTCACTTTTAATGGTGCTGACGATATCCTTGACGTCGTCTGCATCCTTCTGCGCTTCAAGGAGCTGACGTATCCAGGCAAGACGCTCCTCAAACTTCTGCGTGCCGTTAAGACCTAATTTATACTTCCAATGAGCGGCAATACCGAACTCTGCGGTGTGGTGCATCTCCCAGGTACGAATCTGCACCTCAAAGGGAATACCCGCCTTACCGATAACGGTGGTATGAAGTGACTGATACATATTGGGCTTGGGGGTGGAAATATAGTCCTTGAATCTGCCGGGAATGGGTGTAAACATATCGTGGATAATACCGAGACAGTCATAGCACTCAATGGTGGAATTAACAATAATCCTCACGGCGTAGATATCATATATTTCATCAAAATTCCTGTTCTGCATATACATCTTACGGTATATACCGTGAACACTTTTGATACGTGCTTCAAGAGCGGCATCGGGCACAACGGTGTGCACTCTGTCGCTTATCTGCTTTTTGATAGTTTCAAGAAACTCCTTGTGAGATTTGCCCTGCTTTGAAAGCTCGTCTTCAATCTCCTTGTAGCCGATAGGGTCAAGGAAGCTGATTGCCTTGTCCTCAAGCTCCTCTTTAATGGCTCTGATACCGAGGCGGTGTGCAATGGGCGCATAAATCTCCAGGGTTTCAAGCGCCTTGTCACGGCGCTTCTGAGGTGCCACGAAGTTAAGGGTTCTTATGTTGTGGAGTCTGTCAGCAAGCTTAATGATAATAACACGGATATCCTCAGACATGGCAAGGAGCATCTTACGGACATTTTCAGCCTGCTGTTCTTCCTTATCCTTAATATCAAGGGGCACTTTACCTAACTTTGTCAGGCCGTCAACAAGGGCGGCAATATCTGCACCGAACTCCCTTTTAACGTCTTCAAGCGTAAGGGACGTATCCTCAACGGTATCATGAAGCATTGCCGCGGCAACAGACTGATAATCCATACCGTATTCAAGAACGATTTTGGCAACTGCAACAGGGTGAATGATATAAGGCTCACCCGATGAACGCATCTGTCCGTTATGGTATTCACAGGCAATGGAAAAAGCCTTATCAATAACCTCTGCCTCACTTACGCTGAACTGTGAAGCCGCCTGATGGCGCAACTCATTATACATAAGCTCAACACTTGTGTTCACTTCCACACATATCACCCCTTACCTTACAGCTTTTTGAAAAATTTCGGAATCCTCAAGAGAAACCTTGCGGATTTCTCCGGGTATAGTATATTTACCGTCTTTACATTTTATGAGCTTGAGCTCTGTCAGTACATCGAGAGCAATTTTACAGTTGAGAATATAGTCCTCGGAAAGACCCATTCTGACACAAAGACTTTCTTCACCAAAGCTCCAGCCGTTATATGCTTTAACGAATTTATAAACCTTACCGCAAAAATCACGGTCAATTACAACTCCCTCGGGGAGCTTTCCGTTACAGCAAAAATCCTCGTAAGCCCTGAATGCGCTGATAACCTTATCATCATCTGCGCCTGCATGTCTTATATCCTTTACTTGTATATTCACCTTAACTGTGCCCTTATATTCATTGGCGTAGAGCTTTACTGCCATATCAACCTTATCACCGACAATAAAGGGAAAATCCTCAAGTGCAGTTGAGAAGAGCATCGCCGTAACAGAAAAGTTGTTCTTTCGGGCAATTATTCTCAGGTGCTTACCCCTGCCCACGGATTCAATATCAGCAATTTCCATATTATAAAAGCCGAACATAGGCTGAGGATTATCGGCGCCAAAGGGCTGAAGGGAATTCACCGCATCCAAAACATCAAGACTTACATTTGCAGGATTAAGCTTGCAGTCAATTACAAGCTGAGGCACGGGCTGTGCCATACCGTCTGCATATTCGTTTATCATTTCACGGAACTCACCAATGCGGGATGCATCAACAGTAAGACCTGCCGCAAGTGTGTGACCTCCGTATTGCACGAGCATATCACCGCAAAAAGAAAGTGCGTCGTACAAAGAAAAGCCCTCTATACTTCTGCCGCTTCCCTTAGCAACATCCTCAGACTGAGAAATAACGATACAGGGCTTTCCGTACCTTTCCACAAGACGTGAAGCCACAATACCGATAACTCCCTGATGCCAATCCTGACCGCTGACAACAATCACACGTCTGTTTTTTATATGGGGATTTTTCTCAATAATCTCGATTGCTTCTTTTGTAATATCCCCTTCAATAGCCTGTCTTTGTGCATTTGCCTCAGATATTTCACGGGCAATCTCTGTTGCCTCGTCACTGTTTTGTGAAAGAAGGAGCTTAAAGGCTCTGTAAGCTGAGCCCATTCTGCCTGCGGCGTTGATACGGGGTGCAACCCTGAAAGCAAGGGAAGAGGCATCCACACTACCCTCACTGCCACTCTCCTTAAGGATAGCATCCAGACCGGGGCGCAGGTTACCGTCATCGATTGCACAGTTTATGTATGCAATACCGCTACGCACAATAATTCTGTTTTCACCTGTGAGAGAAACAATATCCGCAACGGTACCCAATGCCACAATATCACCGTATTCTTCAAGGAGCTCGTAGTCATCAGCATCGCTGAGAGCGCAAACAAGCTTGAAGACAACACCAACACCTGCCCACTCGGAGAACTCGCAAAGGGAATCCTCACGGTGGGGGTCAACAACCGCAACCGCATCAGGCAAAGCATCACCTGCCCTGTGATGGTCTGTTACAACAACGTCCATCCCAAGGGATTTTGCATATTCAATTTCATCAATGGCACTCACACCGTTGTCAACCGTGACAATCAATTGAGTACCGCGCTCCCTGAGAACCTCAATGGCACGGTTGTTCATTCCGTAGCCCTCGTCTGCCCTGTCAGGAATGTAGCAGTCAACCTGTGCACCGCAAGAGCTCAGGTATGAATACAACAGCGCTGTCGATGTAACACCGTCAGCATCATAATCACCGAAAACAGTGATTCTCTCACCGGAATCAATTGCTTTGTGTATTCGTTCACAGGCTTTTTCCATATCGGGCAGGGTGAAGGGGTCGATTAAGTCCGTGTCATATAAAAAACTCTCAATTTCAAATTCATCTGTCATTCCCCGTGCACACAACAGATAAGCGGCAAAGGGCTCTACACCGCAGTTTTCGGCAATAGCCGCCGCTCTGTCCCTATCACAAGGAGAAACAACCCATTTCTTACGACTCAAAATATCACCCGATTATAATTTTACAGTTTATTATAACACAGGCGTGTATGCATTTCAATGAAAAAATCGCCCTTTCGGGCGATTTTAAATAATATCTAAAAACCTTTTAACAACAGGTAAAATCAAAAAATCCGTTTTACGGAATGCTGTGGAATGACCGCCGTTAAGGACCATAACCTCCTCGGCACCCTCAACTGCTTTTGTGATTTTCCTTGAATGTCTGCGCTTTATCATATCGTGCTCACCGAAAACATTGAGGAAAGGTACTTTAATTGCGGAAAGCTTCTTGTAATTGAGCTTGGGCTGACCCACCATCATACCCTCAATTTCACAACGTCTTTTCCACTCGGGGTCCTTTGTGAGTGCCGCCTTGATTGCATAAATACGGTGGTCCTTTATAATGCCAAGCTGGTCGCCTGTTTTGGTTCCGCGTGTGTTAAGGTTTGAGCCGAATACTGCAAGTCGCTCAACGTATTCGGGGTATGTAACTGCAAAAACCATTGCAAGGTTGCCACCGTCGGAGAAGCCGAAAACGGCTGTTTTCTTCACACCCAGGTGGTCAAGAAGTGCCTTTAAATCATCGCAGAAAAGCGGGAAGGTAAGGTGCTTGTCACCAAGTGGTGTATTACCGGTGCCACGTGTTGAAAAACGGATTATTTTAAAATGCTCTGACAGGGGCACGTACAAATCGCCCTCAAAGCAACGGTAATCACCACCGTTGCCGTTAAGCATAACAAGGGGCTTCCCGTCGGGATTTCCGCTGACGTGATATTCAAAATCCAGCCCGTCGTGTTTAAAAAAGCCGTAATCAATTACCTTAACACTATTTTCCATATTGCACCCCTCAAAAACTGAACTGAATATATAATAGAACAAAGTTTACAATCTGTCAATTTACCTTTATTGACTAATTCATTACTTTTTAGTACAATATCTGTCATATTACTGAAAGAAACGGCTTTTGAAAAATGGATTTACAACAATACTTCGCAACACAATGCAGGGCAACCTCTGTTCTGCTCAGGACAAACAGCCCCTCAATAAAGGCAACCCTTCAGGGACGAAAGCGAGAGCAGACAGGTACCGTAGCAAGCTTCAGCTTTGACGGCTTCAACCTTGACCTTTTCTACATAGAGCGTGGCAGGACTGCTTATGCCCAACAGACCTTATGGCTTTCATTTACACTTGATTGCGATACCACACTTCCCTACTCGGTATATGATATCCTGTCTGTCATTGAGCCTGAAAACTTTAATTGCTACACCTTTACCTACGTTGACTCGCAGGAGTTAATGAAGGACTGCTTCGGTGAAATCAATGCACTTCTTGAAAGACTTGTACCAAAGCTTACCGAATTTCTCAAGGACGGCATCAACAAAAACCGTCTTATTGATGCACAGAAGAAGGCTGTCAACCGTTATTTCGGTGACTCCGTTATCGAAAGCGGTGAAATGCTGGGCTCTGCGGCAGACAACATTATTAATATGATGCTCCGCAACTTTCACGAGGCACAGATTGAGTGTGCCGTAATCGGCGGTCAGGGTCTTTTCTACGAGGGCAAGGATGAAAAGGCCCTTAAGAAGCTGAAAAAATCAAAGTACCGCACAGCATACCACGACAACCTTGTAGCCTTTATGGAGAATGGAGGCACTTCGGATTGTGTAACACCCGTTGCCCGTAAAGCCTCTGCCCACAAGGGTGCCGTACGACACGGTCAGGGGGTGTCGGGTGTTTTCAAAATACTGGGTGTTGCCGTTGCCGTTGACATTCCCGTTACCGCATTTCTCATCGGTTTTTTCCACGTTGCCTGCTCCGTAATGTTTAAGGACAGTCTTTTCTACACAGGCTTTTACGAGAATGTTTTTCTGATGCCCTTTTTCGGCAGTCTTTTTTCCGTAGGCTTATCAATCCAACTGCTTAATCGTAATCCTAAAGAAAAAAAGAATGACAAAAAGTCTGTTCACACCCCCGAAGCACCAAAGGCTATCAAAAGCTTCTACAAATACCTTACCATTGTCGGTGAGTGTCTCGCTCTTTTCGGATGTATATCAAGTATTTTTTCCACCACCGTTTTTTACAAGGACAGCTTCCGTTATTCACAGGAGGATTTCCCCATTTCTCACCAGGAGTGCAGATACGAAGCAGTTGACACAGTAGCACTTGTTGAAGGCTACACGGAAAACGAAAAGTATCATAAACAAAAGCACATTGCAATAGTTACAAAAAGCGGTACTGTAATTGATTTATACAACTCAACCCACCTCTCGGGCGAGGATTTAATGAACAATCTCGACTTCTTATCTGATTACGGCATAGAAACAAAAACGGTTAAAACAATTGAAGATTTGAAATAACAAAACCCTTTGGCTTTCCTACGGAAGTCAAAGGGTTTTCATATTAAATTACAACTCTATTTCACCTGTAAGGTGCAAATCTCTCGAGGATGAGCCTGCACTGATTTTAAACGTGCCCGGCTCCACAACCCACTCATACGCCTGATTCATAAGACGGAAAGCATTGTAGCCAAGATTAAACTCAATTGTTATCTCCTCATCGGGGTCAAGTGACACACGCTTGAAGTCTTTAAGAAGTACGCGGGGTGTTACAACGGAGCTTTCGCAGTCCTCAACATAAATCTGTACAACCTCGTCTCCTGCTACGTTACCTGTATTTTTTACGGTAACAGTAACCTTAACATCTGTGTCACCCGTCTTTTCAAGTGTCATATTCTTATAGTCAAAGGTTGTGTATGAAAGACCAAAGCCAAAGGGATAAAGCGCATCACCCCTACCCTCATAATACTCGTTGCTGGCTCCCGGAAGCATTGAATAGTAGCAGGGAAGCATTGTTGACCTGCGGGGTAACGAGAAGGGCAATTTACCTCCCGGGTTCACTTTACCGAGAAGCACATCGCAAATTGCCTGCGGACCTTTTTCACCACCGAACCAGCAGGAAAGAACAGCATTGCACATTTCACTTTCCTCTTTAATAACCAAGGGCTTGCCGTGAATCATAACAAATACCATAGGCTTGCCTGTTTCGGAAAGCTTTTTTATAAGCTCACTCTGTTTACCGCAGAGTGTGAGCTCACACCTGTCACGACCCTCACCGCTTGATATTGTGTCGTCACCGCCACAGAAGATTACAAGGTCACTACTCTTAGCAAGCTTCACCGCAGTCTCCATGTCCTCAGTATGAGTCTCTGCCTTGATGCCTGCAAGGTGATGCTGGTCTCCAAGGGCGAATTTAAAGTCATCACCGCTTATTCCGCAACCGTCACACTGCATAATCTCTGCATCAGGTAACATTTCTTTGAGCACCTTGCAGATTGTTTCAAGCTCTCTGTCAACAATTTTTGCGGAGTAACCGCCAAGGCGAACCTTGTCTGAAGACGGTCCGATAAGGGCTATTTTCTTGTATTTATTCTTATCAAGAGGCAAAATGCCGTCATTTTTAAGGAGGATAATTGACTTCTGTGCAATCTCAAGGGCAGTATCAAGGTGCTCCTTGCAGTTGATAATATCCTTGTATCCTTCCTCGTCTGTGTAGGGATTTTCGAACAAGCCTAATCTGAACTTAAGCTTTAATACACGACGGCAGGACTCGTTAATATTCTCAACGTCAATTTTACCCTCGTTTACAAGCTCCTCAAGTGAGTCAACCCACAATTTGTTGGGGTATTCGTCACCGCCCTGACAGTCAAGGCCGTTTTTCTTTGAAAGATAAATAGCATCCTTGGGGTCCTTTGCCATCTTATGAAGATAATGAACCCGACGGAGTCCGCCCCAGTCGGAACGGCATATACCGGGAAGACCGAAACGCTCCTTAAGAACAGTTTTGAGGTAGTGGCTTGAGGTCATCATCAGATCACCGTCAATGGAGTTGTAGCTTACCATAACATCTGTTGCCCCACCCTCCTTGATTGCCGCCTCAAAAACAGGGAGATAACAGCTCTCAATTTCACGAAGACCTGCACGTGCAGTACCGCAGTTCACACCGCCCTCGGGGATACCGTGGATGCAATAGTGCTTGGGCTCGGAGATAACGGAATCCTTCCTTGAAATGTCACCGTTCTGATGACCTTTTACAATACCAACAGCCATTTTAGTTGAAAGGCAGGTATCCTCACCAAAGGTTTCCTCTGTTCTGCCCCAACGGGGGTCACGGGCAACATCAAGGTTCGGGGCAAGAATTTCGAATATACCCAAGGACCTTGTTTCCTTGGCGATAACTCTGCCTGCCCTGTATGCATAGTCGGGCTCAAAGGTTGCCGCCCAGGCTGTTGGAATGGGCAATACGGTTGCCCTTGTACCTGCAATGCCGTGAAGTGCCTCTCCTGTGAAAATAACAGGGATTCCGAGACGTGAATTCTCTATAAAGAACTTCTGTACTTTATTCATAACCGCAGGCACGGAATAGTTATCGTGAAGATAACCGAGACCGTCGGGGAAATCCTCACGCAGTCTGTCCCAATAATATTCGGATGTCGGAGTAACCGAGCAATTATCTGCAGGGTGAATCTCTGTACAATACTGACTGCCGAACTTCATATCCAGCTGAGCAATTTTTTCACGCAGGGTCATACGGGAGAGCAAATCCTCTGTACGCTCCTCGGGTGAAAGCTCGGGGTTTTTATATAATGGTACATCTGTCATAAAAATAGCCTCCGCTATGTATTTCTTCAGAGATTATACTCTACAGTTTACCTGTTAGTCAAGAAAGCAAGTACATATTCATAAAAAAGACTCATCGAACAAATCGATGAGTCTCATAATCATTTTTTCTTTTTAGCGGTAAGGTCAAAGCTGAGGTTAAGAAGCCATTTCACAGTCTCTGCTTCGACTCTGCCGTCAAGTGTAATCGTAATCCAATGGTTTTTATTCATATGGTAACCGGGGAAAATGCCCTTTTCATTCCTCACAGAGCCGATAAGAACAGGATCACATTTAAGATTCACCACATCGATTATCCCCTCTGTATCAGGCTCAACCTTCTCGCGGGGAATATCCATAATCACGGCAAACCATTTCCTGTTGTCAGGGTGACGAAAAACACCATAACCGGGTGCTGAGCTCCAAGGATATTCAGGAGTTGCACCATAAATTTCACTTATATACTTTTCAAGCGCTTTTCTGTTCATACATTATTGCCACGGAATACACAAATCATAAGAAACACGGATTATTTCAAGAATGATTTTGTAAATATAAGATGCTTCATCCTTTGTGCCCGGGGCACCTGAGGTGAGCACACATACTCCGAAATCCGCTTCAGGGTCAATAACATAGCCTGAGAACATACCGAAATTACAGCCTGTGTGGAACAAGAACTCCTTGCCCTCAATAACGTGCATATTTCTCTCAAAGCCGAAGCCCACGGGGTCAGCCAGCATCCTGTCAACAGATTCTTTTTTCAGAATCCTTGTTCCGTCTGCCGCAAGACCGTCGTTACACAGGACAGATGCAATCGTGATATAATCCTTTGCACTTATAGTCAGATTACCCTGAACAAGGTGATGTGTCTGCCCTAATTCGTCGCAGAATTTTTCCTCTAACTGCTGTCCTACAGTCCGACCGCCCTCACCGTAAAGTGCGCCCAGCTGTGATTGATTCTTTATATTAGTGGCGGTATAGCCGGCATCTATATCAAGCAAATCAAATATATACTCATCTGCAAGCTGTTCAAAGCTCTTTGACGTAACCTTTTCGCAGATACAACCAATAATTGCTATACCAAAATTGCTGTAGGAATAGTCCGTGCCCGGCTGTGCACCTGAGTAGCTGTCCTTTCTGTCGAGCAAACCCTGAAGCTTCTCACGAGAGCCGTCAAGTCTTGAATCAAGGAACTGCGAGGAATCAATTACGCTCGACATATGCGACATAAGCATTGCAGGTGTAATTATATCCTCAGGATAACGCGGATTACGCACCTCAAAGCCAAGGTATGTGCTTATATCCTCATCAAGAGAAACAAGTCCGTCCTCCGCAAGCCTCATAAACACAATATCGGTAATAAGCTTTGACAAGGATGCTATCCTGAACTTTGTATCCTCGGTGACGGGGATTTCATCCTCCTTCACAGCCATACCGTACTGGTGTGTGCCGTAAAGCTTACCGTCCTTAAGAACTGCAATCTGTACACCTGTTGCCTCATAATTTTTACAGATTTCATCAAGCTCTGCTTTTATGGGGTCAAGTGTTGTTGTAATATCAATTACTTCCTCAGGAGATAACGTAGTTTCAACTGCTGTTCCCTTTACTGCTGACGGTTCATCAGCCTTGGGTTCCTCGGATTTGGCAGAACAGCCTGACAAGAACAATATACACCCGCAAAGAAGCAATGCAATAAATTTCTTTTTATTCATCAGAAAACATTAAACTCCCCGAGACAAACATTTGTAGTAAACTTTGAACCCACATAGCCTGATTGAACGGTTAATGTAATATAATCCGTTTCCACAGGATTGCTGAGATAGAACTCCTGAGGAGTACTGCTTGCACTACCGTTGAAGGATGCTGTAAAGGTCTGTGATGACCCATCACTGAAGGTAAGTGTAAATGACTTAACCTGACCGTTCTTTGAATAAAGGTTGTCATAAGGCTGATAAAGGTTACCGTTCACAAGAGTAACACCGCTGACTGTACTTCTTTGGGCGAGATTGAAACGGATAGATGCGCCTGCCGCACCTGTATTGGGAGTATTTACACACCAGCAGGAGTCGTAATAACCGTCAATTGTCTTATTTGCACCGAATGAACGTGCCGCATTAACGTCTGACATTGCAAGCACCTCACCATTGAGCGTTGTAGCTGAGGTGATTCTGGGTGCAGAGGATGATACCTTAGGAGCCTCAGGTAAGGGCTCAGAGCCGAGATTCACATCGGGAGCCTCCTGACGGCTGACGTTTTTGTTTGCAGACTGCTTACCGTCCGAGGCTATATTGCCCTCGTTACCCTCAATGTATGCTTCTGCCTGAGCAAGTGCATCATCAAGCTCCTCAATACCCATATTGCGGATTACTTCGATTTCCTTCATTGCACTTGTGTATGTAATCTCACCGTCAAGATATTCGTTCTGCATTGCAACAAGTCTGTCCTCGAGCACACCCGTAAGCTCATCGTCAGAATTGCCGTAACCGTATTTATCCTCAAAGATTTTACGTGCTTCGCTGTATTTACCTGCCTCAAGTGACCTTACAATTTCCTTGTGACTGACACCACTCTTCACTGCAAGGAACACCCCTACAACAGCCACAGAAACAATTGATACAGCAATAATGATGCAGAGTGCAATGATAACAGGCTTGTTGGAGATTCCCTTTTTCGCTGATGTCATAACAGGCTGATCATTCTGAACATTAAAATCGTTATCCATATATTTTCCCTCACTAAAACAATTTTACTGTATTATGATATCAAATTATCATCTGTTTTTCAATCTGTATTTTCAAATTCTTTAACATAACCCATAACATTTTGCTGGCGTTTTTCCTGAAGTTCGGAGTACATCCACTCCCGCTTCTGACGTGATATGGGCCACAGGAACTTGGGCACAATTCTCAGAATACCTGTCACAGTAGGTACAATCGTACAAAGGGCAAATTCCCAGAACTTTGTTTTATCGTTCTGTGTACCGATTTCAAGACCCTGCACGTAGCCGATTTTTTTCATAATGAGGCTTGTAACAGAGCCAAGAAGTGCACTTTGCACCTTAAGAATAAGACCCTTGGCAACACCTGTGGTTGCCTCCATACGGTAGCCGTTTTTCCATTCGCAATAGTCCATTGCCTCGTTCCACAAATCAGCATTTATAACCTTGGAAATACCCCAGGACCATTTCACAAACCACTCTTTAAGACCGAATGCAATACACATAGGCACAGTCTTTTTAAACATGGTTTTCTTCTTGGTCATACCGAAGAGGAATAAGCATATTGAAATCACGCTGTTGTAAACGTCATTGAAAATCCACAATGATTTTGATGAAAAGCGTTTCCTCAACGGTGCAACAAAGGCATAGCTTATACTGCCGTTCATTGATGACGGTATATTAAGAAGCGTTATAAGTGAATAACTGCCGAGAACGTCAATGAAGTAGTTTGTTTCGCTCTTGCTGATAGAAAAATTACCTAAGAATTCCGACAAGCACATAAGAAGTACGGGATAGTTTGAAACAATTGCTCTCATACCCTCTTTTATGCTTGGCTTTTCGATAGATTGGGGCACACGCTCCTTTGATTGCATAAAGAACCAGAAGGTGCAAAGGGATGATATAAGTGCAGTACCTCCACCCATCACCATAAACACGGAGCTGAGCTTCCATTTCACGACCTTGTTATTTACAAGGTCAATAAGCACACCCATTATATATCGGGGTAAGTCCTCTCCCATATAGCCCGTAAGAAGCTCTGCAAGGGTAATAAGCCTTATACGTTCATTCGGGTTTGGTGTAATGGTTGACATATAACCGCTTTTGGCAACGTTTGTGAAGGTGCCTGCAGTTTCATTGATTATGGCAAAAATGTAATAGTAAATAAGCTTGGGTAAATGTGTACCGCTTGTTGTCCCGAAGAAAAGCGGCAGAAGCCATGTGAAAATGCTCATTACCGTAAGGGGTAGCTGCATACCCACAAGGTAAGGCCTGAATTTGCCTATACGTGTACGTGTGTTGTCAACTATAACAGAAATAAAAGTATCATTCACAACGTCCCAGGCGGCAGTAACAAGGTTCATAACCGCGCTGACCGTAAAATCAATATTGACAACGTCCCAGATATACCGCTCGGAAAAGCTGTTGATATTAAAGGAGTTTGACCAGTCATTCATAAGGTATGACACAGTTTCACGGACACCTACGAAGTTGTGACCCTCGTAATATCTGACATTTTCCTTTTCGGGGGCTTTGTCTGTGGTTAAGGTTTTTACTTCATTTTCACTCACAAAAGCACCCCCTTAATTATCTTCACTGTCCACATAAACGGGACATTCGTCTGTAAACACTTTACCCATATATTCGAGATTAACCGTAATATAGACAGGCTCGTCGCTTACCTTGTGGGCGGTAACATAGCCCATTTCGTCAACAGTTGCAACACCTTCGTCAGACGAGGAGAATTTAACTGTATAGTCGCTATCATCTTCAATAACTGCATTAACACTCACAACGCCCTCTTCACCCTCACCCAGGTGCAGGGGCTGATTTGTAAAGCTTATACCTGCATAGTAGTAGTCAAAATGCTCTGTTACCTTATATGTGAATTCAACTGATTTCTCACCGAAGGAGCTCATATCACCTATAAAGCTCACGTCTGCCTTTACATTGTAAATTCTTTCGATTTCAAGATACACAAGCTCATCGGTAAAGCGATTGATTTTTAACGTCACAAAAAATCCGGATGGCTCCACCTGACTTTTCGTAATACGGCAAGCTGATGAAAGCTCTTTTTTCAGCTTCTTCCCGATTTCGGGTACATCACCGTTACGGAAGGTTTTAACGACACCCTGCTCGGTTGCGCTTTTGCCGTCCGTATTGAAGGTAAGATAATAGTAACCCTCATCAACAAGTGCACCGTTATCGTCATAAACCGGGTTACCTTCATCATCTGCAAGACCGGTTGTATAATAAGCATCTGCGGTTTTAACTCCTGCCAGATCAACAACAGGCATTTTGTCATACACCGTACCGAAAACACCTGAATAGTCCTCACCGTACCAACCGTCAACTGTGGAAATAATCTTGTTTTTGGCATAGATAAAGAGACTGTTGTCTGCTTCATTTCCCTCTTTATCGTAAATCTTCACCGTTGAATCGTCAACGGAAACATCGGTATATGAGCTGACCTTAACAAATTTATTATTGTGTGCCTTCTCGGTTAAGCGGAGTGCATAGTCGGAAAGGGTAAGAAAATCATTTTTCAATACCGTGGCACTTTCCTTTAAGGCAGATGCTTCATCAGCGTGAGTATTTTCACCCTCCACCTGCTTTACGGTGATAACAAGGGTCACCATACACAGCACAAGAGCAATAAAGCTGCAAAGACCGAAGATCACAAACTGCATTTTCTTGCTCTGCTCCTTCTGAGCCTTGTTTTTCTTACTCACGCACTTCACCGCCCTTCGCATCAAGCACAAGCTGTTTGCGTTTCGCCTCTTCTTCACGGCGTTTCTCACGTTCCTCTTCACTTTCAAAAACAGGGAGTGGCAGGTCGTCAAGTGAAAGCTCACCTGATTTAACACGTTTTTTCATTTCAATACGCTGAAGGTCAACCTCTTTGATTTCGGGCTGAATGTTTTTCCTTATAACCAGATGGTTGAGAATAAAAATAAACGCAAGAATTGCAAGGCAACAAAAGGCACCTATGCCTGCCTTACCTGTAAGAAAACCGTTTTCTGCCATTACGGACGGCATAAGCAAGCTTGTTACTGCACCACCGACACAAAAAACACAGCCCACAAGGGCAAGCACTCTCATAACTTTTGCAGATTTCTGAATATTTATAAATGACAAAAGTAATGTGAGGAATATACCAAGCCCCGACAGGAAAATCAAAACAATAAACCCTAACAGGGCAACCATAACACCTGCCTGACGGGGTGCATAATCAAACAGGCTTATAACAGCACCGAGAGTACCGTCAGAAAAGGCGGAATAGATACCCCACGCTCCAAATCTGAAGTCTGCACTCATAAGGGGTAATTGTGTATTAACAGTTGCAAAGGGCACAAAAATTGATGCTATAGCGACAACCATAGCAACAATACGCAAAATGGGTATTGCGCCCTTTATAAATGCGGTCTTAAGCTTTGAAACAAGAATTCTGAAGCCTGCATACTCAAGCTCGCACATCTTTGCATCACGGGTAAGCAAATCCTTCTGCTGACTGTAAAATATATTAACTCCGCAATGCTTACAGTTGGGTGCAAGCTCAAATCTGCCGATATTTCCTCCGCAATTAGGACACTTCATAGCTACACTCCCCTTTCGGGATTATCTTTTAGGCATCGGTCTGTGCTTGGCGGTATAATCAATTACATCAATTCTGATTATACCTACAACTGACGCCAATTTATCATTAAATTCAAAATCCATACCTGTCTGCGTTTTCATAAGGAAGGTAAGAGCATCCTGCTTCTCCTGACTATCCTCAACAATCACAGCTGTACCTCTGCCCATAAGAGAGGTATAGCTGATGCCGTATTTACAGGCAACATCACCCTCAAAGGGCTGAAGGTCACATTCCATTTCAAAAAACACCTTAGGATTTTTTCTGATAATATCATACTTTCTGCCCTGAGTTGCACCGTGAAGCCACAAGGTGAGTTTACCATCATCCATTGTGTAGCCGTAATTCATAGGCACAACATAAGGCTCATCACCGTCAACAAGACCAAGGTGTAGAACCTTTGATTTTTCAAGAATTTCAATTACTGTATCAATTTCTGTAATAAGCTTTTCGCGTCGTGTAAGTCCGTTCATAATAATACCTCACTCAATTTCTTCAAGAATTGCGCCCTTTGTTTCCTTAACCTTGAGGGCAAACATAATTGCTGCAATTGTAACCGCGGGTACTGAAATTGCAAGACACGCCCACCATATAGGCATCAGCATCATACCGACAATTATCAATCCGTAGCCTACTGCAAGACCGATAATAACAAGCAAGCCTTCTGCACCCACAACGGAAGCTCGGATATCCGTGGGAACCTTTTCGGTCATCATTACGTTCATATAATCTCTGCCAATCCAGTAGGAGCCCTGATAAAGTCCTGCAAGGGCACCCACAAGGTACGGATTCCAGCCCAAAAGAATACCTGCAACGAACAATACATATCCTGCCACACAGGTTACCGAGAAAGCGGTAACAGTCACCTTTCTGCCGAGCTTATCTGCAATAAAGCCCGAAAGGAAGGTTACGGTGGCGTAGATTACAGGCACCATAAAGAGTGCCTTTGTAATATCCGCGGTGCTCATTCCCGCACGGTGCATGGATGACTCAAAATAAAGTGCAATAGCAGGCATTGCTGAGTCAAAAATGATGTGGGAAATTATAAGCATTTTTGTATCTTTATTAGAGAAAATATACTTCACACCGTTAAAGACACCCGACTGATTACGCTGAGCCTCTTTCTGCTGTTTTTTAAGCGCCTTTTCCCTTGCACGCTCCTCAAAGGGACGTGAAAGATATTCGATTCTCTCACCGACAAAAACCTTTGTGTCCTTGGCAAGGAGAATAACGAGTAAAACTGCAACAAAGCCTATAAGTGCAGGCACAAGGAAAATTTCACGCCATTTTGTGGCATCGTTACCCATAAGAATATCGCGGAGGGTAGGTATGAGAATAACACCTAAAATACCGAAGCTCTTTAAAAAGGAGTAAATCTTCGCCCTGTGCTTGTGGGGTGCTTCCTCAAGAATGTAGATAATCTGAATATCGTGCCCCATAAAAAAGCTTATTATCGCAAAGCCAACAAGGAACATTATGTAGCTCGATGAAAGATGAATAACTAAAAGACCTATTGCCATACCAAGGGTGGAAAGTGCGAAAAGAGGCTTTCTGCCCCACTTATCCGCAAGGGCTTTATAGAACGGTGTGAATATACCAAGCACGTATGTAAACACACCTATACCCGAGTGAAAAGCCAGTCCGTCCTCGTATGTATAATACTTTCCCATAAAGGGGTTGTTCACAAAAAACTCCGTAACAAAGGACGATTGAACGGTTACTGTCAGATTACTTGTAACCTCGTCAAGAATATTTACGACCGCAATAAGAAAAAGAAGGATAAAGAAATATTTACCCGATGAGCTCTTGGCCTGAGTTTTATTAAGTCGAGAAAGCTCCTTTTTCTCCTTGGCAATGATTTTTTCCTGAGTTTTCATCCTATCACCTCTGTTTGCATTATATCATTTGATAATAACATTTTCAATATATACAACAATCCGCTTCCTAAAAGAAGCGGATTGTTTATGTTTTTTATTATTTCCTTTGTCCACTTTCCGAGTCGGGATTTTTCTTTTTTTCACTAAAACAGATGATAAATGCACCCATAACAGCAACACCGACGAGTATTCCCAATTCAGGATCAGGAAGCAGACACATTGTGAAAAAGCCTGCAGCTATTGTAATAACTGCCGCCAAAATTGCCTTTGCCATAAAAACAACTCCTTAAACTTTTTATATCATATTTGCCGTTGCAACGCAGTTACGCAAAATGCTTTATCAGATAAAGTATAAACATATGCACGGGGTAGAATGCATAGAAGCTGTACTGCATCACCTTGCTTGAACGACCCTTTCTGCCACCGTAAAGCCATATAGGTATAAGTGAAAACACCGCAAAGCTCTGTGTGGGTATTTCAACTGCTCTGCCCAAAATCTCAAGGCTGAACATCTGTCCCTCAAAAATCAGAACGTGTATAACCACCATCGCCACCATTTGAGCAAGCCACGCAAAGGGGAAATCCCTCAGCAGATAAAACATAACAACCGTAGCTACACCCCAGAAGCCGTAATCAACAAACCCTAAAAAGCCTGCAGCAGAAATCAGCGCCAGCAAAACCACGGATATTAACACACTTTTTGCTTTTACCGTTTTCTCTTTTATACTCTTTCGCAGACTGTCAATCACCATTATTGCAAAAAGACCAAGCAACAAGGTAAACATAACGTTCTGATGAAAAGGGTTAAGCCACGTGCTCACACAGAACAGGTCAAAGGGAATCTCCGAAATCAGGGCAAACAGAAAAAGCCTTTTTGCATATTTTTTCACATCCGAGGTATGTACAAAGCCCTCCGCAATCTGAAACGCGAATATAGGAAAAGCAAGTCTGCCAAGATAGGTCATCCAGTTACCAAAGCTCATATACGTTGCCCAGATGTGGTCGGTTACCATTAAGACAACCGCAATAATACGGAGCATATTTGAGGTAAGACCACCGAAAGGAAGCTTCATTAACGGTCTGTTGGTTGGCAAAACTTTTTTCACAGCTTCATTCATCATAATATACTTCCTTCTTTTTATTTAGTCGGCCCCCAATAACAACCATTTTCAATTTTTTCAAAACCCTTGGGTCTGTCAGCTTCATCAGGATATACCCATGCATCATTATAGAATTTATTTATGGATGCATTACTGTCTCCTCGCGAGCTTTTTATTCCAAAAAGCGTTTGTACCGCGCCACCCATATGAATTGCCTTTTTCCCCATTTGCTTTATCCTTGCTGCAAGAGGAAAACCATAAGCACCACACCCTATAATTGCAACATCAAAGTCTCTTTTACTTACTTCTTCAGTCATATAATCAAGGGCATCAAACCATGTGGAAAATCTATCATCGGTTTCATCAGCTTGAGTATTTACAGCCTTAATGGTTTGCAAATCAAATCTCGGTAAGGCATTGGACTCAGGGAAAATAAGCTCTCTCTTGTTATTGTATTGCTGCTCAATCGTTTCGTTCATTGGATGAACTACCAAAACCCTCTTATTTTCAAGGCAATGAGTGTATCCCTTACTTCCGGATGCAACACCACCATTGGGCATTAATATGGCATCGGGGCATAAATTTTCTACAACCCAGCCCTCGCAATAAAAGTTCATTACACCCAAAACATCACACTCAGGTGACAGTTCTGTCAACAGCTCACCCCATTTATCAATAGACTTTGAGTCTTCGGGAAAGAACCCCGCGTTACAGCACAAAAAGCTTTTTGTTCTTTTTTTATAATCTTTACGCAAGCCGCATTGTATTTCAAAATACTCAGCCAATGCACGTCCTTCGCTTGTCCCATAACGGCCTACCATAAATGGTTCGTTACCACAAATACCTTCAATAATCTTTTTTCTGCCCTGCTCTATTGAAATAATATTTCTCCCACCGTATTGCTTTCTGACATAAAACTTCTTAGGTAAATGGTCAGAAACACGATATACGAGACTTTCTATCTCATAAAACTGCATACGCTTTTTCATTTCTTTTGTGATTTCCATATATGCGCCAAAACCTTTCATTTCCTCGAACTTATTACAGTTTGAAAGTATCATCTTTTATTTTTAATCAAGCATAACCTTAATCTCGTGCACAAGGGTGTCCTTCACACCGCGGAGCTTACGGGCAATGGCCTCGAAGAAGCCTTCCTCCTCATATTCAGCATCCGTTCCTGCTCCGCCATAGCAACCAATATTATTACTTGTGATTTCATTGCCGAAGAAATCGGTTGCAGTGTCACCGTCAATCCTTGCGCCTGCACCAATCAGAGGTGAGTCCTTGGAAAGGGTGAAGCTGTTTTTATCGGTATAATCATCACCGCTGAAGCCGGGTAATATGTTCATTGAGCCTGTATCAACAAGTGGCTTCATAACATTGTAATAACAGTTGTTTTCGTAAACATTGTTTCTCTTTGAATCCATATCATAGGCAATAGTTTTGCCCTTTTCAAGGATAAATATATTGTTAGCAATATAGGAGTCATAAAGATTTTTCAGGTGAAGCTCTCCGCAGTTTACCAACGTATTGTTATAAAAGCTGAAATTGTGCTCACCCACGCTATCAAGTGCATAGGATAAAAGCCCCGTATTACAGAACAAAACAGCCACAACAATTACAAAGCAAAGTGTTTTATTGAGTTTTTTCACAATGACTACTCCTTTAACAAGCTTAAAACCTTTTCCAGAAATTTACGCCCCACGGGTGAGATTGCTCTTCCCATTCGTCGCGGTGATTTATAATTTTCTTACGCAGCTCTGCTATCGTCTCTTTATACTCCTCACAATTTGCAAGGTTTTTTGTTTCCCACGGGTCGTTTTTCATATCATAAAGGAAGGTCCATTTGTCTTCCTCTGCATCACCGTTACGATATTCAATGAGTTTGTAATTATCGTCCTTCACACCACGTACAAACTCATCAAAAATCAGGTACAGCTCATCACGGAAATTCTCTCCGTGCTCACCGTCAAGAAGCTGTACAAAGCTTTTACCGTCAACAGATTCGGGTATCTCTATCCCTACCTTTTCACACAAAGTGGGGAAAATATCATAAAGGTAAACGAAAGCCTTGTTACGGATGTTTTCGGCTATGCCGGGACCTGCCATAATAAGTGGCACACGGACACCGTGCTCATAAACATCCTCCTTACCCAGCCAACCGTGTTGGCCAACAGCAAGACCGTTATCACCTGTAAACACAATAATTGTATTGTCCTTTTCGCCCGATTCCTCAAGTGCCTGCAGCAGCCTTCCGATTTCGTAATCGAGGTGAGTTATCATTGCAAAATATTCTGCTATATGACGCTTTATTTCTGCTTCCTCACGCGGATAAGCCGCAAGGTGCTCGTCTCGATGCACCATAAGAGGATAGTTTGTATCAATTGTCTCCTGAAAGTTTGGAGGTAATTTAATTTTTTCAGGGTCATACATCCTGCGGAATTTGTCAGGCATAGTGCGTGGGTCATGGGGTGCAAGATATGCGAGGTACATAAAGAAGGGCTTTTCCTTGCCTGCATTCTCCTTTAATAATTCAATCGCCGAATCTGTAAGCAGCGTGCTTGAGTGCTTACCCGGTTCAAACTCGTCACAATGCTGTTCCTGCGGATGGTTATCACTATAAAAATCCACAACAAAATTTATTACGTTGTCATATCCCCCCGTTGGGTCATATCGGCAGGTGGGCACATTCCAATGGTCCCACATACCGCCAAAGAAAATCTTTGCCCCTTGGGTAAAGCTACGGGCATAGGCAGGGCAACCGTTGTGCCATTTGCCAAGTCCTATGGTTTCATAGCCGTTATTCTTAAATGTTTCAGCAAGAGTTTTGTGCTCAGATGGAATATTCCCGCCCAACTCCTCAAGGTGAAAGGGGTTTCTGCCTGACATAACCATTGCACGGCTGGGCATACACACCGCACCGCAGGTACCACCTGCAATATGGGCACGGTCAAAGGAAACGCCACGTTCAGCCAAAGCATCAAGATTGGGGGTTATTATCTCCTCATTACCAAGGGCGTGAATAGTATCAGACCTCTGGTCGTCGGTTATGATAAAGAGAATGTTGGGCTTTTTATTCACAGAAACACCACCTTTTATGTGAATTATAAAACAATAATATTATTTTTGCAACACAAACCATACAATAAACATTGATGTTGAAAACGTGAGACTCGGCAGACGCAACTCCACCGATGACACTAAAAAATTTGAAATCGAACAAATCTGTAAATATGACTTATAAATAATCGCATATAACAAAGCACCGCAGTTCAATAACTGTGGTGCTTTGCATTTTTACAATAACTCTTTCCAAAGCTCGTCAGCAATTCTTTCTCTTCCGGATTCAAAAAAACTGTCTTTTAGTTCGCGAACTCGTTTTAACATTTCTTTAGCTGTACAAATATCAGGAATCAACAGGTTTTCATTTTTTGGTGTTTGTGTTTCTTTGATATATGAATCTTTAGTATAGCACTCGTGACACCAGAAATTTCGTCTCTCGCAAATTTCCCGCAATTTTTGATAATCATCATCAGAAAAAATCTCTACATTTTGCTCTTTTTCTAATATTTTAAATTCTTTCAATATTCTTCCCATTGAGTCATTTTCCACTTCCGCAAGGCCGGCAATAAAGCCCTCATTCGAAACAACAGCATACAAACCTTCCAAATCGAACTCTATCATCTGATATTGTTCTATTAGCGTACTGTGTAAAACGCGATATTTTTCAAGTGTCATTTTCGCACCTCTTTCCTGCTTTTTTATTATATCATTCGAGAATAATTTTTCAATACAATATGAACAACAACTCAAACTACTCTCCGCAATAACCATTATCTATACTCGGGTTTATACGCGACCTTTTTTATCTTTCTCCTTTGCATCAGCAAATATCTCACACCTTCAGGCATATCGCATCCACGGATATATCGCAAAAAACTGCTACCCATATAAGACGTTCTGTTAAGGAAAGTTTTAAGACGGTTTTTATCGCTAGACTTGTTGCCCCACAGGCAGCTATCAAAGACTAAGGGGAAAACTCAAGTTTAACCTAAATAAATTACCCGTCCGAAGAAATTCGGACGGGTTTTTGTATATTGTCCGTTTTTAGGTACATCAAAACAAAAATTTCAATTGAATTTTTCCGTTTTATACCTTATAGTTAAATATGAGGTGATGAAAATGAATCTACAAGAATATGAGAAGATAAAAGATTATACTTATTTAGAATATTGTGATTATTTACAAGAAAAATATGGTATAGGTCTTTGTGATTATATGACAAAAAATTGGAATAAAAACCAAAAAGTTACACGAACAAAAGATGGACTTTATGTTCACCATAAATATGAAGACCATGCGATAATGTTATCTACAAAAGAGTATGCGATGAAAAATCCATATGAGTGGCAGCTAAAAGAAAATCTTGTATATTGTGATTTTTTGGAGCATCTATTATTACATATTTTAATTTGTGAAAATCCATCAAAAAACAAAAATAAAAATGAAAAAGTAGGGGTAGGTGGAATTGTAAATTTCATTGTACCTGAGTTAAATGATGTATATAGTGGTTGGGTTGCAAAGCAGGCGTGGCAATTAAATTGTCATAATGCTATAATAAACGATAAAGATGTATATTTAGTGCTTATCAAACGGTTTAAGGACTTTTATGATAATAATCCGTTTATAATTAATTGGCTTCTTAAAAGTTATAACAAACCATTTGGTCTGTGGTCTGATGAAAAGAATGCGAAATTATATAAGGAAATTATTGCGCTATAGATTCCAAATTTTTTACTGCAACACAGGAAGCATAAAAGATTAATTCTTAACTAAATTAGTCGGATAACCAAATAATTAAACAAATCACAATATTTGGTACATTATAAATAAAATAGTTGGCTTATTAAATATTTTTAATAGAGGTTTTAGGTGGTGTTTATGAAACGATTTTTATACTATAATCAAGATTCAGTTAATTCATTTTTAGCTCAAATAGAAAGAGGCTTGTTAGTAAAAGGTGGAGAGGAAACTGAACATACTGAAGAGACATCTGATACTACAGGAACTCAGGCTAATTTATCTGGTGATGTTAGCGCGAAAATTGTAGGTATAGGTGCATCTATTAATGGCAATGTGACGGGGACTGATGAAGCAACAGATGTTACGAAGGATTTACTTAAGAATGTACAAGAAAAGGTCCTGCACGATTATGCTTTTGATTTGATTCTTAATTATGCCGAGACAAACAAGCTAATAAAAAACGATGACCCACAAATTGGAGACATTGTTTTAGTAAATGATGTTTTAACCTTTTTGGATTTTAAGTATTTTCAAACGCTATTTTCTGAAGGTGGTCCTGTAAAATTTACAAACGAGAAAAGCAAAAAAACATTAGAACAGGAGATTGCCAAAATTAAAGATAGCATTCCAAAAGGAACTGCTATGCCTGTTCTAGTAAAACAGCAAATCGAAACATTGAAAACTACAGTGAACCAAGCTGAACCAGAGCGAAAGGAAATGGGTAAAACTATAGAGATAATTCGAAATACTCTACCCTACGATAGATTCGTATTAACCACGAATATGCTGGTACCACTTGATGATGAGAATTTTAGAGATAATCCCGATATTGTTGCGTTTAAATACGGAGGGAACATTTCGGTATTTGGATATGTAACAAATATTGTTACTGCTGACGAAACACCAAAGAAAAACAATGATTTTGCTGAGTTGTATGATACTGTAAACAAAATTATGATTAGTATGTTTAAAGACAAAAATAAAATTTATGTCGTTCATCCAGTAGCCTTATATTATTAATATAAATATCTTACAATCCGATGACGATTCCGTGATTGAAGATATTTCCCCACTTTGCTAACTGCA
>JAZSGZ010000008.1:0-59411 GCA_045532945.1 Acutalibacteraceae bacterium
ATTGAGTATGCTTTTATTGGTCTTTGCTTCAAGAATATCCGCAAAGGCTTCTTCATCTTCAATGAGAAAGCTTGCAAGACTTCTCAGCTCAAGCATTACTATCTGCTCCAAGGAATCTGCCCTGACATAATGTGTACCCTCACAAGTACCTCTGTGACCCTTGTAGTTTGAACACATGAAATACTTGATGTCAGTATGGGGATGCCTTTTCAACAACCAAAATGAATATCACATTGATTGAAACAACAGATAAAGTGTGTTAAAATAAATTCATGCAACAATGAGCATAAAAAGTCAGGAATTAATATTTTCTTTGCTTTATAATGTAGCTACACAAAGAGGTGAGCATATGGATTGGGTTACAGGCATACAGAATGCAATAAATTATATTGAGAATCATTTGGCTGATGAAATTGATATGGAGCTTGTTACAAAAGAAGCGGCTTGTTCGGAATTTTATTTTCAAAGGATTTTCAGCATTTTATGCGGAGTTACTTTAGGTGATTATATCAGAAACAGACGGCTTACACTTGCCGGCAATGAGTTGTGTGTTTCTGAAACAAAAGTAATTGATATTGCATTGAAATACGGCTATGAAAGTCCTGAAAGTTTTACAAGAGCTTTTACAAAGTTCCACGGTATAACACCATCTGAAGCAAAAAAAAATGGTTCAAAACTTAAATCTTTTTCTCGCCTTACTGTGAAAATTACATTAAGCGGAGGAAATATAATGGACTACAAAATTGTAGAAAAAGAGGCTTTTGATATTATTGAAAAGGTTGAAGCGCATACTATTGAAAATTCAGAAAATGCCAAGAGCATTCCCGACTTTTGGACACGTTCTCACAAAGACGGAACCGTTAAGAGATTAACAGAATTAACGACAGACAAAACCTTCATATTCGGTGTGTGCTATGGAAATCTTCCCGAAAACGCAAAGACCTTTGATTATTCAATCGCAGCAAAATGCGATGAAAACACCGAGGCTTCCGAAGGCTTCAGAAGAAACACGATTCCTGCAAGAACATGGGCGGTATTTGAGTGTAAAGGTGCAATGCCGAAAGCAATGCAGGATATGTGGCATAAGATTGTTTCAGAATTCTTCCCGACATCAGGTTATGAACCTACTTATGAAATGGATATTGAGGCTTATACCGAAGGTAATATGGGAAACCCCGATTATCGCAGTGAAATATGGATTCCTGTTGCAAAGAAATAATGTGAAAAATCCGCAACGTAGCAGAGTGCTATGGTGCGGATTGATGTTTTTGCAGATAATCGACAATGATTTTTGTGTAAGTTAAATATTGTCAAAATTTTTGCTAAAGTATATAAAAAATTAGTTTGTGGCAACATTGTATACACTGAATTGTCATGCATATTTATCAAAAATCAATTCAATTATATCTGTATGTTCAGATGATGAATTTTTATACAATAATGCTTTTGCCTCCTTTTGCATTCGTTTGTTTTGTAATGTAGAGCAAAACCAAGCTAAATCATCAAGTTGTGAAAAAGTGATGTTTTCCACATCAAAATTTTTAGAATTACCATTATTAAGAACTATGCTGGATAACAGTTTAATATTTTTATCGACTATGCTTTCTGAATCAGTATAGTTATTAACAGAATTATACATTTTTCTAAAAAGTCTAAGATAATCATACATTTTATTTGGTTCATGATATCTTATTCTTTTTTCAGAAACAAATATTTTAAAACAAAGTGGTAATATCTCAGTAAAACTTTTCGGTAATCTTTCTAAAAGATAAGCAATAAATGCAGGGTTGTCACTTAATAATTTTGATAAAATATTTCTGTTGTTAATAAAATCTTTTTTCAATATTTCAATCAGTGCTTTCAAAAAATTATTTTCATCCAAAATCTGTGCAATTTTAATTAAATTGGTTATTGTATTGAGACCAAAAAATGATAATCCTACATGCTCTAATTCATCAAGAGACATATCTAAAAAATAATGTATAATTTTATTTAAATTATTATCTTTATTTTTGCGATTTTCAATTAGATATAGCAATGTATTGGATAATGCTTCTGGGTTTAATTTTATTAACAACTGTAAATTATTAAGATTAATGTAGTTATAAAACACCCTATTTCTATCTTCTTCTCCTATACCTTTTGGGCTTTCTAACATTTTTAAGATGGTCATACGACTACTGTCTTCCCATATTTCATTATGCAAATATAGTCTATCTTTCTTATAATAACGATAGGAATAGTGTATGCTTCGCTCAAATTCCTCCTCAAACTCTGCTCTAATTAAGGAATTACTATAATTGAAATTATTCAATAATAGTTCTTCATTTATTGTTTGACCATCTACACCTAATAATGCCTCCATCAATTTATTTGCTACGGTAAATTGCGATGATGTATATTTATCCAAGTGTGATCTCAAAAACATAATTAAATCAGGCAAAGCTTTTACTATTGCCACTTTTGTGTTTGAAAATAATACTTTGCGCTGCAAGCAACACTCAACAAGCAAAATAAAATTTAATAAGGTGTTTCGATTTGAATGATAAATTTCAGGCTTATTTAACAACTCTAACATAATGTCATTAATTCTTGTGTATTTGTTTTCAATTTCATAGTGCTCATTATCATCTGTTGTAAAATTATTTATTTCCTCTCGAACTAAAAGAATTAAAAATGAACAATACAAATCAAGGTTTTCCTCTCTTAACATATCTAAAATTTCGTCATTGTTCATTCTAGTGATTTCTCTAAACATGTGGGTCTGTAAACCAGAAAGACCCGTGAGTAAATTATCCGCTAATGTAGATGAAACACACAATAAAATATCAATAGGTTTTTCATATTTAATTGCTTCAAATTTGTCATTACAACTAATTAAAACTGTATTTTTTGTCGTCCTTTTTGCTTTTACAACAACAGATAAACCTGCCAAATCTGAAGGAGAAAACCATGTTTTCCATAATGCAATCAATTTGTCCCATTGCCTTGAATCAGTTTTTGTTGTTTTTGATGGACAATAGTCGTTTTCAACAAAGTTAAAACCTTTCTGACACAATGTACTTGCTAATATTATTAAATTTAATGAGTATGTTGCTAAATAACCTATTAACGGAATATTACGATCAAAAAGGTTTTCTTTACACATTACACTAGGAACATTTCTTTTATTTAGCACTATTTTAATTTGGTTTTGAACAATAAATTTTAAATTTTCTATAAAATCCTCCATTTTTATTTCAATTTCTTTATCTGAAACTCGTAGATATTGAAGTAATGCTTTGGGAGAATGCTCACGTAACATTTCAATTATGACGGGTCTTGAGTATAATGGCACAAACATCAAACAATAAAACCAATTAGAATTGAAGCCATCTGGGTTTTCTAACTTATTATTTAAACTTTGTGCACCATATTTTCTTCCAATATAGACATCTTTTACTTCTGTAATTGTATTTCTTAATATAAAATCAGCGGCTAAAAACTCACCAAAAGTATTATGAAGAAATTCATAAGCACTATCCACATTGGTGCTATTTTCTTCGGTATCTTTTGCTTTTGATTTGTGTATAAAGAAAAAACCGCCAAGCAAAGAATCTGATTCTTGTAAGGTACGTGCAACAGGACTTCCATCATTTCGGTGTGCTCGGAATGTATCTAAATCACATTCCAATTGCTTTGAAGAAATAACTACTTCTTGTCTATTATACATTCCGATAGCGGCAACACCTAAACGATTCATTTCTTGGTCTATAATTCTTTCTTGCTCTTTTTCACTCTTACTATTAAAACCTGGAACATATCTTCTTCGTTCTCTTCGAACAAATCTTCTTAAAAGATTATCGTATAACTCCGTTCTTTTTATGCTATTAGTTTGTGCTAATTCATTTGCTTCGGAATCATACAGAGCTAACATTAGTAGTAAAAGCGGCTGTTCTGCTAATTCCATTATATTATTCTTTTTATTTTTGTCTGAAAACTTCGGTAAACAAAAAGGTTTTATTCCAGAGTTTGCAAAATATTCAGAATTAATATTATTCCAAATATTCATCCATGCTTTTCGTTGTTCATCATTGAATTCTAATAATCTAAGAACTGTTGAATTCACTGGAACCCTAGCTTTATTAATAAGTGTAATTCTGCTTGTTATTATTATTCTAACTGGTCTTCTCATAGATTTTTGTTCTTGTTGAAAAATACGTACTTTTTCAAGATATCCTGAGAAAACATCACCTTTTGCCTGTAATAGTTCATCATACCCATCTAAAATTACCATCAATGGTTTTTCATTAAAATGTTCAGCAAAATCACCATATCCTGTTGGTAGGGATTTGTTAGTCAATGTTTTTATTTGATCTTCTATTAGAACATCTATTCCATTTTCTGCATTAACTTCTCTTAGTGGAATTCTGATAACTGTATATGAGTTACTTATTAATTGTGCAGAAAGTACTTTCGTCAATAACGATTTTCCACTTCCGGGATGTCCAAGAATTATCAACGGATAGTCAACGCTGTCTGGAGAAAACAGATATTTAACAAAAAATTTATCAATGTCATCTTTTCGTGGTAATTTATTCCAAATGTTTTCGTCTTCTAACTGGATATCTTTGCGTTCATACAAAAGACATTTATAAGACTGCGGAATAAATGCATCCACTATTCTAGGAAAACTTAATCTAGTTTCTTCTGTGTCCGATTTAATTTCTTTGTCATCAATAATTGCTTCTTCAATAATTGATTGGTATCTGTCTTTTAAATTTTTAACAATACTTTCTACTTGGATAGTGCGATAATTTGTGTAAATAGAATTAACTATATTACTTAATCTACTCAACCCTACATCTATTTTATTGGTATTATCAAAAAGTAAATCCAAGGCTTTTTTGTTTTGTTTAACTGCCATACTTATTCCATTGAAATTCTGCAACTGAGCAAAAAGTGCAAAATCATTAAATTTATCTGCCAAATGAATGTACTGAGATTCATATACTTTAATAGCTTCTTTAGGGATTTCATTCAGCACATTTCTTAAGTTTTCAAGTTCATTTTTATCATTTATGTTAGACGCAGTTACAAAAAAGCCGAAAAGTTTATTTGTAATATCGCTATAAATCACACCAAGGTCTTCTTTTATTTCATAAAAAGAGGTAATGTGGTCCGCAATAAAAAGACTACAATGAATATTAGGTGAGTTTTGTTCATATTCATTTGTTTGTTCTGTTGAGCCATATATTAAATCTTTTCTTTCTTGTAATGTAGTCTTGAGTTCTTTTATAAGCTTTTTTGGAAATTTCTTTTCTAACACTTCAAGATATGAGGTGTAACAAATCAAGGCATAGGCTGACCTTATTTGTTCGGTTCTGTCAATATAATCTGTTTCTATTTTTGATGCAATATAATTGTAAACTTTTCGCCCTAAATTAAAAAGTCTATCCTTAACATCTAACAAATCAAGAAGAGGTAATAATTGTGGTCCAAAAACTATTGGACTAAATATAATAGCAGCATCTGCTAAACTGTCAAAAGCATTAATTATTTCGTCCCCAACTTTTGAATCTTTTTGTAGGTACTTTTCAATATCTTTCAACTTATAGTCTTTAATCATTTCTATTCTCCTTTGTTTTTTATATTTTTGTCCATACAAAATGCAAACTAATGATTACAAGTTTGAGTGTATAGTTTTTGAGAATGAGCAAAATGTTTGTATAATAATTATTTATATATCAAAAGTATCGTAATTTAGTTTTTTGTTCAAGGATGCTTGCAAAAACGTTGCAAATTTCGACAAAAATGCTTATTTTTCGACTCGACACTCTTCACAATAAGTCAACCGCACCACAGCTGTCGGCTACGATGCGGTTGACTTTAATTTTTCAATTATCTTTTTAGCAACAAATCATATTCATAACTGTCGCCCTGATAACTTTCTTTTATTCTTGCGACAGATTCTGTAAAACCGTACTTTTCATACATATAACGAGCTCTTGCATTGTCATCTTCAACACCGACGGTAAATTCGTTATAACCATTTTCCGCAAGAAGTGTCAGTACATTTTCAAGCAAAAAGTTGCCTAACCCCTTACCTTGATACTTCTTATGAATACGAAAAGCATAAAGATATGCTCGTTTACCTTTTTCAGTAAAGCGGTTATCATCACTAATGTATTTCACTCTTAATTCACCGATAATCTTATCCCTATCAAATAGAGTGAAAATATCAATAACACCGTTTTCAATATCTCTTGTATTTTCGGCAATCATTTCATTGACATTCTTGTATTTGAAAAGAGCAGTTAACATCGGTATCTCTCTTACAGAAAGAGTTTTTACAGTATATTGCATAATATTATTCCCCGTATAATCTCATAATCTGTGGATAAAATTCCTTTTCATCTGCAAATGATGAAAGACCGCCGAACTGACTTAATGTACCGATAAGAGGTACATTTTCTAAAGCTGTACCTTTTAAATTCTCGGCTGTTATTTCAGCAAATTTATCTGCAAAAATGACTTTAATATCTCTGCCGAAATAGCTTTCAATTTCGTAGTCAACAACATCTGTCAAACCGCTTGCATTGTGCATATCAGCGACCGTAGCCTGAACTTTAACTATGTTGTTTTCACGTTCTGTCAAACTGTTTGCTGAAAGTGCGGTCTGAATTGTTTGCTTTATACTTTCATCAATATCAAGATGGTTGAAAGCCGTTCCAAACCACTTACTATAAGGGGCATAGGTATCTTTATACAAGAAACATAATCTCATCAGGCGTTCTGCAATTCTTGCACAGACAAGCTGTGAGCCTATTTCATCGCCACATTCACCGCAACGCTTTACAAATGCCTGTTCTGACGCAATTGTCTCCCAATTAGAAGCAATCATATATAATTTGACCTCATTGGGATAGTACTTGATTTTTTTGACTTTCTCTGAACAGTTAAGGACATCAACAAAGAACTTACCTGATACCAACGATAATAGTCTGTGTTCCGAAAAAGCAAGCCATTGAAAGGGTGAAATATTATCTAAATCTGCTGTGCCAAGTTGCTTGTTCAGGTACTCATCAAAAGTGTGTATAAACACCAATGGATTAACCTTACCTTCGGTTATAAATTCAGGATGCTGAACACCGCAATCATTTGGGTCGGGTTCGGTGAAATTAACACTGTAACCTTTGTATGTATAGGGTAGATTTTCAGATAATGCGTTTATAATATCGTTCTTCATTGAAATATCAGTTTCACTCAAAAACAAATAAAAACGAGGTCCCCACATATGGTCGGTGGAAACTGCATCGTCATAACCCAATACATCAGAGCCGTAGCCAATTAACCCGGCTGAGTATTTTAACTTTGGGAAGTGCTCTTCAATAATCGGTTTTGCATATTCATTGAAAAAGCCTTCGCATAAGTCCATTCCTTTTATAAATTCAGACATAGTATTTATCTCCGTATTTTTCTATAATTCTTTATAACTTCTTACATTGTTTTCAAACACAGACTTATATACATCCATACTTGAAAACATGTAAATAAATATCTAAGTAGTTTCAAATTTAATATAAATGTTTTCACGAACTTCGTTATTATATATTGAAAAAATGCAATAGTATTCACCTATTATAGGTCGTGTTAATGAAAACGATAACAAAATCTTATTATCATGCGTTATCCCCATATGTGATATAAAACCAAGTTTTTCAGTTTCATATACTGGCATTTTGTTATGGTCGGTTAATGTTGTTGAAAAAGAAAGTTCATCATTGTATGCTGGAATACTTATAGTAATTCCATATCCATCAAAATCAATAACATTGAATTCGTTAGAAAGTTGATATTTTTCATGATATTCACAATAATAACCATCATAAAAAACAGTATCTTCGAGAATTTGTAAGTTTTTTTCAAATAATATTCCATCGTTTTCTACTTTCAATAGTTTAATGAAATTGATATTTTGAGATAATTCTATTTCTGGTAAATATGGTTCGGTTGTAGTGGGTAAATCTTGAACATGTTCATTTCCAATGTCATTAATGGATGTAGTATTTTTTGCATTTTCCGTTGTGGGCTCCGTTATTGAATTAGTTAAATTTTCAATCTCATCTTTTTCAACTATTGAATACAAATTATTTATAATCCAATCGCGAATATCAGGTTGAAAAATTGTTACTAAAAAACCAACTACACCTAAAATTGCACTTAAAATTATGCCAATTATTGCAATTTTGTTTCCTGTTTTTTCAATTGATGTTTTGTTCATAATAACCTCCAATAGTAGATAACACTCTCATAATACATAATATATAAAAAGGCACCTCCGTCAATTTGCGGAGATGCCTGTAAGTTCAGAAAGACATATTACATCAATCACAAACGGACAAAACGGCTCTCCAATTCATAGAATTACGATTCATCATCATTTTGTCCACCTGCCTTTCAGTAGTTTTCTATATTATACTCTTCTGCACCAAGAAAGTCAATATTTTGAAACGGTGTTATGTATAAATTAGTTCTGTCATAACAACATCTCTTGCCCTTGCTTCAATGTTTTGCATACGGCACACCCACTCAAGCTGATTTTCCTCTTTCAGCTGCTCTGTAACACCATCAGCCTCTTTCATCTGCTCAACAAGATTATCAAACATATCTCGTGCCTGTTTTTCTACCTCAGCACAATGCTGATAGAGGTTACCTTGGGTTAAGAGAGTGAAAAACAATGTCGGGTTGTGTTTTTGCAAGTAGTCTTTATGAAGTATACCCCACTTGCCAAGATTGATATTTGCTTCTTCGTGTGGTAATGTAAGGTTAGGAATATTGTAATCTCCAACTCTTCTGTAAGAAATATTATTAGTTTTCATAGTATTTATCCTTTCTTTTCACTCTGTTTAAGCAAGGTATGAAGTGTAGAATACTATGTTTGAAGCCGGTTTTACTTATATTTTGAGTAAATCCCTTATGAACACTCGCACCAAGAAACTCCCGAACCTATATGGGTTCGGGAGTTTTCCTTTTACGCTAACAAGAAAATTGCAACAAAATCTCTATGTTCCGTCGTTTTGGGGAGGGTTTTTGGTGTCAGTTGTCTGTTTTTTGTGAGGTTTTTTGGTACCGCTTTTAACCTATATATAACTCTTTTCTTAGCTCTGAAACAGTATGATTATATGATACCTCGTAATCGGTATTACAGTGTGAACAAGAGTCTCATATTAACAATTTTCCTTTTTCTTTGCAATATACAAAACACATAAATACGGGCGTTCTATTATTCCGCCGTTCTTTTCCGCTAAAGCAACGATATCGTTATAAGCTTTTTTCTTATCTTCATCGGAATTTTGCATAAATCTGTTACCTGTTAATGCAAAACCATAAAAATCATCAGCAGTATAGTTCTGTTTCCACCGTTTCCTAATTACAGTAGGTTTTTCAAAAAGGTTAGAATCAACTATCTGTGATACGATACAATCAATTCTGTTTTCGCATTCGGATTCTGAAACAAAATCTGCTATACCGCCATATTGTTTTGATATTTCAAACAATTCTTCATCTGCATCATTGTCAGAAAGAACATACATATTCCAAAACAAAGCTATATAACCATCGTCTTTCAAAACATCAGCACATTTTTTATATCCAATTGGTTGAGGCACCCAATGAAAAGATTGAGCTGCATATATAACATCAAACTTTTTCTCTTCAAAATCAAATTCTTCAAATCTGCCTTTAACAAATTGAACATTTTCATTTTTGAATCGTTCATTGCCGATACGAACTAAATCTTCACCTGGGTCTATGCCTAAAATATTATAACCATTCCCGATAAGTTGTTCTGTTGCTTTACCACTTCCGCAACCAATCTCCAACAAATCAGAACCTTCAATTATTCCTGTAACCGACATCAATGAATCTATAATTTCTTTGGGATAGACAGGTCGATATTTATCGTAGTATTCAGCAACTTGGTTGAACATTTCACTTTCTTTATGGAAGTTCATAAACAAATCTCCATTAAAAATCAAATCTTTTTCCGTCCTTGTATATGATACCATCTGTAACAGCAACTTTTAATATTACAGTGTTTATATCACTTTCGTTTGTGTGACCGTTATCATACCACGATGCAAAGGCATATCTCAATTTATCAGCCAAATCCTTATTTTCTTCATTACGGATATAACCTAAACTTTCAGCCTTGCCGTGACCCGAAAACCATTCGCCACAGATTGCAACAACAGGATTTTCACGGATATGCTTCATTTTATTAGTCTTATCATTAGTTATGGTATAAAATGTACCGTCTATGTAAATCGCATCAACTGTTCTTACCCAAGGTTTGCCTGTATTATCAACAGTTGCAATAGATATAAGCGAATCCTTTTCAAAACGTTCCTGTAAGATACCATTTATT
The DNA here is from genome assembly GCA_045532945.1 of Acutalibacteraceae bacterium. Lineage (GTDB taxonomy): Bacteria > Bacillota > Clostridia > Oscillospirales > Acutalibacteraceae > DTU089. The sequence goes on from JAZSGZ010000008.1 coordinate 10,409, forward strand.
TCTTTATTCATATCTGAACCTCGTTAAAAATAAGTTTCTCAATAGTAATGCGAGGACGCCACCAAGCTCTTGCTTGTTCATATTCATTGGGGTATGGAGTGTACCATTTCCAAGTAATATCAAAACCACCGTCTTCCATTTGCAATTTACCTAAAACATCTTTTTCAGCAATAATTAATGGTTTGATTTCTGGAGTGACAAGTTCCAAATATGTACCGGCAAAGATACTGGAAGGCATAGGTACATATTCAACGCCATATTTTTCAATATCTTTGCAAATGGTGTTATTAATAGCATTACATAATAAGTCTTTGAACAAATCCAAATCTACTATATCGTTGATACTGTTTATCTTTAAAAGTTCGTATGCCAACAGAAAACAATTCAAATCATCTCCGCTGACTTTTTCGGTATTTCCAAGATACTCAAATCCATCTTTTACAATACATTCATAAAGAGGTGTGCGATTACCATAGCAAACCATAAATGCAGCTAAAGAGATTGACGGATTAAAACTGCTGATTCCATAATCTTTTTTCTCCCACCAAATTGCGTGAGGATAATCCTTGTTACTATCTATCGCAAACAACCAACGTTTTTTCTCTTCATCAAAAGAATTGTGAGATTCCAAATATCTGATAATTCCTTTTACAATATCATAATCCCTGTTAAGTGCATTTACACGATAGAGTGTAATTATAGCATCGTTGGTTGCAATAGGACTTGAGTTGGGATTGAAAAAATCGGGTTCAAGAGCATTACCAAAACCACCATCATCATTTTGGAATTTAGAAAGCTCATCAATAACAGCTTGATTAGATTCGTTTTCAAAGAAATATTTATAAATAGCCAACTCAAGAGGTCTTGCATTTTGTAAAACATATTTTATTGCTTGGTTTTTATCCATATTAATTCTCCCAAGGCATTTACAAAAGCTTATATAATTCTGTTAACAGTTTTGTTTTCATTTCACCCAACTCATCGGAAGATGGCTTGTTATCTTCAGCCCACATTATTTCTTTAGGCAGCCACCAAACGGGACCTTTACCGTTGTTACCATAGTCCAACAAATCTCCGTTTTTTCTGGGGAAGATATGCCAGTGCAAATGAATATCACCGTTACCGAGACATTCATAATTCATCATTTCTGCACCAAAGGCATTTTTTACCGCTTCAGCAACAATAGTCATTTCAAGCAAATATTTAGTTCTAAACTCAATATCCAAATCGAACAGCTCAACAACATGACGTTTGCAGATAAATAATGAATAGCCATAAAAATGCTGATTCCAGCCCAATATAACATAGCCTGTTTCAAGCTCTTTCACAAACCAAGGGTTTTCACCGTTTTTGATTTGTTCAATAACCTTGCACATATCACAATTCATTTTTGTTCACCTTCAATTCAGTTCCATCGCTTAAAAACAACGATTTCAGGGTCTGAACCACCTTCGCCATATTCACAAACTAAGAGATATTTTTCATCTGCTGTTAAACCATAGCATCTTTCACTGTTTTTCTTCTCAAGCTGATTTATGTAGTATGTTTTTTCATTGTCCCAAAGGTTCACTATTTTACCGCAAGGCAACGGAAAATCAAGATTTACAAAATCGCCCTTACCTTCGTGAAGTTGTGTAACCTCTTCCATATCCAAAATGCCTAATTTATTAAATTCTTTAATAAGCTGTTCTTTCATAATATTTCCCCCGAATTTTCTTAACTTAATTTTACCACTGATATAAAAGAATTGCAAATAAAAATAGGAGATGGCGACATTCTGTTGTTATAGTAATTTGAAATTGTGTATATTCGAAATTCAAAATTCTATTTTGGGTGAAAATTCCGATGAAGTTTAAACGTCTTTCATTATAAGACATGGGGTATAATATTAATATTGAATTTGCAATTTATTGTATTATTCGACAAATTATGGTATTATGTACCAAATGCATCATGGAGGCGTTTGGTTATGATAAAAAACATAGATGAAGCTATCAGAATAATAAAAACTACTATGTCAAATAATACAGATGAATTTTTTCCGTATTTTTTTATTGTTGGTGCAGGTGTTTCTGTGCCTGAAATACCCGCAGCTAAAGCAATTATAGATAATTGTAAAAAAAAGGTTAAGTCTATTGACCCTACTTTTTACGAAGAGTATGAAAAAGCTTCTCAGCCTTTTATAGATAATCCAATGAAATATTATTCTTCTTGGATTGAGTATGCTTATCCTAACCGCAAAGACAGGAGTAATCTTTTTAAACAACTAAACGCACAAGCAAAAATATCTTCCGCTAACCTTATTTTAGCACAGATATTAGACTCAAAAAAGTTTGCCAATACTGTATTTACTACCAATTTTGATGATAGATTAAAAACAGCATTAGATTTATTGGGCAACAAAAACTATTTTTGTGCTGAAAATACAATGGACAACAAAGCAATAAATACGCATACAAAAGATATACAAATTGTACATCTCCATGGTACATATAATTTTTATGATTGTGCTAACTTAGAAAGTGAAATTAGCGAGGTTGCAACAGAATCCAACATAATGAGTTCGCGTAGTCTTTTATCTGCATTTTTACATGACCAAGCACCTATAATAGTGGGTTATAGTGGTTGGGAAAACGATGTTATTATGACTTGTTTAAAAGAGCGACTAAAAGACTCTACACCATTCCAATATTTTTGGGTATGTTACGATAAAAAAAGTTTTGATAATATTCCTAATTGGATTAAAACATCCAACAGTGTTATTTTTGTCGTACCACAAGAAAATGTTGGGAATTGTTTTGAAGGTTGTGAAAATGATGGTGATAGTTTCTTGGAAAACAAACACAAACCACAAACAATTGATGCAACTAAATTCTTTAAACGTCTTGTTGCCGAATTTTCTATCGAATCTCCATTAATCTTTCTTGACCCTCATTCCTATTATTCTCAAGAAATTAATCGTATTTTACCCGAAAACGAAGATGTTTTACATCTTAAGCACTGGGCTCAGAGATTAAAAATATTAAAAAGTAATGAAACTGATTTTGAGAAGCATATACAGAAATTAGAGGGATATTTTATCTCAAAGGAATATTTAGAAGCTAAAAAAGAACTAAAAAAGATTAACAAATTGAAATTAACAAAAACAGATGTGGAATTTGTTTGTTTTTCAATAATTAAAGAGTTTGTGGATGACGAAGAGGATAATTTTTTAGATGAACAAAAAATTGAGTTTCATTTTGCCGCACTAGAGTTTATTGAACTCAATTTTAAAAATATAAGCAATAAAAAAGCCTTGGTTCAAATATTACACTCATTGTTATTTGCCAATTTAGATTATCCAACGCGTGACAAAATGCAAGATTTATTTAAAAAAGTTCAAGCAATTGCAACTAGAGATAAGAATTTGTTGGAAATTGAACTTGTTACTATAGGCGTGCTTTCTGAATACCAAGATAAGAACACTAAGAAACTCATGCTTGAAGAAATACTTCGAAGATGTCCCAACAAATCTGTAAACGGTGGACTTATGTTCTTGAAATTTAGAACACTCTGCAATCTTTGTACATTGGTGGAAATAGAAAAAGCTATAAAAATGATTTCTATGGTAGAAAAACTTGCGAGAAATCTAAAAGGTGAAAATTTAAAGTTTGATTTATACAATGTTAAATCTAAACTTATTAGCGATATAACAGATAAAAAAATTCAAGCTAAATGGATAGAAGAACTATTAAATATAATTAAAGATAACGAAACAAATAAAGAATCTTCAACTTGTATTGAAATAGCTTCAAATCTATTAAGTGTAGGTTTATCAGGATTACTTGAAACTAATAATACCGAAGATGAATTAAAATCCACTTACATAAAACTATTATCTGGTTATGAAATAAATCCCTTTAATTGCAGAAATATGTTAGCATTTTCGAGATGTTGCAGATTTATATACAGAACTTCAAATGACATAAAAGAACAATACGAATATGCACTTAAGATTTTTTCTATCAAAGATGATTTTCCCCATGAATGCGAATCGTTTAATGCTCTTTTACGTGATGCGATATTTACTATTATTGAATTACCAGTTTCAATTGTAGATGATAAAACTAAGAAAGAAATAGTTGCGGCTACAAAAACTGATAAAACAATTAATGTATATTATGAAGTTTTATATTTCTTAACTAACACCGAATATGTCAATGATTTATCAGAATTCGAATGCGATATTAATATTTTCAACAATGAATCGAACTCATTGTCTGAAGCTGTTGGATTATATAAATCACAACAATTAGAAAATGCAGAAAAGCTTTTTATTGTTTTGCAACAAGCTAAGAGTCCTTCTGTTTCTGATTTAGCAAAAACCAATTTATCTTTTATGGTTCGTAGAAAAGAGACCCAAGGGAACAATGACTTTTGGGGAATTATAAGTACAATCAAAATCTTAAGTGATTTTGATTGGATGAATATTGCTTTATACTGTTTGGAAAACAACGAAACAGATAAAGATATATTTAATAATGCAATAGACACTCTCAAAAACTTAACCAAAGATGCATACGAACATATTATTTCATGTTGGGGCGATGTTAATTTAGTTGGTGAAGACGAAAGCCAGCTAGCACTCTCTTTAATTGAGAAAAATATAGAAAAACTTGATTAATGCTATATGGATGCTTTTTTATCCAAAGTATCAAGGGGGAGACTTGTTCATGTACTGAAGAGACCCAAAAACCCAGTTTTCCAGAAGAACAAAGAGTTTCAAAAAAACATTTTCTGTATTTACGAGATATTTTTCACATAGTATTATCAAAAGATTTTTGTTTTGAGAACACTACTTATATGCGTTTTGTGACTTTTTTAGGTCACGAATCCCCGGCACCAAAAAACGCGTACCCATAAAGGGTGCGCGTTTTTTGGTGCAGTTCTATTCGCTTCGCGAGTTCTATTTTCTGTGAAAGTGATATTGCTTTGCAGTGATATTCGGCTTAAGCCGAGTTAAATGCGGATAGAATATCACTTCTGCCAACAGCAGAAATATCACATTTTGCTTTTTGCAAAATATATCACCCTGTGCTTTGGCACAGAATATCACTCAAAGAGCATTTTCCAATATTTGAACCGTCTCGGCGAAAAGAAAATGCCGTCTTATGCTTGAACAAAACAGATACTGCTCTTTTGCGAGGGGTATCTGTTTATACTCATTCACCTTGCTTTATTGGTTTAGAGTGGGTAAAACGTATCCGAATCAGATTTTGGGATAGTATTTTCCACTCATATTTCGTTAAAATACTCGCCAATCCGTCAGGATTATCTGCGTTTTTGCCTCATCTGAGCGAAAAATACTTAATCACAAAATTCTGCGACCTTAAATGGATGAGGGTTCGAGGAATTTTGTTCGTATTTGACTGCAGACAGGCTGACGCCTTTCAAAGGCAAATCGGGCAAAAGTGCCGAAGCTTCGCCATTTAAGGCTGGTTCGGATACGCTTTATCCACTCTAGCCTGTATTTTAATAATCTCCCCTGTCAGGCTGTCGATTTCAATACGTTCCACAACCTCTTTAGTGTCATAAACCTCTTTTGTGCAAACAACCATATTCTGTTCCTTGTCGTATGTTTTTCTGTAAACGTATCTCACACCGTCCTCGACATTTTCAAAATAACCTAAATCATAATTATAACGAAGATTATGTTCAAGAATTTTGTTTGACACCTCAACAGATACTCCCACATCCGTAAGATTTGTATGCTCTACCTGTGAATAATTACGGATTCCTTCGGTTCTGCCGATTTTATTAAGATATGCCTGCGCATAAGCAACATTCTGGTTCCACAGGTTTTCATAGTCTTTTTCGCTCGGATTCATTACACGGTACTGATACTGCCAAGGAAACATTTCTTTAATTGAAGGCACGTGCCTTGAACCATCCTCGGCATATTTAATGTCCAGCAATTTATACCCCTCAGCAGTCTTTTCAAAGGACATTACGGCAGGAACCCGTCCTCCGCCCTGCGAAACAAAATATCCGTTCATAAACCCGAAATGATTGTATTCTGTCAACACATAAACAGTATAAATATTATCGTCAACGTCCGTACCGTAAATAATGTGACCTTCTGTTGCACATTCTGTACCGAAGTCGTAGTATTTCTTTTGGTTATCGTCAAGTATAGCTTTTGCTACCGCTTCATCAATACTTTCTGTACGTTCAGGGTGGACAATATTTTCATAAATCGCTTTAGCTTTGCCCGGTTCCTTCACCCTATAGCTAAACGTCGGTTTAACACCATCATTCACCCACACATTTGAAAAATCATCATTAAAATGAACATATATTCCACCGATATATGACGTGAGTGTTTCTTGTTCATCAGTAACCGTATTTATAATAAGTGTGTTTGTTTTATCCCTGTTTTCATCTCTGCTTAACGAAACTTCCTTATCGGAAATCCTTATATCGAAAAGATTTCGCATCTTCTCTTCCTCGACAGCACCGATATAAAGATGGTTTTCCCCGTCAGAAGTCAAGACTGCAGTTTGTTCATTTAAGAAAGCATCCAGCTCACAATCCTCAATATTTGCCAACCTGTGAGAAACGGGATTTGTAAGGAAACAAAACGATACAACAATACCGATAACAATAGCTGTAACAACTACCCAAAACGCCGGTTTTTTATAGTTCAGCACAGATTTCACCCTGTCCTTGACCCCTACCTCACCGAAAGCAACAGGACAGGCACCAATCATCCGTCTGTTGACACTGCAAGTAAGCAGAGCCTGTGAATAGTCTGCTCGTTGTTCGTTATTAAGCTCTTTTACAACCCTTTCATCACAAGCAAGCTCAATATCACGGCAGAGCAATATATAACCCAACCATACCATAGGATTGAACCAATGGAGTGTAAGAATCAAAAAACCGAGCGGTTTCCACAAATGGTCTTTTCTGCGAAGGTGTGCCTGTTCATGGGCGATAACGTGCTCCATATCCTGTTCATTTATATTAAAGGGCAAATAGATTTTCGGTTTTATTATACCGAGAACAAAGGGAGATGCTACTGCTTCACTCTGATAAATGTTATCACGAAGTAAAACCGCTGTACCGATTTTGCTCCTTAGCTTCAAGAAACTTATGAGCGTATAGATTAAAAGGGCTACAATTCCTATCCCCCATACAACAGCCAATATTGTTGTTATATCCGCAAAATTCCCTGCCGGTCTTGTAACACCCTCAAAGTAGTTGCTTTGAAGATAATCATTAACCTGATTATCTATAACCGAAAAACCCGATTCAATCTGAGGTCTTGGTGAATCAACAGGCTTACTTATAGTTTCAGCACTTGGAACCAAACTGAATACACTTTCAAAAGAAAAAGGCATAACAAGTCGCAATCCTGCAATTCCCCAAAGGGCGCAATTTACCCATTTGGGTGCTTTTTTCAATATAATTCTTAACAGCATAACAGCAAGAACAATCCAACAAGCAGAAATGCTCATATTGACTATTCTTAAGAATATATCAGCCATTACAATTCTCCTTTCCTGTATCGGTCAATCATCTTCTGAACCTCGTCGATTTCCTTTTCAGTGATTTTACGATGCTTTGTAAATGCTGCAACAAATGCAGGAAGAGAGCCCTCAAATGTTTTTTCAACCATTTCATTTATTTCCGATGCCTGAACATCATCCTTTGAAATTAAAGAGGAAACAATGGTGTTTTCATTTTTCAACACACCTCGTTCAGACAAACGCTTTATAACGGTGTAGGTAGTTGTAGGCTTCCAGCCTAACTGCTCTTTACAAAGATTAACAAGCTCTGTGCTTTTGATGGGCTCGTGCTCCCACAAAATCAAGCAAAAACGATATTCACTTTCAAATACTTTCGGTGTATCCATATTGTTTTCTCCTCTCTAATGCGTTAGAGTTCATCTACACTCTAACACATTAGAGCGTGTTTGTCAATATATTTTTCTGATTTGCAAATATTCCGTTACAAAGAATATGGAAATATTTTGTTCTGTGTGGTATAATAATATAGATAAAATTATTTCAACTACCAATGAATCACAAGGTGATAATTATGAAAATTGCTTTCTTTGATGCAAAGCCATACGACAAGCCCTCCTTTGAAAAGTACGGCAATGAGTATGGCGTAGCCTTTAAATACTTTGAAACGAGGCTGAATGAAGATACAGTTGAGCTTGCACGCGGTTATGACGGTGTGTGTGCTTTTGTAAACGATACCATAAATGCGGAAGTCATTGACCGACTTCACGAAATGGGTGTAAAAATACTTGCCCTCAGATGTGCAGGCTTTAACAACGTTGATATGAAATACGCTCACGGAAAGCTTCACGTTTTCCGTGTCCCTGCCTACTCCCCCTATGCAGTTGCCGAACACGCAATTGCGCTCCTGCTTACATCCATAAGAAGAATTCACAAGGCGTATATACGTTCAAGGGATTTCAACTTCAGTCTGTCGGGCCTTACGGGCTTTGACCTTCACGGCAAAACGGTTGGTGTTATCGGTACAGGTAAAATCGGCAGAGTATTCATTGACATCTGTCGAGGCTTTGGTATGAGGGTTCTTGCCTACGATAAATTCCCTGCACAAGACCTTGACAACAGTGATACAGTAAGATACGCACAGCTTGATGAGCTTTTTGCCGAGAGTGATATCATCTCCCTTCACTGCCCCCTCACCGACGAAACACACCATATGATTGATGAAAAAGCAATCGAAAAATGCAAAAAGGGTGTTGTTATTATCAACACATCAAGGGGTGCCCTTGTAGATGCACAGGCTTTGCTTGAGGGTATCAAATCAAGAAAAGTCGGTGCCGCCTGTCTCGATGTTTACGAGGAAGAATCAGACCTGTTCTTTGAGGACAATTCGGGACATATTCTTGAGGACGACATTCTCGCAAGGCTTATTTCCATGCCCAACGTTATTGTAACATCTCATCAGGCATTCCTTACGGAAGAAGCGCTCGAAAACATTGCGGAAACAACTGTCAGAAATATTGTGGAATTTACAGAAAACGGCCAATGTCCCAATGAATTGTGCTACAAGAGCGGAAACACAACTGACTGCAAAACAGGAAAATGCTTCTGACCTGTTATGTTTTACGGCTTTTTAACATACTAATGAATGGTTTTTAATATCAGATTTATATTTCTATAATTTTGCAATTCAACCATGCAATATTTTTAAAAGAGAGGTTTATGTTATGGTTTTTACAATTGAACTCTTATGGTTATTTGTGGCGGCTATGGTTATCAGCTCCATAGGGTTTAAAAACTACGTGTGGTTCATATCACTTGGTTACGGATTTTCTATTGCAGGCGAGGGTATATTGATGCTTCTCCTCTACGGCAAGCAGCTTACAATCGGCACAATTATCTGTTGTATCCTGTTCATTATCTACGGTTGCCGTCTGGGCGGTTATCTTGCTATCCGCGAATTCGGAAGCAGCTCCTACAAAAAGAATATGAAGGGTGAAATAAAGGAAGGAAGCTCAGTACCCTTCGGTGTAAAAATTGCGATATGGGTTACCTGTGCACTTCTTTACGTAACACAGGTTTCAGGTGTGTTCTATCGCTTACATAACAATGCAGATGATACTATTCTTGTTTATGTCGGTGCCGCTGTTATGGTGCTCGGTCTTGTGCTTGAATCAGTTGCGGACATTCAGAAAAACAAGGCCAAAAAGGTTAATCCGAAACGCTTTGTTGACACAGGACTTTATAAATTCGTCCGTTGTCCCAACTACCTTGGTGAAATGATTTTCTGGACAGGTGTGCTCATTTCAGGTATCGGTGCCGTTACAGGTGCACAATGGGTTCCGGTTGCTATCGGATATATCGGCATTATTTTTGTTATGTTCAGCGGGGCTCGTCGTCTTGAAATCAGACAGAACAAAAACTACGGCAATGACCCCGAATATCAGAAATATGTGAAGAGTGTTCCTATTATGGTACCCTTCATCCCCTTGTACAGCGTAGAAAAATACAAATGGCTTGTAGGATGACATTATAATCAACAAGCATCTGCAGTAATCAAATATTGCAGATGCTTGTTTTTTATCGGTAAAAATCATTGATTTGTTGTATCTTGATGTAGTATAATACCTTGGAAATCAAATTATATTTGAACAATATAGCAATCATTGAACTTATCGGGAGCGTGTTTCCTATGAGCAAGACAATCAAGCATATCAAAGCTTATATCAGAACCCGGATTTTCCGACCTTTTTTCAGAAAAATGTGTGGTTGGGATGAGCTTGAGGAAAGGCTTAAAACTATTGAGTACATTATGAATATGGGATTTGATATAACCACATTCCCAAAAGCTACGGGTTTACTCAGACAATGTCAGATAGCCGGTGGAGAATTTCTGCGTATTGTTTGTCGCACGCTTGATGAAAACAATTTGACGTATTGGCTTGATTATGGCACACTTCTTGGTGCCGTAAGACACAAAGGTTATATCCCATGGGACGACGACCTTGATATTGCCATGATGCGTAAGGATTATGATATTGCCTGTCAGCTTCTCCCCAAGGAATTGGAAAAATACGGAATTAAGGTTACTGAACCAAATGATGAGCGTATAGGTATCAGTATTTGGAAAGCCGGTTTGATACTTGATATTTTTCCTATGGATAATGTTGATGCTGCCACTGTCAACTCATTTGATGAATTGAGAGATAAAACTACTGAATTCAGAAAATATTATGTAAAGAACAGAAAACAACCTGTCGCCACACTGCAGGAAAAGAGGATTGAATTTGTCGGAGAGTCCAATTATAACAATCCGCTTTGGTATCATAATGTTGAGTTTTGTGCCGACAGAACTGTATACTCAAACGACACTATATTCCCATTAAAAGAATTAAGCTTTGAGGGACATTTATTCAAAGTACCTAATGACTGCCACACATACCTTGCCGAAATTTACGGCGATTATATGGCACTTCCCAAAAGCGGAATTTTACACCACCAGGGTGGTAATGGTGACAAAGGGATTATACACAATGTTGTTAAATACAATACTGATATTGAAGCAAAAATTGAAGAGTTAAAAAACTATTGATACATAAAGAGACAGCATAAAACGAGGTTGATATATGACAATCAATCTCGTTTTACATTTTATACGCTTGTTTATTTAAAAATCATTGATTTATGGCATAATTAATAGTATAATATTATGCGTTAAAAATACGTTTGTGAAACATTTTGTCACAAACCGAAGAAAAGAGAGAAAGCAATGGCAAAGTTAAGATTCCTTATAGCCCTCGCGGCTGCCAAATTCACAAAATTCGCCATAAAGTTGATGGGGCGTAATGCATCACACAACCCCGGTGTTATTGCACTTAAAATATGCCCCGACTTTTTGAAGCTTGCCCCAAAGGCACCACTTGTTATCTGTGTTACGGGTACCAACGGTAAAACAACCGTCTCAAACCTTCTGACAGATGCATTTACCGCAGACGGCAAAAGGGTTGTGAGCAACCGTACAGGCTCAAACATTGTGCCCGGTTGTACTACAAACCTGATAAACAGCCTTAACATCTTCGGCAAGGTTAAGGTTGACGTCACTGTTTATGAGGTTGACGAGCGTGCATCAAGGCTCATCCTCCCCTACCTCAAGCCGGATTATCTTGTTGTTACAAACTTCTTCCGCGACAGTCTTAAGAGAAACGCTCATCCCGATTACATTTTCAGCGTTGTTGACACATACTGTCCCGACACAACAAAGCTTATTCTTAATGCGGACGAGCTCTGCTCTGCACGTCTTAAGGAAAACAATGAGCGTGTGTTTTACGGAATCGGTGAAATGGCAACTGATATCAAGGAGTCCATCAACATTGTTGCAGACTATTCACTCTGCCCCAAGTGCGGCACACAGTTAAAGTACGATTACCTTCGTTATCACCATATCGGCCACGCAAAGTGCCCCAACTGTGATTTCGAGTCAAAGAATGCGGACTACCTTGTTACAAACGTTGACTCCCAAAACAAGACATTCACGCTTACACACAACGGTAAGGATATGGTATTCCCCCTTATCAACGACATCATCTTCAATATTTACAACCAGCTTACTGTTATCACCACGCTTTTACAGGTCGGCTACTCCGACGAGCAAGTGTTGGAGCTTGTTAAGAAAATACACGTACCTGATTCACGTCTTAACCATACCGAGGTTAAGGGTGTTAAGGTTACACAGGCAATGAGCAAGGGTCAGAGCTGTATTTCATCCTGCCGTACATTCGACTTTGTTTCAAGTCAGCCCGGCAAGAAGGCTGTTATTATCGCTGTTGACGACTACTATGACCGCAAAAAGAGCATTGAATTCGCAGGCTGGATTTATGACGTTGACTATGAATTTATGACACGTGAGGGTGTGGAGCAGGTTATCTGCACAGGGCCCCGTTGCTATGACCACAAGGTACGAGCGCTCCTTGCAGGTGTGCCCGAGGAGAAAATTGCCTGTTCGCTTGACGAAATGGCAGGTATCGACCTTGTTAACACAGACCTTGTTGACAATGTATTCATTCTTTATGATACATCAACCTACAATCTTTCTTGCAGAATGAAGGATAAATTACTTGCAGTATTGGAGGCTTCAAAATGAGAATAGAGATTTTATACCCTCAGATTTGTTGCCTTTACGGTGACAAGGGAAACACCAAATTTTTACAGCAATGTCTCCCGGAGGCAGAGTTTATTTTCACACAGCTTAACGAAAAACCCCGATTCCTTACTGAGGATATCGACCTGTGCTGTATGTACTCAATGAGTGAGCAGAGTCAGGAGCTTGTGCTGGACAGATTGCTCCCCCTTAAGGATGAAATTACTGATAAAATCAACAATTCAAAGACTATGTTTTTGTTCCTTGGTAATGCTATGGAATTGCTCGGCACACACATTGAGCGCGAGGACGAAAGCAGAGTTGAAGCATTAGGCGTTTTTGATATCCACAGCGTGCGACACGCTCCCCGCCGTTTCAACACACTTATTCAGGCAAGATTTCAGGATATGACACTCCTCAGCTACACAAGCCGTTTTGCGGAAACTTACGGCATTCCCGAGGAGCTTACAATGGCTAAGGTTGAAATCGGCACAGGCTCTTGTCCCGGCATTAAGAACGAGGGTATTTACAAGGACAACCTTATCGCAACCTATATGTTAGGTCCTCTCCTTGTGGCAAACCCCGACCTTGCAAAATGGTTACTCAAAAAGCTTGGTGTCGAAGAACCGAAGCTGCCCTTCGAAAGCGCACTTTACGAAAGCTACGAAGCAAAAAGAAAGGAATTTCAGAGACCCGATCTGGAATTGGAATAAAAAATGGAAAATTTCCGACCCACAAAAGCCGTTATTGACCTGGGCGCAATTCAGCGCAACACCGCACGGCTTATTGAAAAATACAGGGGTTACAAATATTATATGGCGGTAGTCAAGGCGGATTGCTACGGATACCGCGGTTTTGATGTGGTGAGGGCAATGCTTGACGGCGGTGCAAACTGTCTCGCGGCAAGTCTTTTAGAAGAAGGCATCGCACTCCGTGAGCACTTTCCCAACACACCCATACTTTTGTTTACACCTGTTCCGCTTTTACAGCTACAGGTTATGAAGGAAAACAACCTGTGGGCAACCGTTGCCACACAGAAGCAGGCTGAGATTGCCTCAACTGTTGACGGACTTCAGGTTGTTATCAGGGCAAACGGCGGTAGTGATATCCTTGGCGGACCCACAACTCCCGCAGAATTCCACACCTTATGGAACACACTTGCAAACGGTAAATGCAGCCTTAAGGGTATTTATCTGCACAGCTACAATGCTGAGTGTATTGAGGATACTGCAAGCGAATATGCTACATTTGAGAATATAACAGCAGGGCTTCCTTTGGAGAGCCTTGACCTTGTAAGCATTTCGAACAGCCTTACACTCCCCCGCTATGGTAAAAAGGATTATGCGAATGCCTGCAGGCTCGGTAATATAATTTACAAGATTGAAAGTGAAGACACGGAGCTTGAAAACACCTTTTCCCTTGTGAGTCGTGTGCTCAATGTATTTACCCTGAAAAAGGGTCAGAGCGTTGCATACAGCCGTGCATATACGGCAACCGAGGATAACACCTATATTGCATCTGTGCCTATCGGCTTCGGTGACGGTTTCTCAAAAACCAACATCGGCAGGGACGTATTCATCAACGGCAAGCGTTACCCTATTGTGGCAGTGACTATGGATATCACCCACATCCTTGCAGATGATACTGTAAATGCGGATGATGAGGTTGTTCTCATAAAGGATACACACCACCTTGATGAAATTGCAGAACACATACACGGTGCAACTGAGGAAGCAATATGCGCCCTCAACAAGCGTGTTATGAGAGAATACAAATATTAAACAGGTGTTTCCAAGTACACAAGAAAGGATTTTTTATGATTTGTCCTAAATGTGGTTCTAATATTCCTGATAATACGAGCATTTGTCCGGTATGCAAAAATGATATTTCAGATGCCTTTGCTTATGCAAAACCCAAAAACGGTTTTTCTTCTGAAATAAAAACAAGGGGAAAGAGCAAGGCATTACCTATAGCAATTGCCGCTTGTGTAATTCTCTTCGCTCTGGCGGTTGCCTTAATAGTAGCTATAGTTGTGGACAAGGCTTCTGTAAAAGAAACTGACGCTTTATCTTCACAGAATGTCGAGTTTACCGCAAAGAAGTCTCACGAGGACTACGGAAAGCTTACTTATGAAGCAGTAAAATACACCGATAAAATTGACAAATCCAACAGCACTATGCCCTGCGGTGTAATATGCTATGAGGATAGTGAAAAGCTGTGGGAATACACAGAAAAAGTATCTATTGGATTGTTTGAGGAAATGTGCGAGGATATACTGACTGATGAGAAGTATGTTTTCACAAGCATCGGTGAAAATCTTATCGCATTAGATAAATTCACGGGTGACATTATCTGGAAAACCGAAGGCATCGGAAAAATCTTTTCAATGGTCATGGATGATAATCACCTGTACATTGCAGGTCACGAGGGTTATGCCGTTGATGTTTTTCACAAGGACGGCACACTTATTGAAAGCGATATTAAGTCCTTCACAGGGCGGATAGATTTCATAGAATTCCGCGACAGCAACACAATTACCGTTACCTATTACCCCAATTACGACGGCAACGAAACCGACACCTTCACCATTGACATCACAGAGTACAAATCCGCAACTGAGCCAATTAACCCCAACAGCACAGGCAACCTGCTTATTTACCCTATGTCCTACGACTTCTTGTCTCCCGAGGGCGATATTGACTATGAGGCAGACAACGTGTTTGACGGCAACCCAAAAACAGTTTGGTCTGAGGGTAAAAGCGGTATAGGAAACGGTGCCGAAATCTTCTTTACCGTTGCAGGTAACAAGGAACTTTCAGGGCTCAGAATCCTGGCAGGACACAATAAAACAGAAGCACTTTACTACTACAATTGCCGTCCCTCAAAAATCAAAATCGAAGATAGTCACGGCAACAGCGAATCCGTAAGCCTTGCAGACAGCTATGGTGAATATCAGACCGTTAACTTTACAAAGCCGATGAAGGGCGTAGTGACAATCACAATACTGGACGCTTATTCAGGCACGGTTTACCAGGATACCTGTATTTCTGAAATAACAGCATTTTAAAAAGAGAGAAAACCTTAACTCATTTCAATCTGAGTTAAGGTTTTTTTGTTTAACTTATTAAATTACAAATCCACCGTTTACGGGGATAATCTGTCCTGTAATAAACTCTGCTTTATCGGAACAGAGGAAAGCTACCGTGTGGGCGATATCCTCAGGTGTGCCTAATCTGTTAAGGGGTGTTTCTTCCTTGAGGACGGCTTTGTCCTCTTCGGAGAACTGTGCCATCATATCCGTAAGCACCACACCGGGTGAAACTGCATTAACACGTACTCCCGAGAGACCGACCTCTTTGGCAAGTGCCTTTGTAAGACCTATAACGCCTGCTTTAGCGGCAGAATAGTGAACCTCCATAGATGCTCCCACCTGACCCCACATTGAGGCTACGTTAATGATAACACCGTTTTTTTGATTTATCATATAGGGCAAGGCACTACGGCAACAATTGAAGGTGCCTGTAAGGTTTGTGCCAATCATCCGTTGCCACATATCGTCGGTAATATCGGTAAAGAGCGCTTGCTCTGCAATACCGGCATTGTTCACAAGCACATCCACGCCACCCAAGTCCTGTTCAATCGACTTGAACATTTCCGCAACCTGTGCGGAATCGGAAACATCCGCCTGATACACGCTGACGTCTGTTATCTGCGACAATTCAGTTTTAAGGCTCTGTGCCGACTCACAAGAGGAATTATAATTGATGGCAAGCCTGTAACCCATATTTGCCAATTCGCGACAAATAGCGGCTCCTATACCCTTTGCTCCGCCTGTGACGAGTGCGATTTTATTCTTCCTCATGCTCATGCTGATGCTCCGAGGGAAGCTCCTCTACAAATTCGGACACGTTTTCTGCATTGAATTCTTCCTTCTTAAAGCCTGCGGGCGGGAAGAAAACTGATTCGGGTGCAACAGGTGAAAGTGAATCATAGTAAAGCGCACTACCGTCGGTACCCTTTGACATAATAAGTGTTTTACCAACGAAGTAGTCCTTGATACCGTTTTCATACTCTTTATAGCTATATTCGACACCGTCGATTGTTTCAGTACCTGTACTCTTAACAACCCTTTCTACATCCATAGGGTCACGGTACATCATATCAAAATCAATGTCCATATCCTCTTTCTTTGCCTGTTCTTCAAGCATTGATCTCGGAATTTCCAAATACATTTTCTGATCGATGGACATATAGTAAATAATATCGTTATTGAGAATAACACCCATCTGCTCACCGTTCTGTTCGTAGAAAAGTGCAGTCCTGTTATTCTTACGTGCAACCTTGTATGTTGTAACCTGACCGTCAGCATCTACAGAGCGCATAGAAACAAGGTACTGTGATGATTTGAGAACAGCGCTGTCATCCTGCTGAAGAGAATCTGCAAAACTATTGCCGGGCTTATTTGTTGCTCCGCTTGTAGGCTTGTCGTTTGAATTGCCGGCAGGCTTTGTTGTTTTGTCAGAACCCTGAGAATCGGGTTTGGTTGTTGCCTGCTGTTGCTGAATAGCCTGCTGAAGTCTGTCATTTGACACACCTGTGTTGGGCTTTGCAGTACCCTTATCCCCTGACTGAGCTGCAGACTGAGTTACGGGAGTGAAGAAATCCTTAACAAACTGCTCTGCCTCGGGTGATGCGGTAACTGTCTGTGTTTCAAGGACAACGCCATTCTCATCAGTTACCTCAATAACCGCGGTGTTAGGCTCTGTTGTGGTAACAACAGGAACAGTTGTAGGCTCCAATTCAAATGACATCTCGCAACCGCTGAGCACAAGAAAAACTGATGAAAGCACTAAAGCAATCATTGATACGGTTAATTTTTTCATAATACCCTCCGAAGTAGGTTTTTTGTAATTTTAACATATTAAAAACAAAAAAACAACAATATCATAAATATCTTATAGTTTATTTACAAATAGTTAAAAACCGCAGGCGAAGAACACCGGTTTTCAACCAAAAACCAAAGGGTGAGTCGTTAAACCCACCCTTTAAGAGAAATGATTAATTGATTTCAGGGTCAATTACAGAACCGACCTCTGCTATGTTCCAAGTATGTTACGCAACCACTTTGTTAACTATAGCCTGATAGTCATCAATATCAATTATCTCATCCAGGTTGGTATCAGCAGCTAAACCATAAGCGCCGTCAAAAGTCTTGTGTCCGTTTGAAACAAGTGCCACCTGTGCAGCATCAAGTGCATCGCACACGCTATCGCCATTGGTATCGCCTTCAACAACTATTGTGTAACTATAGCCATCATTCTCAAACCCATCATAATACTGGAACACAGCACCTGTACCAAAGCAATTTCCGAACTCATTACTCGACGAGTATTCCGTTTCTATTTTTTCTGAAACATCAAGAAATTCATCAATACTTGTTTTACCTTCGGGTATAAACATAAATCCACCAGATATCCTTGTACCTTCAAGTGTATAAAATTCATAATCGCAACAAACATCGAATGAACCGGTATAATCATCATAACATAGACACTCAATAATATATTTTTCGCCAGCCTCCAAATAATATGACAATTTAAAGTTAAAACCATAACCTGCATCGTCATCATAATCAAGTTGATTAAAAGAGCTGTCATATATTGAGGCATATGTATCTATTTCACTTTGCGAAGCAAAAGAATATACACCATTAGACTTCGGTACAAAAGTAAAATAAAATCGCTCTCCACTATCAGATATTGTCGCTGTTTTCGTCTCACCAACATTAAACATTGGAACCGAACCATCGGGGTCTTCGTGTCCACAAAATGAGCACAAACCATTTTCATAATTGTGGATACCTGTAGGCTCTGTTTCATCTGTCATATAAGAATAGTAACAGAGACAACAATAATGTAAGATATACCCCCCATCAACACAGTTTGCTTCATATGTATCTTCATACATATCATGGGCATCACTGTCAACAGGAATCACATCACCCTCAGAAAGTATTATACCACATTCCACACAACAAGTATCTCCTGTATAACCTTCACAAGTACAATTCGCAGAAGACTCGTTACGAAGTTCTGTACCAGGATGAGAACAATCCTCATAAAAAGGCTCTATTTGAGTAACTTTAAAACCATAATAATTTTCCGAACTATCCGTTTTAAGGACTATTATAACTTCATCACCAATAACCGGAATTCTTTCACCGGCTAATTCTGTACCACTATATTCACCTACCAAATCACCTTCAGCATTATAAATGTAAATATAGTCAAAATCAGTTTCCGTTTCTGTATCATCCGAGAAGGTTATTGCTATTCGTTTTGCATTTTCTCTAAAGATGGTCCAGGTTTGTATAATGTCGTTTTCATAAGGATGCTCTGACTCTATACCAAGCCCACAAAAAGAACAAACATCAGTTTCACAAAAATGTCCTTGTTCGGAAATAATTTGTGATGTTTCCAAAACTTCTCCGCAAACAATACATTCTTTGTGTCTTGAACCATTTGTACAAGTAGGTTCTATATCAATAATCCAATCTGAAGATATATGGTCTTCTAATACAGGCAAGTATTCTACTACATCAACATAACCACACAACGAACATTCATAATATTTCATGCCCATATCTTCACATGTTGGTTCCTCAGTTAATAAATCACCAAAGCTATGGTCTTCTGATACTGACAAGTATTCTACTACATCAATATAACCACATAAAGAACATTCATAATATTTCATACCCATATCTTCACACGTGGGTTCTTCAATCAACAAATCACCAAAGATGTGACCGATTGCGGAAATAGCAGTAATATCTGTTTTTTCACCACACACTGTACAATGATGTGATTTAATACCCTCTTCGGCACAGGTTGGTTCAACATCAATTGTCCATTCTGAAAAAGTATGTTGGGCAATAATTTCTGATGTTTCCAAAACTTCTCCGCAGTCAGTACATTCTCGGTGTTTTGAACCTGAAGTCGTACACGTAGATTCTTCAGCAATAACCCACCGTGTATTTTCGTGAGAACAAGCCCCATGATATGATACACTGATATCGGTTATAGCAAAACCGTAGCATTGAACACTATCATCACTTGTGAGACGAATTATAACTGTATCACTATAAATTGTTATTGTTTGTCCGGCAAGTGACTTACCCGTATATTCGCCTATCTGGTTATTGTTCCCGTCATAAATATAAATATAGTCACACTCGTCTTCTGTTTCAGTATCATTTGAGAAGGTTATTGAAATACTATATGCACCTTCCCGGTTAATGGTCCAGCTTTTATCAATATTATTTTCATATGGATGAGCTGATTCAACATCACTCAAGCCACAAATTGAACAGAAACCATTTACATAAATATGTCCTATTGCAGAAACAACTGTAACATCTGTTTTAGTACCACAAACAGTGCAGTGGTGTGACTTTGAACCAGATACACTACAGGTAGGCTCAACATCGATTGTCCATTCATTCGAATAACTGTGTCCTGTTGACGAAATCACTTCAGATGTTAGACAATGACCACAAACAGTACACTCCTGATGTTTTGAACCTTCTAATGTGCAAGTTGGGACATTATCAATCTTATATTCATAGCTATGGCCTGTAGAATTATAATGTACCACCGCATTAATAAGAGATTCGTTATTATCGCCTATTGCAATATCAGCCCATTCACTTTCAGAACCGGAATAGAAAATATATTTCAACACATCGCAACCACTGAAAGCATATGCCTTTATGCCGGTTACACTATCCGGAACAATATACCCGTCATCTGCTTTCCCTGTGGGATATTGAATTAACTCTGTTAAGTCTTTGTTAAACAATACACCATCAACAGAAGTATATTTAGAATTACTTTCACCTACTGTTATTGTTGTAAGGTTTTCGCAATTTGCAAAAGCTCCTTCGCTTATATTGCTTACATTATCAGGGATGACAATAGAAGTAATTGCTTCATTACCTGCAAATGTTAAATCACCTATTGCAATAACATTTATGCCGTTTATTGATTCGGGGATTGAAACCTCTGTATCAGTACCGTTATAACCTGTAATAGTTGCTCCGTCATCTGAAACATCATATGTAAAAAGACTCAAACCACAACCATCGCAAACATTATCAACATAATTATGCTCATGCTCTGCTAATTTCTCACTTTCATCTACCGTAACAGTATTCTCGTTATTCCCTAAAACAATTTCTTCTGAATCAGTAGAAACACTAAATGTTAATGTACTCACATCATTTTCATCAAAAACAAGAGCACCTTTTGCAATGAACATCTCAACTACGTGTGCGGACTTCGCAGCAAGTCTATCTATAGCAACATCTTTTTCAAAAGCATCACACGAAATTTTAACATTTACATTTTCTGCATCAACAAGTGAATCGTTAGAAACATCACAGGTTATCCTGAACACATCACCAATTCTTTCAACAGAAACCGCACCCGCTGAAATATCTGTTCTGCCTATTTGTGTACTTGTAGTGTTATTACTTACATCAACATCTAAATCGTCCGAAATTGTAGCACTAACAGTCAAATCACAAGATGCATAACCCTCTTGAGCAACATATTCAAGCTCAACACTTTCAATAGCGCCGGGAGCTAAATTCACATTCTTTGAAATAGTGCGAGAATACCCTAAAGAATCTGAAATCACAAACGAAACATTGTTGATTGCCTCTGTTCCTTTATTTTCCATAACAACAATAACAGGTGCAGATGAACCAACAGAAATATCCCCTTCGTTATAACCAATATTAGAAATTTCTAAATCATAATACCCTTCGGATATAAGCATACACAAGTCGGTTTGGCCATGTTCAAGGTAAGTATTCCCTGCTTCCTCATCAGTTACTTCTGTTGTTTGGGTTCTGTCAAAAACGGCATAAACTTTACCATCTACTGAAACAATATCAACATTAGAAAGTAAACAACCAATATCAGTTAAGTATACAGACTCGCTCCATGTATTGTTTTCAAAGATAGAAACACAAAGTTCAGAACCCTTATCTGTTAACTGAGTATAAATCACCGCAGGTTTACCATTCAAATTGGTTATATGTAAACTATCAGAAACACCCTTTGGTGCAGTAAATGTTGCAGTACTAGACCCTTCTTCAACATAATAAACCGTTACACCATCCGAATAGAAAAGTTTTTCTTCACCATTAAATTCACCATAAGTGAAATTAGTTATAACAGAAGTATTCTCAACAATACCCTCACCAACCTGAGAGACGTCGGTAAAGAGTTTTATATCATTAACTGTCGCAATATCACCATCTACATCCATAGAATATGATATTTCATCGCCGGAAGCTTTTACAGATACGATATAATTCATATCATTATAAACAAGCGTATCAGTTGAATCTATTGATGAATGTATGCTCATTTCACCTGCGGCAAAGTTAGTTGACTCGGCATTTACCCAATAAACAGTAGCAGAACCGTTTTCAACGCTTACATATGGTGAATAGTCATAAGTACTATTATTTGTGTGCTGAGTTACATTCACAAATGAATCTGAAGCTGAATCGTATTTGGCAGAATAAATCTCCATATTATTCATCGCATCATATAATGCTTCTTCTGTGGCTGCGGTAGGTTTAGTATTTACGGTTTGCCAAGCGATATATACATTTTCACCATCTGAGGCTAAAGAGGGCGAAACATCCATTTTACCTGAATCACAAACTGCTTTAGGTGTTGTCCATGTATTGGTAGATGGATTATATACAGTGTACATAAGTCGATATCTGTTATATGTATCTCTTTCAGCACAGTCTTCTACATAGGCAAGCATTACTTTGTCGCCAAACTGTACAAGTTGAGTCTGAGAATTTTTATATACAGATGTTTGCAATTCAGTTACAGTTACCTTTGAATTACCACCCGAATTGTATACAGGTGTTTGCATTTGTGAGAATCCCTCGCCTATGGAACCTGTACCGTTTGTACCCACAGCCAACCAATCTGAGGTTGACTCTGCATAATCTCTGGAAGCAAGGGTATATTTAACCTTTGAACCGGCAAAATTACCCGAATACATAACACTGGCTGTTTGACTGTATACTTCTTGAGAAAAAGAACCTAATGAAGCTTTAGAAACGCCAAAATACTTATCTATTACATTAACTGTACCGGAAAGCAAATCCACGTTACCGGCAAAAATAAGAAATTCACCTTCAACACCTATTGTACCTGTTAATGCCATAGTTAAATGTTTATCTATAAACTCATAGGCAGTGGGAAGTGACGCGCTACCATAAATACCTGCCGATGCGACACCTTTAGTACCTACACCACCGCCAACTTTAAGCTCAGGTGTCAAACTGACTGTAACATCAAATTCAATCGGAATATTCTCATCTGGAATTGTTCTTGCCAAACCAAGACTAAGCGCAGCGTTAGCTCCACCTTGGATATAAAAATATGCAGGAACCGGACCAATTGCTGTATTAACAGTATATTTTGCAATAAACTCTGCTGCTACTGTTCCGCAAAACTCCGTAAAAATAACATTACCATTAACAACATATCCTTCAATATAACCAAGATATGAAGCATCAAAATCCAAATTGCTATTTGGTTCCCTTTTTATATTGTCACTGCCAAACCCTCGTTGTTTTTGGGCTTTCTCAAAATCCTTATATTTATCCGCACCACTCTTTCCTGTTTTCATTTCTTTATCGATTTCTTTACAGTATTCTTTAAAACTAATCCATTTATCTTCTTTTACCTTACCGTTTTCCGCTGAATACTTATAAAAATCTCTGCCTATGGAAATACGCACTCTTTCCCCATCAAGTTCTACGCCTATAGGCAACTCCAAAAAGCTCATAGAAAGCTCTGCACCGCCAATAACGGGTATACTGTCACTGATAGTAAACTTTGATAAATCGGACCCTAATAAATTTATTGTTGGCGATGATAAAAGTTTAGAAAGCACACCTGAACAAACTATTTTTTCAATACTGATTGTAACAGGCTCGGTAACTTTACCTGAACTTGTTACTGCATAAGCATAAACAGGTTTATTCACTTCAAAAACATTATATAAATTGGTTTTTGAGAATACACCGGTTGAATTCGAAACCCTGTGCTCGGAATCCTGAGAGAGATAATATGTTGCCGAAGTATCGCCTTTAAGGTCTGCAGTTACAATAATATCGTAGGTTTTATCCTCTAATATTTTCAAAGAGTTAGTCTGTAACTCTTTGAAAACATTTTCGCACTCATCATCATGAGTTCTACCAAAAACCGTTGAAATATATGGCTTGCCGTCTTTATGAACCTTAGTCATATACACAGAAACCATACTTTCAGAATTTACTTTGAATGAGTCTGCTACCCTTTTCGGGATAATATATTTATAGAAATCTGGTGCCGTAATATCTATATCACAAGAAAGATTTGAAAAACTTACCCAAAAACTATTCGAAGAAAGTGTTTGTTCTGTTCCGTTATATTCCACAGTAGCGTTATTAATATAGTGATTATATTCCAAGGAATCAAGGTTTAACGCCTCAGCCTCCAAAAGAGCATTTTTATTGTATAATTCAAATGTTGTTCCACCTTCGGCCAGAACATGGTGATTAATAGAATATTTATCACTATTATAATGTATCGTTACATAACCTAACTCTAACTTACTAAAATAATCAATTTTAATTTCATTCCACTCTTCCTCTGAACCTTTATAATAAATATCACTAAATTTGTTACAATCTTTAAAAGCAAATCCGTTAATATCTATAACGCTATTAGGCACTACAATTGATGTGAGGTTTGTACAACTAGAGAATGCATAATTTCCTATAACTTTTACACCATCAGAGATTATAACAGATGTCAGGTTTGTACAACCGCTAAATGCTCCACCAGCAATTGTTTTTACACCTTCTTTAATTTTATATTTTCCGGATAGTGTTGTTTTGGCTTCTATAAAGTGTTTGTTAATATATAAAACATCGTCAAGCCAATTAGATTCATCATTATAATATCCAGTATCATAGAAAGCTGAATCACATATGCTTATCGCACTGTCGGGGATTGTTATTGAAGTAAGACTTGTACAATATTCGAAAGCATAACTACCTATACTTGTTACACTAGCGGGGATAGTGATGGAGGTAAGGCTTGTACAATCATAGAAAGCACCATCACCTATACTTGTTACACTATCGGGGATGGTGATGGAGGTAAGGCTTGTACAATTATAGAAAGCACGATAATCTATCCTTATCACGCTGTCAGGAATTGTAACTGATATAAGGTTTGTACAATCTTCGAAAGTATAATCTCTTATTTTTGCAACACCATTTCCGATTTCTGCTGATGCAAGGCTTGTACAATTAGCAAAAGCACCAGCACCTATGCTTATCACGCTGTCGGGGATTGTAATTAATTCAAGGCTTGTACAATTAGTGAAAGCATACTCCCCTATAGTAGTTACACTATTGGAAATCGCGAGAAATTTAAGGCTTGTGCAATTTCTGAAAGCCTCGGAATCTATAGTTGTTACAGCATTTCCGATTGTTACTGATACAAGACTTGTGCAACAATAGAAGGCATATTCGTTTATACTTGTTACACCATTTCCAATTGTTGCTGATGCAAGACTTGTACAATAATAAAAAGCAGAATAACCTATACTTGTTACACTATCAGGAATGGTAATAGATGTAAGGCTTACGCAATTATAGAAAGCATACTGATTTATAGTTTTTACGCTTTCAGGAATAATAATCTCGGTTACTAATTCATTATTTAAATATAGATTTCTTGCATAATACAAAGGATTAGAAGTTACACCTGAAAAAACAATATTACACCATGAAGATATATCGGTGATATGTACAGCGTCAAGGTTTTTGCAATCACCAAAAGCCCACTCACCTATAGTTTCAATGCTATCAGGGATTGTAACAGATGTAAGTCTTATACAACTTTCGAAAGCAGAAGAAGCTATACTTGTTACACTATCGGGGATTACATAAGATGTTTTTGTTTTGTCTGCAGGATATCGGATAAGTTCTGTTTTATCTTTACTGAACAACACACCATCAACGGATGTATAATATATGTTTTCTGAATCAACATCTATTGATGTAAGACTACCGCAAGCTACAAAATTCCTCCAACCTATACTTCTTATACTGTCGGGGATGGTGATGGAAGTAAGGCTGTTGCAAGAATAGAAAGCCTCATAACCAATTTGGGTTACGGGCAACCCATTATATGTATCAGGAATAACAAGTCCACCGCTTGCAGATGCATCACAATCAGAAACTGAATAATATGTACCATCACTGCTCAACACAAATGTCAAATCATTCGTGCTTGCTGCATGTGCTTTAACCGCAAAAAGCCCGTCAAACTCAACCTCACTAAGCCCTACATAAGCAGAGCTGAAAATGATTGTTATGGCAAGAAGTAATGACAAGCTGCTTTTTAATACCCTTTTCATACTTGTATCTCCTAAAAAAACAAAATATATTAATACACAAAAAAACAATTATATTTTATTCCTAATGAATTTTTTTGTCAATATATTAGTATATTTACATAATGAGGCAAAAAGAAAAAAGAGACGGTTACGAAACCGTCCCGAAATTTCTATTTCAAAAATAATAACAAAAGGCAAGAGAACTACCTACCACGCTTACGCGCGACCGCCTTACACTTTTTATATTATAAAATTAAGTATCAAGCGAGAGAATAACTTATTATTTCATATAAAGTCTGACTTTCTGTGGAGAGTTTCCAACGCGATGCGTTTTGAATCACGAGATCCAACTGTAACAAATCGGAAATCTGAAGTAAATAAAATATGAAACAGTAGCATTATTGTTCGCAAAGACCTTAATCGTTATATTAATTATTGTCATTTTTAAACTCTCCACCACCCGACAAGCATTGTTTTTATACACAAGTAATCACCCGCCTGATAATTAACAATAAACAACAACTCAATAAAAAGGTGGTCCCCCTCTCTCAAACAGAGAGGTAGGACACACCGCAACTTATCCCTAAACCAACGGGTGAGTCGTTAAACCCACCCGTTGAGAGAATATTCAGTAGCCTTGGATTTTTTATATAGTCCTTGGTACTTCTTACTTTCCGCTTTTTCGTGCAATTTTATCCAATTTTACAAGTCCTTTAAGGTATGCGAAGGTTTCTTTTTCACCCTTTTCTGCGAGCATTGTCAGGAGCTGCTCCAACAAATCCGAGGTTTCAGGGTGGATTACCCTTCTGCCCTTGCCACCCATAAAATACTCTATGGGTGATTGATCGGTATATGAATCGCCCTTATAAATCTTACCTGCAGCAACTCTGTCACAGAACATTTCCGCAACGTAGCGCACGGGCATCCTTACAGGCTCAACTACCTTTGACTTGGGATTGTAGTCTGTCCAATACTCAAAATGGTGTTTATTTCTGCCCTTATGGTGAATCCACGCTAAAGAGTAGCCGTACTTGTCCCTTTCACCCTCATTGGGACTGCGGGTGCCTGTGTAGTATTTCATACCCGGCACAAACTCCGTGGGCGTGTATTTACTTAAATCGTGACGTAACCCCTGCCAGAAAATGCCCGCCTTGAAGCAATGCTTTATTACCACATTGCGGTGTCTGGTAATGGTTACGAAGTGCTTAACAGGATGTATCATCAGCTGATTTTAAACACATAAAGATGCTCGCAGGCAACGTCCTCGGGTGAGCAGATATCTGCCCTGAGTGAAAGCTTGCCGTCAACATTTTCTGCGATAACAGCACAATCACTACCAAGGAGAGTTGCATTTAAGCCGTCCTTATATTCAATCTCGGGGAAAAGAGTCGCTTTTGAGGGGAAGCGCTCTGTAATAGCATAGATATTGCCGTCACGCTGTGTATAGTAAACACCTGCTGAGGGCTTTTTGTTGTAAACCTCGCTCTCGTAAATAGCCTCACCGTTTACTTCGAGCCATTTACCCATACCCAGGAGACGCTCCTCCATAAGCGGAGGAATTGTACCGTCGGCATCGGGGCCGATATTAAGAAGGAAGTTACCGCCCTTACCTACGAGGTCACAAAGAGTTTGAAGAAGCTCTTTAACTGTAAGGTAGTTTTCACAGCCCTCTTCCTTATTGATACCGAAGGAACGGCCTATACCGCGACACTCCTCAAAGGGTCTGTCAAGCTCAACGTCCTCAATTCTTCTTTCTGTGCCGAGATAAACATCGATAATGCCGTACTCAGTTGTGAAGTTGCCACCCTTTCTGCCACGGGTTTCCTTTCCCCAACGGTCATTAGGTACGATTGTATCCTTTACACTTGATTCGTTATAGAGCCACTGTAAAAACTCGGTTGAGTGCCAGACGTCGCTTTCGTGCTCCCACTCGCCGTCTGTAAAGAGTGTGGCTGGCTGATATTTTTCAACCAACTCCTTAAGCATAGGATGAAGGTGCTCCAAAGCGTATTTCTCAGGGTCTTCAAGGTAGTATGGGTGCCACCACTCATAAACGGAATGATACACACCAAATTTTACCCCTGTACCCTCCATTGCATTTTTGAGCTCCATAAGGAAGTCGCGCTTGGGTGCACACTCAACGGAATTAAGACCGGGTGCATACTCTGTCTCATAAAGACAATAGCCGTCGTGATGCTTTGATACGAAGTTGATATACTTTGCGCCTGCACGCTTGAAAAGAGTTGCCCATTTATCTGCATCAAAGCGGTGGCCTGTGAATTCGTCCTTGAAATCATAGTAAGGACGTGAGTTGTAATGCTCCTTGTGGAATGCCTTATATTTTTCCTGTGCCTCTGTCTCACATTTCTCCATATTACAGGCATAGCCGTACCATTCAGCATAGTCCTTAACAGGTGCATAAGCAGGGATGCTGTAAAGACCCCAATGGATAAAGATGCCGAATTTTGCTTTACCAAACCATTCGGGTACCTTTCTGCTGTTAAGGGATTCCCAATTATTTTCGTACATATTTTTTACCTCTTTTTATAGATTTCAACACAAAAATGGACTGTTGTTTCAAGTCCGCTAAGGCTCAGTAATCTTTCGGCATCCTCACGCCCCGTTTTGTAATAATAGGGTGTCATTTTAAAAAGATTGCCGATATCCGAGCTGTCTGTAAGATTGATTTTATATTTCAGCTTGTGACTTTCTGTTAATTCAAAAAGGTCATCGTCACGTTTTTCGGGCTTGTTTTTGTATGGCTCCTTGTACAAGGCGCATTTCAAATCCCAAAGATGCTCCTCAAGGGGAACGGCTTTAATAAGCACACCGTCGCTCTTTAAAACACGGCTGAATTCACCGTAGGGAGATGGTGCGAACACATTGAGAACGCAGTCAACGCTGTTATCACTAAAGGGAAGATTAAAGGCACTTGCTACGGCAAACTCCCCTTCCGGAACAGCCCTGGGTGCATAGCGCAGAGCATCCTTGGAGATATCAATACCGCAAACCTGATAAGCACCCGATTGTGACACCGAGGCGGTGTAATACCCCTCGCCACAACCGACGTCTGCAATAACACCCTTGTCTGCCACAAACTGCCTTACACACTCGCAGATTTTATCGCTCAGGCTCTTATAAAAGCCCTTTTCAAGGAACTGACGACGAGCCTGTACCATAAGCTTATCGTCACCGTGGCGCTTGAGTGAGGACTGCTGTGACATAAGTAAATTGACATAACCGTACTTTGAAATATCAAAGCTGTGACGGTTTTCACAAGTGTAGACAGAGCCTGATTTTGTAAGAAAACCCGAACAAACGGGACAAATAAAACAAGACATATCTCTAAAACAAATTAAAGGCTGTTCCGAAAAACAGCCTTATTAAAATTATTCTTCTATAAGTAACTTTTTAAGCTCACTCATAAAGGTGTTAATATCCTTAAACTGGCGATAAACGGATGCAAAACGAACATAGGCAACCTCGTCTATATCCTTCAATTTATCCATTACATATTCACCGATTTTAACAGATGTAACCTCTCTGTCAAGTGAATTCTGAAGCTCTGCTTCAATTTCATCAATAGCCTTTTCGATAACATCAACGGAAACAGGTCTCTTTTCACAAGCGCGCATCATACCGTTGAAAAGCTTGTCACGGTCAAACACCTCACGGGATTTGTCCTTCTTGACAACAACAATGGGAACGCTCTCGATAATCTCGTAGGTTGTGAAGCGCTTTGCACAGCTCATACACTCTCTGCGACGTCGGATACGCTCACCTTCGTCGGTAGGTCTTGAGTCAATAACCTTGCTCTCTTCAAAACCGCAATAAGGACATTTCATAAGCTACACCCCTTATCATTTTTTGTAATTATACCAAATAGAGTGATTTAATTCAAGACCTTTACAACATTTTGTGGCACCAATTACCATTGATAGTATGTGACTTTTCTATTACTATGGATATGGTGATAAAATGACAAAAAGATTAAACGAGCTAAAAAGCAAATACAACAGCCTTAGCGGTAGCACGCAACTCATTATCCGTATATGGCTTTTGACAACCCTGTGGACAATAATATTGGCAATAATCACGCACAACGCTGACCAATATTCCCTGTTACTCCTGAGCGACGACCTTACTGCCGCCGCCCGAAGCACAGGTATAATCGGTGGTATATGCACGATTATTGCCGTAAACCGGGATATTAAATCTAAACAATCAAGGGACTAAAACAAAGGAATCAAAGATTTTTGCAACCTCCTCCTCGGAGAAGCCTATAAAAGCAACGGAGGTCCTTACATCAATATTATCCTTCAACTGCATTTCAAGCATATGGTATGTGCCGTTTTCATTGTACATTGTATAGCCATAGCCCTCACAGATGTCATTTTCCGCAACAATAAACGCACCGTTTGTAAAAGGCATTATTATTTCATAAAGATAATAATAGGCGCACTCCTTGAAATAGCCGTCAACCGAGTCACAATGAGTTTCGGCAAGTGTTTTATACACTCTGAGGTTACCGTCATTAATATCATCAAAGGTAAAGCCAAGCTGTTCGGTTCCCTTTTCAATGACAGGAATCAAAAACGGCAGATGAGTTGTAACAAACGGGTTATACTCTTGCCTGATATAATCATTGAAATATTGTGCGGGAATTTCTTCGCCCTCATAGCGTAAAAAGGTTATTTTCTTACCGTTGTCAAAAACGAGTTGTTGGTTACCTTCATTGTTTTTCACAGTATATTTACCGAAGCCCTCATCTATATAAACAGAGCCGTATTTGCCGTTAAAATTGGGTTTTTGCTTGTTGGTAATCTGAAACTCAGCACAATTACTTTGCATATATGAAAAGCCACGTGTGCCGTTGTAGCTGTTTTTAGCAAGAGCGAGAGGGATTGTCATAAAGGCAACAATACCGATAACCAGTAAAATTGACATTATGATGCACACCGCTCTGATAACGGCTTTTTTAGTGTGCTTTTTCATCCTTTTGCCCACCTTTACAACTGCCTTGTCTATATCGGAATCAAGACTTGGTAAGGTGGGAGCGTTTTTTAACGCGGTGCAGAAATCCGCACAGGGCTCACACTCGCCGATGTGCTCCTCTACCATTGCTTTAGTTTCACTACTGCAAACCTTATCAACATAAAGAGGTAATAAATCCTTAATTATTTCGCAATTAATTTTACTCATAATCACTCATCCTTTCAATGATTTTTTGCCTTGCGCGGTGATAGGTAACACGTGCCCAGCTTTCAGTTTTACCGTAAACCTCAGCTATGACAGAAAACGGCAACTCACCCATGGCCTTCATATAAAAGACTTCCTTATACGGTGTGGGTAATTGTGTGGCTGATTGGAGAATTTGTCTTATCTGCTCCTTATCCTCAACACTACGTGATGCAGATTCGTCACTGACAAGGAAGCTGTAATCATCAATATTTTCCGTTTTCTTCTTCCGCTTGTGGGAAATAAACTCATTGCGGGCAATAGTGCAAAGCCATGTTTCCATACGGCATTGACCCTTGAATTTATCAGCATTTTTGAGAGCCTTATAAAAGGTCTCCTGAGTAATCTCCTCCGCGAGAGATTCATCGAAGCACAGAGAAAGCGCATAACCCTTGACATATTTGTAGTATTTATTAAATATAAGCTCCAGATCATCCATACATCCACCCCCTTCTTGAGTACTCACCTGTTAGACGGATGAGGTTGTGTTTTGTTACAAGGATAATAAAATTTTTCGGAATAGTCAAAAAGATGCCACATTCCTGAAGGACTGTGGCATCTTGTAAGTGTTAAGTGAAGCAGGGAAATATACTTATCTTTTAAACAACTTCAATTTTACCTACAATATGTCTGTTGAAGTTTTCAAGTTCCTCTGCAGGAACCCAGAATTCTTGATGATAGCTTGCACCAACTGTTTGAACATCATATTGGGAAATATAAGCATCATCAATTTCAAAAGTGGTAACATATCCTGCATATCCTGAGTCAGCAGATTTCTTATTCCATTTATCAGCAATCTCACGAGCATATTTTTCATTTAGCACGGGATAAAAAATAGGCTGTTCGGGAAGTCTCGGAGGATATTTTGTATAATTCGAATTAGCAATTAAATCCATTTCTTTCTGCCCAACCGGTCTGTATAATCGCATAATTACTCAACCCTTCACTTAAATCATATAATAATTTAATATTCATGCGCTAATGCAAGCGCAAAATCTCATTGCATATTTTCTTTAGCTGTTCTGCAAGATGATATCAACATAACTCTCAACGACGTACACTTAGACGAAAGTTTTTGGTATGATTCTTCATCAATATAATTGGTTCTATGTAATAATTCAAGCCAATAACCTGTTTCGCTCGCCTCTTTAAGCGCGATTTCAAGTTTAGAAACAAAGTCTTTTTTACCCTGTGCGTACTGTGCCTCGTGGATATTAGCACCAATAGATGTACCACTTCTACCAATTTGATTAGAGATAATTGACTCGCGTTTCGATTTTAAAACTTTCACTAAATTTATAATATCAACAGAAAAATCCATAGATAACTCAACAAGTTTATTTTCCTTCATAAAAGTCACCCCACGATTATCCATTATATCACAAAAAAATAATATTTCAATGATGCATCACCTGACGGTGATATGATGTTATGCTTTGCATAATGATGTTGTTCGCTTTGCTCTCAATGATGCGATGTTTGCCAATAAACATTAGCGCAGCGACATCATCAGGCGCAGCCGTCATCATTAATGAAATGACATCATTTGCCAAAGGCAAACATCATTGAAAAAAGCACTTGCAAATGCAAGTGCTTTTTTCTTGGTGAGTTATCGGGGATTCGAACCCCGGACACCCTGCTTAAAAGGCAGGTGCTCTGCCTACTGAGCTAATAACTCATATTGTAACCCTGCTTTTGCAGGGTTAAGAACTTATTTTACAAATGCAAAAAGTATAACTGCACCGAGTGCACATACGAGGAATATTCCTGCGAAAATCTTTGTGATTTTTGCAAGCTTTGCCTCTGCGGTTCTGCCTTTATTCTTATCGAAGAAAGAGTCTGAGCCACCGGCGATAGCACCGGAAAGACCCTGTTGCTGACTCTGCTGGAGCATAACAGCAATAACGATAACGATTGCAGAAAGAATAAGTACAGCACCAAGAAGGTAATGATACCATAACAAAGTTTCCATATGCTAATTCCTTTCGTTAGGACGTCGTTCAATTCATAACGCCCGAATATAATACCACAGTGTATTACAAAAAGCAAGTCTTTTTTTCACTTTTCTGAAATTTTTTTATTTTGTATTAAATTGATTCTCGGGGATATAATAATATCAGCGTATGAAGCAAAAAAAGCGTTTGCGAGCCCTTATGGAATGTTATATTTTCGGGTTCAAAGAGCTTTATACGCCCACCTGCCCTTTTGGGGGCAGGTGTTTTATTTTCAACAATTACTCTAATGAGAGTTGCTCGGCTGTATCCTCGGAGCTGAGTGTTGCGCCTGCGGCAGGCAAGGTTTTTGTCCTGTATCTGTGAGGCTTTGCAAACTCACCCTCCTTGTAATATCTTACACTCTGAAGCTTGTGATATTTTTTGAGTGTCAGCACATTTACACCGGCGGTGTCCTTTGTGGTTTTGGCGGAAATTGCACCTGTATTAACAAGAAGATTTCTGCCTGCGGTTGATGTAAGCACAAGCTCTGTTTCCTCGGGAACATACAATGCCGCAACAATGGGAGCCTTATTACTGTAAGCCTTTATAAGCTTCTTACGGTTTGTTTTGGTAGCATAAGAATTCATATCAACCTTTGCAACCTTACCGTTCTCAAAGAAGAACAGCATATAGCCCTTATAGTCTGAGGTTACAGCCATATAAATGGGCTTTTCATCCTTATCAAACTCAAGCTTAGAGGGAACGAAGTCTCCCAAAGCACTCGCCTTGGTATCATCAAAATCGCATGCCCTTGACTTATAAACCTGGCATTGGTCTGTGAAGAAAAGAAGCTCGGCTTTGTTTGACGTATTAACCGCGTACATCATTTCGTCGCCCTCTTTGAGCTTCTGTTCACCGCCCATTCGCAATGACAAGGGAGTAATTTTCTTGAAGTAGCCGTCACGGGTGAAGAACAGATTAACCTCGTAATCGGGAATTTCTTCCACAATTACTTCTTCCTCGTCGGTTTCGTAAATAATTTCACTGATTCTGTCCTTGCCGTACTTCTTGGCAACCTTAGTGAGTTCTTCGACGATAATCTTCTTGATTCGTGAGCGGCTGTTAAGGATATCTTCCATATCCTCAATGCTCTTTTTAAGGTCATCGATTTCATCAAGGCGTTTGAGAATATACTCTCTGTTAAGGTGACGAAGCTTGATTTCCGCCACGTACTCAGCCTGAATTTCATCAATACCGAAGCCAATCATAAGGTTGGGTACTACCTCTGCCTCTTCCTTGGTCTCACGCACGATTTTAATTGCCTTGTCGATATCAAGCAAAATCTTTTTAAGACCGAGAAGTAAGTGAAGCTTGTCCTTTGCCTTATTAAGGTCGAAATAAACTCGTCTGCTTACACACTCGGAGCGGAAAGCAATCCA
Organism: Acutalibacteraceae bacterium; assembly: GCA_045532945.1. GTDB lineage: Bacteria > Bacillota > Clostridia > Oscillospirales > Acutalibacteraceae > DTU089. The sequence goes on from JAZSGZ010000008.1 coordinate 45,153, forward strand.
CTCATTGAGAATTTCGGCAACACCCATTACTCTGGGCACACCTGCAACAAGCACGTTGAAGTTTGCGCTGAAATTATCCTCAAGGGGAGTCATTTTATAAAGACGCTTCATAAGCTTTTCAGCGTCTGTACCGCGCTTAAGGTCAATTGTGATTTTAAGACCTGACTTATCTGTTTCGTCACGGATATCACTGATTTCCTTAAGTGAGCCTGCCTTAACCTTTTCAATTATTTTTTCAATAATTGCTTCACAGGTTGTTGTGGGGGGAATCTGAGTAATATCAATACAGTTGCTTGATTTATCATAAGTATATTTTGCACGGATTTTAATTGAGCCACGACCCGTGTTGTAAACCTCTTCAAGAGCATTTCTGTCATAGATAATCTGTCCGCCACCGATGAAATCGGGTGCTTTGAGGGTTTCAAAAACATCAAAATCAGGATTCTTTATAAGACCGATTGTTGTTTCACATAGCTCTCTGAGGTTAAAAGAACAGATATTACTTGCCATACCGACAGCAATACCGCTGTTGGTATTTACAAGAACGCTGGGGAATGTAACGGGCAACAAGGTCGGCTCACGCATTGTGCTGTCATAGTTATCAACGAAGTCAACAGTGTCCTTGTCGATATCTGCAAAGAGCTCCGAGCAGATACCCTCAAGCTTTGCCTCGGTATAACGGGCAGCAGCATAAACCATATTACGCGAATATGCTTTACCGAAGTTACCCTTACTGTCAACATAGGGGTGCAGAAGTGTCTCATTGCCCTTGGAAAGACGAACCATTGTTTCATAAATAGCCGCATCGCCGTGGGGGTTAAGCTGCATTGTCCTGCCCACAATGTTAGCAGATTTTATTCTGCCACCGTTGATAAGACCCATTTTATACATCGTATAAAGGAGCTTTCTGTGGGAGGGCTTGAAGCCGTCAATCTCGGGAATGGCACGGGAAACAATAACGCTCATAGCGTATGGCATAAAGTTTGTTTCAAGTGTGTCGGTAATCTGTTGATTGACAACCTCACCTGCACCGATAATATTCGCCTTGGCTGTTTCTTCAACAGCAGGGTTTGTGTCTTTTTTCTTTCTTGCCATAAATTTCTCCTATTATGAAATATCTGCAAGGTCAAGATATAAATGACCGTTTTCTGCGATATAGTCTTTTCTGTCCTGCAGGTTGTCACCCAAAAGAAGTTCAAATTTCTCTGAAATCAAATCTTCCATATCGTTAGGCTCAACCTTTATGAGTCGGCGTGTTTTAGGATTCATTGTGGTGAGCCACATCATATCCGCATCGTTTTCACCGAGACCCTTTGAACGCTGAATGGTGTACTTAGCATCACCAATCTGCTGAAGCGCATCTATCTTTTCCTTTTCTGTATATGCAAACCAGGTTTCGCCCTTTGATGTGATTTCATAAAGGGGGGATTCTGCGATAAACACCTTACCCTCGCGAATAAGAGTGGGCATAAGACGGTAAATCATTGTAAGAATAAGCGTTCTGATGTGGAAGCCGTCAACATCCGCGTCGGTACAGATAATAACCTTGTTCCAACGAAGAGCATCAAGGTTGAACATAGAAAGCTCCTTACTGTGCTTACCCGTAACCTCAACACCGCACCCGAGCACCTTCACAAGGTCAACGATAATGTCGCTCTTGAATATACGGTTGTAGTCACACTTGAGACAGTTAAGAATCTTACCGCGGACAGGGATAACCGCCTGGAAGGATGAGTCACGAGCCTGCTTACAGGCACCGAGAGCAGAGTCACCCTCTACTATGAAGATTTCGCGTTCATTTTTATCTTTACTGCGACAATCCACGAATTTCTCAACCCTGCTTGTCATATCATTAGATGTAGATAATGTTTTCTTAAGGTTGAGACGGGTGCTTTCAGCCTTGATACGCGAACGCATATTGATAAGCACCTGTTCACAAAGCTTATCTGCATCAAGCTTGTTTTCAATGAAATAAATCTCAAGCTGATGCTTGATAAACTCGGTCATTGCCTCTTGAATAAATTTATTTGTAATAGCCTTTTTGGTCTGATTTTCATAAGAGGTCTGTGTGGAGAACGAGGAAACAACGAAAACAAGACAATCCTCAATATCCTGAAAGCTGATTTTAGCATCGGTTTTCACATATTTGCCGTTTTGCTTGAGATAAGCATCAATCTGTGAAACAAACGCACTTTTTGCTGCCTTTTCGGGAGCACCGCCGTGCTCAAGGAAGCTGGAGTTATGATAATACTCCTTAAGCTGTTTTTTATTTGAAAAACAGAGTGCCATATTCATTTTCAGCTTATATTCCGGCTTATCCTCACGGTCACGACCCTTACGGTCTGCCTGCCAGAACTGTACGCTTGTGAGACCGTCGTCACCGATAAACTCATTCACGTAGTCAACGATGCCGTTTTCATACATATACTCAAAGGTTTCAAACTTTGTTTCAGTAAGCTGATTTTTAAGAATAAACTTGATTCCGTTATTAACAACAGACTGTCTTTTGAGCGTTTCCTGAAAATACTCAAGAGGAACGTTTATATCGGTAAAAACCTTCATATCGGGGCGCCATTTGATTCGGCTGCCCGTATCCTTTTTCTCATAAGGTGTCTTTACCATTTCACCGTTGATTTTACCCGCCTTGAACTTAAGCTCGTAGCAGTAACCGCCTGTGTGAATCTCCGCTTCCATATATTCGGAGGCATACTGTGTGGCACAAAGTCCGAGACCGTTCAGACCTAATGAATATTCATAGCTGCCGCCGTCATTCGTGTCATATTTACCGCCTGCGTACAAATCGCAGAAAACAAGCTCCCAGTTGTAGCATTTCTCACGGGTGTTGTAGTCAACGGGAATACCTCGACCGAAGTCCTGTACCTCAACCGAGTGGTCAAGGAAGCGTGTAACCACAATCTTCTTACCGTGACCCTCACGCGCTTCGTCGATAGAGTTTGAGATAATTTCAAATATGGAATGTTCACAACCCTCGAGGCCGTCAGAACCGAAAATAACCGCAGGGCGCTTCCTTACTCGGTCAGCTCCCTTTAACTTTTTGATACTGTCATTGCCGTATTCTTTGGGTGTCTGTGCTTTTGCCATGTATTTACCTTTCCTTTCAGAAATACAAAGTTTGGGTATTATATCTATACTATTATACAACATCTTGTGATTTAGTCAAGAAATTTCTTCCTTTAGCGGGGTGATAAAAGGTACTATGATGACTTATTTATGGCCATTTATGGCGGTTTTTTCGTTTTTTTGTGCTATGGCAACAGGAAATATGGGTAATTTATCAACGGCAATTATTGATGGTGGTACAAATGCCGTAAGCCTTGGGATAAAGCTACTCGGCATAGTGTGTATGTGGAACGGCTTTGTAAACGTGGCACAAAAAAGCGGACTTACACAAAAGGCCTGCAAGCTTTTATCACCATTGCTCAGAATACTTTTCCCCAACCTCAGGGATGAAGAAACAAAAGAAACAATTGCAATGAATATGACCGCAAATCTATTGGGTCTTGATAATGCGGCAACACCCTTGGGGCTGAAAGCAATGAGCAAGCTGCAAGGTCTCAACGGCACAGATACGGCAAGTGATAATATGGTGCGGTTTGTGGTTATCAACACCGCTTCGCTACACCTGGTTCCCACAACAGTTGCTATGCTTCGCGGTGAGTACGGGAGTGCTTCCCCCACGGAAATACTGCTGCCTGCCCTCATAACCTCGGCTTGCTCAATAACCGTAGGTATTTTTATGACCTCGTTACTGAGGAGGTTTTTCAAATGACAAAAGCGAGTGATTTTGTTATTCCCTTTATTGTGGTATTTATTATGATGTTCGGTCTTTTTAAAAATATCGACGTATTTTCCGCATTTCTCGAAGGTGCAAAAAACGGTTTTAAAATAGTTCTGGGAATTGCACCATCCCTCATCGCACTTATTACGGTTATCGAAATGATGAAAATGTCAGGTGCATTGGAGGTCCTTTGCTCCTTTATGTCCCCTGTGGCAAAGCTTCTCGGAATACCACGGGAGCTTACTCCCCTGACGATACTGTCCCCAATATCGGGAAGCGGTTCTCTGGGTCTGTTTGAAAATGTGCTGAAGGACTACGGTCCTGACAGTTACATTGGCAGAGTGGCTAGCATTATGATGGGATCAACAGAAACGACCTTTTACACAATGACTGTATATTACGGTTCCGTAGGAATAAAAAAAACGCGACACACTCTGCCCTGCGCATTGTGTGCCGATTTTACAAGCTTTATTTTATCCCCTGTATTTGTAAAGCTTTTCTTTTATTAATAAAAAAGCTGTTTCAAAGCGGAGTCCATATACATAGAATAGGATTTATTGTTCTCATCAACAATAATATGGTCAGCAAGCATTACCTCCAGCTTTCTGAGTGTTATACTGAGAGAACGTGTGGAATCCATATCGCTCACAGACGGCTCACTGCTACCCGTGGGGTGATTGTGCGCCATAACCACCGTTGTGGCATCGCACCCCATTGCAGCTTGCACTATCCTGCGTACATCAATAAAGGAAGAATTTTCAGTACCCTCAGATACATTGACAACACGTTTAAGTCTGCCTGATGCATCGAAGCAGAAGGCAAGCACCTTTTCTCTCGGCTCACCTGCCAGATATCCCTGTGCGAGCTTACAGTAATCCTCGTGTGTTTTATACAGCATACGCTTATCGGCAGATACCTTCTGTGATCGGCGCAACACCTCCCCCATCGAGGCAATCATAACCGCAGTACTTTCACCTACACCCTCAACATCGCACAAAGCAGAAATATCCGCATTAAGCACACCCTTAAGGGAACCGAATTCATTAAGGAGATTATGTGCTGTACCGTTTGTGTCAGCCTGCGGGATGGCATAAAACAGGATTAGCTCGAGGAGTCTGTGGTCCTCGAGCTGTGAAAATCCGTTTTTAATTACATTTGCCCTGACACGTTTTCTGTGACCGGCATGAACGTTTTTGTTATCCATAACAGATAAAAACTCCGTTTATGTAATATTTTAATTATAAAGTATTTGCTGTTTCCTTGAGTAAGTCTGCCATATCAGTCTTCTCCCAAGCTACGTCAAGGTCAATTCGACCCATATGACCGTAAGCGGCAAGGGGTCTGTACTGAGGCTTTCTCAACTGAAGCTTTTCGATAATTGCGGCAGGACGAAGGTCAAAGCACTTATCAACAACAGCTTCAAGCTGAGCATCGGACAATTTACCTGTGCCGAATGTATCAACACGGACAGACACGGGACGGGCAACACCGATAGCGTAAGCAAGCTGAACCTCGCACTTATCGGCAAGACCTGCGGCAACAATATTCTTTGCAACGTAACGCGAAGCATAAGCGGCACTACGGTCAACCTTTGTGGGATCCTTACCGGAGAATGCGCCACCACCGTGACGTGAATATCCACCGTATGTATCAACGATAATCTTTCTGCCTGTAAGACCGCTGTCACCGACAGGACCACCAACAACAAAGTTGCCTGTAGGGTTGACGTAAATCTTGGTGTCAGCATCAAGATACTGTGCAGGAATTACGGGCTTGATTACATTTTCAACAATATCCTTACGAAGAACCTCGATATCAATCGGGTCGTGCTGTGATGAAACAACAACCGCCTCAACACGTACAGGCTTGTCGTTTTCATCGTATTCGATAGTAACCTGGCTCTTACCGTCGGGACGAAGGTAAGGAAGTGTACCATCCTTACGAACGTCGGTAAGGCGACGTGCAAGCTTGTGTGCAAGTGAAACAGGAAGGGGCATAAGCTCCTCGGTATCATTACAAGCAAAGCCGAACATCATACCCTGGTCACCTGCACCGTGAAGATTGTAAGCATCATCCTCACCGCCCTTAAGCTCAAATGACTTATCAACACCCATTGCGATGTCGGGTGACTGCTTGTCAAGAGTGGTGAAAACCGCACAGGAGTTACCGTCGAAGCCGTATTCAGGATTATTGAAGCCGATGTCATTGACAACACCGCGGACAATAGCAGGAATATCAACCTGAGCGTTAGTTGTAATCTCACCCATTACCATAACCATACCTGTTGTGCAGGTGGTTTCGCAGGCAACACGGGACATAGGGTCCTGAGCGAGCATTGCATCAAGTATAGCATCAGAAACCTGGTCACAGACTTTATCGGGATGACCCTCTGTAACAGATTCTGAAGTAAAGAGTCTTTTTGACATAATAAACCTCCGAAAAATTGGATAAGACAAATTTCTACACAGTAAATATTACACCACAAAAGCACTCTTGTCAAGTTAAGAGAGGTTTATAAAGTAACTTAAATTAATATATAACAAAACCTTAACAAAAACTTAATACTTACTATCTGTCAAGCCCAATACTGACAGACAAGGCATCGTTTATCCTGTCCATATCCGTTTCGGGTAGGTTACCCATTTTCTCGCGCAGACGTTTTTTGTCAAGGGTTCGAATCTGCTCAAGCAACACCACAGAATCCTTGGAAAGACCGCACACAGCCGCATTGACAGGAATGTGTGTGGGAAGCTTTGTTTTAAATTGCTGGCTTGTGATTGCCGCCGCTATCACTGTGGGACTGTACTTGTTGCCCACATCATTCTGTACAATAAGTACGGGGCGCACTCCACCCTGCTCCGAACCGACAACGGGACTTAAATCCGCATAATATATATCACCGCGTTTGATATTCAAAAAAATCAGCTCCGAAAATATGTTTTACAACCTTATTTTTGCCTGTGACAGCAAAAATAATCACTGCAATAACAAAAATTAAATATCATTACAGTATATGTAAAACTTGTACGGGCGTTCAAAACCGCGGAGCGGTTTTTACCTTGCAGAGCAAGGTATGATATAAATCCTTACGGATTTGCGATATACGCTGACGCGTGCGATATATTGCTTGTGCAATGCGATATATTTTGCTTCGCAAAATGTTTCGGGGAAGCTTCGCTTCCGAATATTATAAATCTGTTACAACAGCAAAATTATACACTTACAAATTTTGCACTTATAATTAGTAAATAAAAAACAGAAAAAGGTGGTCAACCTCTCTCAAACAGAGAGGTTGACCACTCAGTAAATTTATTGTTTATTACGGCTCTCTTGTCATCAATCCGGCTTCTGTTGCATAGGTTTCGGCATCTGAACCCAAGGGAGTAATAACAGTAAGCTTTCCTCTGTCACAATTAAAGAAAATATCCTGACCCATATTGGCTAATGTCACACTTTCGGGAATCTTTACTGAAGACAGAGCCTTGCAGTTGCTGAAGCAATATCTGCCGATAGATTCCGAGCCATCTGCAAAAACAACAGATGAAAGCGAAGTACAATTACCGAAAACAGTATCACCGAGTTTAACTACAGGAAGGTAAATTGTCGATAAACTGGGACAATTCTGGAAAGCACAGCTACCTATGGTAACCTTTGCAGTAGCACTCTCAAAAGTAACATTGCTGAGATACGTACAGTTTTCAAAGGCATGAGCACCGATATATGTTACACAAGGCGGAATATACACAGTTTTGATTGAACTGTTAGCAAAACAGCTTTCACCGATACCCGTAACAGAAATACCGTTGATGGTTTTGGGAATCATAGCAAAGCTACTTGTTCCGTTATATTTGGTGATAATACCCTGTGAATTGATCTCATATTCGCTGAAAGCCACATCATCATTGGGCTTTGTATTATCCTGCGGAAGTGTGTCATCTAAAATCTCATTTCCCGGCTGAGTCGCCTGAGGAAGTGTTCCGCCCGTAACAACTGTACTGGGGTTAACAATGTTACCGAACTGGTCAACGTAGAGAATCTGCGTGACACCGTTTGTGCCCGCAACAGTAACCGCATTGGGATTCATTGTGGGAGCGGTAACAGCAGCATCCGTATCAGAAACCAGGTCACTCCAGACAGCATTGGGATCAACCCACGCATTGGTATCCATTGGCATAGTGTTGATGGTGGGCTGTAATGTGTACAAAACAGAGGGTTGCGATGATTTCTGCTCATCTTTTTTGAAAACCGCAACAATGAGCACCGTTGCAACAACAGCGATAGCCACAGCAAATGATATGATTATTTTAGAAGTCTTTTTCATTCATATACCTCACACGATGTGTCATATTCTCATTCATTATACAATATATCAAAGCAAAAGTACATAGTATTTTTTTACTATTTCGTTAATTTTTTCTAAACCGCAACAAATCCCGTACAAATTTATACAAAAAACGGAGCCTACATAGTTGTTTTTTTATACACAATATGTTACACTTTATAGGATAAATTAAAAAGCGAGGTTTTTGTTATGAAAAAAACTTGGTATAAAGAAATGGCGGTTTATCAGGTATGGCCCCGTTCTTTCTGCGACGGTGACGGAGACGGCATCGGCGACCTTAAGGGTGTTTTATCAAAGCTTGATTACATAAAGAGCCTTGGTGTTGACGCTATATGGTTCTCCCCTCTTTATGTATCACCACAAAAGGACTACGGCTACGATATTGCGGATTACCGTAATATCCAGCCCGAATACGGCACACTTGAGGATTTTAAGCTTGTACTCGACGAGGCTCACAAGCGTGGCTTAAAGGTTATTATGGACCTTGTTGTTAACCACACATCGGATAAGCACGAGTGGTTCCTCAAGGGCATTGAAGACCCCACAAGCAAATATCACAGCTACTACCATTGGCGTAAGGGTAAGGGCAAAAACGGCAAACGCCGTCCCAATAACTGGATGTCAACCTTCGCAGGTCCTGCCTGGGAATATAATGAAAAGAACGATGAATATTATCTTCATCTTTTTGCAGTTGAACAGCCCGATCTCAACATGGACAATCCTGAGGTCCGTGAAGAGGTTAAAGACATTTTAAGATATTGGCTCGATATGGGTGTTGACGGTTTCCGCGAGGATGTTATCACATTCATCTCCAAAAAAGAGGGTCTTCCCTCAAGCCCGTACTGGTTCCCCGTTGCAACAGGCATTGAGAACTATATGCACGGACCGCACTTGGACGAGTACCTTATGGAGTTCAAAAAAGAGGTTCTTGACAAGTACGATTGTATGACAGTCGGTGAAGCACCGATGATGACCACCAAGAAGGCTCTCAAGCACATAACCGAGGGTGAAAACCAACAGCTTAATATGATGTTCCACTTCGAGCATATGGCGGCTGACTGCCTTTTCTACAGCTGGTTCAAAACCAAATTCAACCTCAAGAGACTTAAAAAGGTTTTCTCAAGATGGCAAAAGGACCTTTACGGCAAAGCATGGAATGCACTCTATATTGAAAACCACGACCAACCCCGTGTTATCTGCCGTTACGGCAGCACAAAGTACAGAGTAGAAAGCGCAAAGATGCTTGCAACTACATACATCTGTCAAAGCGGTACACCCTTCATTTATCAGGGTCAGGAAATCGGTATGCTCAACTATCCCTTCAAGAGTATTGATGAATACACCGATGTTTCCACAGTAAACAACTACAATGTTGCACGTAAAATTATGGGTGACGCAAAAGCTCTCAATCTGGCAAACTACGCTTCACGTGATAATGCAAGAACAGTGGTTCAATGGAACGATTCGAAAAATGCAGGCTTCACAACTGCAGACGAGCCTTGGTTCAAGGTTAACCCCAACTACAAGGAAATCAACGTTGAAGCCGCCGAAAAGGACCCCGACAGTATTCTTAACTTCTACCGTGCACTTCTCAAATTCCGTAAGGAAAATGAAATCGTTATTTACGGTGACTACAAGGAGCATATGAAGAGAAGCAAGGATTTGTATGTTTACGAGAGAAATTATGAAGGCAAGCGTTTACTTGTGGTTAACTCATTCACAGAGGACGGCATCCGATTCAAGGCTCCCAAGGGCTTTGACCTCAGCAAGGGTAAATGTGTGCTCTCAAACTACAAGGACACAACAGTTTCAGACAACACCTTCATCACAAAGCCCTACGAAACAAGAGTTTATCTTTTTGATTAATACTAAACCAAACAACCACCTGAATCATTCCGATTCAGGTGGTTTTCTTGTTAACCGATATTTTGTTCTTCGCTTTGCAGCTTAAGGAAATCCACCTTACCGTAAGGTGTTTTGGGTAACTCCTTAACAAACTCATATTTATACGGCACGCTGTGGTGTGCAAGACTTTTTTTACAATGCTGTTTTATTTTATCAACAGTAAATGTATCGGCACTGCAACCCTTTTGCAGTATAATAAATGCCTTTGCAACCTCTTTTTTATACGGGTGAGGCATTGAAACAACCGCACACTTAAGAACCTCGGGCAGTTCCTCAATGGTCTTCTCAATTTGTGTGGGATACACATTGTAGCCCGAAGAAATAATAAGTCTTTTTATTCTCAGCTTGTAGGTTACAAAGCCCTCTTCGTCAATGGATGCCATATCGCCTGTGTGGAGCCACACTCTGCCATCCTTATGCACCTTGAGTGTATTTGCCGTTTCCACCTCGTTGTTTCTGTAACCAAGCATTACCGTAGGACCGCTTACGCAAAGCTCACCGTCCGTGTTAGCCGGTAAGACATTGGTTGTGCCCGGTTCAACTACACACATCTTATTACCGATAAGCGGTTTACCGATAGTACCGGACTTGTAGCCGTCGTACACAGACAGGCTGAGTGCCGCAAGACCCTCGGTCATTCCGTAGCCCTCACAAATGCGAACCTTTGAATTATGCTTTTCAAGGAAGTCGTTAACTTTTTCTTCGAGGGGCTTCGGAAGACTGTCACCACCGCTTACTGCGTACTTAAGGAATGACAAATCGAGTGTATCTGCACCCTCAACATTAGTCAGTGCCTCATAGAGAGTAGGCACACCAAAGAGCATTGTGGGTTTATATTTCTTGAGAATACTGCCGAACTTCTTTGAATCAAACAAAGGTATAAGCACTGAGCAAGCACCGAAGCAGAAGCTTACGTGGATGCACACACCAAGTCCGAAGCCGTGGAAAATAGGCAGAATGGCAAGAATTTTATCACCAACGCTTACATCATAAAGCGTAATAATTGATTGCATGCTGAAGGAATTAAAGTTCCTGTTGGAAAGCATTATATCCTTGGGTGTACCTGTGGTGCCGCCACTGTGGAGAATAACGCAAACCTCATCATTCTCCTCGCCCGTCGGAAGATACTCCTTCACACGGGTTTTCACTTTTTTCGTAAAAGCGCTCCAGGTAAGGAAACGTTTATCATCCTTGGGAAAATGCTTTTTATTCTTATTAGTAAAGGAATATGCCGTTTTCAGGGCGACAGGCATTGATTCACCTGCTGATGCAACAATTACTCTGCTCAAATCCGTTTCATTTACAACAGCCTTTATTTTCGGCACACACATATCCATACACAGAAGAACTCTGCTTGCGGAGCTGTTTATATAATGCTTTATTTCTTCCTGTCCCGACAAGGGGTGAACAATATTAGCAACAGCGCCGATTCTGTTAAGAGCATAAACTGTAAGAACTGCCTCAGGGGTGTTAGCCATGAGAATGGTTACGATATCACCCTTACGGACACCGATTTCATAGTAGGCATTGGAAACATATTCCACCTTTTCTATCATTTCGGCATAAGTACACTTTGTACCGTAATATTCATAAGCAAAGGCATCGGGATGTCCTTCTGCAGAAAGCTTGAACATACCGAACATTGACACATCAGGCACACGGAAGCCCATTTCAGATTCGTTATCAATAAACTGATAAAGATTGTTCTTGGTTATAGGATATTTGTTTAAATCAATTGCAGATTTCATAGTTATATCTTGAAATTACCCTTTCTCTTAATTTTTCGTTCTCTTCACTCAAATCTGAGCCCGTAATATATATGGGCTCGTGAAACTCTATCTCGATTTTCCTGCCGAACAATCTGTATCTGCCACTGATTGTAAACGGCACAATGGGAACACCCGTGTCGAAAGCCATCTTCACCGCACCTATTTTAAACGGCAAAAATTTTACCCCTTGGGGCTTTATAGTTGTGCTTTCAGGGAAAACACCGATTACCGCACCGTTTTTCAGATATTCTTTGGCAGAAACCAATGCATCATGATCCTTGCTTTGACGGTTGACGGGTATAAGTCCCGCGCTGTTAAAGAAGTGTCTTGTGAACCATGTGCCGAAAATTTCTTTTTTTGCAAGGAAGTGGATACATCTCTTCGTACCTGCCATAACCATAAAGCAGTCCCACCAGGAAACATGATTACCGGCAAGAACAACTCCCCCCTCTGCAGGTATATTCTCCGTACCCTTAATACGAGGGAAGAAAAGCAGCTTGAACAGAAAAACCGCAGCGGGCTTTAACACCCTGTAAAGTGTGGGTGAATTACTTTTAATTTTCATTACAAATTACCTTTTTCTTAATTTTGAAATAACCAAGCCTGCTCCCACACCTGCAATCAAAGCAGATGAAACAAGAATCTGTTTTTTCTTTTCGTCCTTGGACTTTTTTGCTTTTGACTCAATGTTTTCTGCAAGCAAGGCAACTCTATCCTCACTGACTCTAAGGTTATCCATAACGCGTTTATATTCATCTACGTAATAGTTCTTTTCAAACGTCATCACGATTACTCCTTTCAATTTTAAGCTTTAATAACTCCCGTCCTTTTTGAAGGCGCTTTCTGACGGCATCCTCTGAAACGGATATAAGGTTTGAAACCTCTTTGACAGAATACCCCTCTATGTAGTAAAGCATCATAACAATTTTAAACTTTACCGGTAACTCAGATATTGCTTCAAAAACATATCTGTCCTCATCCGTAACTCCCATATCCACGAGCTCATCAGCATCAAGGGTTTTTCGTCTGTAACGTACAATAGACATATTTTTGCTTATGTTTGTCGCTACTCTGATAAGCCATGCCTTCTCGTGTTCATCATTCTGAAAATCAGGGGCTTTGGTCAGGTATTTCAAAAAAGTGTCCTGCAGAGCATCTTCCGCATCATCCCTGTTGCAAAGCACACCGTAACAGATTCTGAAAATCATATTACTGTACTTATCAACAAGAACTTTTATATATTCACTGTCAAAGGATTTTTCTTTTTTCTGCAAGCCACTCACCTCTTCACCTTAAATTTGCAAGGTAACTAATACCCTTACATAAATAATACAATTACGCAAGCGTAAATGTGAATTGTTTTTTGTGAACAAATTGTAAATTAAATATATTGTTGCCGTTACTATACTGTACTATACAAAAAAGACAAAATTTGTGACGGCTTTCAAATTATATGTCATATACAGATGAAAAAGAAAAGCAGAGAGTCTGATGGCTTGAATTTGCAAAGCACACAACCAATCACACTCTTGCAGTCTCTCGTCGCACCTCTTTCTGCTGACAGCAATGCAGGCTGGAAATATTTGTTGACAAGTATTACCACTACGGATTATACTGACGGTGGAAGTGGGTAACGCAGAGTAGGTAACACAGAGAACCGTCCCCTGTGTTAACATGCTGATTATATGAGCATAGGTGTAAATTTATTTAATGAGGCTAACAAAAGCGATGAATAATTTGTATAAGTTGAAAAAAAAGTTGGTTCCTATTATTGTAGAAAACACACTTGTATTTATTGGTCTTATTCTCTTTTTACCACTATTGGTTGAAAAATATATTCAATATTTCCGTGGAGAAAAACACATATCATATCATAGCGTGCGAACTGATATATACGGATTTTTTGGAATACCCTTTTACATATATTATGGAGTACCTATTTTAAAAAGATTTATTGGTGTTTTATTTGATATGAAACAAAATAAACTAGAAACCGTTATCGTTAAAAGTTCAAGAAAAAATAAAAAAAATGCTTTGCTTCAGGCTTTATTCTTTAAAGAGCCTTTTTCTGAAACCGATTTTTATTATTGGAAATGTAAATTGAACAAATTTTCAAAAATTAAATTTGCTATACCTGATACAATCAAAGGACCCAAAGGATATAGTGATGGAAACTATTATCTAGTAACCTATTATAAGTATTCTAGGTTGGTTGCGGAAGTAAAAGGTCCGTTAGATCCTAAGAGAATAAAACTCATATCTAAAAGATATCAATTTGAGGAACCGCCAGTAAAATCTGATTAAATTTCTCTCAAAGGGTGGGTTTAGCGACTCACCCTTTGGTTTAAGAAAAAGTTGCGGTTTGTTCAGCCTTCCTTCGAAGGAAGGTGGCGCGAAAAAACTTGTTTTTTCGTGACGGAAGGTTCTTCATTGCATAGCAATGA
>JAZSGZ010000035.1:0-48318 GCA_045532945.1 Acutalibacteraceae bacterium
ATTTTCAAGGTTCGTTTCGCTCTCGCTTCCGGTCTCCCTCTCGCGAGTGCCTTAAGATAATATCACAATCATCTCTCATTGTCAACATCTTTTTTTAACTTTTTTATACCTTTTTTACACCCTCCCGGGTCGTTCGGTATCTTCTTGTTAAATGAAGTTTTCGGGTTATTCCCGAGTGCTTCTTTCGACGCCAACGAGATGGAATTATACTACAAGCATTTATAAAAGTCAATACCTTTTTTAACTTTTTTCAACTTTTTTCGCAGAGGTTTTTTCTGACCAAAAATCATACTGTTCAGAGTAGTCAAAACCGTATGCACGTGCTCTGTCATAAAGCTCTGCAAAAGGCACAAGAACAAAGTCGCGCTCCCCTATCCTCGGATGGGGAACTGTAAGCTCAGGTGTATCAACGACAGTATTCTCACAAAGGAGAACATCAAGGTCGATAATACGGGGACCGTTTTTAAACTGACGGACTCTGCCCATTGCCGCTTCGATACCAAGGCACACCCCCAAAAGTGCATTTGGCGAGAGTTTTGTTTCAACCTCACATACTATATTATAAAAATTATCCTGCTCTGTATATCCCCAAGGGGCAGTGTCGTAGACAGACGAGCTCTTTATTACATTTATATCAGGTACAAGTGACAGACTTTCAAGAGCATCGTTTATGTTCTTGATTTTATCGCCTATATTTGTACCTATTCCGAGAAGTGCTTTCATTCTAAATTCTCCACATCCTTACGGGTTATGGTTTCCTCAACGGCAACATATTCAAAGTCAGCCTTTATGGGTGCTTCGGGTTTCATTAGTAAAACGGTAACCTGCTGAAGCCTGGGATAAGCTTTCATTATTTCAACACCCACTTTATTGGCGGCAACCTCAATAAGGTCATAGCTTCGCTCAGTAAAAACAGCCCTTGCAGTCTTTATGATTTTTGCATAGCTTACCGTATCATCAACATTGTCGGTTGATTTTGCAACATCTGCATCAAGACAAGCAGTAATATCAAGCACAAAATTCTGTCCGTCCACCTTTTCTTCAGGATTTACACCGTGGTAAGCAAAAAGTCTGAGTCCTTTTATAATTATCTTTTCCATTATATATCTCCTTTGGAAATAACTTCATTTGTCAGGGCGACATTATGAACGCGTACAATCTGAGCACCGTCATTCACCGCAATTGCGGCGGCAACTGCGCTTGGATAATCACGTTCTTTAGGATTTTCAATTCCGGTAATGTAACCGATAACTCTTTTTCGTGAAACACCAATAAGAAGCGGTGAGTAAGATGATAATCTGTCACATTCGGAAAGCAGAGTCAAATCATCCTCGCGACTTTTGCCGAAGCCGATACCGCAGTCATAGGCGAGCTGTTCATCATTTATACCATAACGGTTTGCAGAAACCTTCATTTCTGAAAAGAAATAAAGCACGTCATCGGTAACCTTACCGTTATAATCAACAAGCGAACGTGAATCTGAACCGCCCGTGTGCATAAAAATCCAACCTGCTTTATATTTTTTCACAACGTCTGCCATATCAGGCTTAAAGCAACCGCTTTCGTCATTTATGATTGATGCTCCGACACTCAAAGCATATTCAGCCACGGCAGGACGAAAGGTATCCACACTGACAGGCACGGTTGACGTTTTCACAATCTGTGGCAAAAAGCGTTTCAGTCTGCTCAGCTCCTCGGCTTCATCAACAATTGTATTATAGGGTGCAGTCGAACAAGCACCGACATCTATGATATCGGCGCCGTCAAGACAAAGTTTATTTACTTTTTCAATAACGCTGTCAACGGAAAAAGCCTCGCCACCGTCAGAAAATGAATCGGGAGTGACATTGAGGATTGCCATAACGAGAGCACTTCCCTTTTTCGCAACCATATTCTTGAAAGAAAACATTATTTACCACCTGAAAGAAGTGACATTACCTCGGCACGTGTGCGGGCATCGCTACGTGCAGTACCGCGTAATGCTGAGGTCTGTGTCATTGCACCTGCCGCCTTAGCACCGCGCATGGTCATACACAGATGCTCTGCCTGAATTACAATGGCAACCGCCTTTGCTTCAAGCTCATCGGAAAGGAAGTCGGCAATCTGTGCTGTAAGACGCTCCTGCACCTGAGGTCGCCTTGCAAAAGTATTTACAATACGCGCAAGCTTTGAAAGACCGATAATTTTACCGTCGGATGGAATATAGGCAATATGAGCCTTACCGACAAACGGCAACAAATGATGCTCACACATTGAGTACAACGGAATATCCCTGACTATAACGAGCTCATCATTGCCCGGCTCATTAAAAAGCTTGAGATGAACACGAGGATCCTCAGAAAGACCTGAAAAAACCTCTTCGTACATTCGTGCGACCCTCTCGGGTGTTTCAATAAGACCCTCTCTGTCAGGGTCCTCACCTATTGCTTCAAGGATATCGCGCACGGCTTTTTGTATTTTCAATTTATCCATAAGACACCTCTGTTATAAATAAAAACAAATTGTTCGCATCTGCTCATCAGCACTGTAATACACCTTGGCTGTACCTGTAGCATCCACCACTCCTGCCTCGGTGTAAGCAGTATAAATCACACCCGAATTAAAAAGTGTGTTCTTTGCCTGTTCCATAACAGCCGAATCAGAAAAGCGAACCTCAAAGCAGTTTCGACCTTGCTGAACCGCATAGTGAACAGCTGTAGAAATCTTCGTTTCAAACAAATCACCTGAGCCCACATTGAGATACGCAGACTCGTGTATATAATAATTGTACGCAGTAGCAGTACATAAAGGCAGCTGTTGTTCAATATTACGATGCTTAGCGGATATATCAGCAGTAGTAACATTGAAATAAGTATGGCGTAATACCGCACCTTCGCTGCGGGGATCGTCCCAGGTAAGGTCAACAAAGTATCCTTCACCGTCAAGAACTACATAGTTCCACATATGCCCTACATAATTCACACCGTCATCGGCAGACTCACCTGTAACAAGGCGGTTATCAACACCGAGCTGACTCATAATATACTGAAATGAACGTGAATAACCCTCACAGGAGGCTTTGCCGAGAACCAGACAGCCGTAGATTGTATTGACACTCGGGTCATCGGTAGGGTCATAGTAGCTACAATGATTTATAATGTAATCATGAACAAATTTTTCCTGTTCGTAAAGAGTTTTATAAGATTTTGCGTTTGCGATAATGGATGAGGCAATACCCTGCACCTCAGAAAGCCTTTTGGCATATTCATCATAGCTGATATCATACCGTGGCTTAAAAAACGTTTTAAAACCACGGGTATATACACTGCAATTAAGAGAAAGACCGAACAAATCAGGATTATCGTGAGAGATTGCCTGAAAAATCTTGCTCAAGTCATCACCCGGTTGCATGGTGGGGATTTCAATGCTCTCCGGTTGAGAATAAATTTCCTTGAGAATTACGGAATAAATGAGCTTTTCATTTTCATTGAGCTCCTCATAATTATGCCTGTAATAGCCTGTACCGTCACCTGTAGCAGGTACAAGCTGACCGAAATCTGCCGGCTTAAGGAAAACAGTATATATGCCGAAAACAAGACCCGCCATTATTCCGACGGAAAGTATAAGCCCCAATATCCCCAGGCCGAGGGGTTTTCCTGCATTTTTTTTATTTTTCATCTAAAGCATCCTCCGCCATTTCACCGGTTATGTTATCGGAAACAAACACCTTAAGCTTTTCCTTTGAATTCTTAGGCAGAAGGTACTCAAGCTCATCCTTTGCCTCAGTGAAATCAACAATAGAAATATCCGTTGTACAATAATCAATAATCACAGAGAATGTATTATCTGCCGAATTGAAACGTTCGGGAGTGTAGAAAGCATTGAAGGCGGCAACTACAATATCTGCATTTGCCTTTGCACGCTCATAGCCCTTGTTGGTTTCACAAAGATACTTCATATATTTATGAGTTTTATCGGGAGACAACGTATTTTCGCCACGGGTAAGCTCAAGGAACATATCGGGAGTGTCGTATTCCACATCCTGTGAAATTTTAAGTGTGATGTCACCCATAGTTCTGAAAAACGACTTATAGCCTGTTTCCGTAAGCACGGCATAACGGTCAATTGAAATACCGTAATATGAATTGAGCGCTTCCACAACAGACTTTACACCGTTTGTCACAAGGAGATTATCACGGGTTTTTCCTGTGGTTTTATCCTTGATTGTGCCATCAATGGGTACAACACGAATTGTCTTCTCACCTAAGTCAACTGTGATAACATTCATAAACAACGATTGCTTGCCGTCGTCGGAGGTTACGGCAACAAGGAAGGTATGCGTACCACTGTAAACTATCGAGTCCGCCTCAGTAGTTGTCACAACTGCGGTTGTAGTCTCATCATCCTGAACAAAAACATTATTGAAATCATAATTAAGAGAACGCCAGAACCATATCATTGAAAATGATCCGAGAGCTATTATAAAGCAAACAAAAGCAATTATAAGATTTCGTGTGCGCTTGCGATTGCCACGATTCTTTTTATCCAAATCAAGACCGTATCTTGCCAAGGGATACACCTCATTATTATAATGTAATAAATATATAGGGATAACTCCCCTTTTGTCACTCATCAGGACATATACTGTAAGTATAATAAATATTATGTAAAAAAACAAGGGGAAGATTGTAAATTGCAATTTGCAAAATGCAAAATGCAATTTAATTTTAAATTTTAAATGTTAAATTTCGGGGAAGCTCCGCTTCCGAACATTATGTTGCTGTCACAAGCTTCAACTAAAAGAGAAGAAAAGAGTTGATGTTTGTCCTACCTCTCTGGTTTGAGAGAGGGGGACCACCTTTGGTCAAGTTGGTATTTGATTTTAGGTTTTAAACGTGTGATTATTTCTGTATAAAAACAAAGCTTGTCGGGTGGTGGAGAGTTCCAACGTGAAGCGTTTTGAACCGTGAGATTCAACGTTAGAAAACTGAATATTTGTAGTAAATGAAATACGAAACGGTAATCCTATTGTTCGTAAAGAACATTTAAACGTCATCAAGTCATCGTCCTATGCAAACTTCGTTTCCACGATGCTAAAGCATCGGGAACTCTCCACCGCCCGTCAGACTTAGTATAAAACTGTTAATTGTTTTCTCGTTTGCTGATTGATTTCTGTAATAGAATAAATGAATGGCGGTCCCCCTCTCTTAAGCCAGAGAGGTAGACCGCCAATTAGTTTGTTTATCGCTTGAAAGCTTAGTGTTTTAGCAAGTTTACGGTAAGTCCTCTTGTGGTACCCAAAATTGTCTGCTCGTTGTTCACTTCGCACAATTTTGACCACTACGCCAACTCACACTCCCTGCATCGCCCACAGGGCGCGGTCGTGCTCCTTGCCCCCTCTCTCAAACAGAGAGGTAGGACCACCAACTACTTTATTCTATTACATTTAGTTTCTGATATATTCAGTTTTTGTTGTACACATAAATGCGTACACTACTCAGAATATTAATATTTATCCTTACAGCTGATACCCGAGTAATATGAGCTCAATGTATTGCCGTAAACTGCACGTACTGTGTAAGTGTAGGTTGTACCCTTCTTTGCTGTCTTGTCAAGATAGCTGAGACCGTTTACACCCTTCACAACTGCTATACGTGTCCAGGTTGAGTTTGCAGTCTTTCTGTATACATAGTAACCGCTTGATCCTGCAACCTTGCCCCACTTAACTGTGATACCTGTCTTTGATGATACCGCGCTGTTAAGTGTGGGGTTAGCAAGTCTTCTGAGATAAAGACCTGTTGTGTCAAACTTGCTGTGGTAACCACCGTCAGCAATTACTGTGTAACGGAAATACTCACCGTTTCTGTTCTTAACCTGAGAATCTATGAAGTAAAGATTCTTGGTTGTGCCGAGGTATGTCCAGGTTGTCTGACCTGCACCACGACGGTAAACACGATAACCCTTTGTTACACCTGCAACGGCATTCCACTTGATTGCAAGGCCGTTAACATGGTTGTAAATTGTTGTAAGCTTAGGTGTTGCCATATACTTACGGGTGTTTGTATTTGCATAAATATAATCACTATAACCACCTGCGGAGTTGAAGGCTCTTACGGTGTAGCAATAATACTTACCACTTGCAACATTTTTATCAAGGAATGTTGTGTTTGTGGTGGTGCCAATCTGAGTATAATTTTTCTGTCCCTCGCCTCTGCGGTAAACATTGTACTTTACCGCACCGGTAACCTTGTTCCAGTTAAGCTGTACACCACCAATAGCATTAGTTGATGTTACCTTGGGAGTGGCGGGCTTTGTGTCGGTGAAAACCTTTTTTGCATCAAGTAAGGGTTTATTATCTTCTCCGATGCTGACCTTTGCCCACTGCTTACTTGTACCGTTGAAATATATATTTTCAAGAGAGTCGCATCCGCCAAATGCACAATATCTTATTTCGGTTATAGTGCTCGGAAGAACAATGCTTTTCAGACTCGGGCATCTTACAAAAGTGAATTCATCAAGATAAGTTATTCCCTCGGGTATTTCGACTGAGGTGAGGGCACTGCAGTTACTGAAAACAGAATATCCCAAGTGTTTTAATGTGTTTGGCAACTTGATCGATATTAAAGCCTTGCAATAATTAAAAGCGTAGTTACCAAGATATGTTAAATTATCTGACATATCAACACTTTTTAATTCTTTGCAGTTATAAAATGCATTCTCGTTCATATAGACAACGCTATCGGGTATTACAACTGATGTAACACCTGAAGCTGATAAACCTGATGCAAAGGCTTGGGTTCCTATAACACGAGTACCATTTTTTATAGTGAATTTACCTGTAACGCTGCTTTTCACTTCAATAAGGCATTTACCGGAATACAATGCGTTCTGATACCAATTAGCGGTGTTGTTATAAAAGCCTGTATTATAGAAGGCATGTAAATCTATAAAGTTTACACTATCGGGAAGAACGATTGAGTTGAGCTTTACACAATCTTGAAAAGCGGTTTGACCGATACGGGTTACGCCATCAGGTATATTGATGCTTTCGAGATTTTTGCAATACATAAAAGCGTGGTCATCAATTTCAGTAACTCCTTGAGGTACAGATACTGCTTTAAGATTGCTGCAAGACAGAAACGCGTGTCTGTCAATATGCGTAACATTTTCAGGGATGGTAACCGAAGTGATCTGCTCACAATAGGCGAAACCGGAATCTGCAATCGCAGTTACGGGAAGCTCGTTGTATGTTGCCGGGATATCAACTGCTCCGCTAATATCAGTATTACTAGCCCTTACACTATACGAATTGGTGTCTTCGTTCAACTCAAATGTCAAAGGATAAACACCTTCAGCTTTTGCTTCAATACCAAAGCCGGCAGAGAAATCTATCTCACCAAGACCAATAAGCGCAGAGCCGAAAACAATAGTCAAAGCAAGAACAAACGATAAGCTTCTTTTTAATGTTTTCTTCATTTTTAAACCTCCGTTTCAAATTAAAACAATTACATAATGTCACTGACCCAAAAAATCAATAAATGCAAAACAGTAACCCAAACGAAAAGTGTTCAGGTCACACCACTTTCCCAACAAACGCCTCCTTTCGGCTTATTTATTATATATATGACGAAAATTTTAAAAACTGACAAAAAATTTTCAAAAAATTTTTTGTCAAACGCATTTCGATTTTAATATACAAAAAACCTCGCCCGAAGGCGAGGTTTTCATCATTTAGCATTATACATTTCTTTGTAAAGCTTTGATGCCTCTTGTATTGGTCCATCAAATACAATTTTGCCGTCCTTCATTACGATACCGCGTTTGCAGAAGCTTTCGGCAACGGCAATCTGATGTGTAACGAAAAGGAGTGTAACATTATCCTTATGGATAATCTCATCAACCTTTTTCTGACACTTGTTACGGAAAGCCGCGTCACCAACGCTGAGTGCTTCGTCAACAATGAGAATTTCGGGACGGATATTAACATTGATAGCGAAGCCCAGACGTGCACGCATACCGCTTGAATATGTCCTTACGGGCTGGTCGATATAATCATTAAGCTCGGAGAAAGAAATAATCTCATCCTCAAGCTGAGCAATTTCGGAATCCTTGAGACCGAGAATATGTCCCTTGAGATAGATGTTCTGTCTGCCTGTAAACTCCATATCGAAGCCACTTGTAAGCTCAAGCAGAGCACTTACTCTGCCCTTGACCTTGATTTCACCGCTTGTGGGGAATGCTACTCCGGTAATCATTTTAAGCACAGTTGATTTACCTGCGCCGTTCTTACCGTAAAGTGCAACAGATTCACCTCTGTCGATTGTGAAGCTCATTCCGTCAACCGCATGTTTTTTCTTATATTTCACATTTTTCAGAAATATACCAAGCAACCTTTTTCGGGTACTCGAATAAAGCTTATATGTTTTTGTAACATTATCAAAGCTGATAACTGTATTTTCGTTCATAGTATAAAATCCTTTCGGAAGTGCTCAAAGTAATTCCGCCACACTGTTTAAAGCACATCGGGAATTTCCTTGCGTAATTTTCTGTATGCCCACATTGACATAAGAGCCATAAGAGCATACCAGAACAGGAAGTACATACAACGCTTGGGTTGCTCAAAGAACCAGGTTTCGTATATAAAGCAATTCCTGTATCCGTAGCAAAGGAAGGTTACGGGATTCAGCATAAGTATGCTGTAAATCAATTCGTTATCCTTAACATTCTCGATATTCCAAAGAATACCCGAAAGCCAGAAAACAGCAATATTAAGTGATTTTACAAGGTTTGCAAAGTCCTTACTCATTGCGGAAACGAGACCGGCAAAGAGTGACCACGCATTCATAAACATAAACATCATTACCATATACAAAGGCAATTGGAGAAGATAGAGTGACGGCGGATAGCCCGCAAACCAGAAGATAAGAATAACAACAACTGTTATAATTATATGTACAACGAGTTTGGAAAGGTTGTTGAAGGTCGGGATTGTTGTCACCGGGTATTTCATCTTGGTAACAAGGTAGCTGTAACGTCTGATACAGTCGGTACCGCCCAGAATTGCCTCACTCATAAAGAACCAGGGCACAATACCGCAGATAAGCCACAATATATAGGGAACACCCTCAACATCACTATTCTGTCTAAGACCGATAGCAATAGCAAACCAATAAACGAAAATCGTAACAATCGGTTTTATAACCGCCCAAGCCCAACCAAGCGCTGCACCCGTGTAGGTTTTCTTAAGGTCGGCAATGGAGAGCTTGAATATCTGAGGTATATTTTCAAGATGCTCTCTGATGTTTGTAACAAAGGCATCTATGTAGCTCATAAAGAAATTTTTAATCTTAGTCAAGGAAACATCTCCTTAGATTTATTCGGCAATCACAAGGGTGCCGTTGCTTTCTTTAATGGGGAAGAAAGCAGGTTTTTCATAGTATGATATATTGGGACAATGAAGAGTAAGCCTCAACTGACCGTCAAGCCCCTTGAATAACATACCGTGGCCGCCATTATCGGTAAAGAGGGGCTCAAGGTGTGACCACTCTCCCCCTATTGTACCGTCAGATGACTTCGCAACAAGCTGAAGATATCTGTCAGAAATGGTTGACCATATCATAACAAGCTCACCCGTTGAAAGGCGGTGCATAAAGGGACCATCTGTAACGTTGTGACAGCTTTCACTTGCCTCACGCTTGAGAAACGATCCTGCATCAAACAGAAAAACAGGCTCACTCACAGCATGTGTCAGGTCATCGCTCAACTCAACATAACAAACCGTACCGTTAAGAATCTGTGTGTGCTCGTGACAAAAAACGCAGTAGTATTTACCGTTTTCTTCATAGAGAGTACCGTCAAGGCACTCCCAACCATCAGGTGTAAGGGAATTAAGTGAATGAGGCTTGAACTGACCTGTGGGTGAATCACTCACAAGAATATGTGTACCCCTCAGACCGTCCGCCTTGGTGAAGGTTGCAAGCATATAGAACTTGTCACCTACACTATGCACCTCGGGTGCCCAGTTCACCTCTTTGTTAAAGCCGTACTTCTCCGAATTGAAAACCTCAATAGGCTCAGACCAATTCTCCAAATCAGTACCCACATAAACGTCAAAGCCTCCGGTTTTGCAACCGAAATTATCAGCTCGTGTGCCGTACATATAGTACTTGCCCTCGTAAACAAGCACAAATGGGTCACGGATATTTATATCACAATTTTTCATATCAATTAACTCTTTCGCCGTTTTTATACTGCAATATGGTAACACGCTTCTGGAACTGACACACAACCTCATAATTAATAGTGTCGGTAAGCCTTGCCAGCTCCTCTGCGGTAATCTCCTCGTCACCGTCCTTGCCGAGAATTACGACCTCATCGCCAACCGAAACATTGGTGAGATTGGTTACGTCAACCATAAGCTGGTCCATACACACTCTGCCGATAACGGGAGCATATTCACCGTTAATAAGTACTCTGCCCTTATTCGACAGGCAACGTGAATAACCGTCTGCATAGCCTATGCAGACCGTGGCAATCCTTGTATTGTCCTTAGTGAAATAGGTGTGACCGTAGCTGACACCGCTACCTGCAGGGACCTCCTTCACGTGGATTACGTGACTGACAATTTTCATGGCAGGCTCCAGGGAGACAGTACCGTCATCAACAAACTCATCCGGATAAAGGCCGTAAAGAATAATACCGATACGAACCATATTGAACATTTCATCACAGGTGATAATACCTGCGCTGTTACAAAGGTGCTTGATGGGTATAACCATTCCCCTGTCCTCAAGTGCTTTAATGAAATCCTTAAACACCCGAGTCTGCTTTTCTGTGGTTGACCTGTCCTCGCAATCGGCACAGGCATAGTGACTGAAAATACCCTCAATATAAATGTTAGGCAAATCATTTATCCGTTTGACAACCTCAACGCTTTCTGCGTTACAGAAGAATCCTATGCGCGACATACCCGTATCTACTGCAATATGCACACGTGCAATTTTATTAAGCCTCACTGCTGCACGCGAAAGTGCAACAGCATCATCATAGTTGAAAATGGTCTGTGTCAGTTCATTATTTATAAGTGTCTCATAAAGATAGGGCGAGGTATAAGAAAGCACAAGTATGGGCTTTTCCACACCTGCCTCACGAAGCTCGACAGCCTCGTTAAGCTCGGCAATGCCGAAATAATCCACCTGTGATTGTACCGACCTTGCAACCCCAACCGCGCCGTGACCGTAAGCATCAGCCTTGACAATGGCAAGGGACAAAACCCCATCAGGAAGCTTTGCCTTGACTTCTTTGAGATTATGATCAATTGCATCCAGATCCACGCAAGCAAAGGTTCTGTAATATTCCTTGTTTGTATCACTCATATCAATATCACTTCTCGTCCGAAAGCGGACATACTTCTAATAATATATGATACTATACCACATTCTGTCAAAATAAACAATAGATATCGGCTTTTTAATGAAATTTAAATAATCAATTAATATTTTATTCATCATTTCCCACTTGTTAATTTACAATATATATGGTATATTAGTAGCTGTATTATTTTGCGATAAATCTATATTTATAAAGGCGGAACAAATGAGTAAATTCATTGATATTGTTTATTCGGCAATTGCTTTTGTCGGATCACTCCCCAAAGACCTTCTTTTCAACGCTTTTTCTTTCGTGAAAAAAACATTTATGAAAATCGTTGAACGTATCAAAAAATCCAATAACAAAACTTTTTCGTCACGAAAGATTTTTCTGCGCAGGGCAATTGTGTGCGTGATTATACTTGCAATAATCTGCTCAGCAACTGCAATCGGCTTACACAACAGTCTTAGGGTTAAAGCAACTGCACTTAAGGTTGAGGGAAAGGTTATCGGCTATGCTGCCACACCGGAGGCTGCTGACCTTGCCAAAGCTCTTGCTATCGAAACTCTCGGAAGCAATGGCTACAAGCCCGTGGAAAATTCAAGCACACGAACAGAGGCAAGCAACATCAAAAATGCCGAAACTCTTGCTTCGGTAATAGTGGATACATTCAAAAATGAGCTTACGCCTGTTTCGGAAATATACATAAACGGGGCACTGCTTTGTGCCGTCGAGGATGGTCAGGGTGCGCGAGAGGCTGTAGAAAATGCCTTTGCAAATGCACGAAAGGTTTATCCGAAATCATCCGTAAGCTTTGCGGAAAGCGTAACAATCAAGCCTGCATATTATACGGACGAAAAAGCGACCATCTCCGTTGATAAGTTGAAAGGCTTATTGGCTAAAAAAGATACCTTGCAGATAAGACACGCAGAATGTAAACAAGAGGTTTCACTCACAAAATACGAAACTGTTGAAATACAGACGAACCAACTCTTTACGGGCGACAGCAGAGTAAAGCGTTCCGGTCAGAACGGTGCGGAGTACAAAATCAGTCTGGTCACAAGTATTGGCAACAAGGAACAGCTCTCCGAGCAGCTTATGAGTGTGCCGATTAAGGACCCTGTAACACAGATTATTGAAAAAGGAATCCGTGCAGAGAGCCTTGTTATGGAAACATATACGGTTATGCAGACTCTTGGTATATTCGTATGGCCCGCGGTAGACCTTTATGAGGTTACCTCCCCCTTTGGTGAAAGAAGTCTGGGCAACCACAAGGGCATTGATATCTCCGGCAAAAACGCTTCCGGTAGCCTTGTTGTTGCAGGTGCATCGGGTGTTGTTACCGAAGCAGGTTGGAATGCAGGTGGCTACGGTAACTATGTTAAAATCAACCACGGCAACGGTATTGAAACCCTTTATGCCCATATGCTTGACAACTCACTTGCAGTAAGCCCCGGCGACGTAGTCCAGAAGGGTCAGGTTGTCGGACAGGTCGGTAACACAGGCTATTCCTTCGGTGCCCACCTTCACTTCGAGGTCAGAATCAACGGTGTCAAGGTTGATCCGGCACCCTACCTGGGATTGGAGCCCGGTCAGAAGGGTATGGTCAGATAACAATGCAGAATGCAAAAATGCAAAATTAAAGGAACGCTAAAGCGTTGATTATAACAGCTGTCTCATAAGTATAATTACAAATACAACAGCAACACGCGATGCCCGAGATTTGACATTTGCAATTTTAATAACAACGGATTTTATACTATGAACATTACAGTTATTGCCTTGGGCAAGTTAAAAGAAAAATATCTGCGTGATGCGGTGGACGAATACTCAAAAAGGATATCTGCCTACGGTAGACTTGATATTATCGAGTTGAATCCCGTAAGGCTGTCAGATAATCCATCACAAAACGAAATTGCAAATTCGCTCACCAAAGAAGCAGACGACATAAAAAAGAAAATTCCGAATAACAGCTATGTTTTTGCACTTTGCATTGAGGGCAAGGAAAAATCAAGTGAGCAATTTGCAAAAACCATTGACTCTGCCATTATCAACGGCAAAAGCAATCTTGTTTTCATTATCGGCAGTTCATTCGGTATGTCGGACGAAATCAAAAATCTTGCGGATTTCAAGCTTTCCTTTTCGCCTATGACATTCCCCCATCAGCTTATGAGGGTTATGCTGTTGGAGCAGATTTACAGAGCATTTCAAATAAACAATAACGGTAAATACCACAAATGAGGTTACATTATGGCAATGTGTGATATGTGCGAAAATTACAGATACGACGAAGATGTTGAGGAGTACTATTGTGACATCGAGTTGGATGAAGATGAATACCTGAAATTTCTCACCTCTTCAAACGATGCCTGTCCTTACTTCAGGGCGGATGATGAATACCGTATTGTACGAAAGCAAAATTAAATCCGATAGGATAAAACGAAGCGTTGTAGGATTTTACTCCAACAACGCCTTTTATTATGCTTTTTTATTGAACTTTTTTGTCACCACAAAATAGAAAACCAGCGAAAGAACCGTAGCCGTTGTCCAACCGATGGGCCAGGAAACCCATATCCCCTGATAACCGAAAATCGGTGCGAGTATAAACGCAAGTGCCACGCGCAACAGCAAATCCGTAAAGGTAGCTACCATAAACAGCTTCATTCTCCCCATACCGCGGAGTATGCCGTCACCCACAAGCTTTATACCGATAAAGCAGTAAAACGGTGCCACGGTTTTCAGAAATGCCGTACCCGAGACTATGGCATCAAAGCTCACCGATTCTTCCATAAACAGTCCTATTAATTGATTGTTAAACAAAAGATATACAACAGCAAACACAGAGCCTGTTACAACAGCCATCAGAGAACCGTAGCGCATTCCCTCTTTAATTCTGTTATATTTTCCTGCACCAACATTCTGTGCCGTAAACCCTGACACACCGTTACCGAATGTATAGAGAGCATTTATTGTAAAAGTGTTGAGCTTAATTGCTGCCGAATAGCCTGCCACCACAGAGGAACCAAATCCGTTTATCAGCTTTTGTATAAACACATTACCCACGGAAACAAAGCTTTGCTGTAAAACACTCGGTATGGAAATACGCACAATTTTGCGTAGCACGCCAAAGGAAAAAATCTTATATTTACCGTCAGTCTCAAGCTTTTTTATGCTCCGCAAAAGAGTCACAACGGATAAAACACCTGCAATGCCCTGTGCAATAAAGGTTGCCCAGGCAACACCGCTGACTCCCATATCAAGACACACAACTGCAATATAATCAAGAATTACATTTGTTACGGAGGAAAATATAAGAAAATACAAAGATGTTTTTGAATCCCCCAAGGATGTAAATATGCCGTTTGCAATGTTGTATATAAAAAGGAAAGCAAAGCCCCCCGTATAAATGGCAAGGTAAAGCGAAGATTCATAAAAAATATTCTGAGGAGTATCAATCATACGCAGAAGAAAAGGTGTAAGCAAAACACCTGATACAGTAAGCACAAGTCCCAGAACAACAGATGAAATAAGTGCCGTCGAGGTTGCAGTTTTGACACGCTTATAATCCTTGGCACCGAAATACTGTGAGATTACAACACCGCAGCCTATGTTACACCCGAAAGCAACTGCATTGAAAATATTTGTAATGGGATAAGATGCACCGACAGCAGCAAGGGCATCTTCACCTGCAAACCGACCTGCAATAAGACTGTCGGCAATGCTGTACATCTGCTGAAAAATCACGCTGACAAACAGGGGCAATGTAAATTTCAGCAATATTTTATTCGTTTTACCCGTTGTCAAATCATTTGCCATTACATCATAACCCCCTCTCCGATTCAATATAATATTATAGTTGAATTTTCAAAATTGTAAAGAATCCGAGGGTAAAATATGCAAAACTTTTTAAACAGCCTGAATTCCGTGGTATGGGGTATACCAATGCTGTTATTCTTTGTTTTTACTGCAATCAGGTTTACCGTGAGCAGTCGGTTTTTTCAGTTCCGAGGTGTTGGTACCGTTATTAAAAACACTTTCGGTAAAATACACACAAAAAAGAGTGATGACGGAATCTCACAATTTTCCGCATTCTGCTCCGTCCTCGGGGCGTGCATCGGTACGGGCAATATTGTGGGTGTTGCAACGGCAATTTATTCAGGCGGTGCAGGAAGTGTGTTCTGGATGTGGCTGTCAGCACTCCTCTCCACTATGACCGCCTACGCTGAAAATTACCTTGGCACCACAACCAAAATAAAAAACGGGAAAACAACAGCCTTGCGCGGTGCCTATGCATACATAAAAAAGGCTACGTCCTCAGAAGCAGTCACGTTTTCTTATGCAATTTTCTCCCTTATGTCGGCTATAGGTATGGGAAACCTGACCCAAAGTAATTCTCTGAGCGATTCGTTAAGAAACAGCTTCGGGATATCTCCCGGTGTAACAGGTGTTGTGTGTGCCGTTCTCTGTGGTATAGTAATTATGGGCGGTGTAAGGAGAATTGCAAAAATTCAGACATTTCTGGTACCTGCAATGACTGTTTTTTATCTCATTTTGTCCTCACTTGTCCTTATAAAGTTTAAGGATAACATAATTCCTTGTCTTACACTTATAATAAAAGAAGCTTTCTCTATGAAAGCACTTAACGGTTACGGAATGTACAAGGCGATACGTTACGGAGTATCACGTGGAGTTTTCTCAAACGAGGCAGGACTGGGCTCATCAACAATCATTCACACGGAAACGGATAACACAGACGGACAGCTACAGGGAATGTGGGCAATGACCGAGGTTTTCACAGACACAATATTTATGTGCACACTTACAGCTCTGGTAATACTCGTCAGCACAAATTATCCGCAAAATGAGCTTTTCGGGTCTGCACTTTCTGTTGAGGCATACGGCACTATCGGTGAAATCGGCAAAAAGGGCGTGGGTATTCTCACCGCAATATTCGCCTTTACATCACTTACAAGCTGTTCGCTGTATGGTGAAAAAAGCTTTCGCTTTATATTCGGTGACAAGTACGTTACAATATACAGGCTTTGCTATATTCTGCTTGTTTTCAGGGGTTGTACAAGTGCCCCCACCACAATCTGGACAATTGCAGACATCTGTAACGGTCTTATGGCTATTCCTAATTTATTTGCCGTAAACTGCCTGCACAAGGAAGTAACCTATCCCTGACAAAAGAAACAACCCTACTACGCAAGTAGTAGGGCTTTTCTTTACATAGCAATTAAATTATGTAATTATTCTGCTTCTTTCATCTTTTTGAAGCATTCGCTACAGTAAACAGGGCGATCCTCACGGGGCTTGAAGGGAACTTCAGCAACGCCGCCGCACTCTGCACATACTGCTGTGAATTTCTCACGCTCGCCTCTTGCTGCCTGCTTACGGGCATCACGACAAGCCTTGCAGCTCTTGGGCTCGTTAACCAAACCCTTTTCTGCGTAAAATTCCTGTTCGCCGGCTGTGAAAATAAATTCGTTGCCGCACTCTTTACAGATGAGTGTCTTGTCTTCGTACATTTTTGCTACCTCGCTATAATATGATGTTGCCCTCTAACGGAATTGCACCGCCATCTTAGTGAAGTTTCGGAGAAATTCCGCAACCTAACAACGCTCTGCTCTTAAGCTAAGAGGACATTTATTTTAACCCTCGCGGGTTATAACCTGTTTTAATTTACGACGTGCACGTTGAACCGCGTTATCCACAGCCTTGGACGTCATACCCAGCCTGTCACCGATTTCCTCATAGGAAATACCGCCTGCTCTGAGAAAAACAACCGTCTTTTCAAGTGAGGATAAGGTTACCTGACAAGCTGTGAGCACCTCTGCCAGCTGTTCGGAGGTAATAATCTGACCCAAGGGGTCATCCGTGCTTTGAATATTCACAAAGGTGTCCGAACTACTGTCAACGGCTATGTCATCGGGGATGCCGTAAGCCGCATTATTGATGGAATTGCGCATACACACAGAAGCATATGCCTTAAAAGACCTGCCCTTTTGTGAATCGTATGTTCTGACAGCATTAAGAAAACCGAACATACCCTCCTGAACGAAATCATCCCTGTCAAGGTATGCGGCTGTAGAAGTGTGAGAACGGGTATTCAGGTACCTTGCGGCAAGAACGTTGAAGGCATATTCGTCTCCCCCGCGCGACAGCTCAACAAGAGCCTCATCGGTAAGGGCGATATACTCAGAACGCTTATTCAAACCCAAAATACCACCCCAAAAGTAGACTTCTACATATTATTTAGTCCTATAATATCATCAATTTGTTATTTTGTCAAATATTTTTTATCAATCACCCGTATTTTTTGTATAAAACACAGAATATTTCTAATATCGACATAAAAATTGCAAATTATAAATGACAAATTGCAATTTTGGGGTGCAAGGATTATAAATAAATACAAAACGCAAAGTGCAAAGCGCAAAGTTATCGGAACCGGGTTGACTATAAAGGTGGGTGAAGTTTGCGTTACAAGTGAAGTAGTCCTCCGGAAGCTAAAGTTATGGAAAGTGAGCTTTATAAGAAGATGTATAATGCTGTCACAGATGCAATTAATGAACCGAATCACATTAAAAAAATCGAAATGATTAAGCAGGCACAGATTGATACAGAGGAAATGTATATTTCATATTGTGAGATTACTCATCTTAAAGAAGATACCTGAACAAATAATGAGATAGCAAGTGTTACACACCAACGGTGTAAACTTACTATCTCATTGTTATTTGATTTATTCGCTCTTTAAATATTCTGTATAAATAGTTTTATCAACCTTGTACCAATGACCCTTGATTTTCATACACCAGAAGTCATTGTAAACGCTTTTGTACTCCCCTTCTTTACCTGTGGCAATTACCTCAATACTGAGCACATCCACTCTTGAGGGAAATTCAACATAACCGAAGCTACCCTCCAGAACACCCGTAAATGCTTCAAGCTCTGCATCGTCAAGGGTACGGTTTGAGGTTATATAATAGTTCAGCTTATAGCCCTCTCCGCACTTTTCAACATAAAAATCGTTGCTTTGCTCCATAGCAAGCACAGTCTGCTTGAAGGTTTCGTCCTCACCGAAGTAACGGTTGTCGGTTTTATAGCGGATTATGTTGTCATCATAAAGGGAATAGTAAAGGTTGCTGTTAGAATTCTGTATTGATTTGACAAAATTCTTCACAACCTTTTCGGGCTTTGAGCCCACAAAGGTGGCGGTAAACACTGCCGCTATTGTCAATAAGGCAGACACAGCAATAAGCACCTTTACACCCATCCTGAAGGAGAGCTTCAGTTTTATATCAGCCTTCTTCACAAAGCGTTGCGGTTGCTTTTTCCTGGGTGGGTCAAGCTTTGCTCCGCAATAGGCACAGTTTATGAAATTGTCGGGACTTTGCTTATGACATTCTTTACAGTACAAAGCTTCACCACCATTCATACAAAAAGCCGTAGAAAAAATCTTTCTACGGCTAATAGTCAAAATTATTCTGCAGCTTCGTCAGCAGCAACTTCTTCTGCAACTTCCTCTGCAGCCTCTGCTTCCTCAGCAACGGGCTCCTCGGGAAGAAGTGCGCGGATTGAAAGGCTTACGCGCTTTCTTTCCTCGTCGATTTCGGTAATCTTAACATTAACCTTTTCACCGATTTTGAGAACGTCTGCAGGCTTTGCAACGTGCTTGTTAGCAATCTGTGAAATGTGGATAAGACCGTCAATACCGGGAATGATGTGTGCAAATGCACCGAAGTCTGTGAAGTTTGCAATTTCAACCTCAACCTCAGAATCAACTGAATAGTTGTTCTTGAAAATCTCCCAAGGATTGTCCTCAAGCTTCTTGTAGCCGAGAGCAATCTGCTTCTTCTCGGGGTTAAGTGATTTGATTGTAACTTCAACCTCGTCACCAACGCTGACAACCTCTGAGGGGTCCTTGATTCTGTTCCAGGAAAGCTCTGAAACGTGAATCATACCGTCAACGCCGCCAATGTCAACGAATGCGCCGAACTTCATAAGTGACTTAACTACGCCCTTACGAACCTCGCCCTCCTGAGCCTCTGCCCAGAATTTTTCTTCGTTAGCTTTTCTTTCTTCTTTAAGTACAGCGCGGATAGAACCAACAGCTCTTCTTCTCTGCTTGTTAACTTCAATAACCTTGAATCTTACAGTTTTATTAACAAGGTCTTCGAGCTTGTCGTTACGGCTTGCAGTTGCAAGTGATGCAGGGATGAAAAGACGAGCGTTGTTTGAAACAACGATAACACCGCCACGGATAACCTCTGTAACTACACCTTCGAGAATGGTATCTGTTCCCTCAGCCTGTACGATTACGTCCCAAGCGGCAATTGCATCATAGCGCTTTTTGGAAAGCATTGTAACGCCTTCCTGGTCATTTGTTTTCATAATGATGAGGTTAAGAGTATCGCCGATTTTAAGTTCAGCTTTGGGATCTGCATTCGGGTCGTTGCTGTATTCGTCACGGGGAATATAGCCTGTCTGCTTCCTGCCGATATCAACCTGAATCTCTGTGGGAGTAATATTCAATACTGTGCCAACAACCTTCTGGTCGCTGTTCATATTATTGAGTGATTCCTCTAATGCAGCTGCAAAATCAAAATCATCAGCCACAGAATCAAGAGCTCTTTCCTCCTCAATTATTGTGTTGTCTTTGAGAATTTCGGACATGGTTTCAAGTACCTCCTTTATAATACCGGCGGGAGTAGATGCACCCGCAGTCAGACCGACAGAGTTAAAACCGCCAAGAGTGATACCATTAAGCTCTGCGGCAGTTTCCACAAGAAATGCAGGACAATTACGCTCGCACACACTATAGAGCTTGCGGGTGTTGGAGCTGTGCCGTCCGCCCACAATAACCATAGCGTCACAGGAGCGTGACAGATGCTCTGCCTCGTTCTGCCTTTCTTCGGTCGCACTACATATTGTATCAAATATTTTCACATTTGTACATAGTAAATTTATTTTTTTTACACTTTTTTGCCATTCTTTTATACTAAAAGTTGTCTGAGAAACGAAAATAAGTGGTTTTTGTGACAAATGGGGATATTTCTCCACAAGAATTTCTACATCCCTGTCGTTGCTTATAACGTAAGCCTCACCCTTGGCACAGCTTTTTATACCCTTAACCTCGGGGTGGTTTTCATCACCTGCGATAATTGTGGCAACCTCATCCGAGGAATTATCAAGGACGATTTTGTGAATCTTTTTTACGAACGGACAAACCGCATCCACAAACTCACATCCGCTTTTTTCGACCTCTGCAAGGACCTCACGGGTAACACCGTGTGTACGAAGAACCAGGATTGTGCCATCCTTCACTTCATCCGGAGAATCAACCACTACAACCCCACGTGCTGCAAGGTCATCAATAACCTGCTGATTGTGGATAATGGGACCCAGCGTAGCAACGCTTTTACCCTCGTCGGCAAGCTTTTCAATAAGCTTTATAGCGCGGTCAACACCGAAGCAGAAGCCTGCTTTCTTTGCAAGAATTACCTCCGCCATCAGATACGCTCCTTTATTACACCCAGCATATATTCAATGGTTGCAGGCAAATCCATTTCCGTTGAGTCAACAAGAATTGCATCCTCTGCCTGTTTGAGGGGTGCAATTTCCCTGTGAGAGTCCTGATAATCGCGCTCCTTGATTTCTTCAAGAATCACATCGTAATCAACTGTTTGTCCTTTTTCGACAAGCTCTTTATAACGACGGTCTGCTCTTGCCTCTGCTGATGCAGTAAGGAAAAGCTTTATCTGTGCATCAGGGAGAACAACAGTACCGATATCTCTGCCGTCCATTATACAGTTGTTGTTCTTTGCGATATCACGCTGAAGGTCAAAGAGAAATTCTCTTACTTTCGGAATAGCAGAAACATTTGATGCCGCCATAGAAACTTCATTCTGTCTTATAGCCTCGGAAACATCCTCTTCGCCGAGAAAAACTCTCTGCTCGTTATTCACAAAACGAAGGGACACCTTGAGTCCGTCAAGTGTAGCAACAACTCCCTCCGCATCCTTTGTATCAACACCGTTACGAAGCGCATTAAGACCTACCGTACGGTAGAGTGCGCCTGTATCAACGTAGATGTAGCCAAGCTCCTTTGATACTGTTTTTGCAATTGTGCTTTTACCTGCACCTGCAGGGCCGTCAATAGCAATATTAATCATAATAAAATCCTCCGAATTATATACTGTTACCTGCAAGGTGACCTGTTGAAAATGCAATCTGCAGATTAAATCCGCCTGTGTAGGCATCAACGTCAATAACCTCGCCTGCGAAATAAAGACCGCTTACTATTTTACTGCCCATTGTCTTGGGGTCTATCTCACTGACACTTACACCGCCCGAGGTGACAATTGCCTCGTCAATGGGACGGAAATCCGTAACCGTAAGGCGGATATCCTTAAGAAGCTCCACAAGGCTTTGCCTCATATCCTTGGTAACCTGATTTGATTTTGTATTACCGTTAAGTCCCGAAAGCTTTACCACTATGGGAATCATCTTACGGGGCAACATAAGTGCAAGAGTGTTATAAAGATTCTTGTTTGAGCACTCAAGCAAATCTCTTTGAATACGCTTGTCCAACTGCTCATAAGTAAGAACAGGCTTAAAGTCAATATGGATAACGTACCTGCCCTTTTCCATATTACGCATATGTGATGAAGCCGATAAAATCATGGGACCCGACACACCGTAGTGTGTAAAAAGCATTTCACCGAAGTCCTTGTATACCTCTTTGTAATTGGTGGTGTCCTCAACCCTGATTTCAACGTTACGAAGTGAAAGCCCCTGAGCCTCGGTGCACCAGCCCTCGTGACATTCAAGGGGTACTAATGAGGGCTTAAGGTCGGTTATTGTATGACCTGCCTGCTTTGCAAGAGTATAGCCGTCACCTGTTGAGCCTGTTGCAGGGTAAGAAACACCGCCTGTTGCAATGAGCACGTTATCGGCAAAATACTCCTTGCCGTCCTCGGTACGACAGCCCTTCACAGCACCGTCCTCGATTATAAGCTCAATAACTCTGCCCTGCTTACGCTTGACACCGTTTACAGTTATGTATTTATTGAGAGCATCCACAATATCCAGCGCTCTGTCAGATACGGGGAAAACACGGTTACCTCGTTCGATTTTAAGGGGTACACCTAACTCCTCGAAAAAATCCATTGTATCATCTGTTGTGAAGCGTGAAAATGCACCATAGAGAAATCTGCCGTTTACAGGCACGTTTGCAATAAGGTCGTTGAGCAGAGGACAAGCATTAGTTACGTTGCATCTGCCCTTGCCTGTTATGGCAACCTTACGCGCCAGCTTGTCATTACGCTCTATAAGTGTAACCTTTAAGCCCCTTTTGGCGGCTGTTCCTGCCGCCATAAGTCCTGCGGCACCACCGCCGATAACAATCAAATCCATAAATTTTGTAAGTCCTTTATCCGAAAATAATCATTTTATCTGTCATTTCCTTACCCGATTCATCGGGTAGGGGTAAGGCCAATGAGAATATATCACGTGCGCGACACTCAAGGTCATAAACCCTTTGTGCATCTTCACCCAAGGAGGCTAAATCCGCCCTCTTTGTAACAATGGGTAGCTTCGATTTACCCTTCATTTCCTTAAGTAGCTGTGCGCCCCTACCGTTAAAGCCGAGCACACGGATATACGGCACGGGGCGTGACACATCACTCTTCGTGATACCGAGGAGTGCACAGAGAATTATTCGCCTCAGCCTTGAATGAGTATAACGCTTTGTCTTGATTTTTTCAAGTATTTCATCAACCGAACCCGATGTTTTTATCGCGCTCACAATTCTATGCTCCAAGCCTTCCGTTACATCGGGCAGGAGAGCAAATTCATCAACCGTCATTGTGCGGAGCTTATAGAGAACAGCTGTTTCAAGCTTTGAATAATCGGCAGGTGCTTTTCCGCAATCAAGGGCAGAACGCAATATTTCATAAGATGCCTCGGGTAAAAAGCACTTATAATCACCATTACCCTTAAGCATTTCACGGAGAGCCGAGGCAGAGCATATATCCCCTGTTACATCACGGGAATCGTGTTCTGCTCCCTGTCGCTTTATGACCCTTATTTTTTCTGTTATGCTTTCACAATCAGCATACTTTCCGTTAAGGAGAGCCTTGATGTATTCAACGCCCAGGATATTGTTGGGTGTTGCAATCACCTCGGCACACCCGCTCTCACCACAATCATCAAATGCCAGCTGACGGGCTTTGGGAAACGAATTCCCTTCGCTGAGACGATTCTTAAGAGCTATCTCGAAACCGGGGGAACTCATAACCTCAACGCACCTTACAAGAGTCTGTGCAGAGCTACACTCAACACCGAAGCCGAGAGAATCAATAACTCCTGTGGAGAAAAGCACGTCCACTCCGCCCCTTGCAAACACCTCCGCAGAGGCAGTTGAATACGGTACGGGAAGTGACAAAACAAGGTCAACACCGTTGCTGAGTGCCATTTTGACACGTTCGCTGACAGAAACGCAGGCGCTCTCACCACGCTGAACAAAGCTACCGGACATAACTGCAGTTACGGTGCTGTCACCTGTGGCTTTGAGTGCATCCAAAATAAACTTATGACCGTTGTGGAACGGATTAAACTCTGCAACAATGCCGTAATTCACAATTATATCCCCTTTCTGCCGTACTTATTTATTATAAATTACACTTGCAAAAGTAATAAATAGTGTTATAATTAATATTTGGTGAGACATTTCTCACCCCACTATTTTACACAATTATAATGCGTTTAAATTTCTCAAAAAGAAATAAACGTTTTTTATTGGAGGTTTATTGATGAAAATTCTCGTAATCAACTGCGGAAGCTCTTCACTCAAGTATCAGCTCTTTGATATGGAGGGCGAAAAAGTTCTTGCAAAGGGTATTTGCGAATCAATTGCCACAGATATGAGCCACACAAAGGGTTCAACATTTGACGGCAGAAGCTTTGACGCTTATGTTAACATCCCTGACCATAAGGTTGCTTTCAACATTGTTAAGGATGCTCTCACAGATGGCGACTGCAAGGTTATTGACTCACTCAGCGAAATCGGTGCTATCGGTCACCGTGTTGTTCAGGGTGGCGACCTTTTCACAGAGAGTGTGCTTGTTGATGCAGACGTTCTCAAGAAAATTGATGAGCTCAGCGCACTTGCTCCCCTTCACAACCCTGCACACGTTGTAGGTATTGAGTGTTGTAACGAGGTTTTCGGTGCAGACGTTCCTCAGGTTGCAGTGTTTGACAACGCTTTCCACAGCACAATGCCTGCTACAAGCTACATTTTCCCCATCCCCTACAAATATTATGAGGAGGACCACATCCGTCGTTACGGTGCACACGGTACCTCACACCGTTTTGTTGCTTACAGAACTGCTGAAATTGTAGGCAAGGACCTTAAGGATATCAAGCTCATCACCTGTCACCTGGGCAATGGTTGTTCAATCACAGCTATCAAGGACGGCAAGGTGCTTGACACAAGCATGGGTCTTACTCCCCTTGACGGTTTCGCAATGGGTACACGCTGTGGCGGTATCGACCCCTCAGTTGTTACATATATTATGCAGAAGCACAACATCTCTGCTGCTGAAATGGACAAGATTATGAACAAGCAGAGCGGTGTTCTCGGTGTTTCAGGCGTTCACTCTGATGACAGAGCCGTTAAGCAGGCTGCTGTTGAAGGTAACGAGAGAGCAAAGCTTGCACGTGATATCCAGTGGTATCAGATTCGCAAGTACATCGGCTCTTATGTTGCTGCAATGGACGGTGTTGATGTTATCGCATTCACAGGCGGTATCGGTGAAAACTGCACAGACCTTCGCGAGGATGTTCTTAAAAACCTTTCATTCCTCGGCATCGAGCTTAACGAAGAAGCAAACGCAGTACGCGGTGAAGAAATCGAGCTTACTAAGCCCGGCTGTAAGGTAAGAGCATTCTGCGTACCCACCAACGAAGAGCTTGCAATCGCAAGAGATACAAAGGAAATCGTTGAAAAGCTTTAATAATTTTAAAATGATAAAACCTCTCACAGAGTCAATCTCTGTGAGAGGTTTTTTTAATATATCAATGCGCCTTTTTCGTATTCGCATTTTCTGTAAGGGACACCCATTTTAAGGGCATCTCCGTTCCTGGAAAGAAGGTCATCGATGCGAACAAACTCGTAGCCCTCTGCCTGCAATTCAGGAATTGCTTTGAGGACTGCATCAACCGTTGCGGGGCGGGTATCGTGAAGGAGAATTATACTGCCGTCACTTGCCTTTGACATTATATCATCGTAGATTTCCTGACTGTCATCCTTATTCCAATCGAAGGTATGGAAGGTCCAATGGATGAATATGCGGTCAAAGTGTTTAAACTGGTGAGGCCACGCATTGCCGTACGGTGCACGGAGAAAAAGGGGCTTTTCACCTATTATACTTTCGATTACCGCCTCTCCCTTTTCAATACTTTCAATTGAAGTTGAATCGGGTGTTATATAAAAATTGGGATGATCATATGTGTGATTACCGATAAGGTGTCCTTCGTCATAAGCACGTTTTACAATCTCAGGCTTTTTCTCCGCCTGTGTGCCGATAACGAAAAACGAGGCTTTCACACCATACTGCTTAAGTCCGTCAAGAAGCCTTCCGGTATGACCGCTCGGACCATCATCAAATGTAAGTGCGATTGCTTTCTCCCCGACCTCGCTCTGCCCTAAATCAAGGCGATATATACCGTCGGGAATGCTTCGCCACAGAAAAAGAATCGCAAGTAAAACAGGCACAAAGGTAAAAAACAATTCAACCTTGTGACTTGGCTTTACTTTTTTATTTTTATATTTTTTACTCATATCAAAATACACAAAGATGTGCTCTCCTGAAAAATATAAAGGTGTTTCAGACTCAATGAGTTTAAAACACCTTTTATTAATTGATTTAATTAGTCAGATTATTTCTTGAAAAGGCCAAGAATATCAACAATGTCGCCGTCCTCGTCGTCATCAGCAGATGAGTAAGAATCTGATGATGAAGATGATGAGGATGAGAGGATTGATGAGCCTGACTTATTAGCCATACCGTTTGAATCTGTACCAAAGCCTGTTGCGATAACAGTAACAACCATTTCGTCCTCAAGCTTCTCGTCAAATGCAACACCGAAGATGATGTTTGCATCTGCATCGGCTGCCTCAGCAATGATGCTTGCGGCAACGTCAACGTCATCAAGAGTGATGTCAGGTGAGGATGTGATGCTGATGATAACACCCTTTGCACCCTGAATTGTTGTCTCAAGGAGAGGACTTGAAACTGCGGAGTTAGCTGCTGCTTCTGCCTTTTCCTTACCTGTTGCACGACCAACACCCATATGAGCGTGACCGGCATCCTTCATAACTGCAGTAACGTCTGCAAAGTCGAGGTTGATAAGACCGGGAACCTTGATAAGCTCTGAAATGCTCTTAACACCCTGACGAAGAACATCGTCTGCAACATCGAAAGCGTTAGCAAATGTAATCTTCTGATCAGAAACTAATTTAAGTCTTTCGTTAGGAATAACGATAAGGCTGTCAACGTGCTGTGCAAGCTCTGCAATACCTGCTTCTGCCTGCTGCATTCTGCGCTTGCCCTCAAATGCGAAGGGCTTTGTAACGATACCGACTGTGAGGATACCGTTGCTCTTTGCAATCTCTGCGATAGCAGGAGCAGCACCTGTACCTGTGCCACCGCCCATACCTGCAGTGATGAATACCATATTAGCACCGTTGAGAGCATCAACAATAGCATCTCTGCTCTCTTCAGCAGCCTTGAGACCCATCTCGGGACGAGCACCTGCACCACGGCCGCCTGTTACCTTTTCACCAATCTGAATTTTATGTGTAGCCTTTGAGAAAGTAAGAACCTGTTTATCTGTATTTACAGCGATGAACTCAACACCCTGCACACCTGAAGATACCATTCGATTGATAGCGTTACCGCCACCGCCACCTACACCGATGACTTTAATCTGAGTTACATCTTCAAAATCATTTGAAATTTCAAAGTTCATTTTAAATCCTCCTAAAACTTAACTTCTTATATAATGATAGTTTTACTCACAATACATCCCTTAAAGTTTACCATAGTATCTTAACAATAGCAAGAACTTTTTTGAATTTTTTGATTATTTTTAGTATAAACAGGTCGTAAATCCAATATTTTTTGAACTTCTGACCTGACAATTACTCTTCGGGGTTATCCTCGGCATCATTTACCTCGTCATTCGATTTCTCGTTAACCTCGTCCTCGGGAGCTTCTTCTGCACCCTCAGTTGTTTTTTCCTTCTTGGGTGCTTTTGTCACGGGCACCTTTTTCTCCTCACCCGGGTCAAAGCTTGCATAAGGCTCAATACTTACGTCCATAACACCTATAGAATAAGCGTTGATTGCATCTTCTCTTTCTATTGCCGCCTCAGCACGGCGGATTTTCTGCTCGAGATTTGTAAATGAGCCTATTTTAACGGTTATACGTTCA
The DNA here is from genome assembly GCA_045532945.1 of Acutalibacteraceae bacterium. Classification (GTDB taxonomy): domain Bacteria; phylum Bacillota; class Clostridia; order Oscillospirales; family Acutalibacteraceae; genus DTU089. The sequence continues at coordinate 27,852 of JAZSGZ010000035.1, forward strand.
TCATATTTAAGCTCAAAATCACCCTTTTTAGTTAAGGTAATTCCTGTAAGCTGTTTGAAGCCACTCTTTTTGATTGCACGAAGAAGCTCAATAAATCTGTTCGTTGTATCATCGTTATTAAGCTTGATTGTTCCACCCTCGGGAGCACCCTTAAGCTGTACTCCGCCTACAATGGCAACGCCGTCCCGAATCATAGATGAATCCCTGTCAAGCACCTTGCCGTTTTCATCCACAAGTATAAAGCCTGCACCGTACGGCAAAGCGGCAACCTCACGTGTTGCACTTACATTCAACACAACCTTGTCGGGTAAATCCAACTCAACAGTAACCTTGTTTATGTACGGCAAAGTGGCAGTTAGTGATTCATTAACCTTTTCCTCATCCACAAGAAAAAGATTGTCACCTACCTCGATACCGCTTTTGGCTATAACATCCTTTTCGGAATAGACCTTATCACCCTTCACCTGCACCGTTCCGACTTTAAAGAAAACCGCCAGAACAAGGGCAACGCCCGCACAGGCAACAATCAAAGCAAGACCCGCAAGCATTGCAAGGCGCTTTGCTTTTCGCTTGCGACGAATCTTCTTTTTATTTATTGAGCGCACCTCGTCACGCGATAAATTCTCCGTTTTTTTCTTTTTGGGAGGTATTATCTTTGTTGAGGAACGATTCGATTTTTTTCGCTTGTTTTGTTCCATTTAATCTTTTACCTTCCTGTATACGTCTCCGTTCAACATACAAAGGTTGTCGGAAAAATCCTCGTATCCTCTGTCGATATAACCAATGTTTTTTACCGTTGTAACACCCTCTGCACAAAGCCCTGCCACCACAAGAGCGGCACCGCCTCGTAAGTCGGGGGAAAAAACCTCTGCTCCGTAAAGCTTCGGTACACCGTCAACAACGGCAACTCTGCCCTCAGCCCGAATTCTGGCACCCATCCTCACAAGCTCGGGAACATGCTTGAAACGACTTTCAAATATATTCTCCACTATCACACTTGTACCCCTTGCTACGGATGTAAGCGTTGTGAACAGCGCCTGTGAATCCGTAGGAAAGCCGGGATAAGGCTGAGTTATAATTTTATCTATACGCCTTAAACCCATAGGATTTTTTATTCTTATGGATTTGCACCTTACCCGGACATCACACCCTGCCTCTTCAAGCAAAGGGAGAACCGAATTCAAGTGCACAGGCTCAGTATTTTTAAGTTCAATATCGCCACCCGTAACTGCTCCTGCTATCAGATATGTGGAAGCAACTATCCTGTCGCAGATTACTCTGTGCTCACATCCGTGGAGACTGTCAACTCCCTCAACGGTAATTATGCTTTCCCCTGCGCCCTTTATACAGGCACCACAGGAGTTAAGAAAAGCACACAAATCTGATATTTCAGGCTCGCGGGCTGCGTTTACTATGGTTGTAGTCCCCTTGGCGGTAACAGCAAGGAGAAGCGCATTCTCCGTTGCACCCACACTGGGGAAGGAAAAGGTTATTTTATCACCCTTAAGCTTACTTTTCACCTTACAGGCAATATTACCGTGGCTTTCATCAACCGTAACACCCAGCCTCTTAACTGCATAAAGATGCAAATCTATTGGGCGGAGTCCGATTTCGCATCCACCGGGAGCACACAAGGTTGCCTCCCCTGTTCTGCCAACTATCGCACCGAGGAAAACCACAGATGAACGCATCTCCCTCATCAGTTCCTCAGGGATATGACTACAGGAAACAGTTGTAGCATCAACCGTAACGGTATTCCCCTCTCTACGGACACCGCAACCCAGACTCCTGAGAATTTTTATGGTGCACTCCGTATCGGAAAGCTTGGGGCAATTATGGACAATACACTTGCCCTTCACAAGAACTGTGGCGGCAAGTATGGGCAAAACGCTGTTTTTGGAGCCCTGAACATCAAGACTGCCGTTCAAGCGCCTGCCACCGCTGATAACATAGGCAGACATACAGCTGCTCCTTTCGATATGTAATAAAAAGCCTTACGCTGTATAATATGCCGATGATTTCAATTTGTTAAATTACTTTTTAATCAGTCCCTCTACGATGTCACAGATACGGCTTGTTGCATCAACAACCGCCATTTCACGGGCATTTTCACCGATTGATTTAAGCTTACGCTTGTCACCGAGTAGGTTTTCAACTTGTCTGCCGAGTGTTCTGCCGTTAAGGTCCTTTTCCTCAATAATCAATGCGGCATGTCTGTTAACAAGTGCCATTGCATTGTGATACTGATGATTTTCCGTAACATTGGGTGAAGGGATAAGGATAGACGGTTTACCCAATGCCTGTATCTCAGAGAGTGACGATGCACCGGCACGACAGATAACAAGGTCTGCCGCAGAAAGACAGCGCGCCATATCGTCGATATATGGTCTGATTTTAATATGAGGCATCTTTGCGAGATTAACATCTCGGTCTGCCAATTTATCGGCTACCCACACACCGTTTTTGCCGGTAGATACTATGAAATTATATTTTTCCGAATGGGCAGTTGTTGCAATAACCTCAACAATAGCATTGTTGATTTCACGAGCACCCAATGAACCACCCATACAAAGAATAATGGGGTTATCGTTAAAGCCTAATTCCTGTCTGGAAACAACGGGGTCTGCTTCAAGAAGCTCACCACGGATGGGTAAGCCTGTGACGATAGGCTCGTTTTTGAATTTCATATGTTTTTTTGCATCCTCTGAGGTGAGCATAACAACGTCAACCTTTTCGGAAAGCGCTTTATTTGTAACACCCGGAAATGCATTCTGCTCATGAACAGCCGTGGGAACACCCATCTTTGCCGCCATTCTTATAACAGGTCCGCTCACATAACCGCCGAACCCTACAGCAACATCGGGCTTAAATTCATTTATAATCTTCTTAACAGCACCTGAGCTTTTAAGAAGCTTAATTGCAGTACTGATATTCTCCTTAATATCCTCAGGTGAAAAACCACGTCTGAGACCCTTTATATCAATAGTCCTGAGGGGATAACCTGCCGCAGGAACAATCTCTGCTTCAATTCTGTCGCTTGTACCCACAAAACAAATTTCTGCATCAGGATGTCTCTTTCTGATTTCACCCGCAACCGCAAGAGCAGGATTTACGTGACCGCCTGTGCCACCTGCTGCTATCAAAACCTTCATAGTAACACCATCCTTTTCTCTTTCACTTTTCAATTCCCTATACTTTATACAGCTTTGTTTTTATTTCTTTTAAGGTTCCTCATAAAGTAAACCTTAGGCAAATCTGCCTGTCTTGAAACACTGAGAATGGTACCCATCTCGATAAGTGTAATGAGTAATGCAGAACCACCATAGCTGAAGAACGGTAGGCTGATACCGGTGTTGGGTACCGTATCCGTAACAACGGCAACATTAAACATTACCTGTAATGCAAGCTGCGCCGTCATACCGAAGGCAAGGAGTGCACCGAATCTGTCTCTGGCGCGCATACCGATATAAATACCGCGGGCAATAAGCACCACAAAGCCGAGAAGAATGAATACACAACCCACAAAGCCCAGCTCTTCACCGATAATAGCAAAGATAAAGTCTGTGTGTGATTCGGGAATGTAAAGGTACTTCTGTTTCGAATTACCGATACCTGCGCCCAGGAAACCGCCTGAGCCGAGAGCAAACAGGGAATGGTTTATCTGCCAACGCGATTCGTCGGGAGAATAATCCTTGATACGCCACGCTCTGATACGGTCAATCATATACTCCTTAAGGGGTAAATCATCATAATTAAAGCAAACGTAAATGAGCACAACAACTGCAAGGATACCGCCGATAGCAAACCAGCGTGCTCTGCACTCACCAATCCACAGCATCGTCACACCGATAAGCATAATGAGAATAGCACCTGACAAGTGGCTTCCGAGGAGAACCGCACCTGCAGTAACAGCAATAACTATACCGTAAAAGAACATTGTAGTCGTACCCTGTGTAATTTTAACAGAGCCGTTTGTAAGCTCGGTAATCTTCTGTGCCCAACCTGCCTTTGAGGGCTTCGCGCTTACAAGCTTGTCGTGGTCCTTATCCAGTCCGTAGGCAAGGAACAGAATAAGGGTAAACTTGGCAATCTCCGAGGGCTGAAAGGAAAATGAACCGATACCGAACCAACGGTTGATTCCGTCACCGCCACCCTGCAGAACAGTTATGGCGAGGATACCCAGAGCACCCACAAGACCAAGATTCGAAAAATGCTTAAGATATCTGTAATTAATACGGGAATACAACAGCATAACGATTATACCGCCAACAGCAAAAACAACCTGACGCTTGAAATAATACAGGCTGTCACCCGATCCGCTGTTGTAAAAAGCGTATATATAGCTTGAGGAAAGGAGCATCACAAGACCCACAGTCATAAGACCGAGCATAATAAGGAAAAAAGGAACATCCATACCATTCTTTATAAAAAGGTCATTGTATTTGTTTTCCTTTTTCATTGTGAACACACCTTTCCGTGAATTTCTGATTTATTTTATTTGGGAGCACCCAAAGCAATAAGAACTATTGCCAGAATACCGCCGATAAGGTTTACGGCTGAGAAGATTTTTACAATCTTGACTTCCTTCCATCCGCACATTTCAAAGTGATGATGAATAGGAGCCATCTTAAAAATTCGTTTACCGTGAGTTAATTTGAAATAACCAATCTGCAGAACGTCTGAACCGAATTCTGCAACGTAAATTATACCTACGAGGAGAATAATAATGGGACAATCAACTGCATAAGCAAATGCAACAACAAGACCGCCAAGGAACATTGAGCCAAGGTCACCCATCATAACCTTTGCAGGGTGCCAGTTCCAGATAAGGTAGCCTGCAAGACCGCCAAGGAGCGCAGATGCCATAAGACTGATACCGAGACAATTACGAAGTGCGGCAATAACAATGAAGCTGAGTGCCGCAGTAAGTGTAACGGAGCCGCAAAGTCCGTCAATACCGTCCGTGAAGTTAACTGCATTGGTTGTGGCATAAATCACAATAAAGCCGATAACCCAGAAGAAAAGCTTTGTTTCAACCATACCGACAAATGGAATGAAGGTTGCACCTGTGGGGTCATTTATGTAGAGAGTAAGAATGTAGCCAACCATAAGAACTATCTGAAGGACACTCTTCTGAACAATGGTAAGACCCATATTACGTTTTTTAACAACCTTGATGTAGTCATCAAGGAAGCCGATGAAAGCAAAGCCGAGCGCCATTATAAGACCTGCCCACACCTTCACCTTATTAGAAGCGGCAGTTACGCTTGCTACCTGAGGAAGGACACCCGAAGCACCCTCTGTTACAGAAGCGATAATATCGCCACCCATAAGTCTGTCAATAAGCACAACTACTGCAAAAGCGATAACCGTACCGAGGATAAACAAAATACCGCCCATTGTAGGTGTACCCTGCTTATTTTTGTGCCACTTGGGTCCGATATCGAGAATTGTCTGACCGAACTTCAATTTGTGCAAAAAGGGAATCACAACATAACCGAGACCGAATGAAATACCAAATGAAATCGCTGCAGCCACAACACAGGCTATAATAATATTCATCTTCCATACTCCTTAACAATATAGTCAATATTTATCAAATATTCCTATTTATATAATACCTTGAATCCGAGAAAAATACAAGTCAGTCCTTATCAAATCCCAACTTTTTATACAAAGAAATGAATATATCCTCCATCTTCATACCGCGACTGCCTTTAAAGAGAACCGCATCACCCTCTTTTACGTTTTCAAAGAGGAATTCCGCAATATTTTCCTTGTCGTCAAAGGAGAGCGCTTTACAGCCGTATTTCTCTGCTTCATCTGCAATAAACCTTGATAGCTCACCGTATGTAAGCACATATTCACAGCCGGTAGTCGCCGCCTTTTCACCAACCTGACGGTGTGCCTGCTCGGCAAAGTCGCCAAGCTCAAGCATATCACCGAGAACTGCATAGGACTTACCCTTACAAATAGTGGCAAGTGCATCAAGCGATGCCTTCATACTGTCAAGATTTGCATTGTAGCAATCCTCGATAAAAGTAATATTATTTATTTCTGTAATCTTCTGTCGCATTCCCTCGGGTTCAAAATCCCTGATACCCGAAGCAGCTTCTTCAAGAGTGTAACCGAGTTCAACTCCCACGCACATAGCACACATAGCGTTATACACGTTGTGAATTCCTACGCTGGGAACAAAAACCTCTGCTTTATCATTCTTATAAATCGCAGTAAATGTACTACCGAAAGCATCAGAGGAAATATCCTCGGCTCTCATATCAAGATTCTTGCCGTCAATACCGAAGCGGACTATATTGTAATCATCACGCTCAATAGTGGCAAGCATATCATTGTCACCGTTAATTATTAGTGTTGAACCCTTTACCATACCGTCAAGTATTTCACACTTTGCCTTTAATATACCCTCACGGGAGCCAAGATTTTCAATATGTGCGGTACCAACGTTTGTTATACAAGCTATCGAGGGTTCAACAGCACTTGAAATACGGGAGATTTCACCGAAATGGTTCATACCCATTTCAATAACTGCTGCCTCGTGGTGTTCCTCAAGGCAGAACAGTGTTTTCGGTACACCGATTTCATTATTAAGGTTGCCTGCAGTTCTGAGAGTATCATATTTTTTCTTAACAACCGCATAAATCATACCCTTGCTCGTCGTTTTACCGACACTACCGGTAAGGCCCACAAAGGGAATATCAAACAATTTCCTGTAGCCATGAGCAATATCAAGCAATGCCTTACCTGTGTCCTCAACATAGAGAATACGGGGATCGTCACCGACATTTTTACTGCACACAACCGCCCTTGCCCCCTTTGAAAGCACATCAGCAACAAAGTCGTGTGCATCAAAGCGTTCGCCCACAAGAGCAATAAACAATGTATTTTCATCAATATCACGGCTATCGGTGGAAATCTTAAGAATTTCACCGTCAAGCTGTGTTTCTGCACCGCAAAACTGTGCTATCTGTTTAACAGTAATAGTTTTCATACCACATCATCCTCAAACACAATCCGCATTATTTGCCAAGCTTATTAAGGGCTTCTGCCACAACCTCACGCTCATCATAGTGAACACGCTCTTTGCCAATCACCTGATATGTTTCGTGTCCCTTGCCTGCAAGGAGAACCGTGTCGCCCTCTTTCGCAATACTGAGAGCATATTCAATAGCCTCGCTTCTGTCGGTAACAGAAACAACCTCAGCCTTTGAACCTACCGTACCTATAAGAATTTCCTTGATAATCACCTCAGGGTCCTCTGTACGGGGATTATCAGTAGTTACAACCACAATATCCGATAAATCCGTTGCCATTCGTCCCATTTTGGGGCGTTTTGTTTTATCACGGTCACCACCGCAACCGAAAAGAGTAATCACTCTGCCCTTTGTAAATCCGCGGACAGCATTAAGAGCCTTTTCAAGTCCGTCGGGTGTGTGGGCATAGTCAATAATTACACCGAAATCCGTATCCGTTTTAAGAAGCTCAAGTCTGCCTTTAACTGTGGCGGCACTGCCTGCAGCCCTTACAACCTCCTTGAAATCAAAACCAAGCGAACAAACACTTGCTATAGCACAAAGCGAGTTATAAACAGAGAATCCCCCGGGAATGTGGAATACAACGTGCTCACCGTTAAGGTCGTACTCAACTCTGTCTGCAAAAAGCTCTGTATTTTCAGCTTTATAATCAGAGTCTGTATTTATTGAGTATGTTTTAACAGGTGCTTCAATACCATCGCTCATATATACACCTGCCTCATCATCACCGTTGATGATTGCATTATCGCAATTATAGAACAAAGTTTTTTTGCAAGCCTTGTATTCTTCAATTGTGCCGTGGTAATCCAGGTGGTCCTGTGTAAGGTTTGTAAACACACCCGTTTTGAAGTGAATACCGGCAAGGCGCATCTGATGGAATGCCTGTGAAGAAGTCTCCATCACACAATATTCAATGCCGTCGTCAACCATCATTTTAAATAGCTTATGCATATCATAAGGGTCAGGCGTTGTAAGCTCTGTATGAAACTCCTTATCACCCACCATATTTTTAACAGTACCTATAAGACCGCTTTTAATACCTAATTCGCGGAGAATATCCTTCACAACAAAAGCTGTTGTAGTCTTACCATTGGTACCTGTGATACCGATGAGTGTCAGCTTATCTGCAGCCGCTCCGCAGAGATTTTTACACATAACAGCGTAAGCCTCGCGGGTATTTTCAACAAGAATCTGCTCCTCAATGCCCAAATCTCTTGAAACAATTACCGCAGATGCACCCTGACTGAGAGCATTTTCCGCAAACGAATGACCGTCAAAGCGTGCGCCAACCACACAAACGAAAGCACAACCCTCTGATATTCTCAAAGTTTTGTCGGTTACATCAGTGATTTCTCTGTCACGATAATCATTAAGCACATTTATACCCTTTAAAAGCTGTGATAAAAGCATTTTTTACTCTCCTTTGTAATTTCTTGTTCTTTAATCTTCTACGCCTGTATTTGTTTTGAAATAAACCGTAATTGTTGAACCTAATTCCGCCTTTGTGCCCTCATCCACGCTCTGTCTGTACGACACAACATCACTATCGAGGGATGCACCGGATATCTTGATATTATAACCGGAATTTACTGCCTTTTCGTTCGCCTGACTTATACTTAAGCCTATAAGATTCGGCACCGTAGAGGTTGTATTTTTATTATCCGTCTCCGTATACAGGATTACAACACCGTTAAGCGGTATACTCTGACCCTTGATAGGATACTGAGAAATAACCTTATCACCGTTACCTACAACGCGAGCACTGAAGCCCTGATTACCGAGTGCACTCTTGGCAGCACTCACAGACATATTTGTAACATCGGGTGCAGAAGCATTAAGCTTTGACAGTTCGTCATCGGTATAGACCGGTTCAACATTCATATATTTAAGGGTTTGTTCAATAATCGAGCCTGCTACAGGTGCGGCAATTGCACCACCGCCGTGACTTGCGCCCTGAGGCTCGTCAATAACTATAAGAACCGCAATACGAGGATCATCGGCAGGAGCGCATCCCACAAAGGAGGCTATATATTCACCGTCAACGGTAAGCTTTTCCGAAGTACCCGTTTTACCTGCAACGCGGTAACCGGGAATGTAAGCATTTTTACCGGTACCCTCAGCAACAACCTTCTCCATCATAGAAACAACCGTTTTACTCGTGCTTTCAGAAACAACCTGACGTTTAACGGTAGGAGCTGTTTCAAAAACAGTATTACCGTCCTGGTCAAGCTTCTTAGCAACAACATAGGGTTGCATAAGCTTACCACCGTTAGCAACAGCAGAAACTGCTGTAATCATCTGAATGGCACTGACCTGGAAGGTCTGACCGAACGCACTCGAAGAAACCTGTGCAATACCCATTTTTTCTTTTGAGTGATATGTAATATCGGCAGCCGGCTCTGCTTCGGCAGGCAAATCAATACCTGTTTCCTCCGTAAAGCCAAAGGCCTCGAAATACTTAAAGAACCGCTCTGTATCAAGCTTCTGGCCGATTGTAATAAAGAACGGGTTACAGGAATTTGTAAGTCCCTCAGACAAATCCTGCATACCGTGACCCGAGGTATCGTGACAATGGATTAAATTATCTGCAACCTTGATTGAACCCGTACAGTTATATGTACTCTGCGGTGTAACAACACCCTCTTCAAGACCTGCAGCCGCAGTAAAAATCTTGAAAACAGAACCGGGCTCATAGGTATCACTTATAGCCTTGTTACGCCACATAAGGAAAACCTCATTATTATACGCAACATCATATTCATCCGGATCCTTGATTTTCGCAAGCTCTGCAAGAGTCTTTTTATCCGTAATAACAGAGGGCACATTAAGGTCATAATCAGGCATTGTTGCCATAGCAAGAATTGCACCTGTGTCAACCTCCATCACTATACCGTAAGCTGACTCTGCTTTATTGTCCACAACCGCCTGAGAAAGGCCCTTTTCAAGAGCATACTGAATAGTTTTATCAATAGTCAGCACAAGACTTGTTCCCTGCTCTGCATCAAACTTGGTCTCATAGTTACTTGACATCAGACCGCTCTGTGCATCCTTAGCGGTAATAATACGACCGGGAGTACCCGTAAGCGTATCGTTATACATAAGCTCAAGACCGGCTCTGCCGTTATTCTCGTTGTTGGTCATACCGATTATGGTAGATGCGAAATTATTAAAAGGATAATAACGCTTGGTATCAGGGTCAATACCGATTATTTCACCAAGCTCGTTTTTACTCCTGAATTCTGCAACGGCAGTTTTGGAGCCATACTCCACACCGCCCTTAATTTTAACATAGCTGTATTTACGATTACTTATTTTCTTGGAAATACTTTCAACAGTCATATCCGTAAAAATCTCAGAAAGACCATTGGCAACAAGCGCCGCCTGAGCATCATCCTTGATTTTTGATGGATTCACGTACACAAGCCATGCAGAAGCACTCTCCGCAAGGACATTCATATTGGCATCGTAGATAACACCGCGATCCGCAGAGATGACCGTATCGCTGAGCTGTTGAGCCTCTGCGGCAGTTCTGTATTCATCTGCTTTTATTACCTGGAAATAAAACAGTCTCACGATATCGAGACCGAAGCCCAGAACAAGAATAAACGCAATACCGCTCAGACAACGTTTTTTCAAATTAGAATTTACTCGTGCCATAATCCACCTCACATCGGTTCAAATTTCCTGTTCTATGCAAAAAAGAGAGTCGAGCATTCTCAACTCTCATATAATTTATTACTCACTTAATCGAGATATGCAAACAATGCTTTCAATTTCGAAGCAAAATCTGTAGCTTCCTTAGTAGATTTATCACCGGAAACGACTATTTCATCCCCTTCAGACAGGTCGATATAGCTTATCTGATAGCTTTCGGCTTTAACCATACCAAGAACATTCTCAGCGTAATTTTCAATCTTATCCGAAGAAATCATACTGCTGAGCTCTGCATTAAGGCGAACATTCTCACCCTCAGCAATTTCAATATCGCGTTGCACACCGGCAATATCTGTCATAAGCATATCGCATTTTGTCTGCATCACAAGAAGAACCGTAAGCATTGCAAAGCAGAAGCATGCAAAGCACATAGCCTTTTTAACAGGTGCAGGAACAACCGCGCTGCTCGTTTTGCGCTCAACAGTCTGCTGATAGTTATCAACAACATGGCTTACATTAGACCTCTTCTGCACAGGCTTACGCTGAGGAGCCGGCTTGCGTTGCAGTGCACTTCTGCGCTGAGGTGCGGCATTACCGGAGGCACGCTTGACCTGAGCACCCCTACCGGCACCTTTTGCCGATTTTGATACTCTTACAGGCTGTTCAATTACTTGTGGTTCAAAAAGCGAAAAATCGTACGCTTCACTACCCCTGTACGCCATATTTCCTCCAATTTTTACGTCTTACCGACCTTCATCGCAGTACGCAATTTTGCGCTTCTGCTACGGTTATTATCATCCAACTCTTTTTCCGAAGCTTTAACCCCTGCTGATTTCACAATCGCCTTCGGCTGTTTACCGCAGACGCAAACGGGAAAATCCTTAGGGCAGGTACAACCCTCTTTAAGAGTTCTGAAAAAATCCTTTACTATTCTGTCCTCCAGACTGTGGAATGTGATTATAGACATTACACCGTCATCTTTCAGCCTGTCAAACATAACCGGCAAGGTTTCCCTGAGAACATCAAGCTCGCCGTTAACCTCTATACGAATCGCCTGAAAGGTTTTTCGTGCAGGGTGTGCATTTCTGCGAAACTTTGCCGGGATGGCATTTGAAACAATATCCGAAAGCTCGATTGTTGTTTCAATAGCCTTCTCCTGTCGTGCCTTTACAATAGCTCGCGCTACTCTGTCGGCAAATTTTTCCTCACCGTATGATTTTATAATTGTATATAACTGATTTTCGGTATATGTATTAACTACATCCCTTGCACTTTTGCCCTTTTGACTCATCCTCATATCAAGAGGAGCATCTTTATGGAACGAAAAGCCCCTCTCGGCCGTATCAAGCTGATGGCTGCTGACACCAAGGTCAGCAACTATACCATCCACACAATCAACGTCAAAGTCGTCAAGGATTTGTGCAAAGTTCGAAAAATTACTGTGAACAACAGTCACTCTGTCGTCATTCTTAAAACGCTCGGAAACGACTTGTATTGCCGTAGGGTCTTGATCAACACAGATAAGTCTGCCACCCTCACCCAAGCGAGAAAGAATAACTGCTGAGTGTCCTCCGCCCCCTGCCGTACAGTCAATGTACACTCCGTCGGGCTTTATATTAAGTGAATTAACCGACTCCTCAAGGAGAACGGATATATGCTTAAAATCCATAGAACCCACCTATCAGAAGTTGATGTTGAGTTCATCGGTGGACTGTTCATCAAGAAGTGCAAGCTCCTTAGCCCACTCTTCAGGTGACCAGAGCTCAATGTGGTTATTATTACCTACAATATGAACCTCACCGTCGATCCCCGCATACTCTTTAAGTGCGGCATTAAGGGTGAGTCTGCCACCCTTATCAACCTCACCGCTGACAACACCTGACAAAATCTTACGTGCCATACGGCGCATTGCCTGGTTGTGCTCACCGGTCTGATTGAATTCTTTATACAGCTCATTCCACCCTGCCTCGGAATAAAGGAAAATACACTTTGTTTCGGAGTCGGGGGATTTTATGAGGTAGGTTTTAAGACCCAATTCATCACGAAGGGCTGCCGGTATTTTAAAACGATTTTTCTCATCAAGTGCGTGGTCGAACTGACTGCAAAACATACTGACAACTCCTTTCGTGGGATTTACGATACAAAAACGAGACACTTTGACCCATTTCGATACACTTTATAACACTATTATAGTTTTGCAACATTATTTTGTCAATACATTTTCATAAAAAAATAAGCAGTTCCGGAGGAAAAATCCACCAAAACTGCTTTGATTTTGTATATAAATTATTTTATATTTTTCAAAAACCTCTCTATCTCACATACGACTGCCTCACAACGACTCGCATCCATCCTTGAATTATTGAATTTCACGGTAATTTCACAAGCACCGTCAACAACAATAAAGCTCACATTTGCAGCGAATCTGTTTTTCAGCGGTTCCGTTACGCAAACATCCTCATATTTTTTCAGTTCCCTCCAATACTCCTGGTCGAGATTACAGGAAAAGAACTCGCACAGCTGCTCGTTCATACAACCGTAATTTTGCGAAAGCTTTCTTGAAGCCTTATCATTAAAAGCACCCGAGAGGAACATATATGCAGAGTCACAATACGAAGGTGAAACCTTCATAAGGAGAGCCTCATCATAAAACGTTTTAAAGGGAGATGTGACCCCTTTATAGCACGAAAGATGAAAAGCTTTTATCTGCTCATCTATAGGAAGCTTTCTTTCCTTATTACTGAGTGAAGCCTCGCAAAAGCCATTGAACGCACCCACTTGAGAAGCTTCCGCACCCTGAAGGAAAAGACGTCTGTCTGCATGAATACACACCTTGCCGTGCTTCTTCTGCGGATTCATTTCCTCATAAAGCGTTTTATAAAATGCAAAGGCAACTACAGAGGACAAATCCACATTTTTCTCACCGCAAAAAGCTTTCAGCTCTGCCGTGCGATCAGAATCAAGGGCAATCTTAAACTCACGTGAGTATTTCCTTTTTTCGTCATAAAGCCTTTTAGCGCTTAAGTAATCTGTCACATCTGACACACAAGCCTTTTTCTGCCAACCGCTGTCAAGCTCCGCTGACAGCTTATCCGTAAGAGGTGAATTGACCTCCATCGGCAAGGCTGTTATATCGCTGAAGCTCTCAATCCGAGAGGGCTCAACGGAAGAATTCCCGTTTTCATAAAAGTAAATCAGCTCCATCGCAAGTCGCAACAAAGACTTGCAGTCTGCAACCAAGGTGTGCGCACCGATGATAAGATAACCGTCTTTGCTCAGCACAAATTCAAAAAGCTTTTTATCGAACATCAAACCGTTGGCGAAGAAATCATTTCTCACTTCATCAGCAGTAAGCTCTGACAAAACAAGCTCCTGTACAACTGCTTCGGTTTCAAGATAACATTCAGCGTTTTCGCAAAGCTCGGCAACAGCGGTCAGCACAGGCTCTTTAAGGCAAAGAAGCTTGACAGCCTTTGAGAGCTGTCCTTCGTCACAATCCGTAAGCTTACCGCAGAAAACAACGGCATTGTCAAATTCAAACAAGCGGTTGCGACACAATCCTACTTTATATTTTTCTGACATCGTCGCTCTCCCCTGTTACCGAGTCGCTTCTCATAATTTTCTCAATCATAGATTGCTTTACACCCCACAGCTTACCTGAAAAATCCACATAATATCTGTGAGGATTCTCAAAGCGGACAACCTCCTCCCAAAGAGAGGCAACCTGCTCATTGCAATATGCTCGTATCTCTTCGAGGGTAGGATTATCATAAACTCTCTTACCATCCTTGAACACGATCACAAGCATTTCACGTGCAACAAAATTGTCAACGGTTTTTCGTTTCCAGGTAAAATCAGGATCAAAAAGAGAATAAACCTTTTCATCGCTGAGGTTCTCGCTGTCGAGAGTCAACACATCGGCAATAGCCTTGCCTGTTTCCATATCGAACAGTCTCCAGACCCTTTTCGAGCAGGGTGTAGTGATTTTATTCACATTGTTACTGAGCATTATCGCAGGTGTTTTTTCTCCGTCTCTTTCTGTTTCGCAGAGCTTATAGACACCGTCAAGCACCGGTGATGAGGATGACGTAATCAGCTTTTCACCAACAATAAATCCGTCAATCTTTGCCCCTTGGTTGAGCATATCCTTAATAAGCACCTCATCCAGGGAATTCGAAGCATAAATATCACAATCAGGAAAACCGGCCTCGTCCAACATACGACGAGCTCTTTTTGAAAGATATGTCATATCACCGCTGTCTATAATAACACCTGCAGGACGCAGACCCTTTGGCACAAGCACCTCATTGAATGCCTGAATTGCATTTTTGATACCACTGTCAAGAGTGTCATAGGTATCAACAAGCAAAGCACCATCCTCACCGTGCTCCTCAAGATATGCCTTGAAGGCGTCAAGCTCAGTATCAAACAACTGTACCCAGCCGTGACCCATCATAGTAGCAACAGGTACACCGTATTTTGTATATGCAGGGAACAACGAGGTAGCTGAAACACCACCGATATAAGCAGCACGAGCTCCGTCAACAGCGGCATCGAAGCCGTGAGCACGACGTGCACCCATCTCCACAACACGACGACCGGATGCCGCACGTGACACCCTGTTACCCTTAGTGGCAATAAGAGTCTGATAATTTATTGTGTTAAGGAGTATTGTTTCAATAAGCTGTGCCTGTAACGCAGGGCCCTTAACCTTCACAATGGGCTCATTCGGGAAAACAGGCGTTCCCTCAGGCATAGCATAAACATCACATTTGAAATCAAAATTCTCAAGATAATCGATAAGGCTCTGTGAAAAGCCCTGCTCCGCCAAAGCCGAAAGGAATTCATTACTGAACGAAAGACCCTCAAGCCTGTCACAAAGCTGTTCAAGACCTGCCATAACAGCATAACCACCCTTGTCAGGCAGTTCTCTGAAGAACATATCAAAAGTAACCGAAACATTCTCCATACCCGCAGAAAGCAAGCCCTCCGCGGTGGTCAGGCAATTGTAATCAGCAAAAATATCTGTCGTGAAGTCCATAACGCACCTCTTATAAAGTAATATATATGCCTATTGTAGCACATAACAGTTTTAATAGCAAATATTTTTGAAAAAAGAATAATAAAGTTATTTTTCATCATAATATCTTAAATGTGTTGTAAAAAAAACAAAAACACCACTTGAAAGTCATATAACTATGTGATATTATAAGACCAAGCGAATACACAGGCATATCAAAATTCAACACAAGGGGGTTTCAGTATGAGGATACGCAAACAGCCTATCGGCACAAAGAATATCTGCGGAACCAGAGTTGAAGAACGAAGAAAAGCTATCGGTATGAAACAAAAAGATCTTCTCACTCAGCTTCAGATCCGCGGTGTGGACCTCAACGCATCGGGACTTTCAAAACTCGAAGGACAAATTCGTTCCGTTTGCGACACCGAACTCATTGCTCTTTCTGAAGTATTGGGTGTTTCTGTTAATTGGTTACTCAGCCTGGAGGATTAATCCTTTAAAAATCGCATATATATAACCACCCAGAATGTTAGTTCGGGTGGTTGTTTTCATATATGGCCCGCTTCTGCAAATACTATTATCATCAGATTTAATTGCAATTTGTCATTTTCTGTGGTATTATGTTGAAAAGAGGGTGAATATATGCTTTGTAACAGAATAAAACAATTCAGAGAATACAACGAGCTTGAACCGTTTTATGTTGCCGAAATACTTGGGGTTCCTTTGGAAAAGTACATCAATTTTGAAAACGGCACCGAAGTTCCCACCATCGATACGGTCCACGCCCTCGCGCGTTGTTACAGGGTCACAATTGACGAATTCTACGGTTACTCCCCCAGACTTATGCTACACAACAAAAAAGAAAGCATAAACGACGATGATGATATAGTGTCAGAAGCTTTACTCAAAATGTCAGATCTTTCGTGGGATGAAAAGAAGCTTGTGCTGCAATACCGCAACGCCGAAAACAAGGAAGATATTTTTAAAATCATTCTTGAACAAGAGAATAACAAATAACAAAAAGGACTTTGACACTCGGTCAAAGTCCTTTTCATTTTAATCCAATCAGAATTTAACAATTTCGCCCATCATACCGGGTGTAGCAAAAGCAGCGTTGCTCTCGTCTGTGTCAATGTGCATTGCAGGAGCAAACTTCTCACTTACACGGCAAACAACATCACCGAAGATAAGGTCTCTGCCCTCAGACTCAATCTTAACACCAACGATTTCTTTATCCTCAACGCCGAACTCTGCAGCAGCTTCGGGAGTAAGGTGGATGTGTCTCTTAGCAACGATTACACCCTCCTTGAGCTCAACCTCACCCTTGGGGCCAACGAGCTTACAAGCACCGCTTTCTGCTGTGTCACCACTCTCGCGAACAGGAGCAACACAACCGATTGAGCGAGCATCAGAAGCGGAAATCTCAACCTGTGATGCAGGTCTTGTAGGACCGAGAATTGAAACTGCAGGGAACTGACCCTTTGAGCCGACAACAGCAACACGCTCCTCACAAGCGAACTGACCGGGCTGTGAAAGGTCCTTCTTGGGTGTGAGCTCGTAGCCCTCACCAAAGAGAATATCGAGGTCCTCTCTTGATACGTGCACGTGGCGTGCAGATGTTTCAACAAGTACTTTTGACATATTTATCCTTCTTTCTGTGAATGTACCAATTTTTTTACCGAAATAATTATACTACTTTAATGATTTTTGTCAAGGACAAAGCAAACAAAAGCGATGTATATACCGAACAAACACATTCTTTTCTTTTGTCCTTTTTTGAAAATTTCATTGAATTAATTTTGGTGATATGATACAATCACTTCAGTATAATTATTCTGAGGTGTAATTTATGGAATTCCTGAATGCAGTTCTGGCACTAATATTAAGTATGCTTTCTTTTTTCAATATCTTCGACAGACCAAACGAGGTTCACAGACCGGCATCAACTGCGAAATTCGAGTATCTCGAATATCCTGCTGAGGCTATTATCAACCCGTCGCAAATCGGCTTAACAACAGAACAGTTTATTGCACGTGCTGATGACGACGGTGACGAATTATATGTAAATGCACAGGGCTATCAGGATATAAACGGTATCATAAAATCGCCTTACTTTACAGTCAATGTGGAGCGCAAGCCTATCCCCGTTTATGCCACAACCGTTTTTGTAGGTACTACACAGAAGGGTGCACTTCACTCGTTCTGCGAGGTTTACGTTGACACAAGCAAGGACATCAGCCTTGAATTCCAATTGAACACACGCGGTTTCCTTATGGATAAGGTAGAGATATACCCGTCGGCATTAAGCCCTGAAGCCACTTACCTCAGAAATGTATTCAACTCAAAAATCACTCAATTGGGTACTTACACCTTTGTGTTCAACGATTCTGACCAGGAGCACGGCTTCACACTCTTTGTCCGAGAGCTTGTTGACGAGGACAAGGAAATAGAAAAATACAAGTCCCAATACGGAGAAAACAATGTAATAGTTGTCGAAAAGGGCTTGCACAGCTCTGCCGCCTACTATGATTTCTTCGGTCAGAGCAACACGGTTTATTACCTCAAGCGTGGTGCTTATTTGCTTGCAAACCATCAGTACGATATCACAAGCGATGACACTAACACCGGCAGCTCAGCACCAACGGAGGCTGATCTCATTAACACAGGTCACCTGCCTATGGGGCTGACACGATGTCCCTATCTCAACTTCAACTGCTGCAGTAATGTAAAGCTTGTGGGAAACGGTGTAGTTGACCTTTCTCACCTTGACAGAGGCGAACGCAGAGGCATCGTTTTTGCCTACGGCAACAACATTGAGGTGAACGGTGTTAAGTTCATCAACTCCCCCGAATGGACATTTATCACTTACGACTGCGAAAACGTAACAATCAAAAACGTAGATATTTTCGGATACAGACAAAACTCTGACGCTTATGCAATCTGCAACACCAGAAATGCCACCATTGACAATTCATTCTGCCGTAGCGGTGACGACCTGTTTGATGTTAAGACTGCAGGCGGAAGACCCGAGGCAGTCAGTGATAACATCACCTTCACAAACTGCACCGCGTGGAACGGCAAGGCAAGGTGCTTCGGTATATGCGGTGAGGTTAATATGAATATCAGCAACGTTACATTCAAGGATTCTAACGTAATCTTCCACGATGCCACATGGGATACAAACAGAATCCCTGCCCTTGCAATTGTTGTTGAAAACCAGGGCGGAAGCATATCAAACGTTACATTCGAAAACATCAACATTCACAAGGCATCTGCCCGAGCAATCGGTTGTCTTATTTACGGTACCGATGTTGAAAACTTCAATATCTCGGGTGTTAAATATAAGAATATAAGATACAATTCTGCACTACCAAACAAAATTGCATCTAACGGAAAAACCACAAACAGTATATCCGTTGAATTCGAAAATGTTTATGCTAACTACAAAAAGATATTTGAAGTAACAAGCGAAAACTTCGAAACCGACCAATATGCTACAATTACGGTGAAATAAAATAATTAGCAAAAACTTATCCCCCACAATCCTGTGATTGTGGGGGATAACTCGTTGTCTTTTTACAACAATTATTTATTCATTGCCTCTTCGATAGCAACTGCGCAAGCAACTGTCATACCAACCATGGGGTTGTTACCTGCACCGATAAGACCCATCATCTCAACGTGAGCGGGAACTGAAGAAGAACCTGCAAACTGAGCGTCAGAGTGCATACGACCCATTGTATCTGTCATACCATAGGAAGCGGGACCTGCAGCCATATTATCGGGGTGAAGAGTACGGCCTGTACCGCCACCTGATGCAACTGAGAAGTATTTAACACCGTTTTCGTTACACCATTTTTTATAGGTACCTGCAACGGGATGCTGGAAACGAGTGGGGTTAGTTGAGTTACCTGTAATAGAAACACCAACATTTTCAAGTCTCATAATTGCAACGCCTTCAGGAACGTTATCTGCACCGTAGCAACGAACTTTAGCTCTGTCACCGTTGGAATAAGCTGTTTCGTTAACAACTTTAACTGTTTCTGTATAGGGGTCAAACTCTGTCTGAACATATGTGAAGCCGTTGATTCTTGAAATAATCATAGCAGCGTCTTTGCCAAGACCGTTAAGGATAACGCGGAGAGGCTGTGTTCTTACTTTGTTTGCATTAAGAGCAATTTTGATAGCGCCTTCTGCTGCAGCGAAAGATTCGTGACCTGCAAGGAAGCAGAAGCATTCTGTTTCTTCAGAAAGGAGCATTTTGCCGAGGTTACCGTGGCCAAGACCAACCAAACGGTTGTCAGCAACTGAACCGGGGATGCAGAAGCTCTGAAGACCTTCACCGATTGCAGCAGCAGCGTCAGCAGCCTTTGTGCAACCTTTTTTGAGAGCGATTGCGCAACCTACTGTATATGCCCAAACAGCATTTTCGAAGCAGATAGGCTGAGTTTCTCTCACGATTTTATCACAGTCAATGCCTTTAGCAAGTGTGATTTCTTTACATTCTTCGATTGAAGAAATGCCATATTCTTTAAGAACTGCAAGGATTTTAGCCTCACGTCTTTCGAAGTTTTCAAATAATGCCATGTTCGTTTACCTCCTTATTCTTCACGGGGATCGATATACTTAGCAGCATCAGCAAATCTGCCGTAAGTACCCATAGCTTTATTGTAAGCTGTTGTGGGATCGTCGCCTTTTTTGATGAAGTCTGTCATTTTGCCGAGAGAAACGAACTCGTAAC
>JAZSGZ010000038.1:0-23044 GCA_045532945.1 Acutalibacteraceae bacterium
ATTTTCAAGGTTCGTTTCGCTCTCGCTTCCGGTCTCCCTCTCGCGAGTGCCTTAAGATAATATCACAATCATCTCTCATTGTCAACATCTTTTTTTAACTTTTTTATACCTTTTTTACACCCTCCCGGGTCGTTCGGTATCCTGTCCGTTAAAAGTGTTTCTGAGGAGCTCTCTGTTAACTAAAACCTCGCGCCTCGTAACACCTGTTCTGTTGTCAACGGGACTGTATTATACATAAGGATGCCCCAAAAGTCAAGCGTTATTTTCAAAAAAAATCAATTATTTTCAAATTATTTTTTGACTCACAATATATAGTGTTTTAAAGGTATTTACACCACAATTTTCCTGTTCAGAAAATTGTCAAATCAATGTATAAAACAGAAAAATGTGTTTATTCTATTTTAAAAAGTATTAAGAGGTGTATTATGAAAGGCAGATTAAAGCTTCGCTTTACTATGAAAAACGTACATTCAGGTATATTAAAAACCGTAAGCATTTCGCTTTGCATTGCAATTATAATATGTATTGGCGGTATTGCCATTGTAAAAGAACGACAGGCACAGGAGATTGAAGTGCTTTCAAAAATCGGTTCTCGCGGTGACGAAGTGCGACGTATTCAGCAAAAGCTTAAATCCCTCGGATTTTTCGAAGGTGCCGTTGACGGTATATACGGTGTTAAAACTCAGAGCGCTGTCAGACGGTTTCAGAAATCCGTAGGTATTACGGCTGACGGAATAGCAGGATCAAAAACATTATTATATCTCGGACTTGGTGACAGCCCGTCCTCGGGTGGTGGCTACAGCTCCTCGGATATCTATCTCCTGGCGAAGGTTATTGCCGCCGAAGCTCGTGGCGAAAGCTATACGGGTCAGGTTGCCGTAGGTGCCGTTGTACTCAATCGGGTGGATTCATCGTCATTCCCCGATACTGTTTCAGGCGTTGTTTATCAGAAGGGAGCTTTCTCAGCAGTTACGGACAGTAACTGGAGTGTATCTCCAACAGCCCAATCACGAAAGGCAGCTCAGGATGCACTTAACGGGTGGGACCCTACAGGAGGCGCTCTGTATTATTACAATCCTGCTAAAACATCAAATCGTTGGATAAGAACACGACCTGTAATAACAACCATCGGAAAGCACGTCTTTTGCAGATAACGCTATACTATTATATATAAGAAACCTCCTGCCTCCGCATTATGCAGAAGCAGGAGTTATTAATTAAGTTATAACAGATTTGGTTTTATCCGTCAGAGGCTTACAGATATTTCAAATCCATCTCATTAAAGAAGCCGTCACCGTTTATATCACAGGCAAACTGCTGTGACTTATTAATGTAAAGGGCTTCTTCGTATGCCTTTCTGATATTCTGTGCATCCTCTGCGGTTGCCGTGCCGTCACCGTCAAAATCGCCGGGAGCATAAACAGACACAATATCCTTACCGTTCATCAGGATATCCATATCCGCTGCATCAAGTGCATCAATATATCCGTCATTGTTAAGGTCAGCCCTTATAAATTCAAGGTGATTTTCTGTGTCACCTGAAGAGTTCTTTCCTGAAACAACAACATTTACAAGCTCCTGATAATCGGAAACATCAACAATAGTGTCACCGTTTATATCGCCGAGACCTGCTACACTGTACCCGCCTGCCTCAAGCTCTGCCACCTTATAAAGCGCAAGACTTGTGAAGCAAGGCAACGAACCCGGTGTATTGGACTTCTGTCCCCACACACTCTCTGTGTTACCCTTTTCAAGCTTGTGGGCAACCTCACCGCTTTCAAACTGTGAAGCATATTTCATTGTACTGTCAGTCTGTTCAATATTATCTCCTACGAGGTAATACGAATTTGTAACAGCACCTGCAGATGCTCTGCCATACAAGCCACCGATTTCGCCTTCATAAAAGCTCATCTGTGCACCTGTGCTGTA
This sequence comes from Acutalibacteraceae bacterium, assembly GCA_045532945.1. GTDB lineage: Bacteria > Bacillota > Clostridia > Oscillospirales > Acutalibacteraceae > DTU089. The sequence continues at coordinate 1,930 of JAZSGZ010000038.1, forward strand.
TGAATTCTTTACAACGGCAGAGTTTGAATCGCCGACAAGTCCGCCAAGCTGAACACTCGCCTCTTCAGACAACAGCTCGTTGAGCTCTTCCAGGCTTTCTACTGTAATGCTTGCACCGTTCTCTGCAAGATATCTGTTCACGAAGTCCAGGTCCACAAATTCGGGATCAACGGAATTTACTGCCTGATTACCTGTATTATAGCAGTTGTTCACGGAATACTCCGCAAGGGACTCGCTGTTTTTACCTGCAATGCCACCCATTCCAACCATTATCGAGCTTGTTTCAAGATTTGCTGTATTTCCGCAACGCTCTATTACACCACAGTTCATTGCTGCAATACCGCCTATGTATACCATTGAAACAAGTGATGTTCTGTTAATTGCAACACTACAATTATTGAAGCTGTTTCTGATTGTACCGTAATTGACAGCGGTAATTCCGCCTGCATTTGACACAGAATAGCCGTCGCCTTCATTCCACTGAACAGTTGAAATTTCACCTTCAACAGAGCAATTATCGATAATGCCGTTGTTATATGCTGCCACAGCTCCTGCATAAGCCCGAATGTTTACTGTAAGGTCTACGCCCGTAAGCTTCACGTTATTGACTCTGCCTTCCTCAGCAATATATCCGAACAAGCCCACCTTATCAATTGTTAAATCGGTTATATGCAAATTATCAATAGTAAAGCCGTTGCCGTCAAACTCGCCTGCAAACGCATAATCCTTCGTGCCTGCAGGTATCCAGTTATCTCCAACGGTAATGTCAGCCATTACCCTGTATTTGCCGTTGACGTAGTCCTTGATGCCTGTATTTATACTTGCCGATACAAGCTCCAGGTCCTCGTATGTATAAATTTCAAATACACCGTCTTCATTTGGTACCAGTGTACTTTCTCCGGTGGGATAGTTTGAATACGCCTTGTTTTCAAGGCTTACCTTGAAAACTGTATTTTTGTCATTATCTGCCAGAACGGGATAAATGTCCGCCACAAGTCCGTTATCAATATTCTGGAACCAGAGCACAGAATCGTCGCTCTTTTCACCATTGAGAAGATATGTGGCCTTACCTGACGCAAAGTCCTCCTGTGTAAGCGCTGTTCCGTAAGAATTGTTGACAGAGGATGTTGTGTAATAACAACTGTTTGTAGGCTCGTTACCCGATCTTATAATAACACCGTTATAATCTCCGTTATTCGCCGGGTTTGAGAAGGTACAGTTGTAAACATAACAACCGTTTACCGTTCCGCTGTTGGCATCTGCTATACCACCTGTGCCCATATTATAAATATTTCTTTCGAGTGTGGTGTTGATAACAGCACAAGCCTCAACTGTACCTACCGTTGTATTTTTGGCAACAATTCCGCCTGCTCTTGTACCGCTTTGGCTTGCAATAACGGAATCAATTACTATACACTTGCGTATAATGCCCATATTTTCCTGTGCAATACCACCGATGTCGTGGATAGCTTCATTTCGGTCGGTATTCAAATCTGCCCGGGACAATACCACATTTTCAACAACTGCACCCTCACCGACTACTGAGAACAAGCCATCTCTGGCTGAGGTAAGAGGCAAGGTATTCAAGCCTATAATCTTATGGCCCTGTCCGTCAAATTTCCCAAGGAAACCGTCCTCATTTGTACCGATGGGCTCCCATGCACTAACCTCACACTGAATATCGTTTACAACGATATATGAACCCTTTACATATTTCTCTTCGCCACTGTTGACACGGGTTGCCATCTTCATAAGGTCGTCGTAGGTTCTTATAATAAAGTTCCCTTCCGTATCTGTTTCAAATGCCTTTCTTTCTACCTCCACAACAAAGGTAACATTTGAGTACGTTACGGGATATCCGAATGAAAGCTCTCCGTTTTCATCAGGAACACATCCTTGATACGATGCCGAGCTGTCAAAAAGTGTCTTTTCAGAGGTAACCCTTGAGGAATCAGACGCATCATTGTGATACTGAACAGTTACCTTCTTAATTTCGGAGAATTTCTCAGGAGTAATGGTTACCTTGGCTGTAGTTCCTGCCAGAACCTTGCCGGATGTCGCATCATAAACAGGTGTTCCGTCATCGGCTTCTCCGTCAACAGTATATGTATAACTGCCGTCGCCTGCTGTAACAAAGTCCATTTTGCTGTATGTTCTCTCAGAATCCACAGTAAGCAAAACAGCATACATCTGATTAGTCCTGTTCTCATCGCCCTCACGATCAGACTGGAGGTAATACTGACAATTTGTCTCTGTAGTCCAGGTATCCGAGTATGTTTTTTGTGATTTCAAATCCAAGCCCTTTGTTCCGCTGTAAACCGTTTTCACAAATAAGCCACCATGCTCATCTGTTACAGGGTACTCAGATGTAAGAAGAAAAGCAGGATTTGAACCACTATAGCTTACAAGATCCGTAAAAACATTTCCCGGAACGGAGCCCTTTGCCTGATAATAGGTAGAATTTATCAGGCCCTTAAACTCCTCGGCATTTTTAATCGAAGTATATGTGTTGGTTCCGTCTGTATACTCTCCCATCACCAGATTATAATAATCATCCGACGGAACATGATAGTCTCCCTTGTTATTGATATCCCATTTCATATCAAACTTCTTAAGGTACAGATTAGCTTCCCCGACCTCTTCACTGTCAAGGAACGCAACCGTTACAATTTCTGCCAATGAGCCTGTAACAGCTTTAACAACAGCGTTTTTCTTAAAGCTCACCGCTGATTCATAAATCGACGGATTTGCATTTGCTTTTTCTATGGCAGGTGTAATATATTCATTTATATAATCCCAGCCATAGCTCCACGTAATGTCTTCAATATGCTCTCCGAGACGACCTTCTTTTGATTCATTATAATAGAAGTTATAATCCAGATTATCATAGTATTCATTGTTTACAAGCACTGCCTTGCCCTCAGATTCGGTACCGAGGTATGAATCATAGTACAAATAACTGCTGTCCAAAGTATTCTGGATATAAATCTTACTGTCAAGCCAGTTATTTATTTTACCCAGAACACCTGCAACATTTTCTGTTCCGCAAACAAGGGTATTCAGTTCATTTTCGCGTGCAGCATAGTAGCTGTTCAAGCCCTCTTTATAAGAGGAGAGAAGCTCTGCATCAGTCTCGGTTTGTGCCTTAGCCTCATACAGCTCATCATAATATGCTGCTCGTCTGCCCATAAAATCCTGATAAAGCATAACCAACAAGCTTATTTCCGCTGCTTGATTTTTCACTGCCGTTGCAACAAAATCCTTTTGCTGGCTGCTGTAAGGGAAATTGATATAAGCAAACTGCGCCGCTCTGTCAATATACCTGTCATTTGCCGTTAGTGACCCTGATTCCGTGGTCAGATTGGCTGTGAGTGAATTTGTTACATTAATAAAAATGTCATCAATCGTATTTGTATTATAAAGGACATCTTTATAGAAGGTCTCCTCATCTATCTGCGGGTTATTGGGATCATACTTATATTTTTCACCTGACAGGGTTTTAAGATAGCCGTACACACGGGAATCCCAATAGTTTACAAGCTCTTCGTCAGCCACCACAAGAGTAACCTCACCCTGTTGATTCATAACCTGTATTTTTTCACCTGTGCGATAGCTGTATGCACTCCTGATATACTCCTTATATGCTTTCAGCATATTGGAAAGCGCACCGCCTCCTACCGCATTTATATGTGTTTCCACGTCAGATGACCACGCATCATTCAGTCTGCCGTAGGCTGAGCTTATTTCCCCCTCGGCAAGTGATTGTTCTATTCCGTTAAGCTGTTTTTCAATGGCATCAAGCTCGGCAATAATAGTATTACACATAGCCTTAATCTCCGCTAAATCCTGCGCGGTTGTATTGTTGCCGAAAACAAACTTATTTATAATTGCCGCTGCCTTTTGGAAATCCTCGCTTCCCGAAGCCTCCGCCACCTTTGATAAAGCCATTCCCGTCAGCATCAGACCGCGGGCATATATCTGATTCATCGTAAAAAGAGGAAGGGTTTTCTTTATAAGCCCGGGCTCATCGACCGCCTGTACACGTGGTGATAAAACAGGAGTTGCCGATAACAAAAGACAAATAACCAGCACTACCGATATTATTGATTTTATTCTTCGTTTTAACACACTAATCATCTCCCGATAAACAAAGTATTGCTTTCCAGGTACGAAAGCATATTTCCGATAACCTTTTCTGCTATTGCTTTAAAATCGAACCGTGAAACAAATTCAATAGCTTCATCAATTTTGGTCTGAGGCACTCTGTAGATAAGAAATGTTGCCTCAAGAAAACGCCTGACCTTACGCTCCATAGTGAAATACATATCACAGGGCTTGGTCATAAAGCTCCTCATAACTCCACCGGAAGCAATCTCCAGCTCAAAAAAATCCTTCTCTTCAAGGTGAGGAAGATGCTCCCCGAATATAATTTCGAGTTTTTTTGTTATTGTATGCTGAATAATGTCAGTCGTGTGCGACAGGGAATAAGATACTGCATAAAGCTCTCTTATGTGCTCACTTGATTCTGCCATATATAATTGCAAGGTTGTTTCAGCCGCATAAAAAAGTATCTTATCATCCGTCACACCCTGCAGAAGCTGTTGTGTCGATTCAAACTGACTCTCAATCACATATTTCACAAGCTCGCTCAATATGTTTTCCTTGCTTTTCATAAGACGGTTCATAGCACTTACGTTTACTCCTGCCTGTCGGGCTATCTCACGTGTTGTTGATTCGTGATACCCTTTTTCAAGGAAAAGTCTTGCAGCGCTATGCAGAATCCTTGAACGCATTGTTTCTTCATTGTGATTTTGCATATCCTCACCCTCACTAAACCATACTCCGAACCGCGGTTCGCACCTCGATTTAAGCACAGGATATCACAAACGAACGAGCTTGTCAATAATTTAACAATATTTTTTATAAAATTATTGTATACGTGACCTTCTTTGCGAAAAAATAAATAAAAGCCTAAAAAACCTTGTTATTTTTTCGACAAAAACCTTCAAATGACTTGATTAAAACCTGAATTTATAGTATGCTAATATGGGGAAAATTGGAAGGCATATATTTTATATATACTATTATATATATGCTCTGTTATGCCTTTCTTTAAGAATATATATTTCCTTTCAGCAGACAACTGCAATTTATTTTAAAAGGAGAAAAGCAAAATGCAAAAGGTTCAGTTTACCGAAACAGTGTTGCGTGATGCCAACCAATCACTTATTGCAACACGAATGAAATTCAGCGAGTTTGAGCCCATCCTTTCAGAGCTTGACAAAGCAGGCTACTACTCATTGGAATGCTGGGGCGGAGCAACTTTTGACTCTTGCCTTCGTTACCTCAAAGAGGATCCCTGGGAGAGACTCAGAAAAATCAAAAAGGCTTGTCCCAATACAAAGCTTCAGATGCTTCTCAGAGGTCAGAACCTCTTAGGCTATCATCACTATCCCGATGACGTTGTTCGTATGTTCGTTAAGAAGAGCGTTGAAAACGGCATCGATATCATCAGAATTTTCGATGCACTTAACGACGTTAAGAACATTGAGGTTGCTGTAGACGAAACAGTTAAGAACGGTGCTATTGCTTCGGGTGCTATATGCTACACAATCAGCCCCATCCACACACTCGACTCTTACGTTGAGCTTGCTAAAAATATGCAGAAGCTTGGCTGTCAGACAATCGCCATCAAGGATATGGCAGGTATCCTCAGTCCTGCAGAGGCTTATAAGCTTGTATCTTCACTCAAAGAGGCTGTTGACCTTCCCATTGTGCTTCACACACACTGCACAACAGGTCTCGGCTTTATGACCTGCCTCAAGGCAGTTGAAGCAGGCGTTGACGTTATTGATACTGCTATTTCAACAATGTCAGGCGGTACAGCACAGCCCGCAACAGAAACACTCAACTACACTCTTTCAGAGCTTGGCTACGAAACAGGTCTTAACTCAGATGCTCTCAGAAGCATTGCAGACTTCTTCAAGCCCATCAGAACAGAAGCTCTTGAGAGCGGTCTTCTTAATCCCACAGTTCTTTGCACAGATGCAAAGGCACTTGACTATCAGGTTCCCGGTGGTATGCTTTCAAACCTTGTTGCTCAGCTTACCGCTCAGGGCAAGATGGATAAATTTGACGAGGTTCTTCTTGAAACTCCCAGAGTGCGCGAGGATTTAGGTTATCCTCCCCTTGTTACACCTATGAGCCAGATGGTTGGTGTTCAGGCTACAAATAACGTGCTTGCAGGCGAACGCTACAAGAACGTTTCAAAGGAAGTTAAGGCTTACCTTAAGGGTGAGTACGGCAGTGCACCCGGCAAGCTTAACGAGGATGTTAAGAAGCAGATTCTCGGTGACGAAAAAGAAATCGAAGGCAGATATGCCGATACTCTTGAGCCTGCATTCGAGACAGCAAAGGCTGAAATCGGCAAAAAAGCAAAGAGTGATGAAGATGTGCTTTCCTACATCGCATTCCCCACACAGGCAGAAAGCTTCTTTGATTACCGTGATGAAATGGCATCAAAGACATACAGCTACGAATTCAAGGCTATTGATTAAGGAGGAATTTATATGACATTTCTTCCTTTAATGACAATATCAGAGGCATTAAGCACCTCGGGTCTTGGCTTTGTTATTGTTCTTGCCGTGCTTGCTGTACTTGCAATTTTTGTTAAGGTTATTTCAGGAATCTTTAACGGCAAGAAGACAAAGGCTGATGAAAGCCCTGCAGAAGCTCCTGCACCTGTTGTACAGCAGACCGTTGAGGCTGCACCCACAGAGGTCAAAGAGGAAAAGGCTGTTGAGGAGCCCGTTATTCCTCACATTCCCGGTTATGTTGTGCTTGACGGTGTTTCCGAGCAGGATGCCGCTGTGGTGATGGCTATCACATCACACAAAACAGGAATTGAACTCAGTCACCTTGATTTCAAATCAATCAAGCGACTTAACCAGAACCCCGTGCTTGAAAATATTGAGGAGCAGGATGCCGCTGCTATTATGGCAATTACCGCTGATAAAACAGGCATTCCCCTTGAAAATCTTATATTCAATTCAATTAAATTAGTGGATAAAGTGGAGGATTAAGTTATGAAATACAATGTTACATTAAACGGTAAAATCTACGAAGTAGACGTTACAGAAAGCGATGCAGTAGTTACAGGCATTTCACAGGTACCCGTTGGCGCAGTTGTTGCTGCTCCTGCACCTGTTGCAGCCGCTCCTGCAGCACCCGCAGCAGCCCCTGTTGCTGAAGCTCCCGCTGCACCTGCTGCTCCTGCTCCCGTTTCAGCAGACGGCACACAGGTTAAGGCTCCCATGCCCGGTACAATCCTTGCAGTTAAAAAGAACGTTGGCGATGCTGTCAAGGCAGGCGATGTTATCGTTGTTCTTGAAGCAATGAAGATGGAAAACGACATTGTTGCTCCCTGCGACGGTACAGTTAAGTCAATCAACGCTCCCAAGGGCACAACAGTTAACACAGACGACGTTCTTGCTGTTATCTGAGTATAAACTAAAAATGGGGAAAGCGTATCGTAATGATAGACTTTCCCCTTAAATTTTACTGTAGAAATTAAAACAAGGACTGATTATCATAGATATCACAACTATTTTATCAAACCTTTGGGAACAATCGGGTCTTGCAGCTCTTCAGATAGAAAATGTCATTATGATTGGCGTTGCTATCTTCTTTCTTGTGCTTGCTATCAAATTCAAATTTGAACCTCTTTTGCTTGTTCCCATTGCATTCGGAATCCTTCTTGCCAATATGCCCGGTGCAGATGTTATGTTAGATACAACCGGCGGTGAATTGGGAAGCTATGGTCAGGCGGCTGTCGAAGGTGCTCATTGGTATGACTCAGGTATATTGAGAATAATGTACGTGGGTGTTAAATCCAGTCTCTTCCCCTGCCTTATCTTCTTGGGTGTTGGCGCAATGACCGACTTTGGTCCCCTGCTTTCAAACCCCGTAAGCCTTCTTTTAGGTGCTGCGGCACAGCTTGGTGTTTACTTCGCTTTCATTGTTGCTATCTTGCTTGGCTTTGCTCCTGAGGAAGCAGCATCCATTGCCATCATTGGTGGTGCAGACGGACCTACGGCTATCTTCCTTACATCGAAGCTGGCGCCCCATCTTCTGGCACCAATTGCCTTGGCGGCATATTCCTATATGGCGCTTATCCCCATTATTCAGCCTCGTATCATAAAGATACTTACTACCGATAAAGAACGCAAGGTTGAAATGAAGCAATTAAACGGTGTTTCTAAAACAATGAAGATTATCTTCCCTGTTTCCGTTCTTCTCTTCTGTGCTCTTCTTCTCCCCTCTGTTGTTCCACTCCTCGGTATGCTTATGTTAGGTAACCTTTTCCGCGAGTGTGGTGTTACCGACAGACTGTCCGATACTGCACAGAATTCCCTTATGAACATCGTTACAATTATGCTTGGTGTCTGTGTTGGTGCTACCGCTAACGGTCAGGATTTCCTCCAGCTCAAAACACTTATGATTATAGGTCTTGGCTTGGTTGCTTTCGGTTTCTCAACTGCAGGCGGTGTGCTTTTCGGCAAGCTCCTTTATCTTATAACAGGCGGAAAAATCAATCCCATTATCGGTGCGGCAGGCGTTTCCGCTGTTCCGATGGCAGCCCGTGTTGCTCAGAACGAAGGCAGAAAGTACAATCCCACTAACTTCCTTCTTATGCACGCTATGGGTCCCAACGTTGCAGGTGTTATCGGCTCCGCTGTTGCGGCAGGCTTCCTGCTTGCTGTATTCGGTCAGCAGTAATAAGGTTGTTTAAAAATACACAAATCCTCTTACTTCATCGGATTTGAAGTAAGAGGATTTTTATTATTTACGCCTGTAATTCAAATGTTATAAGATAACAATCCGAAGTCTCGCGAGCCTTCACCATAACACCATTGTATTTTGCGTATTTCAGATCCCAGCTTCCACCCTGAGAGGGCACAACCTCAATGGTAACTGAATATCTGTGTCCCTCAACAAAGGCAACCGTTCTGTCAATATTTGTATCCTCGGTCAGGTCAAACCATGTTATTCCGTTATAGACATATCCTGTCTCCTCGTCATAAAGCTCGTAACCCTCACTAATTATATTGGCAGTATATACAGGCAGTTCACCGGCAACCGGTTCTACAATTCCTGTAACCTCAATACAATCATAGCTTCTTGATTCGTTGGAAAGGAGTGCCACCTCTGCACAATCCAACGCATCAACATAACCATCCTCGGCGCAATCGCCAACAGATAACGCGTATTCCCAATCCTCGGTTGTGTAATACGGCACACATCTTTCGCAGCTTATAGCCATGTTTACAATCCGCTGATAGTCAATTACGTCAACCTCACCATCCATATCACAATCGCCCTTTTTGGCAATGAGTATATCCTGTGTGATTATTCTTTTGTCCTCTACTGATAAGTAATACTTTCTTTCAACGTGCTCTGCTTTGTTTACAATCAGAACATATTCCCCTGAAGGAACACTATCAATATAATAATCGCTGTAATATTCCTCATCAATTGTTTCCGACCAAAAAAGCTCCTCACGGGTAAGCTCATATAGCTCAACAGTAACCTCATCATCCTCTGTGTTACATGTGCTTGATATATCTCCCCTGACTACGCTTTCCGCCTTCTTACATGGTCCAAAATTACACATTAATATCAAGCGCTGGTTTCCACCCCAGATTTCCGCATCCACAGAATTAACTGTTGCAGCTGTCACGTTAAATGAAAAATGCTCCTTGGGGGTGAGATAAAGCTCAAGCTGATATACGTGACCTTCAATGAATTTATCCTGACCAATAATCAGATTGGCACCTTCCGTAACATCATACCAACCAACACCGTATTGATAATAGATGTCATTTTTACTTTCATTTAACGTGTATTTATCGTTATCGGGATACACATTATAGCAGGGAACAGCCCCAGCCACCGGTTCCCTTAAAAGCGCCAGTGCTACGGTTCTGATAACTGTATCTGCACACTCAACAAAAGAAAGCGAAGCTACATAATATCCGTCAGCCTCATAAAAAGATGCTTCTTTGCCGTTAATTGTCACAGATGTTAAGGGTACTTCACAACCCTCACACTTTTTCAGGAGAATTGTTACCTGATAAATATGGTCATACAAGAATGTATCTGTAACATCCATATTACTCTGACTTGTGGTATCAAACCAAGTTACACCCTCATAAATATAGCCCTCGGTTTCCTCGTACAGTTCAAAGAAATCGCTTTCAACGCTGACTGAATAATCCGGTGTTTCACCATCCGCAGGCTCGCTTACTCCGGTAACTGCAACAGCTCCGTCAGTATCTACATACACATATTCGCCAAAGGTGTAGCTGATGATATAAAAGTCATCAGAAACAGCAACTTCAGCAGAAATTCCGTTAACAAAAGCACTTTCAAGCGTCCATGGGTTACCTTCCTTGGGCATAACCAGAATTGTTAGCTTATACACCTTATCAGCTTCAAAGGGTGTGTTTTCATCAATATTGGTGTCATCAGTCAGGTTGTACCAGGTAATACCGTTTATCACGTACCCATAGTCTTCACCGTAAAACTCATAGTAATCTCCTGTTATGGTTCCGTTATAATCAGGTAAAAATCCCACATCAGGAGCATCGATATCAGTTATTTCTACAATTGTTCCGTCACTTTCTGCATAAGCTGATGTTGAAACACAGCAAAAGCACAATGAAATTGCTGCAAAAATTGAAATAATCCGAATTATCCTCTTTTGTAATTCGCAAAAATTCATTACCATCTCTCCTTTTTTGTATTTCGTTGACACTATCTGTGCCTTATGATATAATTTTACTTGTACAGAGTGTGTCAGGGATTATTATCCTATATACTTATACACCTTTATTTTATATCTTAATTGAATCAAAAACCCCACACTTTTTTAAAATAAAAGTGTGGGAAACGGTGTTTTTTATACAAACAGTGTGGGAAAGCTTTTTCCGTGTTGAGGAGAATATTATGAAAAGATTCCTTGCAGGTTTATTTTCTTTGTTATTAATATTGTTTGCTCTGGGTGGCTGTTCCTCTGCCGGCAGTAAAACCGACAGCCTTCTCGGAGTATATGTTGCTACTGCAGTCATTTCCCTGCTTATCCCCGTTTTTTATTTCGGGTTTATCAAAAAAAAGGACCTGTGGTTTATTCTTTTGTTGGTATCGGTTTTCATAGTTAATGCAGGTTATTTGTCCCTGGCAATTTCCACCACCCTTGAGGAAGCCCTGCTCGCTAACAGGATATCCTACCTTGGTTCCGTATTTTTACCCATGTCCATGCTGATGATAATCATCAACAACACAAAATTCAGATACACAAAAGCTTTACCGGTTATCCTTTTGTGTGTGGGCGTGATCATCTTCTTAATTGCCGCCACACCCGGTTATTGTGATATCTATTACAAAGAGGTCTCTTTAATTTCCACCAACGGTGTTTCTTCTTTAAGCAAAATTTACGGTCCATGGCATATTTCCTATCTTATATACCTTTTTGCATACTTTGGCTCAATGGTTGCAATTGTGGCTTTTTCTGCCGTAAAGAAAACAACTACATCAACCACTCATTCGGTAATCCTTGCATTGGCTGTTGTTGCTAACATCGGTGTCTGGCTGTTAGAGCAATTGGTTGAATTTGATTTTGAATTTTTGTCAATTTCGTATATAATTACAGAGCTTTTTCTTTTTGGCTTAAGGCTCATAATCCAGGACGAGGAAAAGCGAGCCCTTTCCCCCCCTCCCGTTCCCGAAAAAGTCCTTACCGAAAACACAGTTAAAAGTGAGCAAAGCACTACTGATGTCGATACCGAACACTTAGCTTTATTTATTAAAGGAATCGCAACATTGACCCCCACGGAACGGGCTGTTTTTGAACTTTATATTGAAGGAAACGGCACAAAAGATGTAATGAGCAAGCTGAACATAAAAGAAAACACATTAAAATACCACAATAAAAACATCTACGGAAAATTATGTATCGCTTCCCGAAAACAGCTTCTGGAATTTGCAAAAGCAGCTAACCTGCAGGCAGAGAATCAATCCAAGACTTTTTGACATATTTAAAACCGACTCCTTTCGGAGTCGGTTTCTTTTATTGCTGTTTGCTTTTTATAATATCTACAATCTGAGCTGTCTTTTCCTTCACAATATAAACATTCTCTTCCATTTCGGATGGGGATTTTTTCTTAATAACCTCTTCGTAATCACGAAGATTCTTTACGTTTACATCAAAAATTTGTTTTATTTCTTCCAAATCCGTTATTTTTGTTGTGTTGCAGAAGGAGCGTGACAAAATAACACTTGTAGAGCCAAGCCTGTAATGCTCGGTAAGAATACTCTCAGCAGGGAGAATACCGTCACCTATACGGGCAATACCGCCAAAGCCATAGGGTATGCCTTTTGCTTTTATTTTGGTGGTAAGCCTTTCAACCGTACCGTCTGCAAGGAGCTGAAACATAAATGTAAGACCGTAGCTTAAGTGAAGGTCATTAAGACCTATGTAAAGCTCGTCGATACCATCAATCTCAAGAATTTCATCAATGCACTCTGCCGCTTCCTTTGTTTCAATCAGCGGCAGGGTTTTTGCTCTGCCGTCAACCAAATCCACAAAGGTCTGCACCTCCCGGGCGGTCTTGAAATACGGCAGCATAATAATATCGGCACCGCATTTTACAATTTCATCAATCTCTTCCTTGGATGAAATGTAATCCGCTGTTGCCTCGTGTATGGGATTACAGCGAACAAGAAGCTGAGATTTATCTGCAATTGCTCTGATTTTGCGCACGTCATCAAAGGTATGGCGGCTTTGCACCGTGTCCATACCCCCCTGACGGATATCCTTACCTATATATTCCATATCAACAAAGAGTCGGTCAACTCCCGCAGTCTGTGCAATTGCGGCAACCTGAGGGTTGTTTGTTACATACATCAATTTAATGTTACTCATTATTACATCGCCTTTTAGAGTGGATAAATTTACATTTCAACAGCGGCACGCTCTACAGCGAGACCTTTTTTGAAGTTTTCCATAAACAGGTTAAATGAATCAACAATAGTGCTGTCGGGCTCAAGAGTTGTCATACCCTGCTTTGCAAAAATCTTGTTATCAAGATAGTCGGGGAAGCTTTCGCCCTCTGCCTTGTTCACCGCGTATGCGGCAAGCACTGCAATACCCCATGCACCGCCCTCACCGGCTGTTTCCATAACTGAAACGGGTGTGTTCATTACTGCGGCAAGAACGCTCTGACCGATAACGGGAGTCTTGAAGAATCCACCGTGACCGAGAATTTTATCAATTGCAACATTCTCTTCACCGAGAATTTCAAGACCAACCTTAAGTGAGCCGAAGGATGTGAAAAGCTGAACTCTCATAAAGTTTGCAAGGGAGAAGTTGCTGTCGGGGTTTTTGATGAACAAGGGCTTGCCTGTTTCAAAGCCTGTGATGTGCTCACCTGAGAAATAGTTGTAGGAAATAAGATTACCGCAATCCTTGTCTGCCTCGGCAGATTTTTTGAAAAGTGAGGTAAACAAATCACCCATTGAAATATTGGCACCGCAAAGGTCTGCAACCTCTTTGAAAAGACCTGCCCAGGCGTTGATGTCCGAAGTGCAGTTGTTACAATGAACCATGGCAACAGGAGCTCCGTCAGGAGTTGTAACCATATCGATTTCACGGTGAAGCTTTTTAAGTGCATTTTCAAGTACAATCATAGCAAATACAGATGTACCTGCTGAAACGTTACCTGTTCTCTTACGAACAGCATTTGTTGCAACCATACCTGTACCTGCATCACCCTCGGGAGGACACATAGGTACTCCTGCCTGAAGGTCACCCTCTTCGTCAAGAAGCTTTGCGCCCTCTTCGGTGAGCACGCCTGCAGACTCACCTGCACAAAGAACCGTGGGGAGAATTTCCTCAAGCTTCCAGGGGAATTTGCCGTCAATCAGCTTATCAAACTTTGCAACCATATCAGCATCGTAGTCGTTGCCGTTCATAGGGAACATACCTGATGCCTCACCGATGCCAAGCACCTTTTCACCTGTAAGAAGTGTGTGAATAAAGCCTGCAAGGGTTGTGAAGTATTTAATATCCTTTACGTGGTCCTCACCATTGAGAATTGACTGATAAAGGTGTGCTATACTCCAACGCTGGGGAATATTGAAATTGAATTCCTCTGTAAGAATATCAGCCGCCTCACCTGTAATGGTGTTTCTCCATGTACGGAATCCTGCAAGAAGCTTGCCCTCACCGTCAAAGGGAAGATAACCGTGCATCATACCGCTGATACCCAAAGCCTTAAGATTTTTAAGTGTAATGCCGTAACGCTCCTTAACGTCATTTTTAAGTGAAGCGTATGAGCCCTTAAGACCTGCATATATTTCATCAAGACCATAAGTCCAGATGCCGTTTACAAGGCTGTTTTCCCAATCGTAGCCACCAACTGCAAGAACATCACCCTCATCATTGATAAGAACTGCCTTGATTCTTGTTGAGCCGAACTCGATACCGAGAATAGCCTTGCCTGATTCGATATAGTTTTTCATACTGTATTCTCCTTGCGTTATATATTTATGTTCAATTCCTTTATTTTATCTCTTAATGCCTGAAAGTCCGAAAGAGCATCGGGCTTATTGAGAGGATTACGCAGTAATGCGGCAGGGTGAAAGGTTCCCATAAAGAGTATATTCCCTTTTTTAATGAATTCACCGTGCTGACGTGTTACCTTAAAGTCAGGTGAAATAAGCTTTTGTGCCGCTATGCGACCGAGACACACAATTATATCGGGCTTAATGAGCCTTGTCTGCGCCCTGAGCCAATCAATGCAAAGCTCCTGCTCATCATCCTTCGGGTCCCTGTTATGTGGCGGTCTGCATTTTACAATGTTTGCAATATAAACATTGGTTTTTCGTGAAAGACCTATTACCTGCAAATACTTGTCGAGAAGCTGACCTGCCTTGCCTACAAAGGGCTCTCCTTGTAAATCCTCATTTTCACCGGGGCCCTCACCCACAAACATAATACGTGCATTTTCATTACCAACACCAAAGACAACGTTAGTTCGCGTTTCACAAAGCCCGCATTTTGTACAAGCATTACAATCCCTTTTAAGCTCGGCAAAATTTTCATATTTCAAAGAACAATCAACTCCTTGGGGGTTGTTGTCAGATTTTCAATGCCCTCTTCCGTAATGAGTGCCATATCCTCTATACGGACACCGAACTTACCGGGAAGATAAATACCCGGCTCTATTGTTACCACGTTGCCAACCTGCAAGGCACCATTGCTCTTGGGTGCAAGTGTGGGAGCTTCGTGAATTTCAATGCCTACTCCGTGACCTGTGGAGTGGCCGAAGTAATCACCGTAGCCTGCATCGTCAATAATCTGTCGGGCGGCTTTGTCTGCCTCACAGCAATCGAGACCTGCATTAAGGACAGCAAGTGCTGACTTCTGCGCGGCAAGGACAGTTTCATAAACCATTTTCTGCTCCTCGGTTACTTCGCCGACAGCAACGGTACGTGTCATATCGCTGTGATAGCCGTTTACAACCGCACCAAAATCCATTGTGATGAAATCACCTGATTTAACAACAGTATCATCAGGTACACCGTGGGGCATAGAGCTTTTCGCACCTGTTACAGCAATGGTTTCAAAGGAAACTGCCTCTGCTCCGTGAGAGAGCATATAAAAATCAAGCTCAAGGGCAATCTGTTTTTCGGTTACACCCTCTTTTATAAAGGTGAGTATATGGTTAAAGGCATCCTCAGCAATTTTCTGTGCCGATTTTATGCTTTCTACCTCGTAATCAGTTTTAACAATTCTGCTTTCATCAATAGCCTTTTCAAGTCTTTTTGACGGTGTGACTCTACAGGGAAGAAAGGCAGTTTTAAGAAAATCAGCAGTTGATACAGAAACTCGATTTCTCTCTGTATATGCTTTTATAACAGCCTTTTCTTTCAGATATTTTTTTATATCTACATCAGCTTTTTTGAATAACCGCACATTGCAGGCAGTAACGCTTTTCTCTGCTGCTTCAACATAACGGCTGTCAACAAACAGGACTGCTTCATCCTTGGTCACTACAAGATAGCCGTCACTTGAGGGAAAGCCTGTAAAGTAACGTCGGTTTACCTCTGAGAAAATTATAACTGCCTCATATTTATTTTTAAGGAACTTCTGCAAATCACTTATCGCCATAATAGCCGTGCTCCTTTAAAAATGCTTCGCGGATGGGTTTTTCCTTGATTCTGTTCTTTTTGTAATGGTTTTTCCAAAACCATTTATTTTCAACCGGGTCAACAAGCAGAGGCACCGCACCGCAACGGTTGGCGGCGGCAACGTCTGTGAAAACCTGATCCCCTACCATACCGATTTTTTCAATGGGCACCTGCAATTTGCGTGACATTCTGATAAGACCGAGGGATAACGGCTTCTGCGCAAAAGCGTGAAAGCGCACGCCAAAGGTCTTGGAAAACCAGTAGGCTCTTATATGGGGTGTGTTTGTAACGATGGCAACCTTGATGTTTGCTTCTTTAAGGCTTTTTATCCAGGATATCGCACCGGGTATAGTTGTGAGTGTAGCATCCTTCACAGTGGTATTATCAAGGTCAAAAAGTATTGCCTCGAGTCCTAATTCGCGAACAATCCGGGGGGTGATGTCATTGACACAATGAAACATATATTTAATTGTGGTGTCCTTTTCACGCAGCACACAAACACCTCCCATACTATTACATTATATAATATAACATATAAAAACAAAAAAATAAAGAGATGAAACAAAGTTTCATCTCCCATTTTTTAATAGAACTTACGCTTACGAGCAGCCTCTGATTTCTTTTTTCTCTTTACAGAGGGTTTTTCATAGTGCTCTCTCTTGCGAACCTCCTGAATAACACCATCTCTTGATGTCTGTCTTTTAAATCTACGGAGTGCGCTATCCAAAGACTCGTTCTCTTTAACTTTAACCTGACTCATTTATAGTTCCCTCCCTCCGCTGTTACCAACAAAGGTATAATTATCATAATACGTTTGCTATTATACTAAATGGTTTTTAATGTGTCAAGTAAAAATTTTTAAAAAAATATTAAAAACGCGAGAAATAACTGCTTTTTTACCCTGTTTTTTCTTATATGACAAGAAAACGGTGTCTCCCCTTTTGGGAAAACACCGTTTTTGAAAATTCATTTATTTAGCCAGAGAACCTATATACATCATATATCCACCGATCTGTGCGCCGAATTCGGGGGCACCGTCCATAATGAGCTTGCCCTGCTGAACAGACTCAATCATATCGTCGATAGACATAAGGATGCCGAGAGCACTGTCAAGGTTGTTGAAGCGCATTGTAAAGAAGGGAAGTGCGCGCTTGTACTCACCGCGACCTGCCTTACTCTTGCCTGCCTTAATACGGATGAAGGCAGAAACTGAATCCTCACCGTCAACCTTCCAGGCATAAACACGGTCGGGACTCTTTGAGGTCCAGTCGTGAATTTCGGGATGACCCATTTTGTTAAGTGTGCTGATACCTGATGAAAGAAGGTAGAAATAGCACTTAACGAGAAGTCTCTTGTCCTCCTCCTTTTCGGGGGGAGCTTCAAGACCGAGAAGGTTTGCCATTTTAAGCAAAGCCATCATAAATACGCCGAACTCATAAGTGAAATTGAGACCGCGCATTTTGGGGAGAGTTGCAGGGCCGATTTTTCCCTTGAAGAAAGCATTCATTGTCTCAACGCTCTTAAATTCAAGCTCAACAAATTTCTGCTTTTTAACTCTGTATGCAACCTTATTTGCGTGAACGAGCCATTCATCACCATTTACCATAAAGTGAGTTGCCCACTTGCCCTCGGGGGCATCGGGGTCAAGACAGCTTACCTGATAAATGCAATGCACCTTTTCAAATTTCTTTTTAAGTGAAGGTACATCGTTAACAATAGTTTTAAGAAGAGGCAACGCACCGCAAAGGAATATTTTATTGGTATACATAGCTTCTTGTGTGTTAGACAAGATAATCATTCCTTTCTGTAATTGTGTGCAATTATAATGCAGAATTGAAAATGCAGAATGCAGAATTATCGGGGAAGCGTTGCTTCCAAACATTTTAAGCTTCGCAACAAGAAACTAAAACAACCTGAAATAAACCTCTGCACAAAGAGACAAAACCTTTTTACGCTATTATACTATAATAGCGGCGCAGCCCCTTTAATTTTGCATTTTTCATTTTGCATTTTGCATTTTAAAACTCGTCGTCCCAGTCGTTGTCCTCTTCAAAGTCAGCCTTCATAACCTCACGGACTGCTTCGATGATGCCGTTTGAGTCAATGCCGAGGTAAGACATAATATCCTCGTGGAGACCGATAGGTGCAAATGTATCCTGAACACCAAGCTTCTTGAAAGCACAGCCCTTACCTGACTCTACAACAACCTCTGCAACTGCAGAACCGAGACCACCGATAACTGTGTGGTCCTCAACTGTGATGATACGGCGGGTATCCATAACTGCTTTGAGAACTGCCTCTTTATCAAGGGGCTTGATTGTGTGCATATCAAGTACGCGAACCTTAAGTCCGTCAGCCTTCTCAAGGAACTCTGCAGCCTGGAAAGCCTGGAATACACAAGAACCGCAAGCGATAATTGTGATATCACTACCCTCGTGTACCTCTACTGCCTTACCTACCTCAAAGCCATAATTTGCATCCTTATAAAGAACACGGTCGAAGCCACGGTTGATACGGATATAGAAGGGACCGGGTGTGTTATATGCCGCCATAACAGCGTTATATGTTTCATAACCGTCTGCAGGGCAGATAACTGTAAGGTTAGGAATTGAACGTGTGAGAGCAAGGTCACAGATAGCGTGGTGTGTTGAGCCTGCCTGACCGAACGATGTTCCTGAATGAGTTGCAATAACCTTCGCATTTATGTTCTGATAGCAGAGGTCTGTGTGGAGCTGGTCTGCTGAACGGAAGGATGCAAACTGTGAAAAGGTTGAAAGGAAGGGTACGAGACCTGCCTTTGCCATACCTGCGGCAACACCGAACATATTCTGCTCTGCGATACCTACGTTAAAGAATCTGTCGGGGAACTTCTTCTGGAAATCACCGATTTTTGTTGATTTTGCAAGGTCTGCCGTAAGAGCAACAACCTCGGGGTGAGCTTCTGCCAATTCAACAAGAGCCTGGCCGTAAATTTCGGCTGTGGAGAGAGATGTTGATTGCTCAGCTGTGTAGCTTAATCCGCCTGCCATAATTATTCAGCCTCCTTTTCAACGCGTGCAATTCTTGCTGCATAAGATTTCTCAAGAGCCTTCTTGCCGTTTTCATATTTTTCATCATCAAATGCACCGTAGTGCCATCTGAAGTCACCTTCAATAAAGTCGATACCGCAACCCTTAACTGTATCGCAAAGGATAAGAACGGGCTTGTCGGTTTCGTTTGCATAAGCAAAGTCAATAGCCTCGCAAAGCTCCTTGATATTGTTACCGTCAATCTTCTTAACGATAAAGCCGAATGCTTCCCACTTGTCTGCAAGGGGCTCAAGAGCCATAACGTCCTCTGTGTTACCGTCAATCATATTGTGGTTACGGTCAACTAATGTGATGAGGTTTGTAAGCTTGTAGTGAGCGGCACTCATTGCTGCTTCCCAGTTTGAGCCTTCGTCAAGCTCACCGTCACCGAGAACAACGAATGTCTTGAAATCCTTTTTAAGAAGTCTTGCGGCAAGGGCTGTACCTACACCGATTGAAAGTCCGTGACCAAGTGAGCCTGTTGATGCGTCAACACCGACAACCTTGTTTGAGTCAAGGTGCATACCCATCTTAGAACCGGAGAGATTAAAGGTTTTGAGCATTTCCTTATCATTGAAGCCAAGATCGCAAAGAACAGGTGCGTAAGCGATACCTGCGTGACCTTTACTTAAGATAAAGCGGTCGCGGTCTTCCCAATTGGGCTCCTCAACCTTGATGTGCATATACTTGTGATAGCACACTGTCATAATATCCATAACACTCATACCGCCACCGATGTGACCGCTGCCTGCCCAATAAGTTGTGTCAAGGCAAAGGTTACGGAGTTCGTTTGCTTTCTTTTCAAGAGCAAGCCACTCCTGCTTTGAAAGTGCCATTGTAATTCCTCCCATTTGTGTTTTATATCACCGATAAACATCGGTTAATTTACATTTTTATGAAAGCTCAGGATGAAGCTTCTTAACAGCCTTAAATGCATCCTCTGCAATTTCAATTGAGCGGTTAATATCCTCCTGAGTAAGGGATGCATTGATAAAGTGGTTGTGGTGAGATGTGATGAACATACCTCTGTTAACGCACTCTGCAACCCAATCCTGGTGAAGAAGAAGCGAATCATCATTTGCTATTCTTAAGTAGAAGAGAGCAGGTGCACCTGTCACTCTGAGGTCGAAGCCATGCTCCTTACCTGCCGCAACAAAGCCGTCTGTAAGCTGAGTGCCAAGCTCCTTGTAAAGCTTTGGAGCATCAATAGGCGTAAGCTTATTGATACAAGCAATACAAGCAGCGAAAGGAACTGCACTCATCCAGTAAGGGCCTGTATATGAAAGGCTTGATGCAGCATTTCTTAAGAACTCTTTACCGCAGAATGCTGACATATTGTATCCGTTTGCAAGAGCCTTACAGAAGCAGATAATATCTGCCTCAAAGCCAAAGAAATGGTCTGAGCCTGCAAGGTCAAGACGGAAGCCACAACGAACATCGTCAACAATAAGAACAATACCGTGCTTTGTGCAAAGCTCGCGAACCTCTTTCCAGAATCCGTCTACAGGGAAAGCATTGTCAATAAAGTTACCGTGGTTATACGGCTGTGCGATAATAGCAGCAATTTCATTTTCGTTTTCTGCAATAATCTTTTTAAGGCCTTCAATGTCATCCCAACGGGCATAAAGGTTATTTGCAACATCCTCAGGTGTAACACCGGGATAGTCAATCTTCTGCACCATTGGAGAAACGCCGTGGTAGAAGTTATTGAAGAAAACAAGCTTTTTTCTGCGGGTATGTGCACGAGCAGTAAGGATAGCGCCCTGAGTTGCATCGTTACCATTCTTTGCAAAGAA
>JAZSGZ010000015.1:0-83912 GCA_045532945.1 Acutalibacteraceae bacterium
TCCTTCTATTTGATATGTATCCATTTCTGTGAAATAAACATGATCACTATCTTTAACAAAAATCGCTCCTGGATTAATTAATCCAAACAAAATATTTCTATCTTGAAGATATACGATTTTGTCTAAAATAACTTTTGTTAAATGAGTCAAATCTTTTCGATTCCAATCTGGGAAACAATTGCTAAGTCCCTGTTGGCTTAGTAATTCTTGTTTCAATTGGTATCCTTCAGCCTTCGGAACAAGCATTCCGATAAATTCACCATTAATATCATACAGTAAATCTATTGGCCAACATATGCCTTTACATTTTATCTGTATTTCTAACATACGTTTTATCTTGTCTTCAAAATATGAAATATTTAGCCATTGTGGTTGATATATTTTGGCCTGTATTCCTTCAATATTAGTTTGATAAGTAATAGATTGAGAATTAGATATGAATTCATCTCCCAATATTACAAGTTCTTTGTTTGATGTATAAACTTTTTCTCCACTATGAGGAATATTTAAGCTTATTCGATTTCTTTTCTTTATTGGATAAATAGATTCGGATAAGCTAAAAGTTTCTTTTTCGGATAAATTTTGAGATCGATAAGTTTCTTCTGAAATTGGCTTATAATTTATTAATTTACCGTATTCGTCTAATCCATAAATACGCAAATATGTTTTGGTTTCCTTTGAAGCTTTAATTAAAGTTTCTGCTTTTTCTTGGCTTTTCGTAAGAAAAATCCAAGAACCTTCTCCTTTAATGTGTTTAAACAAATCAATGTAATCATTACATCCACCATATTTGATAATGTGCAGTTTGTCATATGTATGAGGAACCGTCGCTAGTTCGAGTTCAAAATTAGCAATCTGAATTAATTTGTTTTGATTTAAAGTGTAATTACCCAGCCATTCCAAATAAAACTTCTGAAAACATGGAAGTTCTAATAAATCAGCACCAATCATAACATTATGTTTAATTTTCAATAATGCAGATGCACCTACACCGCAAGGTGGCCACATGCTATTTTTTGTTTTTTTATTATCAGAGAATTTTGAAGAATAATGCTCATTGTTTTTCTTTGTTTCCATATTAAACTTCTCCTTATTATAGCTTAAATATTATATAACATATCCTATTTCTTTAAGGTTACTTATGGATTTTTCTTTTAGTTCATCATCTTTAGATAAAGTTGCAGTCATTTTTAAAAATTTTATAGCATTTTCAATATCGTTCATCTCCGCGTAAATTGTACCGAGTATATACATAGCATCATAACTTAGCGGATTAATTTGTATTAAATTTTTTAGTGGTGAAATCCACTCTACAAAAGGTCTATTATTCTCTTTTAATTGGTATATTTCCTTCCAGTAAACTTCCATCGAGCTTACTTTATTAATAAATTCATCTCTATGCCGTTCCCAAATATTTTGCGAAGCCAAAGATGTTTTAATTTCAAACTCTTTTATGATTGTATCTCTTAATTCATTTAGGCGTGCTTTTAATTCTGTTTTTTCTGAATCGAGTTTGATTGATATTTGCATTTTATCAATAACTCCTTTAATATCAACAAAATCAAATTGAGGTATTAATATACTAGTATATTTATGGCGCAACACCCATGCTGCTCCCATTTCATTTAGAGATGCAGGACTATTATAGTAATTCTCAGACAATACGAAAACTACCCTTAAATTATAATTATCAAATTGTTCTTTTAAGTAATCGAAAATATTTTTGTCTAAAGGAACATTATAACCTGGAATAGAAGAACAAAACATATTTTCAGATGTTAATCCCATATGCTCGAACAACTCAACGAGTGGCTGAACAAACGCCATATCCCTACTAGAATGGCTTATAAAAATTTTGTTTTGTTTTGTCTCGCTCATAAAAAACACTCCTTTTCTCTAATTGCTTTGACAATAAAAACGAAGTAAAAAAGAATTATTAAACAAAGAACATTTATCGCATTAATTTGTATTCCATAACAAAGAAGGAACTATTATACTTTTCATAATCTGTTGAGTAAACAACTCATTACATGTATTTTGAAGATTAAAATTTTAATGCAACACAAAAAGTATCTATACATAATAAAATCTGTACTGTTTTACTTTATCTTGAAAATTATTCTGTAGAGTCATTTTTATGTATTTTTTCTTCTGATTGTTTTCTCTCTTCTTCTTCCAGTTCCTTAATTTTTTTATCAATATCTTTAATCACTTTATCTATAGCTTCTGAATGAAGATCATTTAAATCTCTATCATCTATCGTTTGAGCATCACCGTTAACAGCTTCTTTATTATTTAATTTACTTATCAAGATTTTCTTCTTTTCTTCTTTTACAAACTCTATTAAATTAAAAACTGATACCTCTTCTCTATTGTAAACTGTATTTTTATTATCATCACAATCCGTATTTTCTTGACACCATTCAAGATATTCACTAATATCAGGCAAATATGTTTTAAACGGATACTGACGATCTCTCTTTATTAACATTTCCCCTACCTTAAATCTTTGTAACTGTGCAACACTTATCAAAGGCCGTTCTTTAGGATTTTTAAATTCATATTGCTCAAATGTTTGCCCGCATAATTCACTTAATTCTTTGAGTAGTGGTAATTCTTTGCTTGTAAGAAAAATCCAGTTAGTGCAATTACCTTTAATTACCTCGGCGGTTTCCTTTCCATAATGTTCTGCGAGTTGTTGTGAGCCCTGTATAATAAGATTAATACGTATTTTTCTACTTCTTGCAGCAGTTATCATATTGCTCATATCAGTTATTGGCGGTAAATTTGCGAATTCATCTAAAACAAGATTCACTCGAACCGGAAGAACTCCATCGTGTTTGTGCGCTGTGCCGATAAGTTCTTCATAACACTGTTTTATAAAAGCACTTACTAGAGGATGATATGAACTTTTTTCATCATGCATTATTATAAAAATTGCTGTTTTTTCAGTTCCTATATCCGACATAATAAAATCGCTTGCTGATAACATTTTAGATAATTCAATTTGATTGCAATATACAGACAATTTTTCTTGAAAAACCGATAGAATGCCACCTCGTGTATCGTTTGGTGCATTTATTGTTCCCGATGCGCTTGTATAGGCAACATGTGCTCTATCGAAAAAGTTAAAATATTCTTTTATATAAGTCCCTGCACCACATTTTTCATATCCAACTGTACTCATATGGATAATACTATTCAAATTAATTTCCTCGCTTTTGGCATTTTCAAACAGAGCTAATGCTAAGCCGGAAAAATAATTTGCAGCCGACCGTTCCCAAAAAGGATCCTGATTTGATGAGGTTTTATTATAAAAAATATTAAGACCAAGATCAAAAAGAAGTTCCATAGCCTTGTCTTTATTTCCTGATTTATAATATTCATATGGTATTGATAATGGATTCCAAGCATTTCCATTTATAGGATTACGAAAATTTAGGCATACAATTTTGTATCCTAATTTTTTTAATAAATTCTTTGAGTGTTTATATAATTCTCCTTTGGGATCAGTTGCAACAATTGATTCTCCTTTTCTTGCTAACAAATTAATCAAAGGAAGAACTAACCTTCTTGTTTTTCCACTACCAGTAGAACCAATTATCAAAGAGTGAGCTTCGCTATTATCTACATAAATTGAAGAATCATTAACAATAAAAGGAATTCCCGCACTATTGTATTTGTAATCATCTCTTTTTATTCTCTCGATATTTTTCGTTTTGATTATTTCTTCTTTTGTTGCCCATCTAGATTCTGGTTCTCTTTTCAACAAAACAACTATTTGTTTTTTTATGTTTTGTTTTGCTAGGCGACCTGAAAAAAGTGCTGAAAATATATATATCGGAATTAACATATATTTAAAAGCTGTGTCAACCTCCCCCATTTTATCGTAATAAACCAGCAAGACAAGTGCTAGGATAAAAAAAACGGTCAGACACAGAAAAAGTACTATGGGTAATATTTTTGATAAAAAACGAAAAGTTTTGATAAAAAATTCTACAATAATAAGCTGAATTTTTTTAAAGTCTATGGCAAAAGTACTTTTGTGGGGTAAATTGTTTGTATTAAATTCTTGATTTTTCATTTAAACACCTCATATTTTTTTGATTTTTATCTTAAAATCTACATAAGCCTAAAAGCATATATCTTAATTAAATAATTTCATAAAATATTTTTATATAACCCAATATTAATTTCAATCGGTTAAACAAAAATGTCGTATTTTTCGACAAAAACGCTTATTTTTCAAACTCCGCAACCACCTTTTTAAACGCCCCAATCTTCCTCATTGAAGTATAAACCTTATACTTTTCCTCACCGCATCGGAGCGTAACGAAATCCTTGGTTACCTCTTTAACATAATGCAGGTTGACTATGTAGCTGTAGTGGGGTTGGGCAAAGGATTTTTCATCGAGAACGGTTTTCCAGTGCTCCATTGATTAGTGGGTTTCGATCTTTCTATCCGTCAGATATAGTACGGATTTTCTGTCCTCAATGGCAATATACAGAATTTCGTGGGGATATACCCTGCAAATATCCTTGTTGCACGTTGTCACGGATATACCGAGATAGGTGTAGCAGTTTTCACTATCGACCGTCGGAATAAAAACGCCATTGCAACCGTGGTATGTTACAGGATAATGTGATAAGTCATTGCTGTTCAGGAATTCCGTGATTTCCTCCTTTGTTTTGACGTGTCCAATTTCTTTTGTTTTCATAAGCATTTTCCTTAAAATATAATCTGTCTTATACTTATAAAGTGCTGTATAAAGGAAAAAGTAACATCATTTTCTCAAAAAATATCGAACTTTGTCGAAATCAACAATTCATACCCTCACAACTTGTACAACTCTTCCAATAAATCACAACCGCCTTACCTGAAAACTCAAGTAAGGCGGTTGTTCCATATACTCTTTTATAAACTTTTAAGGCACTCTATAATTTCATCCCGAACACCATGATAATAAACTATATGCTCCATAGTTTCACGGACTTCTGAAATGCCCATTTCAATTTCATCCTCACCGCAATCAATACCTAAAGCACGCTTAACATTATATTCAAGCCACTCTAAACGACCGTAACTGCTGTAATAGATTGTTTCCCAATCATCAGGCAGTTCACCACCGTTGTCAGCATACGACTTGATAAGAGCTTTGAAAAGATTGAAATCAATATTGCAGTTTTCATAACCTGACCAACACAAAGCCATTTCATACAGTTCAACAAACTGACTTGAATAGCAAAGACATTCCAAATCAATAATACGGCAATCATCACCGTTCCAAAGAACATTCTTACTGTCCATATCATTGTGGCAGATTGTCAGTACAGACGGCATCTTCTTTGTGGCAAGATTGCCTTTTTGCTGACTTTCATAAAGAATATCACGGTTGGCACTTAGAAGATTATGTAACTCATTATGGTTTGCTGACAGTTTTTCAATAAGCATATCCCAATCAACATTTATCTTACTGCGATTGTATGGTTGTGCTTTTTTCTCAATGTTATGTATTTTGGCAAGAAACTTGCCAATCTTTCGACAGTGTTCAATAGTGATTTCTTCACCTTTGAGAGACTTGCCCTCATAAAAATCAAACAAATAAAAATACTGTCCGTCAATTTCTTGCATCTTCTTACCGTTAAATGTCAAAGCAGGAAGTATTGGAATATCTGTTTGTTCTAGTTTTTCTTCAAGCTCTTCTGCAATACGGTAGTTTTCAAAAACAGTATCACGTTTCATAACATAAGGGTTTAAAAGCTTAATTGCATATTTACCTTTAGTTGTGAACAGTGAGTACATTTTGTGCATAAATCCGCCTTTAAGCTGAGTCGGCTCTGTTATTATTTTGCCTAAATCTAACTGTAGGCATATTTTATTAAATACATCCATCGTTTTTTCTCCATTAAATTCTTTTCAGCAACAAGTCATATTCATAACTGTCGCCTTGATAATTTTCTTTTATTCTTGCAATAGTTTTTGTAAAACCATATTTTTCATACATATAGCGTGCTCTTGAGTTATCATCTTCAACTCCAACGGTAAATTCGCTATAACCATTTTCTTCAAGATTTTCCAACACATTTTTAAGCAAGAAATTGCCCAAACCTTTTCCTTGATGTTTCTGATGAACACGAAAAGCATAAAGATATGCTCGTTTGCTTTTATCAGCAAAGCGGTTGTCATCACTAATGTATTTTACTCTTAATTCACCGATAATTTTATCACCGTCAAACAAAGCGAAAATATCAATAATCCCGGTTTCAATATCTCTTGTATTTTCAGCAATCATTTCATCAACATTTTTATAATTAAAGAGTTGTGTCAGCAGTGGTAATTCTGTTATTTTTAATTTTCTTACAATATGCATTTTTGTATCTCCGAATATTTTACTCCGAACTTAAAATAATTTGATTTAATTGACTTTCTGAAAGTACATTTTCTAATGTTTTTATGGCTTTTTTATATTGATTCTTATAATGCGAGAAAGTATCGGTTTTCTGAATTTTGAAGCCGAGTTTAATATAGAGCAGGATTGCTTTATAACTCCACGGTTGCGTGTGAATATATATGGGAGTTTCATTACGTTCATTGAATATATTCATTACCTTTTGGCAAAGAGCCATGCCTATATATTTTCCTTGATGTTCCGGTGAAACGACGAGCCAATGGAGGGACGCAACTATATCATTGCCTTTCAAATCATACCATGCGGTACATGAACCTACGACGTCACCGTGAGTATCAACAACAAAAACACAACGTTTTTTCAGTTCGTCAATTTGATTACAATAATTTGTTTTGAAATATATTTCAGCTTCTTCAACGGATGAAAAATCACCGATTTTATATTCAAGTTTTGCCCAATACTTTTCATCGCCCACATCATACATCTTAAAGCTATAGCCTTCAGGTAACGAAACAGGCGTTGTACAAAGTTTAGTGCATTTTAAGATCAAATTGTAATATGGAATACTTCTGTCTATTCCTTTTATAAATTCAGACATATTATTTATCTCCGTATTTTTCCGTAAACCCCTTATAACTTTTTACATTATCTTCAAACACAGCAGTATACACATCCATACTTGAAAATTTGTCAAAACCATATTGCTCGTTTTCTATCAATGATTGTTTGATGTTTATAACCACTTCTTTAAGCTCAGGATTAGCTAAAAGTTTCTGCTTTATGTTCTTACTGAAATCCAAAGCTTTAGTTATGGTATCTTTATCAAAGAACCAAACATCTACATTACAAAGCTCACCTAATATTTCAGTTTCAAAGCCGTGAAACCAAGCTATTTTTTCGCCAGACACCTCTTTCTTTGCTTCATACCATGTAGGGTGAAAGGTATTAAGAATAAAAGAGGTTAGTTTATACAGTTTTTCTGTTGACATAGATTCATTTGAAACATAAATATCCACGTCATTCCACGCCATTAAGTCCATAGCATAACTGCCAACAATGTAGGGGGTACCGTAATTATTTAATTCATTCAGCAAACCGAAATCATAAAGTAGTTTGTTTGCGTTGTTTTTATAGTTGTTCATAATCTTACCTTATTTCATAGCAAGCGTAGCAAAATACTGCGGATAGTATTTTCCGATTTCATTTCCACCTTCTCTATCACGGTCTTCATATAAATCTTTGAGTATAAATCCTGCTTTTAACTGACCGCCGATTTGTTCATCTAATGTATGGCTGAACTGTACGCCGTCACCGTTTTCAATCATTGCTTTTCGTTTTTCTTCAGACATTTTGAGTGGGTTAAACGGCAACGGATTAACCACTTTCAAAGGCTCATCCTCTTCAAATAAATAATTAATGCCATTATCCATACCCGCAAGCAATCTGCCTCCCTTTTTGAGTACACGGTAGCACTCATTCCAGATATGATAAACATCTTCAACATAACTATTAGATACGGGATGAAAAATCATATCAAAACTTTCATCTTCAAAGGGAAGAGTTTTTGACATATCACCTTTGATAATTTCAATGCTATATCCTTCTCTTTCGGCAACCATTCTATCTGCATCAAGCTGATTATCAGAATAATCAAATACAGTACATTTTGCACCAAGTTTTGAGAATACAGGCATCTGCTGACCGCCACCGCTTGCAAGACCTAACACCTTTTTATCTTTCAAATCACCAAACCACTTGTGAGGAACAGTGATACAAGGTGTAAGGTAAACTGCAAACTTATTCGTATTAGTTTTTTCGTATTCTTCATGACTTATGGGTAATGACCATTCGCAACCGTCTTCTGCCCACGAATCCCAAGTTTCTGAATTTATTTTAGTATAGTCAATCATTTTTATTCCTCATTTCTTATGCAAAATATGCCACACATCATTGCCGGTAAACCCGCATTTTCTGTATAGTGTTTCGGGTTTAGTTTTATTATCAACCTTACCCGAAACAGTTGCGAAATCTGCAACATCTATCATTCTGAACAGTAGTTCAGTTACTATCAGCTGCCCTATTTTCTTGCCTCTATATTGCGGTAGCACTTGAATCCATTCAAGGATAAGTTCTTTTGCTTCTATATCAAAATCAGCTATACCGCAACCGACATATTTATCTGTTGCTTTATCTTTAACCATAACCCATAGGTCTGCATTGTAAACAGACGTTTTAGTATAACTTTTAATAAGCTCTTTGCTTACAGATATATCCGTATATGAGTCGTTTATTATCTGTACGATTGATTTAATGTCTTTTTTTGTTGCTGTTGTAATCTCAAAATCATCAGATGTGATTTTCGGTATTTCTTTGAGAGTGTGGTGCAACCGAAAATATTTTTCATCAGTATAATCTGATAAGCTATTTGCACTAAAATCCTTATCATGCAGAATCTTCATTTCAGGCGGTATCACAATATTTTTTGATTTCCAATACGGAATAGAAAGAGTACCGCAAGGATTATTTAAATATTCGGTAAGTGTAATCATTTTTGCTCCTTATTTTTCAGTTTCCGAAGCACATCTATCATTTCATGCCATTCTTTTATATACAAATGGTCACATTGAGGATGTTTTTCGTTTGCTCTGTCTATGTAATCTTTATCAATGGAATTATCATACCATACGGGGTAAATACCTACCTGTGCCGCACCCTCAACATCATTCTGAGGATTATCTCCGCAATACCATACATCTTCTGCAGGAAGCTCTGATTTTTGAAGTGCAATATCAAACAAGATGCGATTTGGCTTACAGATGAAATAATCACTTGATGTCATAACGAACTCAAACTTGTTGTTAGGAAGAAGTCTGTTAAGCCTCTTTGTAAGAGCTTCACCTGACCATAAAAGATTACTGATAACCGCCGTTCTAATTCCATTTTCATTAAGATAATCAAGCATCTTATCGGCTTCGGGCATAATTGCACCTGATGATGCATTATCCCAAAACACAGTTTCCATTTCAACAGGCGATAATGAAAATTCTATGCCAAGATAGTCATAAAGCGTCCGGTTTGCAATCTGTCCGCTGATGTCATAACCATGCTTACGTACTTTTGCAACATGCTCACCGAAAATAAGTTCCGCACCCTTGGTTATATCATTAACGGTACAGCTGTTAGGATTCTTTACAGCATATTTTAAAAGAGCTTCGTTACCTCGGTCAGTATTCCAATCAGGCTCATATAAAAGAGTGTGACCGTAGTCGAATATTATCATTTTGGGGTAGTTCATAGTTTGTTCTCCCGTTATAGCATTAAATTCCTTTTGTATGTTCGTCAAAATTAGCTTTTACAACTCGTCTTTCTGTGTCGCTTACACTCCAAATGTGAATGCCTGTATCAGCGGTATTAAAGAAAAACTTACAGTCAACAGGCATCTCAAACAGTGAACGATACAACTGATTTATCATTCCACCGTGAGATACAATAGCAATAGTTTCATCTGCTTGAGATTCACTGATAACTCTTGAAAGTGCTTTTTCAGCTCTCTGTCTGAATTCAACCTGAGATTCCTGACCATAAACAGCTTTATCAATCGGTAAATCAGGAACTTCGGGATATTTCTCTCTAACCACTGCTCGGGGCAAACCTGCAAGAAGTCCGTTATTAAATTCCATCAAGTTTTCATCAAAAACAATGGATATGCCTGTCTTTTCTGATAAATGTCCGGCTGTTTGTTTTGCTCTTGTTAAAGTGCTTACATATATTTTAGAGATATTGTAGTTGTTGGCAACGTAATCTGCCATAGCTTCAGCTTGCTTGTGTCCTCGCTCAGTCAATGCAAAATCTGCTCTGCCTTCGTGTACATCAAGTAAATCCGCTTCTGATTCGCCATGCCGAATAACTAAAAGCATCATATTACATACCTCCGACAAAAAATTAAGGCACCTCCGAAAATATACGGAGATGCCTGTAGGTTCTGAAAGATATATTACATCAATCGCAAACGGACAAAACGGCTCTCCAAGTCATAAGATTAAGATTCATTGTCAT
Source organism: Acutalibacteraceae bacterium (assembly GCA_045532945.1). Classification (GTDB taxonomy): domain Bacteria; phylum Bacillota; class Clostridia; order Oscillospirales; family Acutalibacteraceae; genus DTU089. Next base: position 10,467 of record JAZSGZ010000015.1, read on the forward strand.
TTTGTCCACCTGCCTTTCAGTAATTTTTTATAATTATACTCTTATGTACCAAGAAAGTCAATATTTTGAAAGTGGTGTTATGTATAAATTAGTTCTGTTGTAACAACCTCGCTTGCCCTTACTTCAATATTCTGCATACGGCATATCCACTCCCATTGGTTTTGCTCTTTAAGTTCCTCTGTTACACCTTCGCTTTCTTTCATCTGCTCAATGAGAGTATCATACATATCCCTTGCCTGATTTTCGACCTCGGCACATTGTTGATACAGTCTGCCTTGGGTAAGTAGTGTGGTAAATAATACCTTTTTGTTCTTTTGCAGATAATCTTTGTACAACATACCCCATTTGCCGAGGGTAACTCTTGCTTCTTCAGGTGGCAAGATGAGATTAGGAATGATATAATCACCAACATTACGATAGCCAATAGAATTTTTGTTTGACATAAAAAGTCCTCCTTTAAATTTTGTACTTTCATTGTACAAATTAAAGAAGGATTTGTCGAATGTGCAAATATCAATAAAAAAAGAAAACCAAGAAAGATTTTACTCTCTCTCGGTTATTTCTTTTCCTTCTGCAATGCACGGCATCTAATGACTGTTTTTATAAACTGTCCTTAGCAACCCCGCACATTTGAGGTCGAAATTTTTTATTTCTTAAGTGACTTGATAAGTGCCTCGCACTCTGCCTGGTTCATAATCTTGGGAACGGGGTAGAGGGGGTTACCCTCCTTGAGGGCACGTTCTGCAATAAGGGGAATATCCTCATCCTTAATCTGCTCGAAGCCGTCGGGAATGTTCATCTTGGCATTAAGCTCACGGATTGCCGCAATAAAGCGTTTTGCCTTTTCGCGTTCGCCCTGTGCAGGGCCTGCAATGCCTGCAACGTCACAAAGCTCTGCAAGTCGCTTGTAAGCAGTTTCACCGAAGTAGTCAAGCACATAGGGGAGAATAACCGCATTTGCAAGACCGTGGGGAATACCGTACATACCACCAAGATTATGAGCGATAGCGTGAACGTAACCAACATAAGCACGTGTGAACGCGAGTCCTGCGTGGAACGAGCCTACAAGCATTGCCTCACGTGCCTCAACATCCTTGCCGTTCTCGTAAACCTTTTCGATATTATCAAAGATAAGCTTTGTTGCAATTCTTGCATCCTCAAAGGTCTGCTTTGTGTTACTTCCGCCGATGTAAGCCTCTACTGCGTGAGTGAGGGCATCCATACCTGTTGTGGATGTGATGTGAGGGGGAAGACCCAATGTAAGCTCGGGGTCAAGAATAGCATACTTAGGACGGAGTGAGGGGTCGTTGATAGCGTTTTTCTCGTGTGTGTCGGGGTTAGAGATAACAGCCGCAATGGTTGTCTCAGAGCCTGTACCTGCTGTTGTGGGAACTGCAAAGAAGGGGGGGAGCTTCTTAAGGATTTTAAGAAGTCCGCGCATCTGTGAAGGAGTTTTGTTGGGCTTTACAACACGTGCTGCAGTAACCTTTGCACAGTCCATAGGTGAACCGCCACCAAAGGCAATGAAGCCCTGACAGTTGTTCTCCTTGTATACCTTAAGAGCATCCTCAACATTGTATATTGTAGGATTGGGCTGAACCTCATCATAAACCGAGTACTTGATGCCTGCCGCCTCAAGACCCTCGAAAAGACCGTCAAGAAGATGAAGGCTCATAAGACCCTTATCCGTAACGATAAGTACGTTGTCAAGACCTTCTTTTTTAACAAGCTCGGGGAGCTTTTTTACTGCACCTGCGCCCTTTACAACTGTGGGCGGATCCCAGGGAAGGAAGTTAACGGAAACCTTCATAACCTTCTGAAATGCTCTGCAATAAGCCTTGTTATTAGTAAGTGCACTCATTATGTAAACCTCACTTTATTTGATTATTTTGTGAAATACCTTTTTACCTTTTTTGATGATTGCATAGCCCTTGTCAAAGTCTGCAAGGGGAATTATGTAATTGGGAACGGTAATTTTAACATCATCAACACTTACACCGCCCTGCTCAATAAGACGACGTGCTTCGCCACGTGATGAAACAAGTCCTGCTTTAATCATAGCGTCAATAATGTTGATACCCTCATCTGTGAAATCCTCTGCGCTAAGCTCAGTTGAGGGCATATTCTCAGAGTTACCGCCACCTGCGAAGATTGACTTTGCGGCATCCTGTGCCTTGTTTGCTTCCTCCTCACCGTGAACGAGGGCTGTAAGCTCATAAGCAAGGATTTCTTTAGCCTTGTTAAGCTGACTGCCTTCCCACTTGTCCATTTCGTCAATCTGCTCAAGGGGTAAGAAGGTGAGCATACGGATACATTTGAGAACGTCACCGTCAGCAACGTTACGCCAATACTGATAGAACTCGTAGGGAGATGTTTTGTTTGCATCAAGCCAAACAGCGTTACCTGCAGTTTTACCCATCTTCTTGCCCTGTGAGTCGGTAAGAAGGGTAATAGTCATAGCGTGAGCATCCTTGCCCAGCTTTTTACGGATAAGCTCTGTACCGCCAAGCATATTGCTCCACTGGTCGTCACCGCCGAACTGCATATTACAGCCGTATTCCTTGTAAAGGTGGTAGAAGTCATAGCTCTGCATAATCATATAGTTGAACTCAAGGAAGCTCAGACCCTTTTCCATACGCTGCTTATAACATTCAGCAGAAAGCATCTTGTTAACGGAGAAGCAAGCACCAACCTCACGGAGAAGGTCAACATAGTTAAGGTTAAGGAGCCACTCGGCATTGTTAACCATCTGTGCCTTGCCCTCACCAAACTCAATAAAACGCTCCATCTGACGCTTGAAGCACTCAGCATTGTGATTGATATCTTCCTTTGTAAGCATTTTACGCATATCGGTTCTGCCTGAGGGGTCACCAATCATTGTGGTACCGCCACCGATAAGCGCAATAGGCTTGTTGCCTGCCATCTGCAAGCGCTTCATAAGTGTAAGTGCCATAAAGTGACCTGCAGTCAGACTGTCAGCAGTACAGTCAAAGCCGATATAGAAATTGGCTTTGCCGGCATTAACCATCTCGCGGATTTCTTCTTCGTTGGTTACCTGTGCAATAAGCCCACGGGCAACCAATTCTTCATAAATACCCATTTGAAAAACTCCTAATTTATTAGTAAATTATATACTCTGTTATTATATTATAATAAGAAATAAATGTCAATTGTTATTGAGGAATTAGGGATTAGGAATCAGGAATTAGGAATTAAGGGTCTGCGACGCATTGTAATTATGTTTCATTTTTAGTTGCTTGTTTTACTATGCTATACAGAACATTTGTTCATATTGCACAAATATTCTTTAATTATCATCAAAAAGTTTTTCAAAAAACCTTCTCAACTGGGTAGAAATCGCAAAAATCTGTGTTACAATTTTAATAGAACGTTTGTTCTGTTGATAAATCAAAGAATAACCCCTCAGAGATAGGGAGGTAAGAATTATTAAGGAGGAATTTAATGACGGAAAAGAAGAGTTTTTTAATTTACAGGGATTGGAACAATTTTTTCAAATTGTTAACCGACGAAGAATTGGGGGTGATGTTCAGGGCAATATTCAATTACGCATTAAACGATATTGAACCGAATTTTGATAATGTTGGTATGGTATGGGTTTTTGCGATATTGAAGGGTCATCTGGATAGGGATAAGGAGAAGTATGAAAATATATGCGATATAAGGAGAGCTAATGGTCGTAAGGGTGGTTTGAAAAAGCAGGAAAACATTAAGAAAAAAATAGCAAGTGGTAGCAAAAGCTACCAAGTGCTACCCGATTCTGCCAAACAGTACCAAAGTGTAGCAAATCTACCTGATAATGAAAAAGATAATGATAATGTAAATGATAATGTAAATGATAATGTGAATGACAATGAGAATGATATAACTCTCTTACCGCTTTCAGGGAAAGCTGACGGGGGATATAGTGATGATTTTCTTCTGTTCTGGGCTGAATATCCCAAGAAGGTTGGCAAGGCCGAAGCCTTTAAAAGGTATAAGAAGCTGAAGCTTACCAAGACGGATAATGCTGATATCCTAACAGCCCTTAAATGGCAGAGGGATAGCGCTCAATGGCAACGGGACGGGGGACGATACGTACCTAATCCTGCAACCTATCTTTCACAAAGACGGTGGGAGGACGAGCCTGTATATGACGGATACGGGCAATACGGCAACCCAAACCGTTATACAGACGGTGATGAATTACCTGATTTTATACTGAACGGAGGGTATTAAGGTGGAATTCGGAAACAGATATTGCAGTATTTGCAACAAAGAAAAGGAAAAGCACCATATTGAATTCAACAACAGCTACGTCTATATTGAGTGTGATTGCGAAAGAGAGCTCCGTGAGAAAAAGGAGCAGGCTGACAGAGAATATGCGCTCAAAGCCGCCTATGAATTGAGAACAAAAAGCAGTCATATTCCACCCATCTGCCTTAATGCGGATTTTAAAACGATGACTGTTGACCAATACAACGAAAAGGCAATAAAGGCGTGTAAATATGTCCTGGGCAATTTACTCTCCGACAAGAGCGAAAGCAACAAAATGAGCCTGATTTTGCAGGGGAACAAGGGGAGCGGTAAAACTTATATTGCGGCAGCACTTATAAACGGCTACAACAGGAGCTTACCCTTGCCTGAGCAACGTATAAGGGATTTGATAAAGGAGCATCATTACGGTAACAGGGCAGGGGAAACAGTAATTATAAAATCAGGCTGTAAGTTCATAACGGAGTATGATTTGTATGCGGTTTACTATGAAAACTTTAATTACAGTAAAACAGAAAGCCCGCTCGATGAATTCAGGAAGGCTGAAAAGCTCCTCGTTATTGATGATGTAGGTACGTGCAGCGGTGAGCAGGGGCGTGTGCAGTCCCTTTACAATAACATAATCGACTACCGCTACAGTCACCTTCTGCCTACGGTTATCACAACAAATTTACCGAGAAAGGAGCTCGGGAAATACATAGGTGAACGTGCCTTTGACCGATTGCAGTCGGAAGGGTATTTTATTGATTTGACATCACCCGGGTCAAGGCGATTATAATTTGCTCAATACTAAGCTTTTACTTGACAAATTGTAATTTAATGATATTATATATATGTGAAATTATTGACTTCTCCCTTGGGAAAGGGAGGTAAAGATTTGAAAGGTTAAGAGGGTTGATTTTATGGGCAAAACAAGTGTTTCAAACAAGGAGAAAATCAGGCGAGTTACGGTTACTGCCGTGCTTTCTGCACTTTCTATTGTGCTTATGGCTACAATCAGATTTCCGCTTTTCCCGTCTGCCGCATTCTATGAGATGGAGTTTTCCGATATTCCCATTCTCGTTTGCTCAGGTCTTTTCGGTCCTGTATATGCACTTATTTCATTGTTTACCGTTTGCCTTATTCAGGCAATCACAGTCAGCTCCGCAAGCGGTATAATCGGATTTTTCATGCATTTTCTTTCATCGGGCTTTATGGTGCTTGTTATCTGGCTTTACCGCAAGAAGGTGCCCGGTAAAAAGGGTATTATCCTTTCCTCAATTGCCGGTGTTACCGTAATGACCTTTGTTATGATTCCCATGAATATCTTGTTTGTCGGTGTGTTTATGAACATCGACACGGTTGAGTTCCTTAAGACCTATATGCTCGTTTGTGTCGGCTTTAATGTAATTAAGTCAGCAATCAACATCACTGTATACAACCTCATAATCCCAAAGCTCAAAAAAGAATTCAACAAGCTTTCGGGTAAAAAAGAGGAAAACGAGAACGCTCCTGCCGTACAGGAATAAAACAATTTAATAATCATATAATTATCCCGTAAGATAATGCCCGTGTTTTTAGAAAACCTATTGACAAACACGGGCAGAATTTATAAAATCTATTGGTCATAAATATTATTTTTACGGAGCTGTTAAATTATGATTCTTGATAAAATCAAAGAGATTTTCCTTCACGATTTTGACATAGACGAGGATGAAATTACCCTTGAAGCAAACATCTATGATGATTTGGGTCTTGATGAAATAGATGCTTACGATATGGTGATGTCTGTTGAGGATACCTTCGGTATGGAGCTTCCCGACGAGGAGCTTGAAAGGATTTCCACAATAGGTGACCTTGTTAAATTCATTGAAAATAATAAATAACATATACAAAGAGGATTTTTAAAATGGCAGATCAGAAAAAAATGGTAGAGGCAATCACATCTATGGATGTTGACTTTGCTCAATGGTACACAGACGTAGTTAAGAAGGCTGACCTTGTTGATTACTCAAGCGTTAAGGGCTGTATGATTATCCGTCCTTACGGCTACGCTATATGGGAGAATATTCAGAATATTCTTGACACACGCTTCAAGGAGCTCGGTCACGAAAATGTATATATGCCCATGTTCATTCCCGAAAGCCTTTTACAGAAGGAGAAGGACCACGTTGAGGGCTTTGCTCCCGAGGTTGCCTGGGTTACACACGGCGGAAGCAACAAGCTGGAGGAGAGACTCTGTGTACGTCCCACATCCGAAACACTTTTCTGTGAGCATTATGCTAAGGTTGTACAGTCACACAGGGATTTGCCCAAGCTCTACAACCAATGGTGCAGTGTTGTCCGTTGGGAGAAGACAACCAGACCCTTCCTCAGAACACGTGAGTTCCTGTGGCAGGAGGGTCACACCGTACACGCTACTGCGGAGGAAGCAATACAGGAAACCGAGCAGATGCTCAACGTTTATGCTGACTTCTGTGAAAAATCACTCTGTATGCCCGTTGTAAAGGGCGTTAAGACCGAGAGCGATAAGTTTGCAGGTGCTGTTTCAACCTACTGTATCGAGGCTCTTATGCACGACGGTAAGGCTTTGCAGGCGGCAACCTCACACTACTTCGGTGACGGCTTTGCAAAGGCTTTTGATATGACATATCAGGACAAGGAAAACAAGCTTCAGTACGTTCACCAGACATCCTGGGGCTCAACAACACGTCTTATCGGTGCGCTTATCATGTCACACGGTGACAACAACGGTCTTGTGTTACCGCCCGACGTTGCTCCCATTCAGGTTGTTATCCTTCCCATTGCTCAGCACAAGCCCGGTGTTCTTGACAAGGCTTATGAGCTCCGTGACAGACTTAAGAGTGCATTCCGTGTTAAGGTTGATGACAGTGACAACTCTGCCGGCTGGAAGTTCGCTGAGTATGAGATGAAGGGTGTTCCGCTCCGTCTTGAAATCGGTCCCAAGGACATTGAGAATAACCAGTGTGTTCTTGTTCGCCGTGACAACCGTGAGAAGATTTTTGTTTCACTCGACAACCTTGAAGAGGGTATCACAAATGCACTCAAGGCTTACTCTGAGGGCATTTACAACAAGGCTCTCCAGAATATGAACAACCGTACATACACCTGCACAAGCATTGATGAAATCAACACAGCCCTCGCTGAAAAGGGTGACGGCTTCGTTAAAGCAATGTGGTGCGGTGACGAGGAGTGCGAGGATAAGGTTAAGGAGCTTACAGGTGTGGGCTCACGCTGTATTCCCTTTGCACAGGAGGAAATCTCCGATAAGTGTATCTGCTGCGGCAAGCCTGCAACAAAGATGCTCTATTGGGGAAAAGCATATTAATTTAAAATTTTAAATTTTAAATTTTAAATTTTAAATTAAGGGCGCAAGCGCGAATTATAATAAATCAATAATCAGAATAATGGCGGTTTACCATAAAAGGTAGACCGCCAAATTTTATTGTTGTATATAATTATAATAGCAACGCAGTTCCAAAATTTATAATTTAAAATTTATAATTTAAAATTCATAAACTCTTATGAGTTTATGAGCTCGCTCATACTGAACATACCGTTCTCTTTGTCCGCAATAAACACCGCTGCGTTGACTGCGCCTGTTGCGAAGATAGCGCGTGAGCGTGCAGAGTGGGAGAGGGTAACAATTTCGTCGTTACCTGCGAAAATCACCTGATGCTCACCGACGATTGTGCCACCGCGGATGGAGTGAATACCAATCTCATTGCCGTCTCTTTTCTGTCTTTTTGAGTGACGGTCATATTCAAAATATGCCTCGGGCATTTCCTCTTTAACAGCGTTACCGAGCATAATTGCCGTACCGCTCGGAGCATCAAGCTTCTGGTTATGGTGTGCCTCAACGATTTCAACGTCAAAGCCGTTGCCGAGAACCCTTGCGGCAATCTTAGAAAGCTCACAAAGAAGGCTGACACCCATTGAATAGTTGTAGCTGAAGAAAACAGGAATTACCTTTGATGCATCCTCAACTGCCTTAATCTGCTCGTCTGTAAGACCTGTTGTGGCGAGGACAATGCCTGTGCCTGTTCTTGTGGCATAGGCTAACATATCACAAAGCAGGGCAGGGTTTGAAAAGTCAATGATAACGTCTGTATCAACGTTTACCTCATCGTAATTACCGAACACGGGAAAACCGAGTGATGAATCATCAATGATATCAATACCTGCAACGATTTCGCAATCCTTACGGCTTTTTATAATATCGGCAACGAAGCGACCCATTCTGCCGCAGCAACCGCTTAATAATACTTTTGTCATAAACTTCCTCCGTCGGGGCGGATAATACCCACACCCGATTATTTTAAATCATATTGTGTTTCTTAAGGACTGATCTTAAAAGTGCCTCGTTCTTCTCATTAAGAGGGGAAAGGGGCATTCTGCATCTGCCAACATCCTGACCCATCATACACATTGCCGCCTTGACGGGGATAGGGTTAACGTCACAGAAAAGAGCATTACAAAGGTCAATGTATTCAAGCTGAAGCTTTGCGCTCTCAGCAGTTTTGCCCTCAATACCCAGCATTGCAATATCGTGTGCAAGCCTCGGAGCAACGTTGGAGAGGACGGAGATTACACCCTTTGCACCAAGTGCGGTAAATGCGGTAATCTGGTCATCATTACCTGAGTAGAAGTTAAGCTCATCACCGCAAAGAGCCATACATTGTGCAAGATGTGAAATATCACCGCTTGCTTCCTTGGCACCGTTTATAAGGGGCAATTTTGAAAGCTCAAGGTATGTTTCCGGCTTGATTGTAACACCTGTACGGCTTGGTACATTGTAAAGAATTATGGGTGTTGAAACTCTGTCGTGAATATATGTGTAGGACTCAATAAGACCGTCCTGTGATGCTTTGTTGTAGTAGGGGGTAACCATAAGAAGACCGTCGACACCCATTGCCTCGGCATCATTGGATAGCTTTACCGCGTGAACGGTATCATTGGAGCCTGTGCCTGCAATAACGGGAATCCTGCCACCGACTGTTTCAACGGTAAACTTAATTGCTTCAACGTGCTCATCATAAACAAGTGTTGATTTTTCACCTGTTGTACCGCAAACAACAATGGCATCGGTACCGTTTGCAATCTGATTTTCGATTATTTCCTCAAAGAGAGGGAAATTGATTTTCAAATCATCACCCGTAAACGGGGTGACAATCGCAACACCTGCGCCTGTGAAAATTGGCTTTTTCATAAGGTAACCTCCATTAGATTAAATGCAAAATGCAAAATGCAGAATGCAAAAGTATCGGGGAAGCTTTGCTTCCGAAAAAATTAAGGAGAGAAAAGAGAGAATTACCCTCGCTTATCTCTCCTTAAGAGTATGCAAAAATATATTAAAATATTAGTCCATATATCCTTCTGCGCAAAGGAGCTCAGCAAGAAGAACTGCGCCGCCTGCAGCACCACGAAGTGTGTTGTGAGCAAGGCAAACAAACTTGTAATCGTACTGTGTATCCTCACGAAGTCTGCCGATTGAAACAGCCATACCGTTCTCAAGGTTTCTGTGGAGCTTTGTCTGGGGCATATTATCCTCTTCAAAGTAGTGAAGGAACTGCTTGGGTGCTGAGGGAAGCTCTAATTCCTGTGCTCTGCCCTTAAAGCTCTTCCACATTTCAATCATTTCTTCCTTGGTGGGCTTGTTCTCAAAGCGTACAAATACTGCGCCCATATGACCGTCAGAAACGGGAACACGGATACACTGTGCTGTGAAGTGAGGCTCTGTTGCGGAAACGATTTCGTTGCCGACAATCTTACCCCAGAGCTTAAGGGGCTCCTTCTCGCTCTTTTCTTCCTCACCACCGATGAAGGGGATAACGTTATCAACCATTTCGGGCCATCTCTCAAAGGTCTTGCCTGCGCCTGAAATTGCCTGATATGTACAAACAACAACATCCTTAACGGTGTATTTATCGTGAAGGGGGAAGAGGGCAGGAACATAGCTCTGAAGTGAGCAGTTTGATTTAACTGCAATAAAGCCACGCTTTGTGCCGAGACGCTCTCTCTGAGCTTTGATAATCTCGATGTGCTCGGGGTTAAGCTCCGGAACAACCATAGGAACGTCTGCAGTCATACGGTGAGCAGAGTTGTTTGAAACAACAGGGCACTCAGCCTTTGCATATTTTTCCTCAAGGAGCTTTGTTTCATCCTTGCTGAGGTTAACAGCGCAGAATACGAAATCAACCTGTGATGCAATCTTCTCGATATCCTTTTCAGCATCAAGAACAGTCATATCAAGATACTTTGCAGGAGTGGGCTCCTCCATACACCAACGGTCACCGAGAGCCTCCTTATATGTCTGACCTGCTGAGCGTGATGATGCTGCAAGAACGGTTACGTCAAACCAAGGGTGCTCATTGAGTAAAAGAGCAAAGCGCTGACCAACCATACCGGTTGCACCGATGATACCAACTTTATACTTTTTCATCGTAATTACCTCCATATCAAAAATTACTCTTGTAAATGTGTGATAAATGAATTATAATATAATCCGCTTTTTAACTTATGTATAATACCATTTTACTTAAGTTAAGTCAATATTAATTATACAGAAATTAGTTGTATTTGAGGTATATTTTGCTAAATGCAGAATGCAAAATGCAAAATGCAGAATTATCGGGGCTACGCCGTTATCATAATGCTTCGCACTGTTTTAAGCTTATGAGGTATTTTTTGCTAAATGCAGAATGCAAAATGCAGAATTATCGGGGAAGCTCCGCTTCCGAACATTATAATTGCAACGCAGTTCCGGGATTCCTGATTCATAATTCCTAATTCCTAACTTCTAATTCCTGATTCCTTATTTTTACCGAAAGGATTTGCTATGAACAAATCAGATTTTTTCTATGATTTACCCGAGGAGCTTATTGCACAGCACCCGATTGAGCCCCGTGACCATTCACGTATGATGGTTTTATCAAAAGAGAATGACTCAATAGAGCATAAGCACTTTTATGATATATGTGACTATTTCAAACCCGGTGATTGTCTTATTCTCAACAATACAAGGGTTTTGCCTGCACGTATTTACGGCACAAAGAAGGGGACAGGCGCAAATGTGGAGTTCCTTCTGCTTAATCAGATTGAAGCCGACCTGTGGGAAACACTTGCAGGACCGGGCAAGCGTGCAAAGGAATGTGCAGAGTTTACCTTTGGTGACGGTATTTTAGAGTGCCGTGTTGAGCAGGTGCTCGATAACGGAAACAGAATTATTAAGTTTACTTATGATAAAAGCGATAATATTTTCAGTATTCTTGATAAAATAGGTCAGATGCCGCTTCCTCACTACATAACTGCAGAGCTTGAGGACAAGGAGCGTTATCAGACTGTATATTCAAAAGAGCTCGGTTCAGCAGCCGCACCCACAGCAGGACTTCACTTTACTGATGAAACCCTCCGAAGGCTCAAGGATATGGGTGTAAATATCGGATATGTAACACTTCACGTGGGTCTCGGTACCTTCCGTCCTGTTAAGGCTGATAAAATTGAGGATCATAAAATGCACTCCGAACACTATCACTTACCAAAAGAAACTGCTGATTTAATCAACCGAACAAAAGCAGAGGGCGGCAGAGTAATTGCTGTTGGCACTACAAGCTGTCGTACACTTGAAAGTGCGGCAACCTTCTGCGGTGAAATCCGCGAGGATGACAGGTTTACAGATATTTTTATTTACCCGGGCTATAAGTTCAAGTGTATTGACGGACTTCTCACAAATTTTCATCTGCCCGAAAGCACCCTTATAATGTTAGTCAGCGCACTTTACGGATATGACAAAACATTAAGCGCTTATAAAGTAGCCGTTAACGAAAAATACAGATTTTTCTCCTTCGGTGACTGTATGCTTATTATTTGATAAAGAGGTTTACTATGTATAAATTATTAAAGCAAGAGGGTAGTGCCCGTCGCGGTGAATTCACAACAGTTCACGGCACCGTACAGACTCCCGCATTTCAGAACGTTGCCACCTGTGGCGCAATCAAGGGCGGTCTTTCTGCCTATGACCTTAAGGAGATTGACTGTCAGGTACAGCTTTGCAATACATATCACCTGCACGTAAGACCGGGTGACAAGCTTATCAAGGAGCTTGGCGGTCTTCATAAATTCACAGGGTGGAACGGTCCCATTCTTACGGATAGTGGCGGATTTCAGGTGTTTTCACTTGCGGGTCTGCGCAAAATCAAGGAGGAGGGCGTTACCTTCAACTCCCACGTGGACGGTAAAAAGATATTTATGGGCCCTGAGGAGAGTATGCAGATTCAGTCAAATCTCGGCTCTACTATTGCAATGGCATTTGACGAGTGTATGAAAAACCCTGCAGAATATAACTATGCCAAGGATTCCGTTGCACGCACCACACGTTGGCTTGTAAGGTGCAAAAATGAGATGCAAAGACTCAATTCACTTGATGATACCATCAACAAAAACCAATTGCTGTTCGGTATAAATCAAGGTGCAACATACGATGATTTACGTATTGAGCATATGAAGGTTATTGCAGACCTTGACCTGGACGGCTACGCAATCGGCGGACTTGCCGTAGGTGAGCCCAAGGAGGATATGTACCGCATTATAAGTGCGGTTGAGCCCTTTATGCCAAAGGATAAAATCCGTTATCTTATGGGCGTGGGCACACCGGGTAACATTATTGAGGGTGTAAGCCGTGGTGTGGATATATTCGACTGTGTTATGCCCTCACGAAATGCACGTCACGGACATCTGTTCACGTGGAACGGCATTATCAATATGAACAACGCAAAATATGCAACAGACGATACCCCCATTGACACAGAGTGTAATTGTCCCACCTGTCAGAAATTCTCGCGAGCATATCTCCACCACCTGTTCAAGGCAAAGGAAATGCTTGCAATGAGGCTTGCAGTAACACACAACCTGTATTTTTACAATAACCTTATGAAACGTATCCGCGATGAGCTGGATAACGGCACATTTACAGAGTTCAGGAATAAGTATGTGGACTTGCTGGATACGAGAATTTAATGATGAATTAGGAATTAGGAGTTAGGAATGAGGAATTTCGGGGCTACGCTATGCTTCCAAACCTTATAAGCTGTCGCAAGTATCAACTTACTGTGTGATTATAAGTTTTCTGTTTGTTCAGCCTTCCTTCGAAGGAAGGTGGCGCTTGACATACTTGTATGTCAAGTGACGGAAGGTTCTTCATCACGAAGTGATGATTTTACCGAAGGTGAAACCCAATTTAAATCGTACCGAAGGTGCGACGTGAAAATACAGTTTATCATTATAGTGAGTCAGTTAGAATAAAATCTGACGATTTCACGATGCCAAGGCATCGAGAACCACCCACCATTCCGTCCGGACTATGTTGTTAAAGATAATTGTTTACCCGAATTCAATAAAAACAAAACAACAACATAATACAAGAATGGTCCCCCCGCCTTCGAAGGCAGGCAAGACCATTCATCTGCTTTTTTATTCTATCCAACTGAAGAAAGGGAGAAAAGGCTTCGCGTTACTTTTACTTTATTATAATTGCAACGCAGTTCCGAAATCCCTGATTCCAAATTATTTTAAAAAACTATTGTATTATTATTCCAAATTAGTTATAATATATTGGTATTCAAATTTTGGAGGATTTTTTATTATGATTAACTCATTTATCAACGTTCTTTTCGGCAGTGGTGCCGGTGCAACAGCTGAGGGCGGTCAGGCAAGTCCTTTCAGCCCCATCATTCTTATGGTAATTCTTTTCGTTGCTATGTACTTCCTTACAATTCGTCCCCAGAAGAAGAAACAGAAGGAAGAGCAGAATATGCGTGACTCTATCCAGATTGGTGATGAAATCACAACAATCGGTGGTATTATGGGCAGAGTTATTACCGTTAAAGAGGACAGCATTGTTATCGAAACAGGCGCTGACAGAACAAAGCTCAAGTTCCAGCGTTGGGCTATCCAGACAAACAACACTGCAAATGACCGTATGGCAGCAGAAAGAAAAGCAGCCGAGGAGGCAAAGAAGGCTAAATCCGAGAAGGATGCCATAAACGAAAAGGTTAACGGCAGAAAGTCAAAGAAGACTATCGAGGTTAAGAACGATGACGTTCCCGAAGAGTCCGTTAACGACATTCCCGAAGAAAAATAATTCTAAAATGAATTTCCCTCGCATATTCTTAACCATAAGATATGCGGGGGTCTTTTTATGCCTGAAATATTAAAAACCAAAAGAAACAAAAGCACCAAAACAAAAAAGCAGTTCAGTCCGCCCGTAAACTATCTGTTTTCTGCGCTCAAAGGACTGTTATTTGCATTTAGTACCCTGGGTGCTGTCAGTTTACTCCTTTTGAATAACGGCTCATTTACAGCGTTTTACAAGGCTTTTGCGTACATCGCCATCGGTTTCGGTGCGTTTATCTGCGGAGTGAGTGCATACCGTCACATAAAGGGCAGGGGAATCCTCAACGGTGTTGTCGGCGGTGCCGTATATTGCGGATTTATAATTGTTGCTCTGCTTTGCATTATGCGGTCTGATGTATCAACAAATATCCTATATATTGTACCCATATCTCTCCTGTGCTCAACAGCAGGAGGAATAACGGGAGCGAATTTTTAAGAGGTATATATTATGTTGAAAAAAAGTGTTGTTATCGGTGCTCATAAATTCAGAAAAAACAAACCTGATTTTACGGATTATAAAAGCATCATTTTCCTTTGCTTATTTGTCTGTGGTGTTATTTTCGGTGTAATGCTTTCACAAAAGGGTAGCGAAGCCTGGCATAATTTCTTTAATACGCTGATTAATAATCACCTTACCGCAAAAACACAAAGCAACCTGTTCGGCAACTTCTGTGGTGCTTTTGTTCCGTTATTTGTATTACTTTTGTATAACTATGTTTTCGGTATGTGCGGAACAGGTATGCCTTTTCTGTATCTTTCACCAATTGCTTTGGGGATTTATTCGGGTGTTTGTGCCGCACAGTTTTATTCCGCCTTTGCGTTACAGGGGATTTTATATTGGTGCTGTGTAAATATTCCCTGTAATGCAATCGCAGCAGCCACACTCATAAGGTGTTGCTGCTACGGTAGTGAATTATCCGGCTATGTATTTTCCGTACTGATATACCCGAAAACAGAACGAAAAGACAATCTTTTAAAAGAGTATACACTAAAATTTCTGTTTATGATACTGCCCTTGGCATTGGCTTCGCTTCTGAGCGCAATAACCTTCAGATTCGTGGGTGAATTATTCGGTTTCATCGGGTAAATCGGGGTTTTCTATGGTGATATCAGGTCTCTTGGGTGCCTTAACCTGACTTAAGGGGTTAGCCTGTGATGCTTTTTTCAGCTGTTCATCAACAATATGGGTGTAAATCTGTGTTGTGCTCAGGCTCTCGTGACCGAGAATTTCCTTGATTGCAAGCACATCCACATTGCCGTGCTGATACATAAGGGTTGCGGCGGTGTGCCTCAGCTTGTGAGTTGAAAGCTTCCTGTCACCGAGACCTGCCTTTTTAAGGGCATTGTCAATAATAATCTGCACACTACGTGGATTGATACGACTTTTCTGACGGCTTATAAACAAGGCTTTTTTATCCTTCACACCGTCAACAGGTCGGTAGGGCAGGTAGGCATTGATGGCATCTATACAGGCATCATTCAGGTATATTGTACGCTCCTTGTTGCCTTTACCTGTAACCGTAAGTGTATTGTTAGAGCGAATATCCGTAAGATTAAGTGAGCAAAGCTCCGAAAGTCGCAATCCGCAATTTAAGAAGAGTGTAATAATGCAATAATCACGTTCCTTAAATTTGCCGTCAACGGAATTCAACAGCATAAGGCTCTCATCAAGTGTAAGGTACTTGGGAAGAGTCTTTTTTATTTTCGGTGAATCAAGCTCCTGCAGGGGATTGTCGTCAATCAGACGCTTCTGTACGGTAAGATATTTATAGAAATTACGTAAAGTGGTAGATTTCCTTGCACGTGTACGCTCGTTGTTACCGCGACTGTCCTTGCAGTAAACCATAAACATATATGCATCATTAAGCGATACACCGGCAATAGTATCAAGCGTGATATCATTTACGTTAATTTCCTCGTATGGCGTTTCCTTTGAAACAAGTCCGCGGATAATCTTCAAAAAACGCAGGAACGTAAGCAAATCGTTGGCATATTCACGAACAGTTAAATCAGAACGGTTTTTAACAACAGAATAGTAATTGAGAAACTCAACCACGTACGAAGGGAAAATATACGGGAAATTTTCTTTTTTCATGATACACCAACCTTTCAAAACGCGAAGCGTTTAATTATGATTGCCTTACGGCAAATGATGTTACTGCGTAATGATGTTGCGTTGCAATGATGTTTGCTTCGCAAAAGTAAAAGAGCAAGCATAACATCACTTTTGGTATAACCAAAAACATCATTGTGCTTTGCACAGCATCATTTTGTACTCGAAGGGTACAAAACATCATAAAAAAACATAACAAACAGGGAATACACCCGAAAAACAACCAAAAGCCTAAAACCATACAACTAAAACTACGTTTCTTTTTTATATATCGACATTCGCAAAATTAAAGTTTTGCGAAAGTGGGGTAAGTGGTTTGAGGGTGAAATACGACCTGTACGTGTCTATACGGGTTTATACGTGTCTGTATGGTTTTAAACGTTACTATTGTATGCGTGACTATAAAGTTAAATATGTATTTTAGCAAACAGACGATTAAACGATTATTGCAACTCTGTTTACATAGACCTCAAATCAGCTTGCATCTGCAATTATATCTTACATAATATTATCATATAAAACGTTTGCTTTAATAATTATGTAATTACTTTCCGTATTTTTTCATACAAACCAATATTGCAGTTCCTACGATTATCATTGTAATTGTGTAGCCCAGCTTTGCAGCAGCATTTTTCTCAGGGTTTTTCATTTTGCATTTCCTTTCTCATCGAATAGAAATTTTTGAAACATACATTCCATCATTCAGAAAAAACTGATTGGATGGAATTTTTTGCATTTTTATAAAATTAAGACAAAACTATCTGAAAATCAACGAAATCAAGGTTAATACAGACCAAACTGCAGAATAATTTACTGCAATTTAACAAATCCGCCAAAATCAGATAATTTACGGGATTTATTAAATACAGGCTTGATATTGTATTTATCAAGAAAACTTACTATGCTGTCATAATCGGGATGAAGAGAAATATCACCGCTGAAGTACAGGGTGTGTTCATTTATCATCCCCGAAGCACCGCCGATAAAGCCACAATGCTTATCCGATAAATTAACATATCCGCCTTTAATTAATAAAACATCAATTTGATAATTTTTTAACAAAGAGGCGATAGAGCTGTTTTCGGTAATTACGGCATTCTCGTTAAGTACACAAACCGAGCATTTGCTGTAGCCCTGATTAGTGTGCAGTAATTGTATATTACTTTCCTCACAAAACAGCTTTATTTCATCCGCAATAAACCTTGTATTACACAGCAGATATTTTCCTATAAGAGCACAGTTAAGCTTCACATCATCGGGGTAAGGTGATTTAATACCCTTGCACGGTACAAGATTGAAATCTCCCAAAAAGGGCTCTGTCTCCCCTTTTACGGAATCACTCAGTATAATCTGCCCGTTATTACAGTTGAAAAAGCTTATGTCAGCATGGGAGTTGATTTCATCATCAAGTGCGTAATTTGGTTTGAAGGTAACAATCTCACAACCCAAATTTTGCAATTCATTGATTTCAGTCGTATATTTTTCACCGATTATAAGCTTCATCAGTCAACCGCCGCCTCAAAAGCCTCACGGACATTGCGTACACCGATAATTTCAATATCCTTGAACTCACCCTTGGGAAGCTTTGCGATATTCTGACGCGGTATGATGCACTTTTTAAAGCCTAAACGCTCACATTCACGGATACGCTTTTCACAGTTGTTTACAGTACGGATTTCACCTGCAAGACCGATTTCACCGAATGCAATTGTACTGCTGTCAATAACTGCATCCTTAAGGCTTGAAACAATGGAAAGTGCGACGGCAAGGTCACTTGCAGGCTCGTCCGCCTTAAGACCGCCGACGATATTTACATAGCAATCCATATTTCCCAGGAAATAACCTGCTCTTTTTTCAAGAATTGCAATCAGCATTGCCATTCTGTTATAGTCAAAGCCTGCAGCCATTCTCCTGGGATTACCGAACCCTGAAGCCGTTGCAAGTCCCTGCACCTCGGCAAGAATAGGTCTGGAGCCCTCTATAAGACAGGTTACGCACGTACCCGAAACATTTATGGGTCTGCCTGAAATCATTGCAAGAGACGGGCTTTCAATCTCCACGAGCCCTTTGTTCGTCATTTCAAAAACACCGATTTCATTTGTTGAACCAAAACGGTTCTTGGCAGCACGGAGTATCCTGTACGACAGGTTGCGTTCACCTTCAAAATAAAGAACGGTATCAACAATGTGTTCAAGCACCTTGGGACCTGCAATATTGCCGTCCTTGTTGACATGGCCCACGAGAATGATGCTGACATCGTTGTTTTTGGCTGTTCTCATAAAGAGATTGGTACACTCACGAACCTGTGTAACGCTGCCTGCCGAGGAGTTGACCTCGGAAATACTCATTGTCTGCACCGAGTCAATCATAACAATGTCGGGCTTTTCATTTTTGATATATTCACAGATAATTTCCGCATCCGTTTCGCACATAACCGCAAGCTTGTCGTTAGCAACACCAAGGCGTTTCGCTCTCATTTTAATCTGGTATGCGGACTCCTCACCTGAAACATACAGAAGAGAAAATCCCGATGCAATATACTGACACATCTGTAACAGAATTGTTGATTTGCCGATACCCGGGTCACCGCAAAGGAGCACAAGGGAGCCCTTGACAAGACCGCCACCGAGAACCCGGTTCAGCTCCCCTATTCCCGTGTCGTAACGAAGCTCCGTGGAAGAGTCTATCTGCTCGAGCTTGAGTGCAACACCGCTGTTATGTGTCAGCCTGTTTCGTGAAGCCTTGCTCGTTTCAACAATAATCTGCTCCTCGTTGAGTGTATCCCACTCACCGCAGGAGGGACATTTACCGTACCACTTGGCAGTTTCGTAGCCACATTCACTACAAACAAATATAGTTTTATTTTTAGCCATAAAGGTCAATCCTTAAGAGTATAATTTTGTATTCCCATTGCTATACAAAACGCCATTTTACGTCTGTAAGCATCTGTTTTTAACAGCTCCGATTCCTCGTTGTTTGACAAAAAGCCACATTCCACAAGTACAGCAGGCTTGACTGCATTGTACATAAGGTAAACAGAGTCCCCACATTCCTTTACAAGCCTTGTGTTGTGTGGTTGAAGAACAGAAACTATGCTTTCCTGTATATATTCGGCAAGCTGACAGCTTTCCTCGGAGAAATTACGAGAATAAAAGACCTGTGCACCGCTGTAACGCTCAACCGAATAGTGATTCTGATGAATACTGACAAACACAGCATTATCAATACTCTCCATAACCGCCATTCTGTTGTGAATGTCCGATTTTTTTCGTTGTCGGATGGTGGTTAAGCCCTCATCCTCAAGGGAAATATCACTTTCACGGGTAATAACGGTATTATAGCCCCATAAATCAAGCATCTTTTTCAGATAAATTGATATTTCAAGGTTAATATCCTTCTCAGGAAAGCCGTCATTTGTAAGAGCACCACCGTCAAAACCGCCGTGCCCCGGGTCAATAATAATAGTAGGAGTTACGGTATTCAGTTTTGTATCCGCTTCAGCAGAGTAATTATCATAAAACCCGAAGGAGGAAGCAAAAACAATTGCACAAATAACAAGAGGTATCAGGAGAAAATACAGCTTTTTCAAATAAATCACCTATAAATAATATGCTGTATAAGTGATTTATAGATTAATTTATCTGAATTCCGTGCCGTCCTTCATAAGAATTCTGCGACGTGTAATTCTGTGGAGAATACCGCTTTCACCAAGCTTTTCAAACAACGCGTTACAAAAGCTGACGGGATTGATTGTAAAATCATTTCCTGCAGGCAGATTAAAGCTGAGCTTT
Source organism: Acutalibacteraceae bacterium (assembly GCA_045532945.1). Lineage (GTDB taxonomy): Bacteria > Bacillota > Clostridia > Oscillospirales > Acutalibacteraceae > DTU089. The sequence goes on from JAZSGZ010000015.1 coordinate 30,813, forward strand.
ACGGTATCCTTTGTGTAATCGTACTTGAAATCCTTAAGGTGCTCAGATGCGTTTATTGTTTTAAATCCGCCCTTTTTCACCTTTTTTTCATAAGTGATGTTGCCCTCTTCAACTACATCTGCAATTCTTTTTGCAAGAGCACGAGGGTCATTGACATCAGGTATCTCCACATAATAATCAGCGGAAAAAATCTCTGTTGCCTTGAACTGAGGAGCCTTTATTTCAAGAAACTCCATACCGGGCACCATAACAGCATTCAGTTGCTCAATAACTCTCTCGTCGGGGTAATTATCATCATTGAGCCTGATATCAAGCGGTTCACGTAGTGCCTCTACACCAAGCGGCAGGGGCTGACCGAACATAAGATACGGATGAGGGTTAAAGCCCTCGGTGTACCACAGCGGAATATCAGTCCTGCGGAATGCTCTTGTCATACATCTGGTAATATCAAGGTGTGAGATGTACTTTGCCGTATCCTTCTTATTAAACCATATACGAACCGAGCGCATCACAATCACCTCCGTTAAGCTTGTTTGAACCGCAGCCTGCACATTGCTGACGGCAATGTGGTGTGGTCTCGGCATTTTTTGCTTTTTCGTTTTCTTTTATAAGAAAATCCTTACGAATACCCGAATTAATATGGTCCCAAGGAAGAATCTCCGAGTATTCACGCTTGCGCCTTGTGTAAAATTCAGGGTCGATACCACAGGCGGAGAAAGCATCCTCCCAACCCTGCATATTGAATTTATCGTCCCAGCTGTCAAACGTACAGCCGTTCCTGTATGCTTTTTCAATTACATCCGACAATCTTCTGTCGCCACGAGCAAAAACACCCTCAAGGAAGGTCAGGTCAGTATTATGGAAACGGAAGGTTACCTTCTTAGTCTTACAGGTTTCAAGAAGAAGTGATTGCTTCCGCTTAAGCTCGTCACGTGTATCCATTGCTTCCCATTGGAAGGGTGTGCAGGGCTTTGGTACAAAGGAAGAAACACCTGCACTTACTGATACACCCTTGCCCTTAGGCTTGTCGGGGTTATTGTAAAACTCATCAACAACCTTCTGTGCAAGACGATTGATACCCTCAACATCATCATCTGTCTCTGTGGGCAGTCCAATCATAAAGTAGAGCTTTACTGCTGTCCAACCGCCTACAAATGCTTTACGGCAGGTGTCAAGAATTTCATCCTCGGATATATTCTTATTGATAACGTCACGCATCCTCTGTGTGCCTGCCTCAGCAGCAAAGGTAAGACCCGAACGTCTTACAAGGGCAAGCTTTTCCTTAAGCTCATCGGAGAAATTATCAATACGAAGTGACGGTAAAGCAACATTCACCTTCTGAGGTACTGCCCAGCCGAGGAGCTCCTCAAGAAGCTCTGTAATCTTTGTGTAGTCACTGCTTGAAAGTGAGCAAAGCGAAAGCTCATCATAACCGCTTGTACAGGTCAGCTTCTGACTCTGCTTGCTTATAGTTTCAACACACTTCTCACGGATTGGTCTGTACCAGAAGCCTGCCTGACAAAAACGGCAACCACGGATACAACCGCGGAAAATCTCGTGAACAACCCTGTCGTGGACAACCTCAACAAAGGGCACAACGAATTTATCGGGATAGAAAATTTTATCAAGGTCGTGAACAACACGCTTATCAACCTGTGCAGGAGCGTTTTCAAGGGGTGTTACGGAAGAGATAATACCGTCATCACCGTATTTAACTTCATAAAGCGAAGGAACGTAGATACCCTTAATCTGAGAAGCCGCCTTTAAAAATTCACTACGGGATTTGCCTTGCTTTTTATATTCATTGAGCAGGTCAAGAAAATCAATCATCATTTCCTCGCCCTCACCAATCTGCACCGCATCAAAGAAATCCGCAACAGGCTCGGGGTTACATATACAGGGACCGCCTGCTATAACAACAGGAGTGTCAAGCGTATCACCACGGTCACAGGCTCTGAGCGGAACCTTTGCCAAGTCAAGCATATTGAGAACATTAGTGTAGCAAAGCTCGTATTGAAGTGTGAAGCCGATAACGTCGAAGTCGGCAAGAGCATCCCTGCTCTCAAGACCGAAGAGCGGAATATCCCTCTCACGCATAATCTGCTCCATATCGGTATCCGGTGCAAAGACACGCTCACACCAATAGTTATCCTTACTGTTAATAAGGCTGTAAAGGATTTTCATACCAAGGTGCGACATACCGATTTCATAAGTATCGGGAAAGCAGAAGGCAAACCTTAAGTCAACACTGTTTTTATCCTTAACAACTGAATTCAGCTCACCGCCCGTATACCTTGCAGGCTTCTGAACAAGTGGCAAAATACTCTCGATTTTGTTTTTCAACATATAACTACAACTCCGAATAAAATATAATAATATTTTACAATAATTACATTGAATAATCAAGTAAAAATAGTGTCGTGCATCAACAAAAGTGACACACGACACAAATTTTATTACTGTGTTGATTTTTTCTTGATTCCAAACACTTTTTTAAACTTTTTCAGGATTGGTATTTTCTCCTGCTCCTCACCGTCATCGCACTTTTCAACAATAATCAGGAAAAGAATTACAAGGAGAAGGTATGGCATCGGACAAAGAATACCGGGGTTTACAAGTGACATCATTTCAAGGCTGAAATATGAAAGGAAGATTGTCATATTAAACAGCGTTGCCTTTTTCCATATAAGAGACATTCTCTTAATAAACTGGTAAACGAAAGCGGCAATACCCACAACACCGAAGCTTGCGGCAACCTGAATAGGCTCACAGTGATACCAGCAAAGTGCACCGGGCTTATTTTTAAATATGTCACGGTTACCCATATAACCGAGACCCGTACCGAATATAGGTCTGTTGAAGAAGTCCTCAATACCGCGTGCATAGTGCTTGACACGTGTTTCAAGGTCTGCCTCTGCACCACCGAGCAGGAAGTCATTAAGAACATCAAGCAAGCGTACAAGTGTATTGTTAAGGAAGCCGACAATCTGCGGTGCAAAAATAAGCGCACCAAATACTACACAACCGCAGATAATAGCGTAAGCGAGCCTTCTGCGACGGTCATAAAGAACAAACATAACGATACACATAACCATCTCGATTGAGCCGAAAACCATACCGCCACGAGAGCCTGTAAGGAGCATTGCCATATAGAAGATGAAGGCAACAATAGTTGCGGAGGGCTTTTTGTTTCCTGCAAGGAAAGCAAAGGGTGTGGCGAGCATCAAAATTGTGGATGCGTTGTTACGCCATCTTATAAAGAATATTCCGCCCTCTTCAAGAACACGGTCAATGTTGATGATATAATGTGCAAGCACCATAAAGGAAGCGAAAAGACCCACATAAACCATAAGATTTGTAAGGCTTTCGATTAAAGAATGGTCCTTGTCAACTTCGATTTTTGCATAAAAATAGCAATATACAAGGAGCATACCAAAGCCCATACCCAGCATATGGTAAAGAGATGATCCTGCAAAATACTCCTTTGCAGAGATGAAGCCGATACCGCCCAGAGTTATGGCAACGGAAGCAAAGAGCATCGGCTTGAATTGTGAGCCCTTGATTGTAGGTTTTTTGCCGTAAACAACAAGATTGAACAGTACAACGGCAATAAGCGGAATGAAAACCCACCATATCCCCATAAAGGTGGACAGACTGTTATAGCACCGTATAGCAATAAGGTACGTAAACATTGCAGGTGTGAGCATTGCAAAAATATCACCCGAGAAGAGCCAACAGAAGCCTGTAATGTAAGCGAGTGTAACAGTACCCCAGATGTGATACTGCTCCTTGGGATACATTGAATGAAGAATTGCAAAAACACCGGCAATCGCAAATAATATTAACTTGAACCTGTCCGTAAGCAAAAACTCACGGATGGCAGTAATCTGCTTAAGAGATTTTTCTGATTTAAAAAGCTTTTCCATAAAAATACCATCTATATATTAATACTGTAATTTTCGCATAACAGAGCAATTTAACTCATAAGCACATTATATACGAAACAGAAAAATATGCAATAATTATTACAAAATCTTAATAATTGTTACAAAACTTACACTGGGGCCCTCGGACCCTGAAACAGTCTGAATATAAGTAATATCAACAAAAACAGACTCATAGCAAGGAATAATATATTTCCGTTGTTATTTTTTAACAGGTATCCGTTTAAGATAAGTAAGAACAAAATCACAACAAACGATGCCCCGACGGTAATTATATTCAGTGCTTTGCTGTCTACCCTGTCCTTCAATAAAAAAAGTAATCCCCTTCCGCCGTCAAAGGCTTCATAGGGCAAAAGATTAAATACACCGATAATCAAATTAACGACACCCCAATAGCTTTCAGGGTATATGATGTGTAAGATACAGCCTGCAACCACGTTGAAAACAGGCGCGCTGAGGCTGATAATTGCTTCCTTGCAGCCTGCAAGAGTGTCTGTTCCCCTTATTATCTCTCCACCCATAAATGAAAATTTAATCGCATCAGCTCTCGCACCGAACAGACAGATAAAAAACAGATGCACAAGCTCGTGAAACAAAGAAACAACAAGAGAAATGAGAAAGATTTTATTGTCCCTGTGCACACAGCAGAGAAGAATCAGAGCGCAGAAGGAAAAGCTTATTTCAACACGTGTATTCTTTAGCTTAAACTTCATTTACGGCTGTATTCAGAGCACTCTGTGGGTCATAAGAAATGTTGTTGATTCTTAATTCAAAATGAAGGTGCGGTCCTGTCGAGGAGCCTGTTGAACCGACTGTTGCAATTTTCGACCCGGCTTTTACGGTATCACCCTTTTTCACATTAAGGGATTCACAGTGACAATACACAGTCATTATATTATTTTCGTGTTGTATTTTCAGATGATTCCCGTTCCATTGGTCATAGCCCGAAAAAATCACCTTGCCGTCAAAGGCACTGTATATTGGCGTTCCCATTGATGCGGCAATGTCAATGCCTGCGTGGAAACGGGGCTTACCGCTTATGGGATGTGTTCTCAGACCAAAGGGTGATGTAATTGTCCCCTCGAGGGGCAGAAACATATTTCGGCTGAGACTGTAATTATTTACGGAAACATTATCGGGAATATCGTTTTCATCACTCACACCATAATCTGCCCCACCCTGTGCATTTACCATTGCAGTAAGCATAGACTGTGCCTCGGTAGAGTGAGTGTTATCAACCGTAACATCTGTTGTGTCAACCACAGCAGACTGCTCTGTTGTGCTTTTTTCTGTTGTACCGCTCGGAATATAATCATCAAGGTCAATATTCTCGTTAATATTATCAAAATACTCTTCCTTGACAGTTTTGTATATATCGGAATTAGTTTTCTTCAGCCCGTAAACTGCACCGAACAGCAGAATACAAACCACAATTTGTAAACCGATTGTGTATACAAGATAGTCCTTTTTGTTTTTATTCATAAAAAAATCACCCACAAATTAATATGCAGGTGATTAATGAAATATTCTGTACTTATTCTGTCTGGAGCTCTTCCCACTCCATATAAAGATTATCAAGATTATTCTTTTTCTCGTCAAGCTCCGCCGTGACGGACAAAAGCTTTTCATAATCCGCAGTAACCTCAGGTGAACAAAGTAATTCCTGAAGGGACTGAATAATATCTTCAAGCTCTGCAATTTCCGTTTCGAGCTTATTGATTCTTGTTTTGCGCTTTCTTTCCAGGCTTGCCTGCTCCTTACGAAGCTTGTAATCGTTGACAACGGGCTTTTTCTCCACAGCCTTGATATCGGAAAGCTGTTGATTTTCCCGAAAAGCAAGATAATTATCATAGTTACCGTCGATACTTACCGCACCGTCGTGGGTCAGGTGAACAATCCTGCTTGAAAGCTTGTTTATAAAGTATCTGTCGTGGGATACAACAAGAAGCGTGCCGTCAAAGTCACAGAGTGCATTTTCAAGCACCTCACGCGAGGTTATATCAAGGTGGTTTGTGGGCTCGTCAAGGATAAGGAAATTAGGTCTTGCAAGCATTATTTTCAGGAGCGAAATCTTTGCACGCTCGCCACCGCTGAGAAGTGAAACCTTTTTATAAACATCTTCACCGCGGAAAAGGAACATTGCAAGGGCATTGCGTATTTCCGTTTCCGTCATAAAGCGGTACATATCCCACACCTCGTCAAGGACGGTTTTGCCTGAATCAAGCTTGTCAATGTTCTGGTCAAAGTAGCCCACCTTAACATTGGAACCAAATCTGAAAGCACCGCCGTCAGGTGATTGCTCACGGTTGATTATTTTAAGAAATGTGGATTTACCGCAACCGTTGGGACCCAAAAGAAATATCCTGTCATCACGGAAAATTTTCAAATCAAAGCTTTTAAACAACGGCTTACCGGGAAAGGATTTCGAGAGGTCCTCGACAATCAACACCTCATCCCCTGCCCGAAGGTCGGTTTTAAAGCTGAAATTAACACTTTTCAGGGCTTTATCGGGTACAACAAGGGTTTCCCTCAGCCTGTCAATCTGCTTTTGTTTACTTGCAATGGTAATATAGTTACGCTCCTGATTAAAGCGCTTCTGTTGTTCGATTATGCCCTCGATACGCTTGATTTCAGTCATAGTCTTTTCATATTCACGCTCAATTGTAAGCTCGCGTTCTGCCTTAAGCTTTTGGAAAACGGTGTAATTACCCTTTGTAAGTATAATTTTACCGTGTGCAATCTCCATCGTAGATGAAGTTACCTTATCAAGGAAATACCTGTCGTGAGATACAACCATAAATGCACCGCGGTATTTCATAAGGAAATCCTCAAGCCAGTTTATTGCATCCACATCAAGATTATTGGTGGGCTCGTCAAGTAACAGAAGATTAGCATTTGAAAGAAGTAATTTACAGAGAGAAAGCTTCGAGCGTTGTCCACCGCTCAATGTACCCACACGTGCAATCAAATCCTCCTCCTTAAAGCCGAGGCCCAACAAAGAAGCCTTGGTCTTTGCTTCATAAACAAGACCGTCACGACGTTCTATTTCCTCAGTTAAGCGAAGCTGCTTTTCGATTAGCGCGATATCACTGCTCTCAAGAAGCTGTCTGTTTATTTCTGCCAACTGAAGCTCCATTTCAATAACGTCATTGAAAACGGTAAGTGCTTCACCGTAAAGGGTCTGGTTATCGTCACAGTCGAGGTACTGCTCCATATAGCCGATACGGACGTCCTTACCCCTGACAATTCCACCCTCGGTAGGTAAATACTCACCTGTTATGAGCTTAAAAAGTGAGGTTTTACCGCACCCGTTACAGCCTATAAGACCGATTCGGTCATTATCCTCAACCTTAAATGCGGCGCCTTTGAACAAGACGCCGTCAAGAAAACCGAATGTTAAATTTTGAGCAGTCAATAATGACATAAACTCACCTGAAAATCAAATTATAATGTACTGACGAGAACCTTGATTTTACCCTCAACAAGTGCATTGTACTCACCTGCAGGAAGGAAGAAGCTGTCGCCTGCTTTCGCATCAAGTGAATTAATCTTTCCTTCACCCTCAAGGATAAGGAGGGATACAAAGCTTTCCTCAGTAACTGCAAGCTCATATTTTCCGTCGACGTCGAGTGTGTCCATTTTGAAGAATTCACACTGACAAAGAGCCTGCTCGGTTGCATCACCCTTCACAACAGGTGCGCTGTCAGGCTCACCGCCCCTTGTGGGGGGAACTGTATCGGTAACATCAATTGCCTTTTCAACATGAAGCTCACGAGGCTTGCCGTTAACCATTCTGTTATAGTCATACACTCTGTATGTAGTGTTGCAGTTCTGCTGAACCTCTGCAAGCAGAATACCGCTACCGATAGCGTGAAGAGTGCCTGCGCTGATGAAGAACACGTCACCCTTTTTAACATTTACTTTATTAACATAATCAAGGAAGGTGTTATCCTCAATTGACTTTTTGAATTCTTCGCTTGTAAGCTCCTTATTAAAGCCGTAAATAAGCTGTGCACCCTCATCACAGTCAAGGATGTACCAGGCCTCTGTTTTACCGTAGCTGTTTTCGTGAACACGTGCATATTCATCATCAGGATGAACCTGAACGGACAAATCAGCCTTAGCATCTATAAACTTTATAAGCAAAGGAAACTCCTCATACTTCTGACCCTTTGTGCCGAGAAGTGATTTGTTTTCTTTGATAAATTCTGTAAATGATTTACCTGCATTATCACCGTTCACGACAATGTTGTCGCCGTCCTCACGAGCGCAGAGCATCCAGGCTTCAGCAATATTATTGAGGTCCGACTTGAAGCCGTAATCGTTCTTAAGACGGTTACCGCCCCAAACGATTTCTTTAAATACAGGTTGTAATTTAATAGGTGTTATCATATTTATTCCTCCGACTGAGCATCTGCAGCAACAGATTGCTCCTGTGTGCTTTCCTTGGCAACAACAGTAATTTCCTTTTTTTCAATAAACGGTACAGATGATGATTTGATATCAACTCTGTCGTAATACTCCTTAAATCTTATGGTAAATCTTATTTTACGCTTACATTTTTTGCAGTAGAATACTGCACGGAATGCCTGGTTAATAACCCTCCACTCCGTAATACGCTCACAGCCCGAGCCGCAAACGTCACAAAGACAACGCATTTTGGATTTATCAATAAGAGGACTGTTGATATCGGTAATGACCTTGGGCTTGAATGTGATTTTTGAATAGAAGGATGTATCACACTTCAAGGTGTAGGATGAAAGCATATGCTCATTGTAAATCTTCCTGAATAAATCAGCAGTCAGAAGACTGTCATCAAGAGCACGGTGAAGAGAATAGCTGTCAACATCAATCCCCAGCTTCTCCGCAGCGGCAGAAAGACCAATCTGGTCTGCCTTTGAAATATTCATAAAAGCCTGTGCATACTTCTGCAGGTTAACGTAATTATTAAGGAACGGTATAAAAGAAATACCGTTGAAATACTTGAAATTCTCTATAAGAACTCGTATATCCGTATCACCCCAGGTGAGAATTACATTATCACTTCCTGCAGACCATTTGCGGAATTGTGCCATAGTCTGAGAAAAAGGCACACCTGTGCTGATATCATCGTTTGTAATATTGGTAAGCTCTTTGACCCTCGCGTGAAGCTTTTTACCTAACTGTGCTTTGATAAAGGTTGAGAAAACATCAACAATTTCAAGGTTTTCGTTAAGCATAACGGCACCGATTTCGATGATTTCATTCATAAAACCTTTTTTCTTTTTACAGTAAGTGTTGTTCCACTCAAGGTCCATAATTATGTAGTTCATATCTGCTCCGCAAAAATTATTTTAAACCTTCTGCATCGTAAAGGCAGGCTGTCTCAAGAAGCACCTCAGCACCAACCTTAAGTGCTTCGGGAACAAGCATTTCGGGTGTGTCGAGACGTGTGTGATAGTACCTGGGAGGTGTGGGATCCATAGCGGCAAAGCCTGTTGCCTTAATCCCCTTCTGTGTGAACGCGGCAGCATCACAAGCACCAAGGTAAATTGAAGAATAAGGAATATCGTGTCCGCAGTTAAGTGCAGCCTCTTTAACAAGTGCCTTTGCCTGCTTATCGTGCTGAAGTGTTCCGCTAAGGTCACGGTCGTAAACCGCCATATCCTTAAGGTCGCGCATTGTATCACATGCAACAACCACTGTTTCAATTTCCTTAAGCTCTGCCTCGTGTGCCTTTGCGTAAGCCTTTGCACCGCGCAGACCTGCCTCCTCAGAGCCGGAAAGGATAACCCTTACCTCTGTATTCTCAAAGCGTACATCACCTTCATCAAGGAGCTTGAGAACACTCATACAAGCAAGACAGCCGGAAAGGTTATCATTAGCACCGGGAACGCTCTTTGTGTAGCTCTGGAAGAAAAGGAAGCCGACATAAGGAACAAGGAAGATGCAAAGAATGATACCCACAACAAGGAAGAATGTTTCCGAGCCGGGTGTTGCAACGCCCTTAACGTCAACAACAATAAACTTAATAAAGCTTGCAATACACTGTGCAACAAGACCTACAACGGCAGGGATAAGAAAAAGCTTCATACCCGTACCGCCAAGCTTGTAGTTGAGAATCCACTCATACTGTGAATCAGCGTGACCGACAAAAATAATTCTTTTCTTCGTTTCACCTGATGCTTTACGGGTGGCAATAACATTGTGTGAGGGATGACCCTTGAAAAGCGGGTCAATAAACTGCTTATACATAAGAAATTCAAGCACAAGGGGTATAAAAGCAAGAACTGTAAGGATAAAGCCGATAAGGGGCTTTGTGAAGAAAAGGAAGGTAGCAATAATAGCCATACCTACCGTAAAGGGAATAAATCCCATAAATGCCTGACGGTGCACGGTGAAATCCTCAATTTCAACCTTATCAGACCATTTTTCAAGGTCCTTTGCCATAGATTTCTGTGCCTTGAGCTCCTCTGCACTACCGGGAGCACGTGGTCCGATATCTTCACATATACTTGTGATTTTGTCAACCATATACTTAACGGTTGCATCAAAATCAAGCTTAGAAGCATCGATTTTCTTGAATGCTGTTTTCATATACAAAATCTCCTGTCTCAAAATAGAATAAACCTTATAAAATATAACACATAATTATCGATTTTACAACACTAATCAAGTGAAAATATATTGATTTTAAATAAAATATGGTTTATTATTATTTCATATTAATAAACGGCGGTGTTCCATTATGATTAACGATTCGAAAAATCTTTTTTACAAATCACAGGCAAAAAACTGGCTTGAAGCGTTACCCCTCGGCAACGGCTCACTTGGTGCAATGGTTTACGGCAGAACATCCGACGAGCTCATCGCGATGAATTCCGACACATTATGGTCAGGCTTTCCCCGCGAATCACAGCTCAAGGACGGTGCCGCAGAAGCATTCAAGGAAGCACGTGACCTTGTTATGCAGGGTGATTATTTCACCTCAAAGAAGCTTCTTGAGGAAAAAGTTCTTTGCAACTGCTCTCAGGCATATATGCCCCTTTGCAACATCCGTATTCAGTACGGTAAAACAGGCTTCCTGAAGAATTACAGACGTATTCTTAACCTTGAAACAGGCGTTAATACCGTTACATATACACGCGGTTCGGATGATTTTGAGCGCGAGTCATTTGTTTCATTCAACGAGGATGCTTATTACGACACAATAAAGTGTAAAACAGGCAAAAAAATCAGCTTCAGCGTATTCCTTACAACAAAGCTTAAGGGAAAATCATACATTGAGGACGAAACACTTATACTTGACGGTGTTGCTCCCTCCGATTCACACGCTAACCAGGAAACATACGCCGCAATGCAGGGCTCACTGTACCCCGAGGACAAATCAATTCAGGGTACAAGCTACCGTTGTGCACTCCGTGTTATCACAGACGGTAAGGTTAAATATAATTCAGACAGCATTTCAGTAAACAATGCTTCCGTTGCCACAATCGTTTTCTGCACAGAAAACTCCTTCAACGGCTTCGATAAGCACCCCGCACTTGAAGGCAAGGAGTACAAAAACGCTTGTCTTAAGCACCTCGACGAGATTTGTGAGAAAAAATACATTGACGTTAAGAATGATCACGTTGACACCTTCTCAGGCTATTTTAACAGAGTAAGCATTGACCTCGGTACAGACAATAAGGGTGAGGTTCCCACTGATTTGAGACTTAAAAAGCACGCTAAAGGCGAGCAGGACCTCGGTCTTTATGCCCTTATCTTCAACTTCGGCAGATATCTCGTGATTTCAGGCTCACGTGAGGGCACTCAGCCCACCACACTCCAGGGTATATGGAATGACAATCCCAAGCCCTCGTGGTGCTCAAACTACACCGTTAACATCAACACGGAAATGAACTACTGGCCCGTTCTCCCCTGTAATCTTACTGAGTTTAATTTACCCCTTATTCAGTTCGTTAAGGAGCTTTCTGTCAGGGGCGAGGAGCCTGCACAGCGCATTTACGGTGCACGTGGCTTCTGTGTTCACCACAACGTTGATATATGGCGCTTTTGCGACCCTGCAAACGGTGATGCTCAATGGGGCTTCTGGCCTATGGCAGGTGGTTGGTTCTGTCAGCACGTTTACAACCACTATCTTTACACAATGGACGGGCAGTACCTCAAGGAAACTGCATATCCCATAATGAAAAAGTGCTGTTTATTTATGCTTGACATGCTTATTGAGGATAAGGACGGTTACCTTATCTGTGCTCCGTCAACATCACCTGAAAACGAATTCCACCTTAACGGCAAGGCAACGAGTGTCAGCGAAACAACCACAATGACAATGTCAATCATCAAGGAGCTTTTCGCAAATACAATTGATGCGGCTGACACACTTAAGGTTGACGATGAATTCAAGGCAGAGTTAAGTGAAAAGCTTGCAAGGCTTCTCCCCTTCAAGGTCGGCTCACGCGGTGAGCTTCTTGAGTGGTACAAGGAGCTTGAGGAGCACGAGCCTCACCACAGACATAAATCACACCTTTACGGACTTCATCCCGGCAACCTTATTACTCCCGATGAAACACCCGACCTTGCTCAGGCTTGCATTCGCTCACTTGAGCTTCGCGGTGACAATGGCACAGGCTGGTCCTTGGGCTGGAAAATCAATATGTGGGCTCGTCTCTGGGACGGTGACCACGCATTAAAGCTTGTTGATATACAGCTTTCACCCGTTCCTGCAAAGAAGAATGTCCGTCGCGGTGGCGGTACATACCCCAATCTTTTCGACGCTCACCCCCCCTTCCAGATTGACGGCAACTACGGTTGCACAAGCGGTATCTGTGAAATGCTTTTACAGTCACGCAAGGGCAAAATCTTCCTGTTACCTGCACTTCCCACACTCTGGGCAACAGGCTCAGTAAAGGGTCTTAAGGCGATAGGTAACATCACAGTTGACATCGAATGGGAAAACGGCAAGCTCAAAAATTACAAGCTCAACGGAAACACAGACGGTATCGAGGTTTACTGTATGGGTGAGAAAATAAAATAATAGCAAAAACTCTTGATGTTTTCACATCAAGAGTTTTACTTTTATATTATTTTAAATCACTTTGACCATAATCATTGCTTCCTGCAGAAACAACCGTGCCATCTTTTTGGATACCAAACGAATTATGCTCACCCGCATAAATATAAACGATATCCTTCCATGAATTAACGTCACAACGTCCGTCACCGTTAAATCCTGTAGCCACAACTGTTCCGTCGGACTTTAATCCAAGGACAAAGCCTTGTCCCGCTGAAACTGCAACTATATCTGTCCATTCATATACTTCAGACTGTTCATTACCATTATTTCCAACTGCAACCACTGTTCCGTCACTTTTTAATCCGATGACATTACCAAAACCAACGGAAACATCAACAATGTCCGTCCATTGTGATATAAACACCCTGTTTTTCTCAAATAACGAAGCAGACGTTGTCTGTTCGGTACCGTCCGTTTCTGTATCATCTCCGACCAAAGTTCCGTATATTGTGCTATTATACGGTTTTCGATTTGTTGTTGATACAACAGTGCCGTTTGATTTCAAACCAACCGTTTCAGTATCATTTGCAGATATTTTGACAATATCAGTCCATCCCGCAACGTTACATTGACCGCTTATATTCCAACCAACAGCAACAACTGTGCCGTCAGATTTCAATCCTACTGTATGTCTTGAACCTGTTGAAATAGCAATAATATCAGTCCAATCAGATACTTTACACTGACCGCTTTCGTTTGAGCCCGTCGCAACAACGGTACCATCTTTCTTTAATCCCACTGTGAAATGCTCTCTTGCAGATATATCTACAACATCTTTCCAATTAGAAACATTACACTGTTTATTTGAATTATTACCAATAGAAATAGCTGTGCCGTCAGACTTTAATCCAACAATATGACTCCAACCATCTGCAATGTCTATTATATTGTTCCAACCCTTTGTCTCAAAGACATAAGTTTCAGTATTTGTACCTGTTGTACCGTCGGCGTAGTTCCATCCGCCAACGTTACATTGACCGTATTTATTATACCCGACAGCAACAACAGTACCATCAGATTTTAAGCCAAGTGTAAAATCATCACCTGCGGATACCTGAACAATATCACTCCAAGAAGAAACATCGCATTTACCGTATCTGTTGTCACCAACAGCAACTACCGTACCGTCTGATTTTAAGCCTACACAATGAGTTCTGCTTGATGACACACTTACAATATCACGCCACCCGCTAACATCGTGATCCGGAGTGTCGCCAACAATCAAAACAGTTCCGTCAGATTTAACGCCTGCTGTGTATGTATCGTTAACAGACATTGTTACAATATCTGTCCATCCGGTGAAATCAAACGGCTCTGTAACACCCTTTTCCGGTGTTTTTACAACCGTTCCATCCGACTTCAAACCAACAGTACAGCTGGTATCAGCATGAACTTCAACAATATCAGTCCACTCGGAAACCTCGCATACATCCAATCTTTCAGAACCGTATTTTTCCGAGCCATAACCTACGTCAGTGCAAACAACAACTGTACCATCACTTTTCAAGCCAACAAGATGATCCATTGAAGCAGATATCTTAACAATATCCGTAAATTCAGGTAAGCTATTTGTTAGTTGTGTAACAATAACAGTACCATCGGATTTTAAACCGGCAGTATAGCTCGAATCAGAGGAAACCTGTACAATATCCGTCCATTCAGATACATCACACCTTAAATCTACGTTATACCCCGTAAACATAACGGTACCATCAGTTTTAACTGCAAGAGATGACCAATCACCTGCTTCAATCTGCACTATTTTATTGTCACTTTTTTCAGGAACAAGGATAACAAGAACTACAATGCATATAAAAAGAGTTATAGCAATTATAGACAACAGAATTGCTTTTACCTTCTTTTTCAATGTAATTCCCCCTTTTTAAAAAATACGGAGGATTTTAATGTAACCCTCCGTATATATGACTCATTATTTGCGTAAAATGTTGCAAAAAATTTATTTCAAAATATTATATTTCTCCACAATTTCATTCGTGAATTTGTACATCTGATCAATTTCCATTCTGCGTGCAGGGAAAAAGTCTGCTGTACTGCGTGTACGTGAATTGTATGTAATGGGAAGACCGCAAAGGCTCATATAATACTTTGCATTTATGGGGTAGCACTGGCACTCTGTAACAGAGAAGTAGCCCACCATATTCTGTAAAAACTCAGCCTTTTCATTATCGCCCTCGTTATTAGCCTTGATAAGCTCAACGTAAAGCTCGGGGTGGAAGTTCGCCATAACACCCGAGTAACCGTCACAACCCATTTTAAGGCTTTCAAGGAGTGTTGCCGCATTGGCATTATAAAGCTTGATTGTACTGCCCTTAACCGCATCAAGCTTAGCCTGAATCTTATCAAGATTACAGCAAGTGTCCTTAATAAATGTATATTTGCCACTCTCAGCCATTTTCTTGAGCACATAGGGTGTAAGCTCACGCTTATAGGGGTACGGACACTCATACACACCGAATGCAACCTCGGGGAGTGCGTTTGCAACGTATTCCATACGCTCAAAGAGCACATCGTCACTTTCATCCTCTTTGGCAAAACGGTTTGAAATGAAAACATAAGCATCAATGCCTGTTTCGATAAATGCCTTTGCCTCTGCAATCTGCACGTCAAGGTCATCGGATGTGTGACCTGATGCAACAATTGACATACCCTCGGGCTTGTTTGCCATAACAAACTTCAGAAGCTCCAATCTTTCTTCAAATGAAAGATAGAAAATCTCACTGCTCTGGCAGATAGCAAAAATACCGTCAACGCCCTTTTGGGCATACCAATCAATGATTGCCTTAACACCGTTGTAGTCAATTTTGTTGTCCTCTGTAAAGGGTGTAACCATTGTCGGATATACACCGTTATTTATATTTTTCATAAGTAAACACCTCACTTTGACTATATTATCACACTATAACAAAAAAATAAATAGACTTTTTGCTATTTAATTGGTATAATGTATTAAATTTACTAAGGAGTAAAGAAATGGTAATAAGAAAATACGAAGAAAAAGACAGAGAACAGGTTATTTACATCTGCCTTAACGATATGTTCGGCAAATACGAGCAATCCCTTATTGACTACGTAGAATGGATGTTCTGCCGCTACTATATCGAGGTTGAGCCCCAAAACTGTTTTGTGGCTGTTGATGAGAATGACAAGCCTGTGGGCTATTGCTACGGTGTAGCAGACTACGATGAATACCAAAAGAATTTTGAACCATATATCAGAAAGGTTGAGTCTCTCAATGACAGAGCATTTTTAAAGGATGCTCTTACAGAAATGTACGACCACGCCATTTACAAGCGTGACTACCCTGCTCACCTTCACATTGACATTTTACCCGACTATCAGTCAAAGGGTATCGGCTCAAGGCTGATTGATGCCTTCTGCAATAATCTTAAGGCGCAGAGCATCAAGGGTGTTATGCTCATTGTCGGCACCGAAAATGAGGGTGCACGCAGATTTTATGAGCGTAACGGATTTACACTTTTACAGGATATCAAAACAGGAGCTGCCTACGGTAAAGACTTAACGGAGGAATAACCTATGAATATCTTTTTAGCCATATTTATGGTAATCGCCATAATCCCTGCCGCATCTTACGGATGGGGTATGCGCGGTACCACAATCGGTGGTGAAAAGGGTGCAATGCTCCCCGGTGCACTTATCGGTACGGTACTTGCGCTTTTCAGCGGTATTTTTATAGTACAGGAGCATTTTTACATTTTCTCCGCCCTCGGTGCTGTTGCAATGTACTTCGGCGGCTCAATGACATACGGTGAAACACTTGCCTTTTCAATGAGTGCTCACCCTGCCGAGAATATGAAAAAGGGTCTCGGAGCACTTTTCCTTAAAGGCTCTTTATGGTTCGGTAGCTTCGGCTCAATATTTACAACAGGTGTAAATGCCGTATGTAAAAAGTACAATTGGATTGAGCTTCTTGTTATTTACATAGCTACACCCCTTGTTGCTATTGCACTTTACTATGCCTTTAACAAGCCTATGAGTGTTGCTGATAACAAATATCCCCGCTTTTACTTCTCTAAAACACGTCAGGAGTCCTGGGGCGCAATTCTCGGTATTGTTGTAGTGCTTATGGCAATGGCTGTTTTTAAGGGTGACAAATTCTCAATTATATTCCCCTTAAGCTGTGCTTTGTTCGGCGGTCTCGGTTGGGTTCTCGGTCAATTGATGCAGATTTTTTCGAAGCACTATGCTCCCGAATCCGAAAGCTACTTTTTCCGCCTTTTCTCCGAGGCGCGCGGTGCTGAGCCCTGGAAGGAAATGGAATGTATCTTCGGTGCAATGGGCGGTCTCGGTGCGGCAGTCGGCTTTATACTCACCTTTGACTCCTTTAAATCAACTGTCTTTACACTTGAGCTTAACGGAGGATTAAAATCGTACAACGGTGATATTGTATTTTGGTCCTTTGTTGTTTGGCTTGTCCTTTTGGGACTTGATATGGTGCACTATTTCGTGAAGCGCCCCTTTACGAAGGATGAGCTCAAGGACTTGCTTCACGCAGGGAAAATCACCAAAGAGTTTTACGGTGCAAAGCTGATTAAGGCAAAGGATAGTGTACCAGCATTTTATGATATATACGAAAAGGCAACGGATATTGCAGAATTCCTGTTATATGGCGCTTTTCCCTTTATCTTGATTTGCTCAGGCAGTACGAAGGCAGCTGTGACTGTTTCATTTTTCCTCGTATTCTGGGTAATAGCACAAGAGGTTGCCTTTGAAAAGAAGCTGAACACAGTATTTTCACTTATACTTAAAATCATTCTCTCAATCACAGGTGCTCTGATTCTCGTAGCAAGCCTTGGCTTTGACTACATTTTTGACCATAAAATCACCTTGATTATGTACACCGTGATTTATGAGGTGCTTACATTTGTGTGGGTTATACCCGGTACTAAGGAAAGATTGAGCACCAAGCTCGTTATAAACGAAAAAACAGACCTGCTTGAAAAAAGAAGTCTGTTTACAACAATAATCCGCACACCAACCTTCCTTGTGCACGGTTACTTCATTATCTGTATAATGGTTCTTCTGTTTATGACCATACAATAACTTTAATATATAGCAAAACGGTTGAGGTTTAATCGCCTCAACCGTTTTTGTCGTTAAAGATTAATTATGCCTGAAATTCAGTTGCCTTAGCTGCAGACATTCTCTTGATGTTTTCTTCGGGGTAGATTGACTCAGCTCCGCCGTTAACATAAAGGAAGAATTTGCCGTCTGCAGTTTTGTAAAGACTTTCTTCATAGCCTGCAGGGTCTCCGAACTCACCGACTGTCTTTTTGAGAATAAGCTCTGATGCTTCGGTATCATACTCAACCTTACAAATAACCTTTTTCATTGAAATTACCTCTCTTAATTTATAATAATGTGTTCGCTTGTAAAAACTGCATAATTATTATATATGATATTTATGCAGATTGCAATAACTAAATTTAAAATTAACACAATATTCACAGAGATATATTATGAGAACATAATTGAGTTCATTACACCTTCAAGGTATTCCTGACGTCCGCTCATTACGTCCTTAACATCGCCCATAGCTTCAGCATAAGCAGCAAGCTCCTCAAGGGTTGCAGTACCGTTTGTAATCTTCTTACCGATTTCGGAATTAAATGAGCTGTATTTATCCTTGATAAAGTCCTCAATTCTGCCATCCTCAATAATAGCGGCAGCCTTCATAAGACCAAGTGCAAATGTATCCATACCGAGAATATATGCATGGAACATATCTTCGTAAGTGTTACTTGGTCTGCGATTCTTTGCATCGAAATTAAATCCGCCCGTAAGACCGCCTGCCTTGATAACCTCGTACATACAAAGAGTTGCTTCGTAAACATCAAAGGGAAATTCATCAGTATCCCAACCGAGAAGATAGTCGCCCTGGTTAGCATCAATACTGCCCAGCATACCATTGATTGCTGAAATTCTCAGCTCGTGCTGGAAGGTGTGGCCTGCAAGTGTGGCGTGGTTAGCCTCAATGTTCATCTTGAAGTCCTTATCAAGACCATAAGCCTTAAGAAAGCCGATAGCAGTAGCCGCATCAAAATCATACTGGTGCTTCATAGGCTCCTTGGGCTTAGGCTCGATGTAGAAATCACCTGTAAAGCCGATTTTTCTGCCGTATTCAACAGCCATTTTCATAAGACGGGCAATGTTTTCCTGCTCAAACTTAACATCTGTATTAAGGAGTGTTTCGTAGCCCTCTCTGCCACCCCAGAAAACATAACCCTTACCGCCAAGCTTAACGGTAAGCTCAAGTGCCTTTTTAATCTGTGCGGCAGCAAAGCAATAAACATCTGCGCTGTTTGTTGAGCCTGCACCGTTCATAAAACGTGGGTTAGAGAACATATTTGCAGTACCCCAAAGGCACTTGATGTCTGTACCCTCCATTTTTTTGAGAATATAATCTGTAATTTCATCAAGTCTGCGGTTTGTCTCCTTAATGTCGTCTGCCTCGGGTACAATATCAACATCGTGGAAGCAGAAATATTTTATGCCAAGCTTCTGCATAAACTCAAAGCCTGCATCAACCTTAGCCTTAGCGTGAGCCATAGTACCCTTCTCTGTGCCGAATGCCTTGTCAGCAGTATCTCTGCCGAACATATCCGTACCTGCTGCACAAAGGTTATGCCACCAAGCCATAGCAAAGGGAAGATGCTCGCTCATCTTTTTACCGAGAACAACCTTTTCGGGGTCATAAAACTTAAAAGCAAAAGGATTTTTGCTATCCTTACCCTCGTATTTGATAACAGGGATATTTTTAAAAATCTCACTCATTGTAATTACTCCTTGATTTCTTTATACAGACCCTTAACAGCAGGGTAAATCTTTTTGAATTTATTGTAACGTATCTCGTAAAGGGCTGACAGCGCTTCGTCGGGCTTTACTGTATCCTTGGTTTTAACAAGTGCATCAGCCCCCTCTTTAACAGTATCGAAAGCACCTGCGCCGACCATTGCAAGAATTACAGAGCCGTAGCCGGGACCCTCCTCGGCAACGGGAATATTAAGTTCAATATTGAGCACGTTTGCAAGTATCTTGCGCCACAAGGGGCTTTTTGCTCCGCCACCGCAAAGACAGCTTGCTTTGACATTGATACCAAGGCTCCTTGCAACCTCAAGATTATCCCTGATTGCAAAGCATACACCCTCAAGAACGCTGAGGAGCATCTGTGCGCGTGTTGTATCGGGTCTCAGACCGATAAACATACCTGTGGCATCCGTATCATTCAACGGACTGCGCTCTCCCATAAGATAAGGCAGGAAATAAAGCTCGTTTTTACCGAGTAAGTCTGCGTCAATCTCGTTTTCAAGGGCGGTATAATCCTTGTTGCAAAGCACCTTATCACAAAGCCATTTGTGACAGGATGCGGCAGAAAGAATACAACCCATAAGGTGATATCCGCCATCAGCGTGGCAGAAGGAATGGAGCGCATTGTTGTCATCAACACCGAATTTGTCGGACGAAATAAAAATTGTACCTGACGTTCCGAGCGAAATATTACATCTGCCCTCACCTGTTGTGGCTGTGCCGATTGCAGCCGCCGCGTTATCGCCTGCACCGGCAACAACTACTGTTTCTGAAGAAAGCCCAAGCTTCTCGGCAACATCAGGCTTAACCGTACCGATAACCTCATAGCTTTCAAAAAGCTTCGGCATCTGCATTTCCGTAACACCGCAGATATCAAGCATTTCCTCAGACCAGCATTTATTCTTAACGTCGAGGAGAAGCATACCTGATGCGTCGGAATAGTCGCAGGCGTGAACACCTGTGAGCATATAGTTAAGATAGTCCTTGGGAAGCATTATCTTACTGATTTTACTAAAATTATCGGGCTCATTGTTCTTAACCCACATAATTTTGGGTGCAGTAAAGCCTGCAAAAGCAATGTTTGCAGTATAATCGGATAACTTATCCTTACCGATAACCTCATTAAGGTAGTCAGTCTCCTTATTCGTTCTGCCGTCATTCCATAGAATAACAGGTCTTATAACGTTGTCGGAATCATCGAGTATTACGAGACCGTGCATCTGCCCTGCCACACCGAGACCTGCAACATCCTCGGGAGAAATACCGTCAAGTATTTTCGGAAGTCCGTCACAAAGGGCGCTCCACCAATCCTCGGCATATTGCTCACTCCAGCCTGAGTGTGGATATGAAACAGAATATTCATAGGTAACAGTATTGATTACCTTGCCCTCACTATCACACAAAATAAGCTTGAGTGATGATGTACCAAGGTCAACACCAACATAATATTTCATAAATTCACCTGTATTAAAGATTATTTAATATATTAAGTACGCAAGAAAGCTCCGACGGCTTAACCTTCTCAACAGGCTTATTGTTCTTTACGCAGTCTGCAAAATAATTGATTTCGTTTGCGTAAGCATCGCTCTTGGGCAGATTGATTGCACCTGTGTCACCCTCGGCATCCTGTGAAAGGTCGATTTTCTCATCATCCCTGAGGTAAATCATCATTTTGCCGTTTTCATTGGCAACAACAGCATCCTCAAACTGGAAACGGAACTCAGCAGTAAAGGGATATGATGTAGCATACCAGGAAGCCTCAGTATTGATGAAGAAATCTCCGAAATCATAAGTAAGGCTGATGAAATCCTGATCGGGAAGCTTTGAACGGAACTGATGTGCAACCTTAGGCTCACCGAAAGCGTAAACCATAAAATCAAGATCGTGGATGTGAAGGTCAAAGGGAACAAGTCCGCTACGCTTTTCATCCATCATCCAACCGTCCCAGCTCCATCTGGGATAGCAACCGAGACGTGTCATAGTACCTGAAAGGAGCTTACCGTATTTCTTTGTCTCGTAAATCTCCTTAAGAAGCTCATATTCAGGCCAGAAGCGAAGAACCTGAGCAACCATAAACTTAACACCGTTCTTTTCAGCGCAAGCATAAACACGCTCTACATCCTCATTTTTGAGTGAAATGGGCTTTTCTGTTATAACGTTGATGCCAAGCTCCATAGCCTTGCAGGCAACATCTGCGTGAAGATATGTAGGCAGGCAGATATCGAGTATATCAAGCTCTTCATTCTTAAGAAGCTCATCAATATCTGTATAGCATCTTTTACCCTCGTATTTTTCCATTCTTTCGGGACGGATATCGCAAAGCGCAACAAGCTCTGCATCCTTCATTTCCTCCCATGCAGGGATATGAGCACCGCTGATACCGCCGACACCCACAACTGCAACCTTAAGCATAATAAACGCCACCTTATAATAAAATATACACTTAAATTTTAGCATAAGAAAAAATAATATTCAATAGTTATAGATGATATCCTTAAGACTGTTTTTGTTTTTTCTCCATTCTCTTCCAACTGATAAAGCAATACAAATCATTAAACAGAAAAACGGCAAAGCAAACGACAACTGAAAGATATGACAAATCAGACAAGGATGCAAGTATCCACAGCATAATAAGCACAACATCATTCATGGCATAAGCCAAAGGGAAATAAGGACACCTTTTAAAGGTCAGAAATGCTGCAGCAAAGCTTGTTGTTATTGAAATAATACTCGGAACTATGTTAGCTGTATTTAATAAAACAAGCACAGCACCAAGCCCAATTGTAACGATTATAGTAAGGATTATCATTAAATAAATATCTTTCCTGGTTAGTTTGTTGACTGCAACCTGGGATTTATTGCCTTTAAAAGGATTTTTCAGCCAGCTTACCAAGGAAAAAACAGCCATCGGCAAGGTCATAGCAACGTAGGTTATCATTTCACCGTAATAAGAAAAGGTATAAGAAATATAGCCGTATATTATTGAAAATATAATCATAAGAACCTGACCGACAGGATGACCCTTTGCACAAAATATCAATGAGGTAACCCCAACAAGAGAGGCTATCACGGTTACATAGCCGTTACCACCGAACAATAAAAATGATATTATTATAGACACAACAGAAAATAACCACAAAAGCTTTTCAAATGTGCTGAAATAATTTAACTTATTCAAAATTAACCTCCTAAAAACAAAGCATCCGTCAACACATCTTCTAAGACCTAACGATGTGTAAACGAATGCCTTAACATTCACTACCCGGTGGCAGTATCAACAATATTTATTAAAAACGGATTTATCAATCCTTCTGTCCCTGAAATAATACTCTCTGTCGTGGTCATTGATTTCACGCAAAACCTTACAAGGATTACCAACCGCAACAACATTTGCAGGTATATCCTTTGTTACAACACTCCCTGCACCTATAACAGAGTTATCACCGATTGTAACTCCCGGCATAACAAGAACACCTGCGCCAAGCCAACAGTTTTTACCTATATGCACGGGTATATTAAACTGATATGACCTTTCACGAAGTTCAGGTAATATCGGGTGACCTGCCGTCGCAATTACTACATTAGGACCGAGCATAGTATTATCGCCAACATAAATATGTGTATCGTCAACCATTGTAAGGTTAAAGTTTGCATACACATTGTTACCGAAGTGACAATGCTTTCCGCCCCAGTTAGCGTGTAACGGCGGTTCAATGTAACAGTTCTCCCCTATTTCAGCAAACATTTCCTTAAGCATAGCTTCACGCTTTGTAATTTCGGATGGGCGTGTCATATTGTAGTCGTACTGCTTTTCAAGGCACTCTGCCTGAAGGTTCATTATTTCATCAGACGAGGGATAATATATCTCCCCGCTGTGTAATTCATCAAAAGGGTTCATAACAATACCTTATTTATTCATTAAATCGTTTTCTTTGATGTAATCAACAACATCATCAACGGTTGTGAAAGCAAGAGCAACAACTGTATCAGCACCGCCGTAATAGATTGCGATTTTACCGCTGTCGGCATCTGCAAGTGCGGCACAGGGGAACACAACATTGGGAACGTCACCTACAAGCTCATAATCCTTGTGTGGAGCAAGCAAGAAACGATCTGCTCTGTGCTTGACAATCCAGGGCTGATCTTTATCAAGGATAGCAGCACCCATAGCGTATGTAAAGCCGTTACAGCTTGTGAGAACACCGTGGTAGAACATAAGCCAGCCGTCCTCAAGCTCAATGGGTGTTGGGCCTGCGCCAACCTTGGTCATTTCCCAGTTCTTTTCAGGCTTCATTACGAATCTGTACTTGCCCCAATAAGTCAAATCCTTACTGTGTGCGAGGAAGATGTCACCATATGGTGTGTGACCTCTGTCGCAGGGTCTGATAAGGAGCATATATTCGTCATTCACCTTACGGGGAAAAAGCACACCGTTACGTGCAACGGGATAGCAAGCATCCTCAAGCTGAGTCCACTCTTCAAAATCGGTCGTGTAAGCAATACCGATTGTTGTACCGTGGGGTGTAAGGTTTACCCAGGAAAGATAATATTTACCGTCAATTTCACAAAGACGAGGGTCGTATCCGCGGAAAATAACCTTCTCCTGAAGATTCCAATTGATAGCATCGTCACTGTAACCAACAACGAGTGTGTGGTCACGGCAAACGTCGTCAACGCGGAAAACACCTGCAAAACCGCCCTTGAAGGGAACAACTGCAGAGTTGAAAATGCTGTTTGCATTATAAAGGTTATCCCTTGTGATAACAGGGTTGCCGTCATAGCGCCAAACGGGATATTTGTAGCCCTCGGGTTTGTCCTGCCAAGGGATATTGGGAATCGAAGCACCGATTATTTTAGCCATAATAACCTCCAAAAATTGTTACTGAAAACATTATATCTTAAGTTATTACAATAATCAATACATTATTAAATGATTGACAAGAAAATCACGTAATGATACACTGAAAATATAAAAAACAGCAAACGGATCTGACGGTATGAATGAATTAAGCAAATTATTTTTAAATATAAAAAGCGGTGAAAACGTAATTCTCAAAAAGAACTACATTTACCACGTTTCGCAGGAAGACGGCTTTCATTTAACGGGCTTTTACTGTTCAAACACAGCCAAAAAGCCGGAAAACCCTGCAGGCACCCGTAAAGTGGCAATATTCCTTGAAAACAAACGGGATATCACCATTGACGGCAACGGTGCCACCATAATGATACACGGCAAAATGACCCCTGTGGTGCTTTATAAATGCCATAACGTAAAAATCACCAATCTTACAATAGACTACGCCTGCCCTACTATGTCCGAGTTTGATATTTTAGAAAACAACAACGGCAAGTGCAAAATTAAGATTCACGATGATTGTCTTTATCGCCTTGAAGGTGACACAATTATATGGCAGGGTGAAGCAGGCAGTGATGGCAAGCCCTATTGGGAGCAGCCTTACGTTGCTGATAAACGTCATTTGAAGCTGTATGACATCAAAAACAATATCACCGAGGATATTAACCGCAACAAGCTTAAGTTCAAGAACATCAAAGACATTGGAGACAACATTCTTGAATTTGAGTTAGAAGATACATCCGTTCCCTTCCGTGAAGGTTGCACTGTACAGACACGTAACATTGTCCGTGACCAGACGGGTGCACTTTTTGAAAGGTGCAGTAATCTTCACTTCGAAAATCTGCGTGTTATGTTTATGCACGGCTTAGGTATGGTTTCCCAATATTGCGAAAACATAGCATATATAAACTGCAATTTCAATCCCAAGGATGGCAGAACTGCCGCAAGCACGGCTGATTTCTTTCAGTTCTCGGGCTGCAAGGGTACTATTCTTATAGAAAACTGTCAGGCAAAGGGTGCTCACGATGATTTTGTAAACGTTCACGGCACTCACCTGCAGATTACCGAGGCAGATCATGAAAGCAAAAGGCTTGTTGTCTGCTTCAGGCACGACGAAAGTTGGGGCTTTCAGGCATTTGATACGGGTGACGTAATAGATTTCATAAAATGGAATACGCTTATCCCCTTCAGCACAAACAAGGTAAAGTCATACAACAGACTTGACGATACACACATTGAGCTATATCTTGAGCACGATATTCCGCCCGTTGAAATCGGCAAGGATGTTGTTGAAAATGCAACTTGCACACCCGATTTGATTGTGCGCAACTGCACCTTTGGTCTTACGGCAGGCAGAGGAATTCTGTGCACAACACGTGGTGAAGTTCTTATCGAAAACAACATTTTTGACGGCTTGTGGGGACCTGCCCTGCTTATTGAAGACGATTGCAACTTCTGGTTTGAATCGGGCTTCACAAAAACAATAATTTTCCGTAATAATACTGTAACAGGCTGTGATTACGGCATAACTTATCCCGACTCCCCTACCATAAGATATTCACCAAAGGTTATGAAAGAGGATTCCACGGAATTTGTTCACGGCAACCTGATAGTGAGCCACAACACCTTCAAAAGATGCTATGGTGAAATGCATTGTATCAATCTTGAATATCTTGAGGGTGCAGAAATACGTGATAACTGCTTTGACAAAGCATTTAAGGTAAATAAAAAATGCGTTGGAAAAGTTGTTGTAGATGGCAACATTATTCACTAACACAAGGAGGTTTAAATATGCATTACATTGATTTACTTAACTATCTTATTGATGTGCAGAAAATCGAAAAGGACGAATTATGTGAGCTTCTGGCAATACCTAAGAAAAAGCTTGATAGCGTTCTTTCGGGCATTACTCCCCTAAAAAAGAAATGTTTAAAAAATCTTTCACTTTACACAAGCATTCCTCTTGATGCAATCAGGTCAGGTAATTTTGTTCTCAATATTCCGCAGGCAGAAGTTGTGGAGGGTGAAGAAGCACCAAAAATTATAAAGGATGCCTACGTACCCGAATACATACGCGAAGCGAACACGAACAGATTAAAGGCGTATTGTAAAAAGAGATACAAAAACAGACGTGATGATGTTCTTAGTCTTACGATATTTAATGCAATTATATCTGTTCTCGGTATAATTACATCTTTCTACATAATTTATATTTTTAATATTATCCATTTCAGTAGTTGTGTTAAAACACTTACAATTGCTTTGATTCCTGCAATACTAAGTGTAATTATAGCTATAAATTGTTACAAGCTTGCGTGGAACGGAACATTGAAAGAAGAAAAGTATTTCATATTCTATACTATATTGCACATAATTCAAATTTCAACGTATTCCATAGCACTTGTTGTTTCAAAATGGGCTCCACCTTTTTCAATTTTATTTGCACTTCTTGCTATTGCTCCGGTAATATATACAGTATTTATTGAAAACAAGAATAAATCAAATTACATAAAAACTCCTATTATATCTTTTGTTTCTGTAATTTGTTTGGGTATTATTTCTATCCTTACTGTATCAGGTGAGCATTTTACGAGTCTTGAAGATGAACGCTCATTTGCGATTGGTTTTATTCATACTTATATCGGATTTTTTGTTGTTTCCTTTACAACAGGAATTCTTTTGGCAGCATACACCTTTTACCGTAAAAAGAATTATATTGCAAAGCATTTTGAACCGGTTATCAAAAAGCGTGTATTTAAAGGTAATAAAATCGCAAAGGATATAATAACTATTATTCTTTTAATATCCATAATGTGTGGCATTATGTACGTTTTACCTATATTAGGTATCCGCAACAATTTAGGGTATATAATGAACACAGAAGGTGCTCCGACTGATAGATATCATGATTATAACAATCAGAATATTACTTTTGAGGATACAGATAAATTTTATATTATTGAAAATGATATCTATTCTATCAAAGTACCGGAATCATTTGAAATGAGTAGTGATACAGAATTAAGTACGATTTACAAAAATAATGATACAATTTCTATAATTATAAATAAAGAATATGTCAATCTTGAAGAAACGTTTGATGATGCTACTCAAGATAATGAAATGCCAAATAACTTTAATTTAAAACAAGAAACCATTGAAAGATACGGCTTTTTCCCGAAAACTACATACGAAAATGATAAACTGATGAGAATGATATACAATGATGACATAAGTATATTTGACAGAGAATTGAATATCGCAGTTTATTACCATATATTTACAGATTCTATATTGATGATGGATGAATTTAAAATTTATTTGTACGAAGACAAAGAAATCGAATTTCGTGTTCTAACACATAGGTACGATAGAGATGATGGAACAACAACGTATCTTTATGATGTATCAGGAAACGCAAAAGGAAATTACAACAAGTTTTTTGATTTCACTTTGTTCACTGTAACCGATGGCGAAGAAGATGACGTCGCGTACAAAATCATAAACAGCATTGAGATAAAATAAAAAAACAAGGACAGTCCCGAAAGGAACTGTCCTTAATCTTTAATTATAAAATATCATCAAACAGCTTAAAGTTATCAGTAGATGCCTTAAGCTCACCCGCCTGAATCTTTTTGACAATTTCAACGATTCTGTCATTGATGGGGGTTTTTACGCCGTACTTTTTACCGAAATCGCAAACAACACCGTTGATAGCATCAATTTCACAGGGCTTGCCATTCTTGATATCCTGCAGCATAGAGGGCTCGATATCTCTGTGCTTTTTCATTGCAATGGGAAGAAGCTTGCAACCGATAGCACGCTTGATAGCATTTTTATAATAGAAAAGTCCGACAATATTCTTACCCTGCACAGGTGCAAATTCTGTGCCTGAGGCGTGACCGACGTCGATACACTCCTTCATACAGCGGATAGCAACCTTCTGACCTGCCTTGCTTTCGGAAACGTCACCGAAAACACCGCCCACAACTGTGCCGAGACCTGAGAATGTAGCGTTAATAAGGAGCTTTGACCAACGTGCACCCATAAGGTTTTCTTCCTCGTGAACGGGGCACATAAGCTCAAGCAAATCCTTAACCATATTGAACTGCTCGTCGGTAATACCGGGCATCTTACCCATATGGAATGAAAGGCTGTCCTTATCACTTGTAAGACGGCAAACACCGGGCTCAATAAGTGCAGCGCCCCATTCAACGGCACAACCCATTGTATGCTCTGAGCCTACAATTTCGGCAATAAGGGGCTCGGGAATACCGTTCTGCAGGGTAACAATAACACCCTTTTCGGAAAGGAATTCCTTAAGCATTGTAACAACCTCTTTATTATGAAGCTGTTTTGTAAGGAGCACAATAACGTCATACTTGCCCTCCATCATATCAGGAGTGATAGCCTTAACGGGAACTGTCATATCAACAGTACCGATGATGTGGGCACCCTTTTCGTTAAGTAAATCAACGTGTGCCTTGTTTCGGTTAATAAGGTCAACCTGACCGCCATTCTGTGTAATGAAAGCGCCAAGCACAGTACCCAGTGAGCCTGCGCCGTAAATTGCATTTCTGCCCATAATAATACCTCACATATAATTTTATGAAATCATTATATAGCAAGAATATATAATTTTCAATAATTTACGAAAATATATTGACAAAACATTAACAAAAGTTGTATGCTTGTGTTAGAACAATAATACAAGGAGGCGATTTAATGGCGTGGACCTTCAGTTCTGACAGACCTGTTTATCTGCAAATTGCAGAACGGATAACAAAATCAGTCTTATCTGCAGAGTTCAGACCCGGTGAACAGCTACCTACGGTGCGACAGCTTGCAATGCACGCAGCAGTTAATCCCAACACAGTGCAAAGAGCTTATCAGGAGCTTGAAAACGATGGTATAATCATTGTCAAAGGCACTCTTGGCCGTTTTGTTACGGATGATACGGAAATTATCGAACGCAACAGAAAAAAGCTTGCAAAGTATCTTGTCACTGAATTTTGCAATAATTTTGGGGAATTATCCCTTCCCCTTTCACAAGCCATTGAAATGATAAAGGAGGTTGAAGCTGATGAACGTGCTTGAATGTATTAATTTAACAAAAGCATACAAAAAGCATTTCAACGTATTACAGAACTTTAATCTTACACTACCTGCAGGTAAAATTATCGGACTTTTGGGTCCCAACGGTTGCGGTAAGAGTACATTAATTAAAATGATAGCGGGTATTTTACAGCCCACAAGCGGTGAAATCAGGGTATGCGGTGAGCCTGTCGGTGAAAAAACCTGTGCAATGATTTCTTATCTTCCCGAGAGAACGTATTTCACACCATCAATGAAGGTAAGTGATGTTGTTGACTACTTTGATGATTTTTATGAGGATTTCGACAAAAACAGAGCAATAGGCTTACTTACGGACCTGGGTATTAAGCTGACATCCACCTTAAAAACGCTTTCAAAGGGCACTAAGGAAAAGGTACAGCTTATCCTTGTTATGTCACGTCAGGCAAAGCTTTACCTCCTTGACGAGCCAATTGCAGGTGTTGACCCTGCCGCACGTGAATACATACTCAGCACAATCGTCAGCAACTATAACCCCGAAGCAACAATAATTATCACAACCCACCTTATCACAGACGTTGAACAGGTGCTTGATGATTTTCTTTTTCTGGGCTACGGCGGTCAGATACTTATGGCAGGCAATGCCGAGGAAGCTCGTAACCAAAGCGGAAAATCCCTTGACGCTATGTTTAAGGAGGTATTCAGATGCTGAAGAAAATGTTACACTATGACTTTAAAGCCATATTAAAATTCTGGTGGATTGGTTTACTGTCCACTTTGGTTTTAGCTGTTGGTGCAGGATTTTGCGGTTCTCTGCTCCTATCTGAAAAAACGCTTCCCGTTTTTATAAATATAATGTCGATTTTTGTTGTTGTAATCGCATTTATCAGCTTGTTTGCATTTGCATTACTTACAAATATACTGATATACATCAGATATTATAAAAATCTGTTTACAGATGAAGGCTATCTTACCTTTACTCTGCCACTCAAGAGAAGTCAGGTGCTTAATTCCAAGCTAATCTCCGGCCTCGTTATATCTGTATCAACTGCATTTGCAGTAATGCTCGAAATGATAATCGGTTGTTGTATTGCCTTTCACACAGAAATATTTACACCTGATTTTTACAACGATGTTATGAACGAGCTAATCATTTTTGAGGATGCAGAAATAGCGATGCTTGTAATTTTCCTGATTCAGACGGTTATTATTTCTGTTCTCGCAAGTGCCGCCTCCTTATTATTCACCTTTATGTGCATTGCAATCGGTTCCGTTATCACGCGAAAAAACAAAATTGCAACAGCTATCGGTATATATTATGTATCAACAGCCGTACTTACCTTTGTTATACAGATATTCTTCTTGTTCGGAATAGGTGGTATGGTGAATTGGATTGAAAACATACCTGACAATGTCGGAGATTGGTTTGCTATAGGTGCACTTATGGTTGTGATTTTCTTCGTGGGAACTATCGCTACAATTCTCTATGCAATTAACTATTGGTTGCTCGATAAGAAACTGAATCTCAGCTAAGGAGGTAGAATTATGAAAAGAAAACTTTGTATAATTTCATTTACAGTTTTGATTATGTTCTGCCTTGCGGTTACATCCATGGCAGATATGGAAGTAAGAAAGACTGAAGTCAGCTTTAACGATGATTTCACAAAGCTTTATTATAACGGCAAAACCTTTTCACGAATTAATGCCACGATGCTCGATTATGATTTTAATTTCGACTACATAGATGATGTTATAGAATATGATGACGGGATTTACACCGACGGTGATTCTGTTCCGTATATTGATGAGGATGAATATAAAATCAAACCTAATCCTGCACACATACATGTTGATGATATATATGTTTACGCAAACTTAGAAGAGACTCTTTTCTTTGCTGATATATCATATAAAGACGGTGCTCAGCTGTCCTGCGCTTTCCTGAGAAACGATCTTCTCGCAGAATACGATAAAATAATTAACGGTGATACCGAAAAGCTGACCGTTGATTTTATTTTCCCTGAAGGCAACGCTGTTGTATGTGATTCCGCCAAGCTGAAAACAGGCGCTCCTGCAAAAATAATATGGGATTATGAATCATTTAACGTATATTCGTATACCAATGACAGCTCGCTGAGAGCTGTTGTCGGACAATTCTTTTACAAGGACGGAAAGTGCTACTATTTCGACTACGCAAAAGCAAACATAACCAATGAAGAATTTTACGAATACGAATACGACGATATATTAACTGTAACGGAGATCACGGACGAAGCGATTAAAGCCGAGGTCGAAATTGCTATGGATAAATACTACGGTGATGAGATGGGCTTTGTTTTTAATGATGAGCTTACTTCGTTTGTATCAAAAGTATTCTACTTTATTCTGTTCCTTCTTATCCCCTTCGCAATCTGTATAGGTAGTTTAATACTGTTTATTAAGTCAAAAAAGACCGCCTATAAAAAGCTTTTTGCAACAATCTGTGTGTTGTCATTGCTCGTAATAATCACAACGGTAATTATTATCATTCAATATAACAAAATAGTAACAGTATAAAAGCAATTAAACAAAAATGCTACAGGCTGATTTTTCAGTCTGTAGCATTTCTTTTTAAATTGACATTATCTTATACCGTAATTCTCAATGATATAGTCCATATCCTTATCGCCTCTGCCTGAGAGGTTGATAAGAACTGAGCCGTTATCCATTGACTGTGCAAGCTTCATACCGTAAGCAACAGCGTGTGAGCTTTCAATTGCAGGGATGATACCCTCAAGGCGAGAAAGCTTGTAGAATGCATCGATTGTTTCCTCGTCATCGATAACATCATACTTAACTCTGCCGATCTCCTGAAGGAAAGCGTGCTCGGGGCCTGATGACGGATAGTCAAGACCGCTTGCAACTGAGTAAACAGGTGCAGGCTCACCGTTTTCATCCTTAAGCATAATGCTGTTAAAGCCGTGCATAATGCCCTCTGTACCGTATTTAAGGCTTGCGGCGTGGTCACCGAGCTTGGGACCTCTGCCGAGGGGCTCAATACCGTAAATGTCAACAGGGTCATTGAGGAAGCCTGAGAAAAGACCTGCGGCATTTGAACCACCGCCAACACAGGCAACTATGGCATTGGGAAGGTGTCCTGTCATTTCAATAAACTGCTCACGAGCCTCAATACCGACAACACTCTGGAAATCACGCACCATCATCGGGAAGGGATGAGGGCCGAGAACTGAGCCGATGCAGTAAATAGCATCATTGTACTCATTACAATATGCCTCAAATGCGGCATCTACAGCCTCTTTGAGAGTCTGAAGTCCGTGGGTAACCTCAACCACGTTTGCGCCGAGAATTTTCATTCTTGCCACGTTGGGAGCCTGCTTTTTAATATCAACAGAGCCCATATAAATGTCACATTCAAGACCGAAGTATGCGGCAGCTGTTGCAAGTGCAACACCGTGCTGACCTGCGCCTGTCTCGGCAATAACCTTCTTTTTACCCATATATTTCGCAAGAAGAGCCTCACCCATACAGTGATTGAGCTTGTGTGCGCCTGAATGGTTCAAGTCCTCACGCTTTGCATAAAGCTGTACCTTACCGCCAAGTGCATCAGAAAGTCTTTCAAGATGTGTAACCGGTGTGGGTCTGCCCTGAAATTCCTTGCGGATTCTGCGAAGCTCTGCAATAAACTTACGTGACTGACAAATTGAATAATAAGCCTCAGTGATTTCCTCCATAGCCTTTTTAAGCTCGGGTGAAACATAAGAACCGCCGTACTTGCCGAAAAATCCGTTTTTATCGGGATAATTGTTAAAATAAGTATCAAAATCAACGTTGTTTAATTTCATAATATATTCCTCCGTATAAATAACAAATTATGGTTGGGATTCAAATTCAAGGTCGCCATCGTTCTTTTAAAATAATCATAAATATCAGCTCCAAATAAAAAATCCTTGACAGAATAACACTCTGTCAAGGACGAATAAACTTATCCGCGGTACCACCTTGAATTCACGAAAATCGTGCACTTTGCGAGATACTATCATATCCCCGACAACTAACGTATGTCCTCACGTTGCAGAATACTCTGTGCATAAACACATTTGACTGCACCCTCAGCGGTCCATTTGACAATCTGTTTCATACCTGACTTTCAGCAACACAGGCTCTCTGTGATGGCATAACTGCCGTTATCTCCGCGTCAACGGTTTAAATATTAACTTGTGACAATTATAAACCTACATTATTTGTTTGTCAATACTATATTTTTGCCAAAAACGAACCATTATCTTGATATAAATAAAATGTATGATATAATCTTTTTGAGTACATTATGAGGATGTGAAGTTATGTCATACGACATGTTACCCAAGATGATTCTTTTTGATGTGGGCGGTACACTTTTTGACGACGGAAGGTGCATTCCCGCTCAAGGCTTTGAACAGCTTCGTCTCTCCGCGCTTAACCCTGATGTAACAACTGCCGAAAAGCTGGCAGAATATTGGGATAAGTTTCTCGATGAAGTATCGGGGATAAAATCAAAAACAGGAATAAAACTTGACGTTCCACTCTCTGCTGTGATACGCTACGCCACAATGAACACAGATCTTAAATTAAACCTCCCTATGTCAGAACAGGAAGAAATCTTTGACAGACACAACTCCACAAGAGAAGTTATTGACGGTACTGTTGAGCTCCTTTATACCCTTGGTTCACTTGGAATCCGCACCGCGATTATCAGCAATAATATGATGAGTGGCGAAGGGCTGGCGCTTGCGATCAAAAGATGGATTCCAACATCAAAATTCGAATTCTGCCTTACAAGTGCAGACCTGCTTTTCACAAAGCCCTCCAAAAACATTTTCGATTCTGCATTAAGCTTCGCAGGATTGGAGCCGGCGGATTGTTGGTACTGCGGAGACGGAATGATTCCCGATGTCAACGGTGCTTTGGGCTGCGGTATGAAGCCTGTCCTGCTTGAACAAAAATCCACTCTGCCCTCTGAATACAAAAACAACACAAACGGCGAATATCTTACGGTAAACAGTTGGAATACTCTTAAGGATATAATTTCAGATATCAAATAAAAGGAAGCTACAATGATTATATTAATTACAGGTGCATCGCACACAGGCAAAACTTTGCTCGCACAAAGGCTATTAGAAAAGTACAAATACCCTTACTTATCCATAGACCATCTCAAAATGGGTCTTATTCGGAGCGGTAACACAAATTTAACACCCCTCAATGATGATGCTGAATTAACTGTATACCTTTGGCCTATTGTCCTTGAAATAATGAAAACTGCCATTGAAAACGAACAGAACTTAATAGTAGAGGGTTGTTATATCCCCTTTGATTGGGCAAATGATTTCACAAAGGAATATCTTGACAATATACGTTACTATTGTTTGGTTATGAGCGAGAGTTACATAAGAAATCATTTTGATGATATAAAGAAATATGCAAGTGTTATTGAAAAGCGCCTTTATGACGCCGACTTTACCCTTGAAAGTGCAATAGAAGAAAATTCAGAGCTTTTAACACTTGCAAAAAAACATAGAATTAATTATCTGCTTATTAACAAAGAGTACAATTTAAATATTCAATTATAGTTCAACAGCACCATGAAAACTGTTGCTATTTATTCTGCCTGAGTGAT
Organism: Acutalibacteraceae bacterium; assembly: GCA_045532945.1. Lineage (GTDB taxonomy): Bacteria > Bacillota > Clostridia > Oscillospirales > Acutalibacteraceae > DTU089. The sequence goes on from JAZSGZ010000015.1 coordinate 66,242, forward strand.
ATAATCAAACTAACATATCCTGAAAGGTGTTGAACATTATGACAAAAGGAAAAGGTAATAAAAAAGAAGAAAGGGTTACTTATTTTTCTTTCTGTTATCGTGATAATTGCAGTTGCAATTACAAGCGCAAACTACGTTATGCTTCAAAGCCTTATTAAAAAGGGCAATGAATACAACAGAATAGAAACCGAAAATCAGCTTGTCCCGAAGAAGGACGAAAACGGATATTGGTGCTTCACAACGGACGGTGATTTCAAGGTAATGCACCTTACCGATATTCACATTGGTGGTGGCTTCCTTTCAAAGGATGTTGACGAAAAAGCACTCAATGCAGTTGCTCTTATGGTAACAAAGGAAAAGCCGGACCTTGTTGTTGCAACGGGTGACATCTGCTTCCCTGTCCCCTACACCGCCGGCACATTCAATAACTACACAGGTGCAAAAGCGTTTGGTAATCTGATGGAGAGCCTCGGGGTATATTGGACTGTTACCTTCGGCAATCACGATGCTGAGGCATACTCTTATTTTGACAGAGAGTCTGTTGCAGAAATATATTCAAGCAAAGAATTCGAGCATTGCTTATTCCAGGCAGGTCCCAAGGACGTTGACGGCTACGGCAACCATATAATTGAGGTAAAAAATTCACAGGGAATCATTACACAGGCAATGGTTATGATTGATTCACAGGCATATATTTCGGATACTATTATTGAGAGCATCAAGGGAACTTATGACAACATACACCCAAATCAGGTTGAATGGTATGAAGCTGAAATCAAGCGAATGAACGAAGAAAACAACAAGACTATAAAGTCGATTCAGGGCGATGCAAACGGTGGCTTGTTCAAGGATTTCAGAACAGTAAAAACTCTCGCTTTTTTCCATATTCCGTTAGTTGAAATGGACGATGCTTGGAACGAATTCAAGGAAAACAATTACACCGACACAAAAGATTTTAAATATAAGGAGGGCTTAATCGGTGAAACAGGTCGACAGGTTTGTTGCGGGTACGGTGAAGACGATATGTTCGAAAAGATGCTTGAGCTTGGGTCAACAAAGGCTATGTTCAACGGTCACGACCACGTAAACAATACCACCTTTGATTACAAGGGCATCACCTTCAGCTACGGCTACAGCATCGATTATTTTGCATATTCGGGCATTGACAGGTTAGGCTCTCAGCGCGGTTGCACTATGATCACCTGCAAGCCCGACACCTCATTTACCATTGACAAATACAACTATTATTCCGACAGATATGACATACCCGGCTTCACACGCGAAGAGGTCACAATGCAATTCGAGGATGTTACATATCAGGTACTGCCGGAATAAAATCACGTACTTTGACAAAGGAATTATAGAGCTATGACAAAAGAAAAAGTCAGTAAAAAGAATTGGTTTATAATCACCCTGTTCTGCTTTATGGGCGGTATTGCGTGGAATACGGAGAATATGTATTTCAACACTTTTATCACAAACGAAATATATGCAGACGTTTCACAGTCTGCCATTCTCGGTTCAATGGAGGCAGTAACTGCCGTTTCACGTATGGTTGCACTCTCTGCCATTGCAGCAGTTCTCACAACCTTCGTAATGGGTGCACTCAGCGATAAGCTTAAAAACCGCAAGATGTTCATCTCAGTCGGTTACATACTTTGGGGTATAGTTACCGCAATGTTCGGCTTCATCACCAAGGAAAACGTTGCAAACCTCTTTAACCTCACGGATGAAGCAAAGATTCTCGGTTGCACGGTGTGGTTTGTAATACTTATGGATATTGTTATGACCTTTATGGGCTCACAAGTAACGATGCCGCATTCCAGGCTTGGGTTACTGACGTTACCGTACCAAAACAAAGACCGGCAGTTGAAACCGTGTTATCCGTTGTCGGTACCATATCCTCCTTTGCGGTAACAGGTGTGGGCAGCTTTGCTCAGGCAGGAACAATCAGCTACAAGCTTTTCTTCGGATTGTTGGGTCTTGTGGTAACCTTATGCGGTGTTGCCGGTCTGTTCCTTATCAAGGACCCGCCCCGTACCGCGCAGATAAAGACATCTTCCAATTATTGGGCAGACCTTATCTACGGCTTCAGACCTTCTGTTATAAAAGAAAACTCAAGGCTTTATCTTTCTCTTGCGGCATTCTGCTTTGCAATAATTGCATTCCAGGTTTTCTATCCGTATCTTCTTACATATGTCCAGTATGTTGTTATTCCTGATAATGGCGGTGTAGGAAACATTTTAAAAGCACCTGTTATAATAACCGCAGTAATCGTTGTGGGTATTGTTCTCGCTTTGATTGTAGCTATGCTTAAGCTCTCAACAAGGAAAAAGGGTATTTGTCTTGTAACAGGTATCATTGTGCTGACATTGGGCTTTCTCTTGCTCTCAACAAGTACCAATATTTATATTATTCTAATCAGCATAGTGCCTGTTGTTCTCGGTAATGCCCTTGTTAATATTCTCTTTGGTGCTACCATCAAGGACTTTATTCCCGAAGGCAAGGCAGGTCTTTTCCAGGGTATTAGAATGATTTTCGCTGTTATGCTTCCTATGATTATAGGTCCGTATATTGGCGAAACTGCATGTAAATATGCAGCCCGGACTATAATAAACGAAGCTAATGCAGAGGTTATAGTTCCTGCAAAGGATATGTTCCTCTGGGCAGGAATAGTAACCGTTTTAGCACTCATTCCTCTTTATTTCCTTCTTAAAAAAGGTGTAGATTTAAAAGAAAATGAAAACATTGCCAGAGGTTAAAAATATGAATAAATGGAACTTTTATACATCAAAAGAGTTAAAGCCTGAGGGCTGGCTACGTCGTCAGCTTGAAATACAGGCAGAGGGCTTGAGCGGTAATCTGCATAAGATATGGCCTGATATACGCGATAGTGCCTGGATAGGCGGTAAATGTGAGGGTTGGGAAAGAGTACCCTATTGGCTTGACGGATTTATTCCCCTTGCATATCTCCTCCAAAATGATGAAATGATTGCAACAGTAAAGAAGTACATTGATGCCATCGTTTCTGCTCAGGAAAAGGACGGTTGGATTTGCCCGTGCAAAAAGGAAGAACGTGCTGAATACGATACCTGGGCAACACAGCTTATATGCAAAACCCTTAAGGTTTACTACGATTGCTCGGGTGATGAGAGAATTCCCGATGTGATTTACAAGGTTCTGAAGAACTATTACGAGCTTTTGAAAAGCGGAGAAATCACCTTATTCAAATGGGGTAAGCACAGATGGTTTGAATCCTTCATTTCACTTAATTTCATATACGAAAAGTACGCTGAGGATTGGATAAAGGACCTTGCAAGAATCATCAAAAATCAAGGCTTCGACTATAATACATCAACTGACCTGTGGAAAAAGCCGAGTCACACCTGGAAAATGAACACACACATAGTTAATATGGCTATGATGCTCAAAAGCGAAGCGATTTCCCACGGACTGCTCGGTGAAGAATACACCGACAATGCGGAGAAGCTTCGTGCAATACTTGATAAATACAACGGCACTGCCTTCGAGGGCTTTACGGGTGACGAGGTGCTTTCAGGTCTTGACCCAACAAGAGGAACCGAGCTTTGCGCAGTTGTTGAACAGATGTATTCCTACGAGGAGATTTTTGCTCATACGGGTGACAACAAATGGGCAGAGCGACTTGAAATGCTCGGCTTTAATGCTCTCCCTGCAACACTAAGCGAGGATATGTGGACTCATCAATATGTTCAGCAGGTAAATCAGATTGCCTGCCGGAAAACGATGATTATGGCTCCGTGGAGTACAAACGGCCCTTACGCACACACCTTTGGACTTGAACCGAACTTTGGTTGCTGTACCGCAAATTTCAGTCAGGGATGGCCCAAATTTGCTTTATCGGCATTTATGCACAACGGCAATACAATAATCAACTCCGTTATGTTACCCTCAGTATTAAATGACAATGGCATAAAAATAGAAGCAAAGACAAATTATCCCTTTGAAAATACAATTCACTATTGCATAGAAACAGATAAGGAGTTTGATTTCAAAATCCGTATCCCCTCTTTTGCCAAGAACCTTAAGATAAACGGTGAAGGTGCAGAAACGAAAGACCTGTCATTTAATATAAAACAAGGTAAAACAGAAATTGAAGTTGAATTTACGACAACACCCTTCCTGAAAGCACGTCCCAATAACCTTTATGCTTTGCAGATGGGTTCACTCCTTTTCTCCGTTCCCGTAAAATATGATAAAATTATGCGAGAATATGTGAAAAAAGGTGTTGAACGCAAGTTCCCGTATTGTGATTATCAATTTGTACCTAAATCCCACTGGAACTACGGCTTTGCAGACAAGAATTTCACTGTCAGCTTCAACGGAATCGGAGAAATACCCTTCTCGCAGGATAATCCTCCCGTTACGGTGAATGCCAATATGCAACAAATCAACTGGGGGCTCAAGTTCCCCTACAAATCAGTTTGCAGAAAAACACCGAAATCAACAAAGCCCGTATCCGATGAACAGAAAATCGAGCTTTGCCCTTACGGTTGTGCTAAATTGAGAATGACGGAAATGCCTGTACTTAGATAAAGAAAAAAGCAACGGTTTTAGTTTTTACACTAAAATCGTTGCTTTTCTGTTTTATATTCTTTTCATCAGCTTGTAATATTCACCGTTTTCATCTGCGCCATCAAAAAGGACTTCGGTAAAGCCATATTTCCTGTACAGGTATAAAGCGTTAGTATTGTCCTTATCAACCCCGATTGTCATTTCAGAAAAGCCCATTTCGGTTGCTTTTCTTATTAAGAATTCAAGAATTTCACTGCCTATACCACGGTTCCTGTATTCCTTTTTAACAATCATTCGCGAAACATAGACGCGCTTATCCTTAATGGTGTAATCGGGGTCACCTGTATCAAAAACCAAAGCACCCTCACCGATGAAATCGCCATTGATTTTATATACGAAAACAAGCCTTTTGCCCTCAGCAATCTCTTGATGCCATTTCTCGGCAAGAGGTTGAGCTTTCATATTCCAGATATTCGAGCACTTGTGATAATCCTCAGGTCTGAGTGGTTCAATAACCGTGCTTGCAAACTCTGTAAATGCTTTATTCAAAGCCTTATATTTCATATTTGCAATTTCTTTTAACGAATGTGTTTTCATAAGGTAACGGACAAATCTGCAACCAAGGAAATAGCCTACGTCGGAATGTCCCTTATATGAACACCAATCACCGAAGAAATCCTGAACACTTTCTTTATTGTCAAGACGACAGAGATATTCTTTTTTTATATCATTTTCATTCTCATAGCACCAGCTTAGCCAACCGTCCTTGTCCTGATGATAAAACTCGTCATCACCACACAGGATGTGCTCACAAACCATTGCAACACCCTCGCAGTAAAGCTGTGCAACGCCTTTTCTGCGCTTTGTGTAGTCGGGAATATGAAGTTCGCCGTTCAGCTTGTGCCACAAGTGACCGATTTCGTGCAAAATAAGTGCACGCATATTTACCTCATCGCCCCAATTAAGCTCTATAATTTTTTCAAGCCCCAACAAAACAGTATTTTTACCGTCAAGGGTTGTTGCCCAGCCTGCACCGTTGCAAAGCCCTAAATACAAAATAATATTTATATCAGGCTCTTTGTCAAAAAGCTTCGAAAGATTTTCATTAAGCGTGTCAATTACAGCTTGAAAGCTTTTGCTGACAGAGTCAATTTTTTCTTCATTCAAAGCATCCTTAAGTACAGGCAGAACATCCTTTTCAAAATCATAGCTTTCAGCATCATCTTCACATTTTGAAGGCAATTCCGCTGAGATTTCTTTTGCATACTTTCGCCAAACATTTATATCAAAGCCGTCTTTAAACAGCGTTTTAATTTTTGGGCAAGTGTTAGTGATTTTCATTTTTATACCACTCTTTTAAATCCGTATATTTTCCTTTGAAATGAAAGCAACTTCCGCTTTTATTAGTACCAATTTCTGATAAACCTAATTTCCCAAGAATTCCAATGGATTTATGGTTTTCAGTATTCGCATAAGCTTCTACAAATTTTATGTCCTTATCCAGATTTACAATCAAAAAACCGTATAACTTTCTGAAAATTCCTTTACTCCTATATTCGGAGACAAGCTGAATTTCCTCCATCATAAATGTATCTGCATTGGTGTAATACTGAAAGAACCCTATAATGTTTTCGGTATCTTTGATAAGAACAATTTCCCGTTCACTACTCTTTAAGCCGTTGCTTACACCCTCATACCAACATTTATAATCTTCTTCTCTTGTGTTTCCTGTCGGAGCAATTTTTTCCATATTGTCGGCAAGAATGCTGAATAGCGTATTTGACAACGAATCAAAGCGCTCTTTATTCAAATACTCAAAATTTATTTCGCTCACAGCTTCAACCTCATCAAATTCACAAATACTTCTGCATATAAACTAAATCCTGATATGTACCGTCTTTAAGCTTATATGCTTTTGGCTTTTCTGACACAATTTCAAAACCAAATTTTTTATAAAGTGCTTTTGCCCTTTCGTTACCTTTGGTAAATTCCAACTCCATAAAATCTATTCCACCACGTTGGGTTGCAGCATTTATAAGCTCTCGGAACATAGCAGAGCCTATACCCATACTCCAGTATTTTTTGCGGAGTCCGATTCCTACCGAAGCTCTGTGACAGGTTTTCATTCCGGTTTTGAATGTAACATCACATATACCTGCAATTTCATCATTCACACGGCAAATTAACACGAATGAATTTTGGGATTCACGGACATTTCGTATCCAATCCTCTTCACCCTCCGTGGTAACGCTTTCCCACTCCTCTTTATATCTTACAAGAAACTCAGTTTCACCGCTTACAGTAGCCATTAAATCAATAAGCTCAGGGGCATCGGAAACTTCAGGAGTTTTCAATATAGCTTCCGCGCCATTTTTCAATATAATTTTCTTTTCTTCGAATATCATCCTACTACCTCTACCTCAGTATCGTAATACTGCTCTTGGAAATGAATTGCATTTTCGATTTCTTCCTTGGTATATCTGATACCAACAGGCACACCGACAAGCTTATCCTCCACATCATTGTGTCGGTGAACTATTCCGATAATCTCACACTCATATTCAGCAACAGGCTCATTCACACCCAAAAGATAAACATCAAGCTCTTCGCCGTCTCCACCGAGAACACCCGGAATGTAGCCATAGTTAACGGGATATGTAAGCGCATAGCTTTCCTTTCTGTGAACATAGCCGATAGGTCTGTCTATACATATAACTACCCTCTCACCCAAAAAGGATTTAACTTGATTTTTTCTTTCTTCAAAGGTCATTTTGTTCTCCTAAATTTTCAAGATACGCGTTTGTTTCTTCCCTTGATTTAAATATTACGATATTTCTTTCGGACCCGTATTTTTCAATCAGTTTATATATCTTAGGTAAGGATTTTTTAGAAAATTCTTTAATAAACTCCTCAAACATAGGGTCTAATTTATCTTCAATCCAAGGCAAATCATAACGGCCTTTCCCTATTCTTTCACTTGCACCTTGCAAACAAACCTCTGCAGGTAAATCAAAGAGAAAAACCGTGTCGCACTCTTTGAGACGCATCTCGATTGTGCGGTTGTAGTTGCCGTCAATTATCCATTCGGGTGTGGAGAAAATCTCCCGGATTCTTTCATCAAAATCCTCACGAGGAATGTGGGTTTTATCAGGCTTGTGCCATATTGCATCAAGGTAATACAAGGGAAGTCCCGTAAATTTCTGTAGCTTTTCGGCAAAGGTTGTTTTACCGCTGCCGGGACAGCCTATAATAATTACTTTTTTCATAAATTTTCCTTATATAATGTCTTCGAATATAAAATATGATTCTCTTTTCAATTTTACCATTGATGTATAGGATTTGCAATATGAATATTACCCACAGATAAATATTTCCGCATCATTCGGATGAATAGTTCAAAGACTCTGTATAATTCACACATATATTCTCCGGACATATACTGTAACAGGTGCTCGTACGCACCAATTTACAAAAGGAGAATTGTGATGAATAACACTCTGAAATTTGATATGGCAGAGATTGTTTCCCGTCAGGCTAAAGCGTACTCACGGAATACTGATGCGGAATGCTCCTGTCCTAAACATTGTGTAAGCTCAGCACTTCCTGAGACCCCCGTTGTGGCTATGGCATATATCCCCTTCCAGACAGACAGATCGGTATATGATCCCGAAAAAGCCTTGTGTGAGGGCACGCTCTTCCCTGTTTTGAACAAGCCTTTCTACGGAAGGAGCCTTTGCAATGAATGAACAGAAAAAACTTATGGCAAAGCTGTCGGCGGTACAGTTTGCCGCTTGGGAATTGCACATGTATCTTGATACCCACCCGTGCGATACGGTGGCAAACGAGATGTTTCGTAAATACACCGCTGAGGCAGAAAGCCTTAAAAATGAATACGAACGCAAATATGGTCCTCTTACTGTCTCCGGCTCGGAGGATGCTGACTGGCTCTGCGACCCATGGCCGTGGGATATTGAAAGGTGTTGTGATTGATTTATGTTCAGTTATGAAAAGAAACTTCAGTTCCCTGTGAATATCAAAAACCCCAACCCAAAGTTGGCACAGATTATAATAAGTCAGTATGGCGGTCCCGATGGTGAGTTGGGAGCAAGCTTACGCTACCTCTCACAGCGCTTCTCTATGCCCTACCCCGAGCTCAAAGGCCTTCTTACGGATATAGGTACAGAGGAACTCGGGCACCTTGAGATGATCGGTGCGATTGTGTATCAGTTGACTAAAAATCTTAGCCTTGAAGAGATTAAGAAGAGTGGCTTTGACACCTACTTTGTGGACCATACAACAGGTATTTACCCCACAGCGGCAAGCGGCTTCCCCTGGACTGCGGCAAGCATACAGTCAAAGGGCGACATTATCACTGACCTGCACGAGGACCTGGCCGCCGAGCAGAAGGCGCGCACTACCTACGACAACATTCTGCGCCTTGTTGATGACCCCGACGTTCGCGAGCCCATCAAGTTCCTCCGCGAACGTGAAATAGTACACTATCAGCGTTTTGGTGAAGGTCTACGACTTGCGACAGATAGACTCAATGCCAAGAATTTCTATGCGTTTAACCCGAGCTTTGACGGGAAGAATTATATGAAGAAGAAATAATACTTTGTTATATCTGTAATTTGACAAAAACAAGACAACCCAAACATCGCTCCTTCAAAAGCAATATTTGGGTTGTCAATTATATTTTATCTTCTGTTTTTTGTAGTACTAAAATTCAACACCTCCTATTATTGTTTAGTTATTATCATCCGTTTGTTTATTGCTTAATACGTTTACATCCCATATAATAAAGCTACGGTACCGAAAATAATTTAAGGAATGATTAATATGGAACTCGGTAAAAAAATCAAACAATTAAGAACTAACAAAGGTGTAACACAGGAAGCTTTGGCAACTGCATTAGGCGTAACATACCAAGCAGTTTCCCGGTGGGAGAATGAAACAACTATGCCCGATATTTCTTTACTTCCGCAGATATCAGTTTTCTTCGGTGTGAGCATTGATGAGCTTTTTGAGTTCACAGAAGAATCACAATACGAGAGAATCGAAAATATGCTCAATGAAAAATCATCACTCACAGATATGGAATTTGAGAATGCAAAGTACTTTCTTGAAAAACAAATTAGCAAAGAAGGCGAAAATATCAATGCACTCAAACTACTCGCATGGCTTTATGCACATCGTGCAAAATCTTCAAATGTTCAAGCTGTTGAATATGCAAAGAGAGCTTTGCAGCTTGGTGATACAAGCAAGAGTATGAATAATATTTTGCGTGATGCGTACGGCTCACCACATACAGATTGGAACTACCGTAACCGCCATGAGCTTATTTCTTTCTACTATGAGCACTTGAAATCACATCCTGATGATATGAGAGCATATCGTTATCTGTTACCTGCCCTTGTTGCAGATGGCAGAACTGATGAAGCTAAGGAAACAATTGAAAAAATCAGAACACTTGAAAAACCGGAATTGCTATTTGTGTTTGATGCAATGATTCTTCGCAGAAAAGGAAAAATAATAGATGCAGAAAACCTACTTAACGATATGACTAAACAGTTTCCTGATAGTTGGTATACCTGGGCAATAGTTGCAGATTTTAAAGCTGATGATTGCATATACGATGATGCAATTTCCTGCTATGAGAAGTCATTTAAACTCCAAGATAAACCACGATTTACAGATTCACTTGAAGCGATTGCACATATTTACGAAATCAAAGGTGAATATCAAAAATCAATTTCAACCTACCACAGAATAATCGATCTTTTAAAAACAGACTGGAACATAACCTTTGGTGCGACAGTAAATAAATATCTTCAGAAGATTGATGAGCTTACAGGCAAAATGAATTAAATAAATGTGATGCAAACAAGGGTGCGCCTTTTCAGGTATACCCTTATTTCGTTGTAACTTATTCTTTGAATTATGAAGTTAAATTTTTTGCATATAAAAAGCAAATAACGAGGGCAGGGATTAACTTCCCTACCCTCGTCCTATCTCGCCTTAAATTGCACAAAAAAGGAATTTATACGATTGGTTGAATGTTCGCCTATCAGTAGAAATGAACTCGCATAAAAGGTTATTGTTTTTATGTATCGGGTAAGATATTATATAATCAAGCTACGTAGTTAAGAAAATTAAGGAGCTTGATTGCTATGATTTCTATTGGTAAGAATATAAAGAATTTACGACTTAAAAGAGAATTGACTCAGGAAAAGGTTGCTGAAGTTTTCGGTGTTTCTTTTCAGACCATAAGCAAATGGGAGCGTGAAGAAAGTTATCCAGATATTACTCTTTTGCCGTCAATCGCATCGTATTTTGGTGTAAGCTGTGACGAGCTTTTAGGTGTTGACACAAACGAAAAGGAAGAGAAAATCCAGCAATATCTTAAGCTGTATGATGAGCTGCGATTAAAGGACAGTCCGTATGTTTTTGAACAAATGAGTCAGGCAATCAAGGAATTCCCGGGAGAATTTCGCTTACTCGCTCGTTATCTTGATATGCTAATTATGATAAAATCCGCAAGAGATTGCGACAGCGAAGAAATACTTGATGAGGTAGAGAAGCTCTACACCAGGCTCTTAAACGATTGCACCGATGATAAAATTCGGATATGGATAAAACGCCGTTTTTGTATGTATTACAACACCTTAAGCCACAAAACAGGCAAAGATAAATACACCGAAAAAATGCTTGAAATCGCAAAAGAAATGCCATGTATGATTGACAGCAGAGAATATCTTGAAACCGTTATAAATCTGCCCGATGATGAGCATTACTCAGCCTGTAAAACTGCACTTGATAATGAAATGCTTTTGTTTATGAGCACCATAAGCAACTTGCTGTTTTACAAGAAAAGCTTTTCTGTTGAATACCAGATAGCAGCAATGGAAAAATGCCTTGGTGTGTTAAATACTGTTTATGATGATGGCAACTATGGTTCTTGTTATCGCTCCGTAATATTCTTACTCGGTGATTTAGGGCGTTTATATTTTGAAAATGGTAACACTGACAAATGCCTTGAATATTTAAGAAAATGTGCAGAGCTTGCCAAAAAGCACGATGGATTGCCTGAAGAAAACACACATAATTCAATGCTTTTGGACGGTGCAGTTTACAAGAAAACCAAATTCGGCAAAACCATGTGCGAAAGAATGAAAAACAATTTATTAAACAAATATCCCCTTTCAGCTGAATTCAAGCAAACAGAAGATTTCAAGGCGATTATAAATATATTAGAATAGCACCCACAGGTTGCATCAAGTAACCTCACGGTTGGTAGAAAACACCTTTCGGTTTTGATAGTATTTAATCAAAAATCGAAAGGTGTTTTTATTATGAAAAGAATTATTCTAACTTCCGCGGGATTTGAGAATCCAAACATTGAGAAAATATTTTTAGAGATGGTTGGCAAACCTGCCGTAGAAGCAAAAGCTTTGTGGATTCCTACTGCTGCCATTGATGAAGATGCTAAAGCAGTACTTCCAAAATGTATGAATGATTTGCTGAATGCAGGTTTTACAAAAGAAAATATCACTATATATGATTTAGATTATATGCTGTCCTATGAACAGTTAAAATCATACGATGTTGTGTACGTTTGCGGTGGTGACTGTAATCATCTTATTAAGCACATGAGAAAAGTTAATTTCATTGATTTAATTCAGGAATATGTATTGAATGATGGTATGTATGTGGGTGTAAGTGCAGGCAGTTGCATTTGCGGAGCGGATTTCAAAAAAGGTATTCCGTGGTTCCCTTGCAAAATTGATGTCCATTGTAAAAATGGTACGCCTACAGGAAAACACGACTTTCAAAATATGAAAATGGTTAGTTTGAAAGATAATCAAGCCATAATTTTTACGGGCGACGATATTCAAATCGCAGAATAAAAGGTGTATAATATTTATGGAAAGTGGTGAGGTTATGAAGCTATCTGATAAAATCCAACATTTAAGGAAAGAAAAGCATTTAAGCCAAGAAGAACTTGCGGAGATTTGCGGTGTAAGCAGACAATCTGTATCCAAATGGGAAGCTGATATCGCACTACCCGAAATCGAAAAACTACTTATACTAAGCGAAACTTTGGGCGTAAGCACAGATGTTTTACTTCGTGATGAATACCAAATAGATAGTGTAAAAGAAGTTCATCATTGCGGTAAAAATGCCATCACAAAAGCAATAAAACAAGTTTTCGAGGGAGTACTTATAAAAGAAAGTTTGGAAGATGACAGTGTAATTGACTGTATTTCCGTTAATAAAATTGAACTTTGGGATACAGGTGGAACACCGAAATATTGGACTGTTCTTTTCTTCACATCAGAAGATATTTCACTACCGCAAAAATTTTCAAAAGTGATGAAAGAAGGCAATTGGTTTGTTGACTTCAAATCAGGTAAAACCAAATATATAGTCTTCCGTGATAAGATATTAAAATACACCATTGGGAACAAAGAAGAAAAAAAGAACGTCTGCAACGAATGCAGAAAACTCGGCATCACCGACGACGAAATGGGTTGGAATGAATAAATACACAAAGCGAGGGCAGGGATTAACTTCCCTACCCTCGTCCTATCTCGCCTTAAATCGCGCCACACCGCGCAGAAAAGACATAATAATCGCCATCATATATCTCCCGACATATCATAAACTGCTTCTGCAATAAGCTTCACACCTAACCTGAAACCATCGATAAAAGCTTCCTTCTCCAAGAGGTTGTTCATATCCGTCATACAGTCTTTGAGTTTTTCAAACATCTCTTTCTGTTTCGGTGATAGTATTGCAGAAAACTTTTCTTCATTCTTCACCGCCAAATTCAGCAATTGTGAATACTCACTACCACGAGTCAAACTCTTCTCGCACGGGCATATGTTACCGTAGAATAAATCTTCAATCATTCTCATATGTTGCACTCCCTTCATGCAACACAAACATATACCACAAAGTTTTTCATAAGTCCAGAGAAATTTGTTATTGCTAATCTTTAATTTGAAATCTTGCAGATAATGGTTTTAAATTAGGCTTATCCGAGTTTTTCTTTGGATAGTGTGGTTTCTTTTTTATCCGTTCTTTTTCTATAAGTTTTAATTTTTGGTTAAAGTTTTCCTTATATTCATCTTGAAATCTTTTATATTTAACAAAATCAATTGCTCCAATAACAACGTGGTCGTTATCACCACCTTTTATCTTAAATATATCTTTACTATCTCTATCGTATGGACCAGTTACACGAGAATCGCCATAAAAAGAAGTGTTAGCTTGAACAACAAAAGCATGTAAATCTCGCGCTGTAGAGTCTATGATATTGGAAAAATATGTTGTATCCGGATTAAAAACAGGTGCTGCAATAAAATCGCAACGACCTTTCAAATGGGCCCTAGCAACAATATCTGTAAATTCGTAACACAACATCGGCGAAAGTCTAATCCCTTTCCAATTAAAAATTGGATATTCTGCAAGCCCTCTATTTTTACAAGTGTAGCCTAACTTCGCTAAATTTTCGAACTCAATCGGAGAATAGTCATTTTTTTCTCTTATGTACAAAAAGGTGTTACGATATTTCTTTTTGCCTGTAGTAAAAGAAAGTATTGTTGCAATATAGTTATATATGCGATTTTTATCATCTTTCAAATATTGGAGTCCAGTTATGATACCAATATTTGTGCGTTTAGCAAATCGTATTAAATCATTTAACCAATACACTGGATAACATAGTTCAGGTAATACCAGGAACATAATTTTATTCTTATTAAATGCTCGGTTATTATCTTCTTTCTTTTTAATAAAAACATATGCTTCTCGAAGAATTTTAAAAAGCTCTTCTTTCTCATCAATCGTTATGTTAGCCCATCGATCTTTGCAACTGCTAATACACTTTTCTTCACTGATATTCACACTGCCAATCGCCACATTAATTTCTGAAAGAGCATCATTGTTCTTAGGTATTACTATTGTACGCGATAAGTAACCTTCTTCAAATTCTCTTTCTTTAGTTTCTACCGAAAACGGGGCGCCTTTCATATGATTAATTTTTATAAACTTATCAACCAACCCACCTTTTAAATACTGATATTCTTTGTGTTCCTTATTTTGATTATGGTAATGATAAAATAAAAGCAACAATAATTCATCATAATGAATAAATCTTGGAGACCATACAAACTGAAAATTCTCCTCGATCTTTTTTGGGTATTGACCAATATCGTTTAGTGACATTTTACAGAAAGATACTTCTCGTTTGTCATAATCCAGATAATTGGCAAGAGGAAATGTTACAAAACTATGCTCAAACATATTGGAAGATATATAACTTCTCACAGATTCAGTACGACTCTTGAAGCGTTTTTTGACCATAGACATATTTAAACATAAAGCAACCCTTAAACATGTTTCCAAATGCTGAAAAAGATAAGCCTTGGCTTTTTTATTGATACTTGTATATTTGCGATACATATTCCTATCTAATGAAGTTGATTTCAAGTCACTAATCAATTTCTTGGTATTATTAACAAAACTATGTAAAACTTTGTATTGTTCAGTAATCACTAAAAAATACATATAATTTAACCAATTGCTATAAAATTCAATACATTGGCTTCCAACAAAAAATTTTTCTATTTGCTTAATATGCATATTAATTTCTTTTTTTATGCTATTAATATCTATTTGTGAATATCGACGTGGTAACATAGAAAAGAAGCGGCCAACCTTGAAAGTATCTACGCCAACAATACCAATATCTCTTATTTTCTTTTCTTTTGTGAAATTTTGAACACTATAAGCAACCTCATCAAAATTAAAGAGATTTAAACTTCCATCAGGCAATGGATCCATTTGGCTAGGTATTATTTTTATTGTGTTATTATAAATATCAATAATAGCTCTTGACTCTTTGTGGTCAATATATAACAACTTTATCTTATCACTTTGAACGGATAGTCCTTTGTATCCTACAAAATCATAGTTGTTTGATATTTTACAAAAAATCCCATTTTTGACAAAGATTTCATCTAACACAACATTAGGCGTGTCGTTTTTATCGAGAGTTTTTGTAACAACCATCAATAAATCGTCTACGTATCTACCATAATATACGACTCCAGAAAGGTTGCGTATATTTTCATCAAATCGCTTAAGATATACATTACCCAGAACCATAGAGCTGAACAAGCCAATAGGTAACACATAGTGATTTTTAGTTATGTGTTGCATGTCCCGTCTAAATACAATTATTTTTTCACAATATTTTGCATATACTTTTTCAATAATAGTAGTCAACGGCTTTATTCTAATTAATAATTCGTGATCATCAAAAAATTTAGATAGTTCTCTAAAAGAGAATGAAATTGAATAAAAATATGATTTAATATCCAAAGATATTAATACAGTATCCACTTTGAAACGATACATGTTCTCAAGTGTTTCAAAAGCATTATTTCGCCATCTTGTATAATTGTCAAAATATCTATTAAATAAAACTCTGCTATCAAAATTTATATTGTCATTATTCTCATCATACAGTGCAGTTTTGTTTATTGTATTTCCATAAACATTATACGACAGTACTTTCTTATCATTATCCATTTTCCCGAGAAACACAGTCCACAAAGCATCTAAAATATACAGTTCTATAGGTGCATCAATAAAAAAATTTACAGATTTCATTTTTTTATTATTAGGAATAACATTTGAAATTAGACTATTGTTTGTTATGGAATCAGATTCAAATTTTTTAGGAATAGCATAAAAATCCACCATATCAATTAATGAATTTATATATTCCTTTGCCTTAACAGTTTTTGGATGACATAATGCGTATGCTAAAATTTCAAATTTTTTATTCATTTCAACATGGTCATTTTCAAATTCTACGATTTTATTTCTCATAACCGTAAAATTTTTATTATAGTAATAATAACTTTTCAATTTCCTATATGCTCCTTGAAGCATCGAAATATTTTTTTGCTCATCCGAAAACATAATGATCCTCTTTCATGATAATTTAAATCAAATTTGACTTACAGTGATAGATTTCAATTGAATAATTCACACTATTTATCTAGTAAAGGTTTTGAATCCAGTTCTTTGTCGCTAAACCCTATATCAAACTTATCTTCTTCAATATATCCTTATCTGCAGGGCAGAAATTATAGTTTGGGATTTCAGATGGAGTTATCCATTTCAGGTCGTTGTGTTCTAAAAGTTCAGGAACACCTTCGGATATTTCGGCATTGAACAAGGTTAAATGCACGGTGATATCGGGATACTCATGAACAACTTCTGTAAAAACATCACCAACAGAAACAGTTATATTTAACTCTTCCAGGCACTCACGTATGAGTGCCTGTTCTTTTGTCTCCCCTGGTTCAACCTTGCCACCAACAAACTCCCACAACAAAGCACACGACTTTGTCACAGGTCGCTGACATATCATAAACTTATCCTTGTCCCATATTAAAGCTGCTACAACTTCGGTTATGTTCATATTTCTTCAATTCCTAAACTCTTCAAATACTGATAAGTACCATCATAAAATTCAGGCAGGCGCGTACTATCTTCCCAAAAGCCGCTAACAGTTTTATTTGGATTGCCTGTAGGAACACAAATAACCATTCCGGCTCTTGCTCGGGTAAGCAACACACGATATGCATTGAGCATATATTTCTGTAATTCCTGTTTACTTTCAGTGTTGGCTATTTGTTCGGTCCATTTTGACTGACCGTTAAATCTATAGAAATGCCATTCGCCATTTTCATAACGCATATCGGCATCCCAAAGCAAACAAGTATAATCGAGTTCCAAGCCTTGTACCTGAATTTCTGTTGCGGCATCTTCAAGGTAATTTGACGACCGTACATCAGTTTTATCATCAAGGAACCAATGAACTGCGTTTTCATCGCCTGAAGGCAACACATGAACGGCTAAAGGCTTAAACCTTGCAGATTCTTTGGTTACCAATACGCCTGTACGCTCTGTACCTCTAACTTTGCTATGTAGCCACTTTCTTGCTTTTGCCATATCTCGTGTTAATACGATTGGGTATTTATCTTTAATTTCATCATATAATGTTGCTGCGTTTTCATCAAAAGACAGTAATGCATGA
>JAZSGZ010000030.1:0-7312 GCA_045532945.1 Acutalibacteraceae bacterium
AATCAACAGGCTTTCGGAAAGAGAGCAAATCGCCTTTGTAGGTATGTATGTTGTTCATATATATGGCGGTATAGCTCAGCTGGCTAGAGTACTCGGTTCATACCCGATTGGTCGTAGGTTCGAATCCCACTGCCGCTACCAGTCTCAACACACTTACCTACAAAAGGTGTTATATAAAAGGGCTTTCAGCCCCTCATATTCGGCCCGGTGGTCAAGCGGTTAAGACACCGCCCTTTCACGGCGGTAACACGAGTTCGATTCTCGTCCGGGTCACCATAAAAAATCTCTTTTGTCTACTTGACAAAAGAGATTTTTTAATGATATCCGTTCCTCTCGGAACGGGTGATATAGCTAACGCTATGATATCTGCTTCGCAGATGGTATACGCTTCGCGTATGAAGGGAACGGATATTACATCATATTTGTAAAGCAAATATATCACACGGCAACGCCGTATATCATATCGCGTAAGCGATATATCATTCTTTGTTGGTTTGCCACAGGAATTTTCACATAAATATAAATTTAATATTGATTTTTTCGATAACATATAATATAATAATTCAGTAATATTTGCCGGTGTGATGGAATTGGCAGACGTGCTGGACTCAAAATCCAGTGGTAGCGATACCGTACCGGTTCGACCCCGGTCACCGGCACCAAAATGAGAGCTTACGATTTTTCGTAGGCTCCTAATTTTTTACTTCATAAATAATACAGGGGGCGAACCGCCTCGGCGAAGCCGAACATAATCGGGTATTCACGAGGAACGAGTGAATGACGGGCAGAGCCCGTCAACCCCGGTCACCGGCACCAAGAAAAAAGCCACTTTTGTCTATAGACAAAGGTGGCTTTTTTCAATTATATCCGTTCCTATCGGAACGGGTGATATATCTTCGATATGATATCCACTAAAGTGGGTGATATACGCTTCGCGTATGCTTGGAACGGATATTATATCATATTTTTGCATAGCGAAAATATATCATTCGGTGTAGCCGTATATCATATCTCGTCAGAGATATATCATTGAAAAGCTCAACTTTTTATGATATAATATCATCGAAAGGGATGATCCGTTTGAAAATTCATGGTGTAAAAAGAATGTGGTCAAGACCTTTTTGGGTGGGTTTCAAGAAGCATTATTGTCCCGCTTGTAAGGGTTTGCTTACAACGATTAAGGTGTCGAAGGTCGTTAATTCAAAATCTGACGAAGCAAAGAATTTTGATTTTTCATCTGGAGATACCTATATGATGGGAAACATCAAATTTGTATGGACAGAATTCCAATGTTCTGTTTGTAGCAAGTCATATTCATTACAAGAAATACGCGAGAACGAAAAAAAGACTAAATAGAATTACACTACTTTTACGCTTTCTTTTCTTATTTTGGCTCCGTTGAGGTAGTCTTTCGCATAAAAGACAGTATAGCAAAGGCTATACTGTCTTTTATTTTGTACTGAAAAGATATTGTGGGACTCGTCCCCACGCAGACCATTCATCTTCTGTGTTGTTCTGTTCGGCTTTTGCGAAGCTTCATAATAAGCGTCACAGTTCCGAAATTTTCCTTTTGCCAATTGAAATTTCCGATTATCTTATGTTAAAATATCCTCATAACTTCTCACGAAAGAGCGGTGCACATTATGATTAAAAACAAGAATGATGCGGGTGCGGATAATCTCACTCCGTCTATCCCCCAATATTTTTCCTGGATAAACAACACAAACGAGGGCTCCACCGAGGAGCAGACGCTCATTAATCTTGATTTCTTTAAATACCTTAAAGATAAATATGGTATGGAGATTAAAATCTATGCCTGGGATGCAGGTAACTTCGACGGTGCAAGCGGTGGCTACGGTGACCTTAACGGCGAAAAATTTAAGTCACAGTACCCCGAGGGCTACAAGAACGTTGTAAAAAAGGCTGCTGAATCAGGTATTCATATGGGTCTGTGGGGAAGTCCCGACGGCTATGGTGATACCCCCGAGGAAGAAAAAGAGCGATTTGAATTCTTTGTTCATCTTTGCCGTGACTATGATTTCGGTCTGTTCAAGCTTGACGGTGTCTGCGGTACTCTCCGTCCCGAAAAGGCAGAGGTTTTTGCCCGTATGCTCAGGGAATGTCGCAAATATAATCCCGACCTTATTGTACTTAATCACCGTCTTGATTTTTACGAGGCAGAAAAGCACGTTACAACTTATCTGTGGAACGGTGACGAAACCTACGTTGACGTGCTGTCCTGCAACAAGCAGACTGCAATGCACCACCGTGGCTTTATGTTCACTCGCGGTCACACCGAAAACCTTGAACGCCTTGCAGAGGACCACGGTGTATGCATTTCCTCAAATATTGATTACTTTGAGGACGAGCTGATTTATCAGGCATTCAATCGTTCACTTATTCTTGCACCTGAAATCTACGGCAACCCTTGGTTTATGCGTGATGACGAATTACCCAAGCTCGCGAGAGTGTATAACCTTCACCGCAGAAATGCTAAGATTTTAACCGAAGGTAAATTACTCCCCGATTCATATGGTGACAACCCTTGCTCTCGCGGTACCGATACAAAAAGATTTATCGCAACAGGCAACAACTCCTGGAAGCCTGTTACAGTTAAACTCAACATAGCCGAGGTGGGCATCAAAGCCGACTCCCCTGTCGTGGTAAATATTCACCACCCTTATGAGGAGCACCTTGGAATTTTCACTTCAACCGATACTGTTGAAATTACACTTATGCCCTTCCGCGCAACACTTATTGAGGTGGCAACACCCGACCAAGCAGAGCCTATGCTGACAAACTGCAAATATGAAATGGTTGTGGAAGAGTCTGACGGCACACCCAAGGAGGTTAAAATCCTTTACTGTGACGGCAGAGATATTGCTCTACTGAAAAACGGAAAGGAAGAATTTTTCAAAAAGGGCGAAGAAATAAACATAATCGAAAACGCTCCCCTTTTCCTTGGTGCGCTTTCAAATGAAGTGCAGAAGCCCGAAAACGGCAGATTACTTTACGAAACCGCCATGCAGGCAATCACAAACGACTGCCTTGAAATTCGGAGCATCCGTCGTTCAGGTGAAACCGAGATTCCGCAGGTAAAGGCTGCCCGTGACGCTTTCTTTAACCAGGAAATTTATGCTTTGCGTGGTTGCGAAAGCAGATATATGTTCGACGGCAGGAGTGACACATTCTTTGACAGTCAGAGCAAAACATATTGTGATAACGATTTACGTATAAACGGCGGTTGTCTGCGTGTTGATTTGGGTGAAGAGCTTGCTTGTGACAGCATTGAGGTTGAGTTCTTCTCCCCCGACTATCCCACGCGAGAGGTTGAGGTGCAGAAGCTCCCCTTAACTGCAGAGTATTCCTGCAACCTTGCTGATTGGAAATCGACAGAACTTGTTAAAACAAGTGTTGCCGATGAAGACTTTACTGCTAAAATAATCCGCTTCACCGTTCACGATTACTATGACCTGCACGGCAAAAAGCTTGTGGCAAGCTACGGTGTGAATGATAAAATCCGCTATTTCTCCTTGGAAAAGCCCGTTGACAGAATTTACGCTGTACGTGTTATCAAGGAAGGCAAGGAAGTGGTGCTTACCAACCCCAAAGCCAATAATATGCAGGCTCATTACAGATACAAAAACACCGCGGTTTGCAAATTCAATGAATTCACCTTACCGCATTACAAAAAGGATGCACGCCTGACGGTTGCAATTGAGGGCATCCACGGTGAGGAATGTGTTTACTGTGTAGCGGAAATCGACGGTAAAATGGTCGGCTTCCCTGAACGAGCTCCCGACTACAAGGCAAATCAGTGGGAACACGCAGTATGTGGCTCCGACAAAAACAACACCTTCTTCCTTCCCCTGCCCGATGATGCACAAGGCAAGACAGTAAAGGTATATTCAATTTTTTCCGACAGGCGCAAGGCAGCAAACACAGTATGCAACGTATATATCTGCGAAAAGCATTAAATAATACAAAAAAGAACCGAGGCTTTTTACTGATAAGCTTCGGTTCTTCCGTTATTTAAAAATCTTTTTCGTTTGTGAAATATTCTTTTTCAATATAAATAGGTCTGTTCTTCATCTGAACATATATTTTTGCAAGATATTCACCAATAATCCCAAGACTAAAAAGAATAAGACCGCCCATAAACAGAATAAGAACAACTATGGAGGCATATCCGGGAACATTTATTTCAAAAAACAGTTTTTGAATAACAACACCCACAAGATATATAACTGACAGTATCGATGAAATGAACCCTATAACAGTTGCCAGTCTGAGTGGTGCAGTAGAAAATGCCACAATACCCTCAACTGCATATTTCGTAAGCTTCAGAACACTCCACTTAGATTCACCGTGCTCTCTGGGCTGAACCTCATAGGCAATGTGCTCCGTATTAAAGCCAACCCAACTGAGAATCCCTTTGGAAAACCTGTGATACTCAGTCATACTCAGAACCGCATTTACCATCTGACGGCGCATAAGGCGAAAATCAGATGCACCGTTCACAAAGTCAACCTCGGACACTTTATTGATTATCTTATAAAAGCAGGATTTCAGCGCAGAAATAGCCTTACCCTCTTTACGCTTCTCCTGAAATGCTGCAACACAATCAACCTCAGGCTTTGTATCAAGGATTTCTTTCATTTCCAGCACAACCTCAGGACGTTGTTGAAGGTCTGCATCAATAATACAGACTGCGTCACCCTTGGCACGGGAAAGTCCTGCATAAATTGCTGATTCTTTGCCGAAATTACGGCTGAAAGAAACAACCTGAATACTGCCTCTTTGTGTTTTCACAAGCTCCTTAAGCTTAAGGAGAGTTTTATCTCTGCTTCCGTCATTCACAAAAACCAGCTCATATGTGAAGCCCTTGTCGGAGAAGCACCTTTCAACACATTCATAAAATTCTTCAATATTTTCTTCCTCATTAAAGCAGGGAACCACTAATGATAAATCCATAAAATAAACCTCTTCGTTATTTACTTATGTACTGCTCATAATACTCATCAAACTCTTCCGTGGAAACCATAACTACGGGGATATTCTCATCCAACTGATGGAACAGCTTATACCTGTGAGGCCACGGTTCTCTTTTGAGTGAGTCGCACCACACATAACCTTCATCGGGCAACTCACACAAAACAATAGTCTTCTCTTTATTTTGTGACTGTAGCTGAGCAAGCTCGTTACGCTTCACATCGTATTTATACACAGGAATAAATACATTCATATAATATATCACCTGCACCAACAAAGCAACCGTTACACATCCGCAAAATACTCTCTTGACGGGAATTTTCACATCCTCCAATATGTAAGAAAGCAAAGATGTCAAAAACACCATAAGAAGCAGATGCGCAATAAAAAAGCAACGTGGTCCTACGGGTGTTACAACAAGCAATGGCGCAACCACCATGGGTATGCAGTAAAGCGGCAGAGCTAAAGAAAAACGTCTGCCCTTTGCGACACACAACAGCACAATTCCAAGGGTGGTCAATGCAAATATAACCATACACACTACCTTGAAAGCATAAGAATTCATAAATTCAGGATAATGTGTACCATCAGAGCCGAGCAGCAAACCGATTTTGATACACAGATTAGGTACAAGACACGCTATGTTAAGTATAAGCAACGAAATCGCTGTTGCTTTTTTTGCAACAACATCAGATTTTTTAACAAAACCGACAACAAGCACTAGCAACAGAAGGGATGCAACTATGCATATACCGATATTATTCGTAAAAATGTTAAAGCAAATTATTTCAATGTTTGTAAGAGCCTGTTCCCAAACACCTTCAAGACCCGTTGCCGCTGTCCTGTATGTATCCTCACCCGAGGCAACTGCTCTGTAGGCAGTATTGGAAAACATCCACAAAGCACCTGCAACCGCACCTGCAAGAAAGCTGATGTGTGTAAGGTAAAAGCTTTTGAATTTTAAAAATGTGTAGCCGATAACCGCTATACCGAGACAAATATTGAACAAAGCAATATTTTCCATAAACGGTGCACCCACAAAACCCATAACAAGGGTTGCAAGGAACAGAAACCGAGGATATCGCGGTGTCTCCTGTCCCGTAATATTTTTTATTATAAGCAGATACCCTGCACTTATCAAGGCAGACGGCACATAGTTTGTAAAGCCTGAGGTCCACACAACAGACTGAGCAAAGGTGTAGCGCGGCATAAGCAGAAATAAAAATACCGCAAAAATCAACGTGCCTGTTTTTTTACTTCCCGAGTATTTTTGACACAAGAGGCAGGAAAGAAAATAGCACAGGGCCATCATTATTACTTTAACCGCTTTACTTCGGGTAAGTATCATTACAAGCAGGTTTCCGAGGTAACGTCCGTTATAGTTATCAAAGAATATTTCTAATCGGGAAATACCGATTTCACTTCCCCATGCCCAGTCATCACCGGAATAAGGGAATAAAAATGCAATGAAACCGAAAAACAATATAATCAAACCGCAAATAAGTGTCTGTGGCGCAAAAACTCTTTTCATTTTAACCTTCATAAAAATCCTCCTCAAGGATTCACACCCTACAGTAAACTATACCCCCACAGCTCCGAATTGTCAATAGAAGTATAGTACTATAAATAAGATTAACAATCCTACTCTCCATACATAAAAAACTTTTTTTCATCTATATATGACAATTCTCGGCAAAACTGACAAAATATTCTTTGAAAAATTATGTTAAAAATTTATCAGATTTTCGAAAAAGTATTGCAATGCAATCGCACTTGTGCTAAAATTAACCAAAAGCCATTTAGCACGAGTGCGAAATCTATACAGGAGGCATAATATGGCATATAAAAAATCCGGTATTACAAAGCATGAAATATTAAAAACAGCAATACACTTGTTTTTTGAAAAAGGCTATTCCAATGTGTCACCAAATGCAATAGCAAAAGAGCTTAATATGAGCACAGGAACCCTTACATATTATTACCCGACAAAAGAGCATATGTTGAATGTGCTTGTTGATGCCCTTTGTGAGTTTCAAAGAAAGCTTATTGATGATGAAACGAAGGAAGGTATAAGCACTGTAATGGCAGTTTGCCTTGAGCTTATGACAATGGCATCAGCCTGTGAAAGCAATTCTATTGCAAAGGATTTCTTTATTTCCTCCTACCAAAGTCCCGTAACACTAAAAATAATTCGTGAAAACGATACTGAACGCTCAAAAGAGGTTTATAAAGAATATTGCAAACGCTGGACGGACGAACAATTCGCAGAAGCGGAAGTTTTAGTTTCGGGCATAGAATATGCAACTCTTATGAGTCTTGA